>JAZNSW010000001.1:0-228545 GCA_045591505.1 Paludibacteraceae bacterium
AGAAATGCCCGCGCTGATTCTTTTATGGACTCGGCACACGAAAACGACATGCTGAGTGATTAAGATTGCGTATTGATTTTTAGAAAGTCCGTGAAGAGGGACACTCTATTCTTTAAGTCATTGATAATGAAAGATAGTGTCCGCTGTAAAACATGTGCGAAAAGTGCGAATAGTGCGAAAAGTGCGAATTTGTTAGTGTATTTTTTTTAGATACTTTTGCACACTTTTCGCAGAAATCGCAGAAATCGCAATCGCAGATAAACGTCACATAGGTAAGGAGGATAGTGGCATTAGTCGTACTGGTAGAGAAGGTATAAGGAAATGCTACGAATCACATAGTTATCACATACTAATCACATAGTATGAACCCGTCAAGAACCCGTTATGAACCCGTAGGGGACATAAAATCGCACCTGAATCACACTTGAAAGTGAACTTTCGCGTGATTTTTATTGCAAATGTGCATTTTTTGTTGTACCTTTGCAGCGCAAATCTATATAACATACAAGCACATGTTCCGAAAAGAATTATCATACTATTTTTCTACACCGATTGCGTATATCGTAATAGGGTTGTTTCTGTTGGCAGTGAGTCTATTCCTATGGGTAATACCCGGTCAATGGAATGTCATCGAATCAGGGTATGCACAAGTGGATGGACTATTCCAAATCAGCCCTTGGCTGCTCATGCTCGTATGTCCCGCATTGACCATGCGACTCTTCGCCGAAGAACGACAAACAGGTACGTGGATTTTGCTTCGTGCACAACCTATCCCCCTGTGGAAGATTGTATTGAGCAAATACTTCGCCGCATTTTTATTAACCATAATTGCACTATTGCCATGTATCGTTCACTATTTCATCGTTTTTTATATGGCTGAACCTATTGGCAATATCGATGGCGGACAATTCATCGGCTCAATGATGGGATTGGTATTCTTGAGCGCATCGTTTACTGGCATTGGACTACTTTGCAGTACAGTGACACGCAGCCAATTAGTGGCATTTATCTTAGGTGCAGTTAGCTGCTTTATCTTGTATTGGGTGACGCTGCAAGAACACTACAGCAGCATCTCACGCGGCGTAGTGGATTTGCGGGATGTGGTATTCTTCCTGAGTGTGGCTGTGGCTGCTATCATAGCAAGCATCTTGGTACTGGAACGAGTTAACGAGTTAAGGAATTAACGAATTAGCGAGTTAACGAATTAGCGAGTTAACGAGTTAACGAATTAACGAGTTAACGAATTAGCGAATTAGCGAAACGAATTAACGAATCTCATGACACGAATAGGATTATTAAGCGATACACATGGTTATCTTGATCCGCGGGTGTTGGAGCATTTTGCGGATGTAGATGAGATATGGCACGCAGGCGATATTGGCAGCTCAATGGTGCTACAACATCTTCGCGAGTTCAAGCCTACACGCGCTGTATATGGAAACATGGACAGCGGAGATGTCCGCTATTCACTCAGCGAGTTTTATCGCTTTCGCGTGGAAGAAGTAAACGTGCTTATGACACATATTGGCGGGTACCCTGGCAAATACAACCCATGGTTGCTACCTATGTTTAAGAAAGAAACACCACAGTTGTTCGTATGTGGGCATAGCCATATATTAAAGGTGCAATACGACCCCACATGGCAGATGCTAACCATGAACCCAGGTGCAGCAGGCAAACAAGGATGGCAAACCGTACAGACATTATTACGTTTTACAATAGACGGTAAAGAAATGCGCGATTTAGAGGTTATTGAACTTGAAAGATTGTAAGAGATTTTAGCAAAAACATGCTTTTCAACATGTTTCGCATGCAAAAAACGGCAAAAAATGTTGCAAAACATAAAAATGCTATTGCGTGAACAAGTAAAAAGCACTACCTTTGCACCAGAATTAAAAACAACTCAATCTTTTTTGTACCTTAAAAAATCAAACAGACTAATACCGTGGAAAAATAGCCGTCGAGAGACGGCTTTTTTCTTTATCATACACCATACACAAAAAAAGAGGATAGCCATGCTACCCTCTTCTCTTTAGTTATCATATCCATTATTTCTTGAAATAGCGGTTGTAGAGTCCCTCGAAACCTTTACCGTGACGCGCCTCATCTTTAGCCATCTCGTGAACAGTATCATGGATTGCATCCCAGTCCATAGCTTTCGCACGCTTAGCGATACGCAATTTATCATCGCATGCGCCAGCCTCTGCCATCATACGTTTTTCCAAGTTCTCTTTGGTGCTCCATACCACTTCACCAAGCAACTCTGCAAACTTAGAGCAGTGCTCAGCCTCTTCCCATGCATAACGCTTGAAGACCTCAGCAATCTCTGGATAACCCTCGCGATCAGCTTGACGAGACATTGCCAAATACATACCCACCTCGGTTGCCTCACCCATGAAGTGCGCATTAAGGTCCTTAATCATTTCTTCGTCTGTATCTTTGGCTACACCGATGATATGCTCGCATGCAAATGCAATACCTGCACTCTCATCAACTTCTTTCCATGTAACGATTTGTTTACATTGTGGGCAACGCTCTGGTGCCTCTGTGCCATCATTGTGTACAAAACCACAAATTGGGCAAATAAATTTCTTTGTCATTGTGTTTGTTATATTAAAAAGGTTTTTATTTACTTTATCGTTAAATTATGTACAAATATCATGCCAATAATTGATTATTTTAATATTTTTTTTCATTTCTATAAGAGAAACGATTGCAAATGGCTTCTCAAATAAAAAATAAGCAAATTATTTGCAAATATGCAAAATTATTAGTAATTTTGCGCGGAATTTTGTGTATTATGATATAGTACATGCAAATGGCAAAATAATTTTAAATACATACAAACATGAAACATTATCTTTTATTACTCTGTATCGCCATAGGCTGTCTGTCCTGCGGTACAAGCACACAGCCCAAAGCACAAGAGGAGGCCAATGCGAACACGCAAAACCCTATCATGCCTATTGTCTTTTATGGCAACCCTACGCAAGTGATTATCACAGATTATCTACCAGGACTTACTGAAGAAGACTCTGTAGTGTTCACCACAGAACCTTCCTACGCTGTAAGCAATGTAAATGCAGAGAGTTTTGATTTAACAGGCGACAATTCGCTCTCCGTTTTATCCGTAGCTGTTCCTAACAAAGGTCTGCAATATGATATTGCTATTGTACCTGCAGGTGAACGTAATCCGAACATTGTTACCCATTCTTGCACCGATTCAACCGTTACAATCCGCATTTTGGATTATTTAGACCGCGTACAATGGCGCGCATTCTGGCAAGACACAAAATTAATCCCAGATGACATTGAAAGTGGTCAAGGCGAAAAATATGCAACTATTAAATTAAATAAGGAGTGGCAAAACACCAAAGGTCGCACATTCTTACGCGTTTATGCATTGGGCGATGGTCAAATGCTCAACGATATTTTGATTCCGCTGCAAGATGGCAAACCTGTTACCGATGTAGCACAGCTTACACGTTTTGATGACCAAGCTCAAATCCTCTATTCACTCATGATTGACCGTTTCCACAATGGCAACAAAAATAACGACTGGAAAATGAATAGCCCAGAAGTGCTTGATATTGTTGATTATCAAGGTGGTGACATCAAAGGTATTCAAAAGAAAATCGAAGAAGGATTCTTTGAGGAACTGGGAATCAGCACCATATGGATTTCTCCAATCACCCAAAACCCATGGGACGCATGGGGAATGAACAAATTTCCAAATGGCAATAAATACGACTCCACCAAAACGTACACCAAATTCTCTGGTTATCACGGCTATTGGCCAATATTTGCTACTGTTGTAGATAAACGTTTTACTACCGACCAAGAGCTGCACGACATGTTGGCAACAGCCCATGCCCACGGTATGAACGTAATTTTGGACTATGTAGCTAACCACATGCACATCAACTCCCCTACCCTACAAGCGCACCCCGATTGGCATACCGATAGTATTTTGCCAGATGGTCGTCGCAACTTTGAGTTATGGGATGAAGCACGTTTGACCACATGGTTTGATGTACATATCCCTACTCTTGACCTTGAGCGTCCAGAAGTATGCTCACCAATGACCGACTCCGCTCTCGTATGGCTTGAGAAATTTGCTTTTGATGGTTTCCGCCACGATGCTTGCAAACATATTCCACTGAACTACTGGCGCGAATTAGGTAAGAAAATGAAACAACGCTACCCAGATCGCCACATCTGGATGATTGGTGAGACCTATGGCGATCCTACCCTCATCGGTTCTTATGTTAAAACAGGTATGCTCAATGCACAATTTGATTTTAACATTTATCACACCGCTATTGACGTGTTAGGCAAACCCAATCAATCGCTCAAGCGCATGAACAATACTATTCTGGAGTCCTTGGCCGCATATGGTTCTCACCACACAATGGGCAATATCTCTGGCAACCACGATAAATGCCGCTTCATCTCCCTCGCAGGTGGTGCTGTTCGTTGGGATGAGAACGATAAAAATGCAGGTTGGACCCGCCAAATCGGCGTAACAGCAGATGGCAATAAAGAAATGGAAGCACATGCCTACAAGATGGCTATGTTGCTCGAAGTAATCAATTTCACCATCCCTGGTGTTCCTTGCGTATATCAAGGTGATGAGTACGGAGAAGCAGGAGCAAACGACCCAGACAACCGCCATATGATGAAGTTTGATGGTCTGACCAAAGAACAACAGGACTTCCGCAATAAAGTACAACAATTGGCGCAAATACGCCGCAATAACATGGCGTTATTATATGGTGAATATATCCCTGTTAAAGCCACAGATGACACATTGCACTTCAAACGTATGTACATGGGCGATGTAGTGGATGTAGTTATCAGCCTCAAAGGCGAAAGCAGCATCACCATCAATGGCGATAAAGTATTCGTAATCTAATCAATTTATTATAACATAATAAAACAAATTTTAAACAATGAAAAAAATTCTTTTTGCAGTATTAGGCATTCTCTGCCTCACCTCCTGCGCAAAGGAGACTTGCTGCCAACATGAGCATCCCTGCTATGCATATAATGCTACAATCTATGAGCTGAACACTCGCCAATTGACCGAGGAAGGTACTTTTAAAGCAGCTGAAGCTGTATTGCCAGAATTGAAAGAAATGGGTATTGACATTATTTGGATTATGCCAATCCAACAAATTGGCGTGCTGGAGCGCAAAGGTACATTGGGTAGCTACTATGCCATCACCGACTATTGCAAATTCAACCCTGAGTTTGGTACACGTGCTGACTTTGAGCACTTCTTGGCAAAAGCACACGAGTTGGGTATGAAAGTGATTCTTGACTGGGTAGCAAACCACACAGCTCCAGATAGCGAATGGACCAAAAACGAAGGTTGGCACTACCGCGACAGTCTTGGAAACCTCATGGTACAATATGACTGGACCGACATTTCTAAACTCAACTATGACAACCAAGACATGCGTGCAGCCATGAAACAAGCTATGCATTGGTGGATGGATACTATTGGTATTGACGGTTTCCGCTGCGACGTAGCAGGTGAAGTGCCAACAGACTTCTGGAACGAAGCTATGGCAGAGATTCGTGCAAAACACCCAAACATGTTCACCCTTGCTGAAGATGAAGCAGAAGCACAAGACCTCACAGAAACTGCTTTTGACATGTACTATGGTTGGACACTCCACCACCTTATGAATGGTGTAGCTCAAGGCAAGAACACAGTAAATGACTTGTGGGACTACTTTGCTAAAACCGATACTACTATTCGCAAAGAAGCTATCCGCATGAACTTCACCTCTAACCACGATGAAAACTCATGGAGTGGAACAGAGTTTGAGCGCATGGGCGATGCTGCAGACCTCTTCGCTGCTTTCACCTATGTTGTTCCAGGTATGCCATTGATTTACACAGGTCAACCAAGTGGTAATCATCACCGTCTTGCATTCTTTGAGAAAGATGTAATCGACCGCGTAGAAGGTGCTCCACAAAAAGCTATGTACACCAAACTCAATGACTTACGCGCAAACAACTTCGCAATATGGAGCAACGAGATTGGTGCACCAATGGTTCGTATCGCAGCTGACAACGATAACATCTTCGCATGCGTTCGCCACGCTGTTTGCCCCAAAAACAACAAAGAGAATACCGTTATTGCAATCATGAACATGTCGGCTGAAGAGCAAGTTGTCAACCTCACCATTGATTCATTTGCTGGTGAATACAATTGCATCTGCGGCAAAACAATGACCCTCGAAACAACCCAACATCTTACCCTCCAACCTTGGCAACATATCATCTTAACCAAGTAAGAAAAGATGCATACAAACAAAAAGCAGTGTCAGAAGACACTGCTTTTTATTTATCCATTGTACCACTTTATTGATTTCCCCACGCTGCTGGCCAAGGGTTATGGGTAATGCCCGCCATCTGTAACATTTGTGCATGGGCTACTTCACGCAAACGGTCCACCTCTATTTTACGAGCTTGCGTAGTGTCTGGATAAAGCGGTTCACCAATTGTGACTGTCAACAAAGGCAACTCCTTTGGTCCAAACAAACGGAAAATCCCCTTTCGTTCGCGATAAGTAATCACACAAGGAAGAATGGGTTTATTGTACTTATAACTCATGGTGAAAGCACCTTTTTGGAATGGTCGCAATGGTTTATACATGTCCCAACGACAAGCCTCTGGAAAGATGTGAAACCACCATCCACGGCTATGAAATTCATCAAATGCCGCATTAAACTTCTTCATCGCACTTAATCCAGCTTCTGGCTCTGGAATAGGTACTCCACCCACCAAATTCAAAAAGAAACTATCTTTAGTTCGGAAATTGGGTGCAAACATAGGTATTCGTGTCGTATGCTTTGCACCTACAGCTAATAGCACGCAAGGGCAATCCAACCGATAAACATGATTAGCAATGGTGATTGCGCCATTTTTTAATCCCTCTTTATGCTTTTTCAGCACCTCACGTCCCCGAATACGCAAGCCCATTTTAACGCGTAACATCAACCGTAAGCCAACCTTCAGAATAATCGCATAGCCCCACCACGTCTTAAAACGATAACGAGCCGAATCATCCACATAAGGATAATGCTCATCAATAGCCATTTCGCGATCAAAAACAGGAAAAAGTGTCCTCTCAAAAGGATTATCCTGTGGATAATCAATGGCAGGTTGAGGAATATACTCACCTGCCACGACCCTTAATTCTTCGTATTGTTTATTCATTTTTTATGGGTTTTATGGCTATTCTTGAAAGCATTGGCTTTCTTCTCCCATCCATCAATCGCTTTCCCCACAGCCTCTTTTGCATCCAAAGCCAATTGTTTGAATTTCTGATGACGGTTCTCATCTTGGAGCAACAGATTCACCTTAAATTGTCCATCGCGCCCTGTGCCATCAGCTATAGATGCTTGTTTGAAATGGTCAAAAGCATTTTGACGCAAACGGTGAACAATAGGATCTTTCAAGCGAAGACTATCTCGTTTGGCTTCATATTCAATATTCATTTTCTTCAATTCATCATCCACCACCTTGGCAAACTTCTCTGCGTCTGCTTGCGAGGTCATTTGGTCGGTGAACTCGAAATAGAAGTGATAGGTGCTCTTCTCTACATCCGCAAAAGCGATAGAGAATTTAGTTGGCATATTCAATGCCTCCTCTGCTTTTTGCACAGATGTCATAAATTGATTCTCCTGCAATTTCTCACCTGTGATATTCACTATACCATTGACTTTCTGCACCATGTGTATAGTAGGCGTTCCCAAATATTTTGGTCCCACCTCAATCAGATCGCTCACATCATAGCGGTATAATCCTGCGTAGGTAGTAACGATTGGCGAATAGCGTTTGCCTTCTTCCAATTCGTATAATTGGTAGAAACGAGGGTTAGGATTTTCCAGATCTTCTTCAGCGATAAACTCATAATAGTGAAAATGTGGGAAAAGCACCGTGTCCACTGAATAATCATCCATCACAAAACCAAAACGACATTCAGATGAGAAATATCCAATTTCCATATGGCAAATATCGTCGGCAAATGACCCTTTGAACTTATCCAAATATACTTTCGTATTACCGCATTTCCATGTAGAAAGTACTTGCAAATTAGGCCAATAATGACGTGGCAGCGGTGTGTAATACTCCTCTTTTAATCGGCGCAACTCTGCTGCACGTTTGGGATTAGGCTTAAGCTCTTTCTCCAATTCTTCGCGAATATAATCTGGAATATTCAACTCCTTATTCAGTGTACCATTCTCAATATCTTCTACATATTTATCATAATACTCAATGGCATTGTGCTGCATTTCCACGATGGTAGAAGGGTTAGCAGTTACCAACATGGTAACATCTTGCTCAATACTCAAACGCATAATAGCGTAGTAGCGTGCATTATAGTCTGGAATATCATACACAATGGAAGAAAAAGCATAATGTTTCTTAATAAAACCAGGCACGTCTTTTCTTGTTAGTCCAGATACAGAACCAAACACCGTACCATCTAAAGCGCGACCTTCCACCGCTTTGCCAACAATAATCACCACACTACCTGCAAAAACCATTTGACGTTGGCGGATGAAATTGTATATCCACAAGCGAGTCATTTTACCGTAAATTCGCTTCAAATAGTGTTTGGTGATTGGAATCCATTTTGGCTCAGCTGTAGTACCACTTGTGGTGGCATACATCACAGGATGGCCAGGAAAAAGAATATCAGGGGCTCCCTCTTTAGCACGATTAACATATTGGCGCAACTTTTCATAATCTTGTTTGTGTACATACTGCTGATAACGTGCATAGAGTTCGGTATCCGTTTTACAATCCAAAATTTCTGCAAAATGGTGCTCACGACCATACACAGTATCTTTGGAGATTTCCAACATTTTTCGCAAGGTCTTTTCTTGTGCTTTACGTGGATCACGCGATGCTGCATTCAATTTGCGGAGTTCTATACGCCCAACAATTCCCATGACAGCATTTATCAAAAAAGGATATTTAAGCATAAAAAATACTGATTTTTATTATTTAACGCTGCAAAATTAAGAATTTTATTTGGAATATACAAATAAATTTTCTATTTATCGCATAAAACTGCTGTCAAACATATTTTTTGCTTGTTTTATTTGGATATACAAAAAAATTATTGAGAGCTCTTATAAACAACGAGAAGATGGCAATAAAAAAAGCTGTCCAACTATTACGTTAGACAGCTTAATCTTACTGCTTTTCTTCTACCTTGTCATTTTCGTGCTCATGTTTTAGGTGTTTCTCTTCACCATTTTTATCAAAAAACTTGGTTTCAAGCATACCTAAACTTTGATTTTCAATCACACGTACTCCGTAGCGTACTTTCCATTGAGTCTTAAGACTAAATATTCCCTTCGATATGTATGCATACACGTATGGATGCACATGCAATCGCAATCCTCTTCCTTCTTGAGCCACCATATTGCCCAACAATTCTTCCAATTGTTCCGTAAAGAAAATTGAAGCTTGGATTTTACCTTTTCCCATACATGTTGGACACGTTTCCATCACATTCATTTCCACTGCAGGGCGCACACGCTGGCGTGTGATTTGCATGAGTCCAAATTTGCTGAGTGGCAATAAATTATGTTTGGCTCTATCTCTACTCATCAACTCGCGCATACGGTCGTACAAAGCTTGTTGGTTATTTTTATCATCCATATCGATAAAATCGACCACAATAATACCACCAATATCTCTCAATCGCAGTTGATGCACAATCTCATCAGCAGCAAGCATATTAAAATGAAATGCGTTTTGCTCCTGATCTTCAAAGAGTTTTTTACTACCGCTATTGACATCAATTGAGAAGAGTGCCTCTGTGCGATCCATAATCAAGTAGCCGCCTTTCTTAAATCCTACGGTTCGTCCCAAGCCAGTCTTCATTTGGCGTGTGATATCAAACTTGTCAAAGATTGGTTGTTCACCTGAATAAAGTTTGACCACTTTGGAAGCCTCGGGGGCTATCAAATCCAAATACTGCTTGATTTCTTCATACACCGATTCATCATTTACATGAATACTCTCAAAATTTGGAGAGAAAATATCACGAATGATGCCTATTGTTCGTCCCAATTCTTGACTAATCAAACTCACGGGCTCTTTATGCTGCAAGGTACGAACACAATCATCCCACCTTTTAACCAGCACGCGCAACTCATTATCCAATTCAGCCACACGTTTATCTTCAGCCACTGTGCGTACAATCACACCAAAACCATTGGGCTTAATAGATTGCACCAATTGTTTTAGACGACCTCTTTCAGACTCACGACTGATTTTGTTACTCACCATCACCTTATCAATAAAAGGAATGAGAACAAAATTTCGCCCTGTTATAGAAATTTCAGCAGACAATCGTGGTCCTTTTGAATTAATCGGCTCCTTAGTCACTTGCACCAATAAGGTATCACCTACTTTAAGATAATCTGCGATATGTCCTTCTTTAGTGCAATCGGGTTGACGCTCAATCTTGCGGATCTCGGGAATATGTCTTCTATCAGACACAACGCGAGTCACATACTTCTGAGTAGTTAAAAAACTTGTTCCTAAATCAAGGTAGTGCAGAAAAGCTTCTTTCTCATGACCGATGTCCACAAACACAGCATTTAGCGCAGGCATAACCTTTTTCACCCGTCCATAGTAGATATTTCCTACTGCAAAAGTGTCTTTTCCCCGTTGTTCACGGTTCACTTCCATCAGGCGATCATCTTCGGTGAGAGCTATGGCTACTTCGTGCGGACTGACGTCAACAATCAATTCGCTTTTCATGTTCAATAAATCAAAAAAATGCCTTGTGGCCACTTAATTGCACCCAATCAAGATTCTGCCACAAAGCCGTTACTTAATCACATGCCTAAGCATTACTTATGCTTATGGCGATTCTTGCGCAAACGTTTTTTACGTTTGTGGGTAGACATTTTATGTCTTTTGTGTTTTTTACCGTTTGGCATAATATAAAAATTTTTTAATTGTTAATAATGTTCCAAATAACGCTCTATAAGATTATTTCAAAACCTCAATAAAGCTATCAGATGGTTTGAACGCTGGAATCTTATGCTCTGGCACGATGATAGACTCCTTTTTAGTAATGTTACGTGCTACTTTTTGCTTACGTACCTTTACACCAAAACTACCGAAACCGCGGAGGTAAACTGTCTCACCTTCTGCAACAGTGCTCTTGATGTTAGCCATAGCTGACTCAACAACGTTCATGATAGTTGTTTTGTCATAACCAGTCTTAATAGCAATAGCGTTAACGAGTTCTGCTTTTGTCATAATGATTAAAATTTATATAAGTTATACATTTTTACGACACCAAAAGACCGCGCAAAAAACCGCACGGACGGAAATCGGGTGCAAAGGTACGATAAATTTTTGATTTATAAAAGAAAAATTAAAAAAAAATGCATTTTTTTGTTCATTTCATAAATTTTCACTACCTTTGCGGGCGTTTTGAATCATACATTGATACATAATAAGTTATCTCATTGGTACGAGGTGAATCATCGTGTATTGCCTTGGAGAGAAACATTTGATCCATATTGCATATGGGTTTCTGAGGTTATTCTACAGCAAACGCGTGTCAATCAAGGATTGGAGTATTACCTGCGTTTGATTGAGCGTTTTCCAGATATTTACGCGCTTGCTAGTGCAAACGAGGATGAAGTGCTGCGTTATTGGCAAGGGTTAGGCTATTACTCACGTGCTCGAAACATGCACAAAGCGGCTCAACTCATTGCGGAAAAAGAGCGTTCACTTTTTTCCGTTTATCACCAAAAGAAAAGCCAAACAGCTGTTCTACAGCATTTTACTCCAGACAACATTTTTCAGCAATTATTGGAAATGCCTGGTGTAGGCGAATATACAGCAGGAGCCATTGCGTCGTTTGCGTTTAATCTTCCCTACCCTGCGCTGGATGGAAATGTCTATCGTGTGCTGTCACGATTATATGATTGTGAGATTGCTTTTGACACTACGCAAGGCAAAAAACATTTTCGCCACTTAGCGGAAGAGTTATTAGATAGGAATAACCCTCGCATTTTCAATTCTGCCATTATGGAGTTCGGGGCCCTGCATTGCACTCCCACATCGCCCGACTGTGTGAATTGCCCTATTCAGTCATCTTGTTTGGCATATGCTCACCACACAGTAGAATCTTTACCCGTACGCAAGCCGCGCGCGAGCCTACGCGAGCGATTCCTTAATTATACTATCTACTGCACGCCAGATATGCGCACCCTTATTCACCAACGAACGGAGAAAGACATTTGGCAACATTTGTATGAATTTCCGTTGATTGAGTGCGACACTTTGCTACCAGCAACTCCAGACACTCCAACTATTGATTTAACGCATATACTTTCGCATCAACGACTGCATGCTCGTTTTCAATTAAAAAAGGTATTTGAGTTACCCCAAATACCTGATACGATAGAGATTGCTTTATCTCAGTTGGACGATTATGCCCTATCACGCCTCACTCTCCGTGCTTTGAGCCAATTCGGCGGATTGCTCTAAACGCCCTTCTTTAGGAGAAATGGTGCGGTATTTCTTTTGACGTTGTTGCCAACGCTCACGCGCATATTGCTGCATATCTGTTACAACGTCCATTTCGTCGATAATCTCAAAGCCAAAGATAGTTTCAATCACATCTTCAAAAGTCAATACACCTTGGAAACAGCCATATTCATCAATCACCACGCCAATCTGCGATTTTTCCTGCAACATCTTATCAAAAATATCTCCCACACTACTTTCTTCATTGAAATAGAGGAGTGGTCGTTTGATTTCGCCTAATGTTTTTTGGAAGTGGTCTTCCGTTAACTCTTCCAGCGCGTCATCTCGCAGTACATATCCCGTGATAAACTCTTGAGAATCAGCATATACAGGAATACGCGAGAAATGATCATAGGCATCACTATCATAGTAATCTTTTAGTGTCATTTTCTCTTCGGCAATAGCAGCGACCACGCGCGGAGTCATCACTTCATATGCTTTTACCTCATTCAGACGCATAAGGTTACGGATAATCTTGTTCTCATCCTCCTCAATCACTCCTTCTTCTTCTCCCACATTGGCCATAGCAATCACTTCTTCTCGACTAACAGCGGCTTCATCTTGCTCTGGAAACAAACGAGAGATAAGTTCAATCAGTTTTACTATAGGCCACATGACAAATATCAAAAAACGAATTGTATGGGCTGCCAACCCCATCAGTTTTTTCCAATAGGTAGTACCAATCGTTTTAGGGAATATCTCAGAAAATACCAAAATCAAAATGGTCATAACCGCGCTACACACGCCAAACCAAGCCTCACCAAAAACCAATGTAGCTTGCATACCCACACCGCTGGCACCCACAGTATTCGCAATAGTGTTAAGCGAGAGGATGGCTGCCAAAGGGCGTTCTGTCTCTGTCTTATATTTTTTCATTAAGGTAGCGGGTTTATAGCCCTCTTCCTCACGTAAATTAATATACGAAAGTGTAGTGGACATCAAGGTAGATTCTAAGAGAGAACATACAAAAGAGACACCAAGTGCAAGGAATAAATACAATAATAAATAAGTTACCATGTTTATATTTAATGAAACAACGAGTTCTATTTTGGTGAAATAATTTGCAAAGGTAGTGCTTTTTTTCCACATCTGCAAATAAAACGCAAAAAAAATATATTTTCCGACTTTTTCAATAGGATTAGCCTACAATTCTCGCACCATTCTCACTGCTATCCTTATCCTTATTTTAATTAGTGATTAATTAGTGATTAATTAGTGATTAATTAGTGATTGATTAGTGATTAATTAGTGATTACCGATACTTGAACGATACTTTAACGACACTTTATTGAATTTTCAGCGAAATTTCTTGCACATTCAACAAAAAAGTTGTAACTTTGCAGCGATTTTGGAGTTATGTGCACTTTTATCAATAGAAGCACGATTTGAGATACAAAAATGAGTATTTTTTATAACACAATTAGATAATTTTAACAAAAACAAGATATGGAATTAAGTGAACAAGAAGTGATTCGCAGAGAAAGTCTGCAAAAAATGCGTGATATGGGTATCAATCCCTATCCTGCTGATGAGTATGTGGTAACTGGTTATTCTACGGATATTAAGGCTACGTTTGTGGATGTAGAAGGCGATGAGGCGGCGAAGCTATCAAGCGATGAGGCAAGTGGCTGGTACACAGGCAAACCTGTCCGTATCGCAGGTCGATTGATGTCGCGTCGTATCATGGGTAAGGCATCATTTATCGAAGTACAAGACTCCAAAGGTCGCATACAAGTATATGTTTCCCGCGATGATATACAAGCCCCTACTCCTGAAGGAGAGACACCTAATACTGCGGAGCAACAGATGTACAATGTGGTTTTCAAAAAGCTCTTAGATATAGGTGATTTCATTGGTATTGAGGGATTTGTTTTCCGTACGCAAATGGGCGAGATTAGTGTTCACGCGCAAAAACTGACCGTTTTGGCAAAGAGTTTGCGTCCGTTGCCTATTGTTAAATACAAAGATGGCGTAGCTTATGACGGATTCAATGACCCAGAGCAACGTTATCGCCAACGCTACGTGGATTTGGTGGTGAACGAGGGTGTAAAAGATGTCTTCCTCAAGCGTGCCACTATTATCCGCACGATGCGTCAAGTGTTTGATGAAGCGGGTTACACTGAAGTAGAAACGCCTATGTTGCAAGCGATTGCAGGTGGTGCTACAGCACGTCCATTCATCACCCATCACAACGCTTTGGATGTGGACATGTACATGCGTATTGCAACAGAGTTGTACCTCAAACGCCTCATCGTGGGTGGTTTTGAGGGTGTATATGAGATTGGTCGTAACTTCCGCAACGAGGGTATGGACCGCACGCACAACCCTGAGTTTACTTGCATGGAGCTCTATGTGCAATACAAGGATTATAATTGGATGATGTCTTTCACAGAGCAATTGCTGGAGAAGATTGCCATTGCTGTGAATGGTACCACAGAGGTGAAGATTGGCGATAATATCGTTGATTTCAAAGCACCTTATCGCCGTTTGCCAATCCTTGATGCTATCAAAGAAAAAACGGGCTATGACCTATCCACTATGACCGAAGATGAAATTCGTGCGGTGGCTAAGAAATACGGTGTTGAAGATACAGAGAAGATGGGCAAAGGCAAACTCATTGACGAGATTTTCGGCGAGACTTGCGAGGGCACCTTTATTCAACCTACATTTATCACCGACTACCCAGTAGAGATGTCTCCACTCACCAAGATGCACCGTTCAAAACCAGGACTGACCGAGCGTTTTGAATTGATGGTCAATGGCAAAGAGTTGGCTAACGCCTATAGCGAGCTTAACGACCCAATCGACCAATACGAGCGTTTTGTAGAGCAAATGAAGCTTGCTGATAAAGGCGATGATGAGGCAATGATTATTGACCACGACTTTATGCGTGCACTTGAGTACGGTATGCCTCCTACATCGGGTATTGGTATTGGCATTGACCGCCTCGCTATCTTCATGACGGGACAACCATCTATCCAAGATGTGTTGCTCTTCCCTACCATGAAGCCTGAGAAATAATCACAGCCGATTATTGCTCCGTTTAGAGAACGCGTCATAGACGCTAACATTTTGATTTTAAATACAATTAATATGAAAGTAGCAATACTCGGTTCAGGCAGTTGGGCAACTGCGCTTGCTAAGATTGTCATGCACAATGCGCAAGAAATCAATTGGTATATTCGCAAACAAGAGACCATTGATGATTTTATTCAAACACGTCGTAACCCCAATCATTTAGAATGGGCATATTTCGATATTGCACGCATACATTTCTCGGCAAATATCAATGAGATAGTAGATTTATCCGACTTTATTATTTTGGCTATTCCATCTCCATATCTCAATGAGATTTTCAATGAAATTAACATTGACCTTTCACAAAAAACGGTAATCTCTGCGGTTAAGGGTATGATGCCAGAAGAGCATGTGCTGATTACCGATTATTTGCACGAACATTTTCATATTCCTGAAGCCAATTTGGGCATGATTACAGGCCCTTGCCATGCTGAAGAAATTGCTTTAGAGCGATTGAGTTATCTCACCATTGGCTGCAAAGATATGGATAATGCCAATCGTTGGCAACCGCTTTTTGATACGCCCTACGTTCGCACCACTCCAAGCAATGACATCAAAGGTCTTGAATATGCTAGCATAATGAAAAATATCTATGCTATTGCAGCCGGTATGTGCACCAGTCTGCGCTATGGCGATAATTTTCAGGCGGTGTTGCTCACCAACGCAATGCACGAGATAATGCGATTTACCAAAGCAATATCCGATATTCCCCGCGATGTGACCAATAGTGGCTACTTAGGCGATGTGCTTGTGACGGCATATTCTAATTTCTCGCGCAATCGACAATTTGGACAAATGATTGGCATGGGGTATTCTGTGAAAGCCGCACAAACGGAGATGGAAATGGTGGCAGAAGGTTATTATGGTACAAAAGCCATACATATGGTCAATCAAAATTTAGGAGTTGATATACCTATTGTAGAGGCCATGTATCAAATTTTATACGAGCGCAAATCGCCCAAAACAATAATTAAGAGTTTAACATATAAATTTCAATAATAATGAATACAATTCAATTTTCATATGGTAAAGCAGTTTCTGCGGAGGCTGTTCATGCATACAAAGAGCAAGTTGCTCTTGCACAAGAGCAATTGGTGAAAGGCACTGGTCTTGGAAACGATTTTTTAGGTTGGATGAATCTCCCAGCAGATATTCGCCCACAGCTTGCTGATATTCAAGCAACAGCCGATTTGCTCCGCAGCGAGTGCGAAGTGATTGTTTGCATTGGTATTGGTGGCTCATATCTTGGAGCGAAAGCTGTGATTGATGCATTAACCAGTTCATTTGCTTGGCTCGAAGGCAATAAACCTGTAATCGTGTATGCTGGTCAAAACATTGGCGAGGATTATCTCTATGAGTTGCAAGCATTGCTCAAAAATAAAAAATTCGGTATCATCAGCATTTCTAAATCTGGTACAACTACCGAACCTGCTCTTGCTTTCCGCTTGCTCAAGACACAACTCGAAGAGCAACAAGGCAAAGAAGCGGCTAAAAAACTCATTGTTTGCATCACCGATGCCAAAAAAGGTGCTTTGCGCACATTGGCAACACAAGAAGGATATAAGACTTTTGTCATTGAGGATAATATTGGTGGACGTTTTTCCGTGCTCTCACCTGTAGGATTGTTGCCTATTGCATGCGCAGGATTGGATATAACAGCACTTATTGATGGTGCAGAGCAGATGATGCAACAATGTGGCATCGATACTCCTTTCGAAGAGAATCCTGCTGCCATATATGCTGCTGCACGAAATAGCCTCTATCAAGAGCAAGGAAAGAAAATCGAATTGCTAGTGAACTTCCACCCAAAGTTGCACAATATCAGCGAGTGGTGGAAACAACTCTATGGCGAATCAGAGGGCAAAGATGGCAAAGGTATTTTCCCTGCCAGTGTGGACTTTACCACCGACCTCCACTCCATGGGACAATACATCCAAGATGGCGAACGCCACTTGTTTGAGACAGTGATTTCAGTATTAGAACCAAACTACACGGTGCCATTCCCAAGCGATGAAGCAAATTTAGATGGCTTAAACTTCCTTGCAGGCAAACGTGTGGATGAAGTAAACAAAATGGCTGAGTTAGGAACGATGATTGCTCATATCGATGGCGGTGTGCCAAATATGAAGATTACTTTGCCTAAACTCAACGAATACTATATTGGTCAACTGCTCTATTTCTTTGAGCGTGCCTGCGGTATTTCTGGCTATTTGTTGGGCGTAAATCCATTCAATCAGCCAGGTGTAGAGGCATATAAAAAGAATATGTTTGCTTTGCTCGACAAACCAGGTTACGAGGCAGAATCAGCGGCTATCAAAGCACGCCTTTGATACAAAGCACGCTTTGATACAATGAAAAAGATTATTCGCATCATCATGAGTTGCCTGCTTCTCGGAGCAGGCACTTTTGGTGCATATTTCATGTACCTTTTCGCTCCGCAATTTAAGGCGGTACAATCCATTCAGTCCATTGCACCCAATGTATATACGATGACATACCGTGGTGATTATGGTTTTGATGCCTTTCTTGAAAATGGCGGAGCAACTACCGATTCTGCAATGGCAGTGTATATCGGACAATTTCTTACACACGGAATCATTCCTATGGCTGAAGCAGAAGAATCATCTAACGAGCCATTTGCCTGCTCTACCCTTATTTTGCCTACTGATTCGGGATATGTGATGGGGCGTAACTTTGATTACGAACATCATGGACAAACGATGATTACGCGCACATTTCCTAAAAACGGATATGCCTCTGTGGCTACGAATAGTATTCTTTTCTTAGGTTATGGAGATAGTTGGCAACCCGCAGAAAATCCCGTTATGCGCATGCCTGCTATTGCAGCCATCTATGTGCCATTAGATGGAATGAACGAATGTGGACTTTGTGTGGCAGATCTCATCGAAGTAGATGGCATGCCTGTTCATCAATCAACTGGCAAAACGCCTATCACTACTGTGGCTGCTATTCGCCTTATCTTGGATCATGCAGCCAATGTGGATGAAGCCATTGCGCTACTCCAATCCTACAATCTCCATTCTTCGATGAACGCTGCGCACCACTTTGCTATCAGTGATGCTACGGGTAAAGCTGTAGTGGTAGAATACATCAATCATCAGATGGTAGTCACCCCATCTATGGCATGCACCAACCATCGCCTTGCCATGCCAACAGATACTGCCTTGCTAAGCCCCGCGATTGCACCCGCAATTGCTAATGCAAAAGCACGGTATCAAACTCTGATGCAAATATCAGAGCAACCAACAGCAGATGATTTGCTCATGCAATCAGCGTTGCAACAAGTAGCATTTGCAGGTTGGACACGCTGGTCCATTGTTTTCAATCCTCAGCAAAAAACTGCCACATACTATTTTAATGCCGATTTCACTCAGCCCTATACTATTTCATTAGGGGACAAATCAAATTAATTCTTTATCCACCATACATTATACACCATATACATCATACACCAAACACACCAAACAAATGTCAGCAAGCAAATGGATATTCGGCGGACTTGGCTTCGTTTTAGGCGGTCCGATTGGCGCACTCATAGGAGTATTTGTTGCATCTATGTTCGAAAGCGCAAGCAATATACTTCAGTCAGATGGTTCAAACGACACATCTAACACTCCCCCCTACTCATCCCGTCGTACTACACGTACAACTCAGGGAGATATTAGTGTATCAATCATCGTATTACTTGCATGCGTCATCAAAGCAGATGGGCGGATTCTCAAGTCAGAAATCAATAGTATCAAACCTTTTCTTATACGCAATTTTGGGGAAGAAGGTGCCAAGCAAGCCCTACAATTGCTCAAGCAATTACTCAACCAACACATCAATCCTGCCGAAGTGGCAGCACAAATTCGTCAATATGTCAATTATTCGGTACGTTTAGAGTTGATTCACCTGCTATTAGAGGTAGCCAAAGCAGATGGCGAAGTGGCAGATTCCGAATGTCAAGTGATTGAAACGATTGCCATAAGTATGGGTATTTCAACGGCTGATTATCAATCGCTATTATCGCTCTATCGCAAGCAACAAGACACCAACTGGGCATACACTGCTTTGGAGATTGAGCCTACAGCTACTGATGAAGAGGTGAAGAAGGCATACCGTCGCATGGCGATGAAGTACCACCCAGATAAAGTGGCTAATGCAGGCGAAAATATCCGCCAGCAAGCTACAGACAAGTTCCGCGCCATCAACGAGGCATACGAGCACATCAAATCCCTAAGAGGCCTCTAACCAATATCCAATAGCAAAGCGTCCAATATCCAATAGCGAAGCGTCCAATATCCAAAAAAAATGACCACCACCCTACTCTTTGTTGGTAAAACCACAGACTCACATATTGAAGCCCTCTGCCAAGAGTATCTCAAGCGTTTGACGCATTACTTGCCTGTGAAAGTGCTGGTGATTCCTGAGTTGCGGAATACCAAAGCCCTCACGCCAGAACAGCAGAAGCAAGCCGAAGGCGAACTGATTTTGCGCGCTGTGCCACAGAGTGCAGAACTCATTCTGCTGGATGAGCATGGCAAGGAGTACCGCTCTATTGAATTTGCCCAGCAGATACAAAAAAAGATGTCCTCTGGTCGTGACATCTTTTTTGCTATTGGTGGTCCTTATGGATTTTCTCAATCGGTGTATGAGCGTGCGAATGGTAAAATCTCACTCAGTCAGATGACCTTCTCTCATCAGATGGTGCGCCTTTTCCTCATTGAGCAGATATACCGTGCCATGACTATTCTTCGTGGCGAGCCATATCATCACGAGTGAGATTGTGATTAATCTATATGATAAAAATTATCTCGCAGAGGAGCTAAACCTAAGCGACAATACTCCTCTTCCTTATCGCTATAGATTTCAATCCAATAGTCTATTTCCTCTATATCCTCAGGCAGCGATATAGTCAGCAGATTGCGACCTAAAATGAGAGACTTCAGATTATAGCAACCTGTAACAATATCCAAATCCAACACGCGCACTCGATCAGGAATACGCAATTCCCTCAACGAACGACAATGATGAAATACTTCTACACCTATTGCCTTAATACTATTAGGCAAATAAATGGTTCGAAGATTTTCGCATTCGCTAAAAGCACCATCACCAATAGAGTCCACTTCGCTACCTAATTCTACATACTGCAACATGGTGCAACCATAAAACATGTCATTTTCCACTCGGGTTATCCTTTCACTCAACTGTAGGAAGCGCAATTGAGTACACTCAGCGAATACACCATCGCCCACAATATAGATAGAATCAGGCATATCCACTGATAACAATTCCGTACAACACTCAAATGCCCGTTCTCCAATCATAGTTATACCATCAGCTATCACAATCGACTCAATGTCTGAATTGGCAAAGGCGAAATTGGCTATATCGGTAACGGCGTACTTATGACCTTCGTATTCCACCACGGTAGGGATATCAATGTGTCCTTTGTAGCATGCACATTGTGTTAAAGCGAAAGGCGAAATGACTGTAGCACTCTGGGTATCAACGTGCAAGTTGTAATATACGCCATCAATCTCTGCTACACACTCTACAACATTGCCATAATATTCATTAAACACATCATCAGCAAAATGGTCCTTCAACGCTGTTGGCACCAGAATGGTTTGCAGTCGGTCACACCACTTGAAGATATTTTCTCCCACATGAGGTATGTCGGCATGGATGGCAATGCCCATTAGATCGCTATACAAAAACGCCTCATCCTCAATGCTTTGCACCGACGAGGGTATGTCGATATACTTAGGCGTATCTAATGTGTTAGTCAATTCTCTCACATCACATACCTCAAAACCATAAGCATAGTCAAACGCAAATGCACGATAGCCGATAGCGGTGACTGGATAGGTAGTACCCTCGTAGGTAATGGTAGGAGGGATCACGATACGAGATTGTCCATAGTAGGTATGCTCATAGGAGCGCGTCACCTTGGCAGTCTTTTGCGCATGATCTAATTCGTAGGAGATACCATCGATATACACGATGTGGCAGCCACAATCTTTGTAGGGATAGTCAGCTCCTACACCAGCTGGAATCACAATCTTTTCATACAACTCATCATATGTCTGAAAAGCGTCTGCATCGAGATACTTCAAGCTCTTGGGGAGATATATGCGCTTGATATGCTCTGCATCTTCGAATGCGCACGGACAAATCTTCTCCACGCCTTCTGGGATAATGCAATCGGAAGCAGGGATGTCTCTATCGTCATTCTTGTATTTATACATGAATTTGCCAATGACCACTGGTCCAGCGAACTGATTCTCCCACCAAGCAGTATTGTCGAAAGCGTTTTCGCGAATCACAGTCAGCGTATCGGGCAAGACAAGGTCCTTCAACTGCTCGCACGACATAAAGGCTCCTACACCGATATGTGTGAGCTGGCTGGAGAAGCGCACCGATTGCAAGTTCACACAGTCGCTGAAGGCAAAGGTATGAATTTTCTTGACACTATCAGGAATAACGATTGCCTTGAGGCTCTCCATTCGGGAGAAAGCACCGTCGCATATTTCCTCCACATTCTCTGGGATGATGGTATTTTGGCATCCTGCTACCAATATTTTCGTGCCTCGCTCCACGATGGCATTGCAATTGCCTGGGCTGCTATAGCGTGGATTGTCTGGCGACACAACGATTTGCTCCAATGCGCTACAACCTGAAAAAGCAAACGGATTGATTTCTGTCACAGTGCTGGGGATAGATATGCTACGCAGCTGTTCGCACTCTCTAAAAGCACTTGTGTCAATAGTCTGCAACCCCTCATTGAGCACCACCTCTTGCAGATTAGTACATTCGGCAAAGGCTTGTACGCCAATCTCTTGCAGCGATGATGGCATAATTACCTTGCGCAGATTTTGGCAGCCATACAAGGCATTCTCGCAGATGACACGTGTGCCCTCTTGGATGGTTAAACAGCCGTCTTCTAAATCCACTTCACCACATGAGATGAGCAAATCATTGGCATAATGAATACCCACATTGGCAAATGGGGTGCCATCAAATGCGCTTGGTGCCACCATCTTAATCGACTGTGGGATATGCACATCCGTCAACTTCTCACATTCTGCAAAGCAGCTCAGCTCGATATACTCCAGCCCTTCGGGCAGCACAATCTGCTGGAGACTGCCGCACGAATGGAAGGCACGAAAACCAATCTCTCGTACGGTGTCGGGGATTTGGATAGTAGCTAAAGTATAGCATGCTTCAAAGCAGCCCATACCAATTTTTTGCAAGCCATGGGGCAGAACAATATTGGTTAAGCACTCGCAGCCAGCAAAGCAGCAGCCATCCATCACCCGCAATTGTTGGGGCATCACCACTTCGGTCAACACTTCGCAGGAAGAGAAGAGCTCATATGGTAATATATCCAAGCACGTAGGCAGCACTGCTTTTTTTAGAGCAGTACAATCGCTGAAAGCTCCTTCGCCAATGCTGGTCACCGAATTGGGGATAACAATCTCTGTGAGGGAAGTAGCAGACTCAAATGCTGCTTCTCCGATGATTTTTAGTCCATCGGGGAGCTGTACACTAGTGAGGTGAGTGCAGGAGAAGAAGGCCTCTTCTCCAATGCCTACCACTGGCACATTAGCACCATCCACCATCACCTCTGAGGGGATAATGATGTCGCCACTGTAGTCATTTTCAATTACATACGCGCCACCTTGCTCTGGGCGCAGGTCATACTTGATTCCGTTAACAACAATTTCCATAATATATATTTATTAGATAAATGTCACCTTCAGCTGGTCGTTCTTCATTCCTATATAGGCATGCTCTCCTTCCCTATCAGTGCGATAGTGTATAGTATCATCCACTATCACCTCGCGTAGCTTATCACAATCCGAGAAGGCGTACTTGCCTATAAATTCCACAGTACTGGGGATATAGAGTGTTTCCAGATTGATGCAATCAGAAAACGCCCATTGCCCAATCACCTTCAATCCTTGAGGCAGACGCACAGTGCGCAGCCGATAGCAGTCCCTGAAGGTGTTTTGGCCAATCTTCTTGATGCCCTCCTGTATTTCCACCGATAGTAGGTCATCTCGGTCACAAAAGGCGCCTTGGTCAATGCTTACCACAGATATTAACAGAACGCCATCATACGATATATGAGCAGGAATAGACAAATGTTCTTGTTCGTCTGCACATACCACATAGGCATCTTTTGCATCAATATCCACATCATAATCGATGCCATCCAAATAAATTTCCATATCAATCGTATTTATTATGTTGTTTGTCACAAGATCCAAGGCCATTGTTTGTCTTTCCATAGGTATTTATCCAACTCTAACATCTCTTCTCCACCCAATTGAATCATTTTCTCTTTAAAATCCGTGCCATGACCTGACACGAAATTATGGGTCAACTCATGGATACATAATGCCTCCAGTTTTTCCGCTGTTAGTTGTACGCAATAAGTACGAAAATAAATATCATTTTGTTTGCCGCGATTGCAAGCAGCACACCCCGCTAACACTCTCGTTACCTTGCATGTATTATATGGCACATTGATTCGCTGTGAAACACGCTGTAAGACCTCTGGTATAACTATTTTCGCCTGTTCATCAAGCAGTTGCTTGACTTTTTTGAGGATGGATACTTGCACATATATATAGTCTAAACATGCATCTTTTGGGAAAAGCAGCAGCAATTCTCTCCCATCAATTTTGCTGATATAGCGATTGGTAGTGCCTCTTTTGACTTGCAAGCGGTAATAGTCAGCATTTATCGTATAGCCATCGTAGAAGCGATTTTTGCCATCAGCAGTCCATTCTCGATTGAGTTGAGGAATATGCTTTTCTGCATACCACAACCCCTCCAACAACGCTCTTCGTTTGTCAACCGTGACGAGGATTTCATTCTGATTGTATCGTATCTGGGTAGCCATATAGCAATATGGTGACTTTACCACTCGCACATTACCAATCCCTTCAACACATTTTCGCAGTTCGTGATATACTGGCACGTCCATCGAATCTATGTGTTTACGAAACTGGATATAAAACGGCTCCTTGCGTTGAGAAACGGATGCATACGAGTGATAATCCTCGTAGAGATCTTTCGCCATCGCGATGTCTTGCTCTACACCATATCCATATTCATAGCATTTTCCTAATAGTCGCATTGATCTCAGAGAACAATAATCTACTATGGCATGCACAAAGCAATCTATAGCTTCTTTGTATTCTTGTTTTCGATAATGCTCTACCCCTTCGTCTTCGTAAGGGTATTTGATATGTGGATCTCTGTCATCATCTACGTACATGGGCGGACACACAGAAGGAGTTGTATGCAGGTTTACCGTAGGTGCTTTACGAATAGGTGGTGTGGGAGTAGGTGCAGGTTTCTTTGTTTCCTGAGCCAATGCGGCATTGTAGGCTTCTAATAGCGCATTTTCTGTTTCAAGATTGACACTTTTCCTGTCATTGAAGTGAAAGATTCCTCGCAATTTCTCGAATACGGTATAAAAATTCATAGTGTTTAAGTGTGTTTAGTGTTTTGATAGTATCATTGTGTTTGTTCACTTTAGGACAAATGCCGTGCCAATCATAGCCAATCTGCCAAAATGGCAGAAATAGGCAGATTGTGTCAAAGCAGAGGAGATAGAAACTGCATATGTCTTTTCCATGATTGATTATTTCATCCTTATCGCCCTATACCAATAATCCTTGTTATAATGGAAATTGCAGCAGACCGAAGTTCAGAGACCCATTGTCCAGTTGGATGGTCTTAATCCTTGTTTTAATGGAAATTGCAGTCGAAGAGCACTACGCATAGTGAAGAGAAAATCTTGTCTTAATCCTTGTTTTAATGGAAATTGCAGTTGGCTATTAGCAAAATGCTGTATAATAGTCAGTTAGCAACAGATATACGAAAAAAAATTGCATAATATGCTGCATCAGACACACTCAAGCAGGCATTTTTTCTGTCCTATTCAGAAATAATCAATCATTTCAAAGACCGAGAGCTACCACATGACGAAGCGGCCGCAAAAGTACTGCTTTTTTCTCAATAATGCAAATATTTATCCTAAAAAAGTAAAAAATAGTATATAAATCCTTTGTCCTTTCAGATATTTTTTGTATCTTTGCGGGCGTAATATAGTATAAGGCAATACCCAACCGATATATCATGAACCAATTGCACAAAATACCCACCCTGCTTATTCGCTTTGCCAATGAGATTTCGTCTGCCGAATTGCCTCTATTTCGCGGAGCGATTATCAGCAAGGTGCCAGCCAGTCTGACATTATTCCACAACCACCTCGATTCGGGTTTTCGCTACCGCTATCCGCTAATCCAATACAAGCGTCTTCAGGACAAAGCAGCCATCCTATGCATGGGCGAAGGTACAGAAGCGATTGGCAGGTTCTTTGCTTCAGCAGACTTTGATATGCAGATTGGCAACCGCCAAGCGCATTTTGAGATTGCTAATATGCAGGCGCACCAATGGCTATTGCAGCCCTGGGAGAACACCTTTCACTACACTCTCCGCCATTGGTTGCCATTTAACTCTAAGAACTATGCCACCTACCAGCAACTGGAGGGTATCGTAGCGCGCATGCAGATGCTGGAGCGGATATTGGTGGGCAATATCCTATCCATGTGCACAGGTTTAGGCGTGCATATTGAGGATGAAGTGAAATGTACCATCACGCAAATCCTGAATGAGGACGTATATATATATAAAGGTGTAAAGATGCAAGGCTATAGTATCGCCTTCTCAAGCAATATATATCTGCCAAATTCCATTGGTTTAGGCAAAGGCGTGAGCCATGGGTTTGGCTTAGTAGAAAAGATTATCGAATAATAATAAGATAAAGAATTATGGGAAATCAATCGGAAAAATATCTTTATGGTGCAGCCGTACAAGGTATTCAAGAGTTTATCTATCAAACCAATAAACTCCGTGAGATATTGGGTGCAAGCGAATTGGTAGAAGAAATCTGTACTACCATGTTCGCCAACACTTTGTATGGAAAAGAGCACACTTATGCTGAAGCAAGAAAAGCCTTAATGGAGGATAATAATGCGATCCTATTTGCAGCAGGCAATGTGAAATACATTTTTCAATCACGGGAAGCATGTGAAAAATTTGTTCGCATATTTCCCAAAGTAATTACCTCTTTTGCGCCAGGTATCACTATTAGCCAGGCTGTTGTGAAGATGGAAGGAGAAAATGCCACATTTGCAACTGCGGTCAACCTATTAGAAAATCATTTGCGTACCCAGCGCAATCGTCCTTTACGTAGTCCTGTGATTGGTATGATGGGTATCATGCGTAGTCGTCAAACAGGATTACCTGTGATAGACTATCCACCTAAGAACAATACCTATTGGGATGCAGCCAAATTAGCCAAACTAAAAATCATTAACCAACTCAACAACGAGCCGCCCCAAGAGCGACAACCGCTACCTGCTTTATGCCAAAAATCTTTCGGTATTGAAGTTAGCGATCGCCGTATTGCATACGAAATAGAAGATATCACACAGAAAAACGATTGGATTGCTATCATCCATGCAGATGGCAATGGTTTGGGACAAATCGTACAAAGGATTGGTGCTAATCCCGAGAAATTCAAGCAATTTTCTTTGTTATTGGACGAAGCCACTATTGCTTCTGCAGTCCATGCATATAATGTAGTGAGCGAGATGTTCGGAGAGACCAGGGTGATTCCTATACGTCCTGTGGTACTCAGTGGTGATGACCTCACCATGATTTGTCGTGCTGACCTTGCTCTGGCATATACCAAAGCCTTTATTGAAGAGTTTGAGAAGCAAACAGAGGAGAAATTAGGCAGTATCTTGCGTGACAATCAAGTCTTCGCGAATGACACATGCTATCTCACTGCATGTGCAGGTATCACCTATATCAAATCATCATTCCCATTCTATGCGGCATACAATCTGGCAGAAGAACTCTGTTCCGTAGCGAAGAAAGATGCGAAAGCAGGTATCAATGCGGGGGAACTACCTAAATCATGCATCTCTTTCCACAAAGTGCAAGATTCATTCACCGAAGATTGGAAAACTATTGTCAAGCGCGAATTATCTCCACAAGCCAAAATATCTTTTGCCTTCGGTCCTTACTACGTAACAGCGAAGAAAAATGATTCACAGTGGTCGGTGGATGATTTACTCACATATACTGCACAATTAGGTAGCAAAGAGGGCAATGCGGTCAAATCACACTTGCGGCAATGGATGTCATTTTTGCATGACAATCCTGACATGGCACAGCAGAAATTAGATCGATTAAAAAGCATCACAACTAAGAAAGAATTGGTGGAAGCGGTCACAAAAGCAACCGAAAGAGATGGAAAAACACTATATCCAGTATATGATATTTTAGCCATTCATACAATCAATAATCAACAAACCAAATAGTTATGGATATTCAATATAAAATAGAGTTTCACACCGATTGGCATTGTGGTTCAGGATTGGCTGCTGGTGCCGATGTGGATGCACTGGTGGTGAAAGATAGTATGGGACTGCCCTATATTCCTGGTAAGACCATCAAAGGATTGCTACGCGAAGCTATTGAAGAGATTCGAGGATTTCAGAAGAAAGGCTGCGATGACAGTTTTATTAAGACTTTTGGATATTTTGATAGCAAGGAAGATATGGCTAAGGGAGATACCTTTTTTAGTAATGCAGAATTATCCCAAGAAGAGAAAGACGCAATCCTTAATCAACAATTAGTTCGGTTTATGTACCGTCAAATAGCCAATACAGCCATAGGCAAAGACGGTATTGCAGTGGAGCATAGTCTGCGCCAAATAGAAACGGTAGTGCCATGCACTTTAGGAGGACAGATACTCAATATCCCCGACTCCATGAAAGATGAAATGACATCTGCCTTGAGCTATATCAAACGATTAGGGCAAGGGCGCAATCGAGGATTAGGACGTTGTACAATCACTATTACGGAGCAATAATATGACTACTATTACTATACAATTTAAATGCACGTTGCTATCCGACGTGATACTCAATCAAAAAGCTGCTACTGAAGATCCAAACCAAACATTGGATTTTATCCCTGGTAGCAATTTCTTAGGCATCGCAGCCAGTTCGCTTTATAGCGAAATGAACGAGCAGACGATGACCCTCTTTCATAGCGGTAAAGTGCGTTTTGGAGATGCCCACCCATCTATCGGCAACTTTCGCGGACTCAAAGTACCTGCTTCGATGTTCTATCCCAAATTAGGAAAAGCCAGCGAAGAACTCTATATCCATCATTGCATTCCCAATTTGGATGATGATACATTGCGCCAAAAACAACTAAAGCAATGCAGAAAAGGCTTCTACGATTTTTCGGACAATCTACAAGCACAATTAATATCATCCGAAAAGAATTATGCCATCAAATCGGCTTACGACAAAAACACGCGTCGCACAAGAGATGGACAATTGTATGGTTATCAATCCTTGCAAAAAGGATTAGAACTATATTTTGAAGTAGCCACTGATGATAATCAATTAGAGGAATCCATTACCAAAGCATTGGTGGGTATCAAGCGTATCGGCAGATCTCGAACGGCTCAGTATGGTCTTATACAAATAGATAAATGCGATACTCCTTACCAGGAAGCGAATAGCCAGGCATCGAATGATGAATATACGGTGGTTTATGCTGATGGACGATTAATATTCTTAGATGTATATGGTATTGTCACTTTCCGTCCTACTGCAGAGCAGTTGGGATTGGATGGTGAAGTGTGCTGGGAGAAATCACAAATACGCATTTTCCAATATGCCCCATGGAATTTCCAACGTCAATGTTTCGACACGGATCGTTGCGGTATAGAAAAGGGCAGCGTCATCGTTGTGAAAAGGAAGCATGGCAATCCCGCCCAGTCTCAATACGTAGGCGCATATAAAAACGAAGGCTTTGGTAAGGTGATTTACAACCCTGCTTTTCTAAAAGCAAATGCTGATGGCAGAGCACAGATGCTATTGGTAGATGACCTTACAGATGCAATACCGCAGCCAGGCACTCAAGCCACCACGCAAACTCCTGCGCCAGCCACACCACTCATCAACTACCTACGCTTACAAAAGCGCAATGAAGATATAGAAGTGGAAGTATATACCAAGGTCAACAATTGGGTCAGCCAGCATGCCACAAGATTCCATGGCAAGACCTTTGCTTCGCAGTGGGGCAAAATTCGTAGCATAGCCATGATCAATAGCAGCAAACAAGCCATTACCAACGCACTGTTTGAACCTACCAATGGCTATCTCATGCACGGTGTAGCAGCTGATAAATGGAAGGAGAGCGGACGTAAGGATAAACTCGAGGTATTCATTAATGGATTGACTAATGACAATGCACAAATAGCAATCATAAACCTTGCCGCAGAGATGGCAAAAAAATGTAAAGAGGACTAATTATGACTACAATCCAATCAACTAAATATTCACACCGTTTTTTAGCACGGATAATCATAGAAGCCAAGACCCCTTTGGCTGTTGGTTCTGGCAACAAAGATATAATCACAGATGCTTTAGTAGCGAAAGATGTCAACGGAATGCCTTATATACCAGCTACTTCTATTGCTGGTGTACTACGCAGCATGATGGGTAAAGAGGCTGATTCATTCTTCGGATTCCAAGCTGCGAATGGAGGTAAAGGGTCTGAAATCATATTCACTGAAGCTAAAATATTGTCATCTACTTCGCAGGTCATAGATGGACTAAACATAGAAACAGTCAATGATGCTTTATTAGAAAAATATGTAGAACTCCCCATTCGTCAGCATGTACGAATCGACAGCAATGGTGTGGCAGTGGATCATGGTAAATTCGAAGAACAAATCGTATTTAAGGGTTCACGATTCTGCTTTGAAATAGAAATGGTATCTGATGGCACCAATTATGAGCAATTCCAAACCACATTATCACGCCTATCAGATTCCTCATTCCGCATCGGTGGAGGGACACGCTGTGGATTTGGAGAAATCGAAATCATCGAACTTCGCACCAAATGTTTGGATTTAACTAAAGAAACGGATTTAAAATTATACCTCGACAAATCCTCCAATCTATCAGTAGCCTGGAGTGGATGGGATGACTCTACAAAGCCTGCGTCTCATACGGATAGCAATCAATGGATTAGCTACAAGCTTAAGCTATCACCAGAAGATTGTTTCCTCTTTAGTTCAGGCTTTGGTGATGAAGATACGGATATGACACCTGTAAAAGCTCGCCAAGTGAATTGGGAGAATAATAGGGGTCAATTATCCGATATGCGAATACTGATTCCTGCTACATCTGTCAAAGGTGCTTTGGCACACAGAGTGGCATACCATTGGAATCGACTCAACGAATATTTCATTGGTGATGATCGTGCCAAAGTAGGTAAAGACAACGAGGCAGTCAAAGCGCTGTTCGGTTCTGAAGGCGAAAAAGAAGACAATGAAATGAAAAACCAAGTTCGTGGCAACCTATTATTTTCAGATGTTATCCAGGCCCTTGATTCTCATCAAGAAAAGATATTGAACCACGTAAAAATCGACCGATTTACTGGTGGAGCCATTGACGGAGCTTTGTTCAACGAGAAAACCATTTATGGTAAGAACGAATCATTTGAGTTCACCATATTGGCAAACAAGGTGGCATTGGCTACTAAGAATGCAGAAACGGACATGATTGTGCAAGCATTAGAGGCTGCTTTAATGGATATTTGCAAAGGATTATTGCCTCTTGGCGGTGGTGTCAACAGAGGCAATGGTGTATTTACAGGTACACTCACAAGAAATAATCAAAAAATTTACCCACAAACAACAGAACAAAGCGTATGAATATCAAAAAATCAATATACGAGGGTTATTTATGGTACAGCAATGCTCAATCGCCACAAGTAATTGATAAAGAGTTTGATTTGACCATTGACGATAATCACAACCCATTTATCGTAGAGGGTCAATTATGCGATGTCCACAATCGTCATTCGATTAGTATCAAATTTGTGGATGGTCAATATATCATCAAGGAATACGACTTTACTGAAGATGATTTTAGCAATCCAGAAATAGAAGTCAAGACCTTCCTATCCAATCGAATGGGAGGCAAGAAATTGCAATTTTTGCAGTATTGGAGAGCAGAAAAAGACCCTTTATGCGAACACATGGAGGTACTACAATCTGCTGAATTGGTTTTTGTTGGATTTAAAACGGAGGAGGATAAATTATGAGTATTACAGCTGCTTATCGTTTTGTACCACTGAATAGACAAGTGTTTATTCCCGATTTTCCATTGCCCAATCACGATATTCCATACGAAAAAGGCGAGGACGGAGAGATTGAGATTTCATTCAAAAATACGACACCTTTATTTGTCAAAAATGGTGAAGGAAAAAAGGATAGAGATGGCTACTACTATTCGGAACATATTACCCAAAACGAAAAAAAACACTATTTCATTCCTGCTACCAGTTGGAAAGGAATGATTCGTTCGATAGTAGAAATCATGTCATATTCACGTTTGCAAGATGACCAATATGATCATCGAACATTTGCCTACCGTGAAATGCACAATGGAGACTATCTATCCAAAATGGATGATTTGAAATGCGGATGGCTATATATAGATGATAATCAATATTATATATTACCATCTGGCGAGATTGAAACCATTGAAATGGATTGCATTCCCACCATTGGAGATGTTAAATATGCATTTATTAAAAAGAAAGACATCTTAGGCAAATTAGAAAGATATGGTAATCGTTATCCCGAGATTAACGGTAAAATTTTGGTATTCACTGGGCACATCGGTGGAGAAAGAACTGGCAAAAGCCATGAGTACCTCTTTGTCAAACCAGAAAATATTGCAGAGGATAGCAAAAAACAAATATACGATACCGTTGTTAAGGATTTCTTTGAGGCATACAAAGACTCACCATACAATGATGCCAAAAAAGGCAGACATATTGAGACATGGTTAGAAGCGGGCAAAAAATTGCCTGTATTCTACAAAGAAGAGCGTGGTTGTGTAGTGCGAATAGGTTTTACCAGAATGCATCGCGTGCTGCATCAGTATGGTATTGCTGATGGTGTCAAGCAAAACAACGCATCGGGATTGGATATGGCTCAACGCATCTTTGGATATATTGATGATAAAAAATCTTCTCTTAGAGGGCGTGTACAATTTTCTCATGCATGGACCAATAATAATATTCCAGATGAGTGTTTAAAAAGAGTCGTTGGTATTTTGGGACAGCCCAAGGCATCCTATTATCCATTATACCTACAAAATGGCACACATTATGATGACCCTGATTTAGTGATTGCAGGACGTAAGCGCTATGTTATTCAGCAAAACGCAATCGGATTTCCTAAGGATTTGCCAAATAATGAAAATGTACAATCACGATTGGCATTGTTACCAGCTGGTAACATTTTCACCCTAAAAATCCGATTCCACAACTTGCTACCAGAAGAATTAGGAGCCATTCTATCTGCATTGACCTTCCATAACACCAATGACCTCTACCACAATATTGGTATGGCAAAAGCATATGGATATGGCAAATTGCAATGGCAAAAAGTGACCTTGCGTTATACCAAGAAGAAAGCATCCTACTATATGCAGCGATTTGAAACCATGATGAATAGCTTCCTTAACGGTCAGTGGATTCATTCGGAATTGATTCAATGTCTATCGCAGTATGCGACACCACAAAATCAAGGTTTGGCAGTGATGGGTTTGAGAGAATATATGCGTACAAAGAGAGATCAAGATAGAATAAGTGAATTGTCAAACAGCAAACCAATTACTACTGCCTTTACTGCTGATGATTCGATCAACCTCGAGATAGAAGAGCAATGGCAAGCTTGTCAAGATCTCCGTTCACAATACGCTTTGAATCCATCATTGGATATTGAAAAGCAATTGTACAAAAAAATTGATGATCTCATCACCTATTTAGAGCGCAAAGGACGTGATGAAAGTCAGACATTTACAGACGCATCAGCCATCAAACAACAAATTGAACAATCCAGACAAGAGCGAGCGAATGAATTATGGCAAAAATATCAAGATGCTTTTGCAAACAAACAATATGATGATGCTACAACAGCCTTGCAAGATTGGCATGCCATCACTGGAGAATCAATAGCTGCTGAAGAAGAAGAGATACGTAGAGCAACAGAGAATGATGCTAAGCGAGCCCTGCCACTATCGGAGCAACTCACCTTTACTTCTGCTGGCGCGTTTGCTGGTTCACTAAAGAAACTAAAAAAAGCCAGAAATGGACAAGATTTTTCTGACGAAGAATTCCAAGAAATCAAACAAGCATTCGCTGATAGAAAATCTGAAATTGACAATTGGAAAGACAAGAACAAACGCAGTGAAATAGAAAAGCAAATAGGCAAAGAAAGAACAAACGAATTACTCCCCCTACCATGTCAAAAGTGCATATCACATTAGTTGGTGGACAGCCCACACCCGTATATCAGGGCGTACTCTTATCCAATCCAGATAAGATTATACTCCTCTGTTCTCCTGGCAAACATGGCACGCAGGAGTTGGCAAGTACTATCCAAGAGAACTTGGGCACGATGCACTACTACAACGTGAGAATAGAATCAGTGGTCATCGACGATGTACAGGCGATTACCGACAAGCTGAATATCCTCTTTGCCAGTATTCCTGCCGAAGATGAGCTGAGCATCAATATATCCAGCGGCACCAAGATATGGAGTGTGCTTTGCGCACAACTTTGCCCCAGACCAGATGCACATATCTACTGTTTGGCACAGAATGGCAAAGTGCTGACTACCCAAGGATATTGCGAGGAAAAGCAGGTGGAGTTTGATATGTTTATGCAATTCAACCTCCTACAACATCCATTGGAGAACTACACCCTCTTTTCCAAATACACCGACCAAGAAACCCGCAATCAGCAAACCATTGAGCGGTTATATCAGACCAAAGGATTTCACCCATTGCTCAAAAAAATGATTGTGGAATACACCCAAAACAAAGACCACTACTTGCGGTCTGACCAATCGGTGGAGATAGATGACAACTATATCGACTGGCACGCGGATGCACAAGTGTTTGTCATCAAGTTGGGCGAGATATACGAGGAGATTGGCGGCAAATATGCTTCCAGTATGCTGCTTAACACGGGCTGGTTTGAATATGGAGTAGCATCCATGTTGGCAGAGATATACGGCAAACAGAATGTATATACCAATTGTATATTCAAATCCATCAACCAGCAAGACAAAAACGAGGTGGATGTGATTGTGCATACAGGGCAGAAGCTACTGTTTGTAGAGTGCAAAACCAAGATTCAGAATAGCACGGATATTGACAAATTTCACTCCGTGGTCAAGAACTACGGCGGCAATGGTAGCAAAGCACTCTTCATCACCATGCACGAGATGGACGCTATCCAACAAGAGAAATGCAACGACAACCATATCCACCACACCTGCACCTATCGCCGCATGGATGTGAGAGGAGAGAAGATGATGGTCAGAACCACATCCACCATGCTTAAACAGCAAATACAAGAATTTATTGACTACGCTAATTATTAATACTATGCTAATCAACCTATCCAACCACCCCTTTGCCACATGGCCAGAAGAGCAAGTGCAAGCCGCTTTGGCTATGTTCGGAGAAGTAGCAGACTTGGCTTTTCCGCAGATTAGTCCACAAGCCACCAGCGAACAAGTATGCCAGCTGGCACAGGACTATCTGCACCAAATACAAGCGCAGCACGCTCCTGCCGACACGGCTATCCACATCATGGGCGAGATGATATTTACCTACCAGCTGGTAAAGATGCTCAAAGATGCTGGATACAAGTGCTATGCCTCTACCACCGTGCGCGATGTGATAGAGGTAGAACCTGGCAAGAAAACCGCCATTTTCCACTTCGCGCAGTTCCGTGAATATTAATCTTTTTGTATCACAATATAAATTTGTAAGACTATGGCAAAAGTACACATCACATTAGTTGGAGGGGCAGCAATGCCGTTGTATCAAGGAATTCTTTATTCCAAACCAGATAAAATTGTATATATTTATTCTAAAGAAACAACAGAGCAAGCGAATAGTATATATTCTACTATTGAAGAAGCAAAATACATATTAAAACTTAGCCATACAAGTCAAGTGCTTTATGATAAGTTGTTTCCTGTTAACGATGTTATAAAAATTGAAGAATTAGCCAAAGAAGTGATTCAAACGCAGACCCAAAAAGGAGATGAAATCAGTATCAATCTATCGGGTGGAGCTAAGATTTGGGATGCAATCTTTCAAAAAATTTCGATAGAGAATGTTACACGCTATTGCATCTCTCAAGACGGGGTAGTTTTATATACCGATCCTGAACTGCGCAATGTTATGACCTATTTAGATATGTTTGTACAATGTCACTTCATGAAGTATAAGCGTAAACAATACATTGCCTATAAAGACTATACTGACGAAGACCGCAACGATTACGAGACAATCAAAAGTTTATACATGCAAGATGGATTTCCTGCATTTTTAGATAGAATGATGAATCAATACCAAAAATCAAGGAAAGCCCCCTTAGCAGGAAACGTCTTCTTCGGTGATGATTTTAAATCTATTGCATATAATCATCAAGAAAAAAGTTTTACTGTCACCTTTAATGACAAGCAATATCAAATTCATGGGCCACATGCAGTAGAAATGCTATTAGATTCAGGATGGGTGAAATACAATGTGGCATCATTAATAGCAGAAATTTATGGTCCAGAAAACATCTATACTAATTGTATTTTTACTGATAATCAGAATGAAATATTAGAAATGGATTTGATGGTGAAGGCGGATAATAAAGTACTATTTGTAGAATGTCAGAGTGGCAACCAACTATCTACACTGGAAGATGACCGCTTTTATAACGGTATTCTTAACTCCTTTAAAAGCAACATAAATGCCTGTGGCGGTTTAGCTAGCAAAGCACTATTTGTTACATATAGCCCTATTGCTCTTTGTGAGAAACTCTGCAATGAAACACAAAAACCACATATAGAGTATTTTTATACCCACAATGCCGATGGAAGACCTATTTCAGTTGATGAATTAAGAAATAAAATCGACAGTTTTATCAATACTACCAATGTATAATCAACAAATAAACTGCATATGAATGAACAAGAAAAAAAATACGACCTTTTTATTAGTTATGCATGGGACGACATGCAAATAGTGGATGAAATACAAACATTCATTGAGAGATATATACCTTCAATCAAAATCTTTCGAGATAAAAGCGAGGGCCAACAAGCTGAAAATTTATTTGACCAATTAGAAGATAATATAAAGAACTCACAATGTTTGCTATGTATGCATTCTGTAAATTTACTATGTTCAGCCAATTGTTATCGTGAATGGAAATGGGCAGAAAAACACAATATACTACGATATCCTGTGATACTACCTCCTGGAGATTTAGCAAAGGGATATGTTCAAGTAGAAAAAGGAGAAATATTATATTGCGTATGGAAAGAAGAAGGGGCACGCAAACTATTTATTAAAGCTATATCAAAGAATACCCACAAGCCTATAGGTAGAAAAACCTTTAATGTCAACGATATACAATTCGACATGATTCTTGTGACATCTGGTACATCTAATCCAATAAGATTCGATATGGGCTCCAAGAATAGCAATGCAAACATAGATGAGCAACCCATACATACAGAAGTATTTGGAGAATACTATCTTGGTGAAACTACCGTTACTCAGGCTCTATGGTACGCAGTAATGCACGATGAAAAACCAGCGGAAGAAGACATGGAAAAGCCAAAAGTAAATATTGATTTTGGCGAATGTAGAACATTTCTTAGGAATCTTAAAGATCTAACAGGGGTTGAATTTCGTTTTCCATTCGAAAACGAATGGGAGTTTGCAGCTCGTGGTGGCAATGAAGGTATCCAGTCTGGAGATTACAATAATGATGTAGGTGTATGGAACGAAGAAAATAGCAACCGTCAACTTCAACTTGCAAAAGGAGAAGATACACATCGCAATGCACTCGGACTATATAATATGCTCGGGAATGTATGGGAATGGTGCAAAAACCGATACTATGTTTATCCAGAAGGAACATCGGAGCATCCAAAACAAGTACCTGATACAGGTAGCAACGAAGAACGCATCACACGAGGTGGTAGTTATCGCACGCCAGGACACTACTGCACCGTATCAAACAGACGTCCGAAACATCCTTCTGAAAAAGATATAGTCACTGGTCTGCGATTAGCATTGAGCTCCACGCAAAGGCAATAATCCTCCCTACCCTTGTCGTTCTTCGATAAGACCCATTTGATAGGCCTGCAGCAGATGTTGCAGGTCTTTTATTTGTTGGGTGAGTGCTTGTCCACGGTCGGTATCGCGAATCAGGATACGTTGGTTGCTGAATTTCTGCAATTGGATACGCGAATGGATATCCGAACCCGAAAGAGCTGCTTGCTCGCGGCTCTCAAACTTCTCATGCTCCACCAATTGGATGCCATAGCTACTATAGATTAAGGTATAACCTGCTATACCCGTCTTGGCTTGATACGGTTTGGAGAAGCCACCATCAATCACGAAACGTTTGCCCTCTGCACGCATAGGCGTTTCGCCCTTGATCGTTTTTACAGGTATATGCCCATTGATAATGCGCCCCCGCTCTGGATCTAAACCAAACTCACGCAGTATCATCTCGCACACTTCGCGGTTATCCGCCAATGTATAGTATGCCCCTTTGCGCTCGTGCTCCAGTTCGGGCACAGCAATAAAATACCGCTCGAAAGTGCTCATCTTATCCTTGTGGTAGAGTGGCGAACCATAGCCGCACCATAAGTAGAGCATATAGTCCAATGCATCTTTCTGCTCTTGTCCACAGCCATAATAGGCCTGACGCACCACACGGTCGATACGCTGCATGAGTGCCTTGCCCTTTAGTCGTTCGCCACATACGTTCACCTCCATCAGCGTGCCGTCCTCATTGAGCGGGATAGCGGCATGGTAGAGCAAGAAACCATTGCGCACCAAGTACAGGCTGCCATGCTGGTACAGCATGCGCAGGTGCTTCTGCATCTTCTCCGACTTGCGGAACGAGCGCGCCAGCTGCTCCATCAGCTCATGCTCCTCCTGCGACAAGGCATGTGGGTCGTTGGGATAAACTGTAGGTAGATAGGTATCGGTGATAGGATATTCTTTGCCATCCAAAGTGATTACCCCACGTGTATAATCAATCTTATCTAAGAACAAGCGATCGTCCATCTCATATTCGGGATGGCGCATGATGGTTTGCCCCTCCAGTTTGAATTGGATGATGGAGATGGCTTTGTGCATCTTCGCCATCAGCTGTGCCGAACGTGTCAGACGGGGATTATTTTCAAAGTCCTTGGTTTGGAAGACGGTGCAAGGGTCGTTGCCATAGGTTTCCATAGCGAAGTTGGCAAGCGGCAGCAGGTTGATACCATAGCCTTCCTCCAGCGTCTCGATATTCGCATAGCGGATACTGACGCGCAGCACAGTGGCTATCATCGCCCAGTTGCCCGCAAAAGCACCCATCCAAGCGATGTCGTGGTTGCCCCATTGGATATCATAGTCGCGCAACAACGATAGTTCTTCCATAATCTTCACTGCACCTGGTCCGCGATCGAAGATGTCGCCAACGATATGCAAACTGTCTATAGCCAAAGAATGGATGAGTTGGGAGATGGCTACCAATAAGTTCTCTGCTTGCTCCATGGCAATGATAGAATCCACAATCCGCTGGAAATAGGAGGTACGTTTGGCTCCGATGCTGGATTCGTAGATCAGCTCTTCGATGATATAGGCGAACTGCTTGGGCAATAGCCTACGCACTTTGGAGCGCGAGTATTTCACCGATACGCTTCGCATCACGTCTAAGGTCTGCAAGATACGCCTGCAATACCAATCTTTGATAGTGGGTTGTGGCATAGGCAGTGCCTCGATGGTCAGTCCATGCTGGTGCACCAATTGGATACGCTCGCGGGGGTAATAGATTAGTGCACATAGGGCACGTTTCTCCTGTTCGGTGAGGGTATCTTCGTAGATATAATCCACCTTGCGGCGTATCACGCCCGAGGCGTTTTTGATCATATGCATAAACGCGCTGGAAGCACCGTGCAAGTCGCTCACGAAATGCTCGGTACCTTTGGGCAGGGACAAGATAGCTTGTAGATTGATAATCTCCGTCAATACGCTTTCGGTATTCGGAAAACGTTCACTCAGCAAGCGGAGGTAATGATTGTGCATATCCAATTTTTCCATGGCTACAAATGATTGGCGTGTAGTGTCATCTATTTGCCTTCGAGGCATGCTATTCTTTGCAGATTGATTAACCTATAGGATTATCCTTGTTTTAGTGGAAATTGCAGCTGTCTATTATTTGCATAGATCATGAAGGAAGCTAGTCTTAATCCTTGTTTTAATGGAAATTGCAGCGTTCTTTGCTACTGAGTTGCATATGTCCACTCTGTCTTAATCCTTGTTTTAATGGAAATTGCATCGGATAGCGCGTATTTACATGGCGGTAATCTGGTGGTCTTAATCCTTGTTTTAATGGAACACGATAGTAAGGACAGCTATTGAACCTTACAAAACTAACTTGTCTTAATCCTTGTTTTAATGGAACACGATAGCCGGCATGGAGAATGGCAAATTCGCTTCCAAGACGTCTTAATCCTTGTTTTAATGGAAATTGCAGCCGGCTATTGTGGATACAGAATTGGAATTTGGATAGTCTTAATCCTTGTTTTAATGGAAATTGCAGCAGGCTATTAGCAAAATGCTATATATTAGTCAGTTAGCAATAGACTTTGAAATAAATTTTGTATAAAAAGCCTTCTGATACACGCGCGAATATGCATTTTTTCTATCCTATATGTAGTTAATCAATACGTCAAAGATCATATGGTAATACCATTGCGGCTGCAAAGATACGATAATTTTGGGAATTATGCAAATAATTGAGGAATTTTATTGAATTATGCATCTTATTTGCGTTGACTCTGATTCTATTGCCACCGCTACCTTTCGCCATAACGGCTCAACCGCTGAATCTTCTGTGAATGGTGTATAGTGGATAGTATAATGATGTGATAGTGATCAATTAACGATTTTTTACAATGCTAAAAAAAAACAACGACTGCCATTGGGATGAATGTTGCAGTCGTTGATTGTTGAGAAATACTTGATTAATATCTCATACGATTAGTTATGCGATGAGCATTGAATAGAAACACCAACAGTTATAGCACCATCGTAGCGTACAAAGACATCGGAAGATGCGTTCTTTCCCCAATGGAAACGATAGCCAGCCTCCGCCTTAAACCAGATATAATTGCCTATAACAGGACCAGCACCAATATATACTGCCTCATTTTCACTAGCAGGGATTACAAAATTCAAACTTGGCTGATAAGAATACATGAAACTAGTGTTCATCAACTCTAAAAAATCTACACCAATTGTAAAATCAATTGGATTCAATTGAACGAATCCCCAACGCAAGCGAAGAGCAGAAATGGCATATTCAAATCCCGTACCAATGGAGAAATTAGTACCAAACCATGTTACTTCAAACATACCTTGCTCTGCACAATATTTATCATATGCCGACATATATCTCGTTGAAGATGATGTAGATACATATGAAGACGAAGTTGCAGCAGGCACAGCAGATGTAGCGGGCATTTGCGCTGCCGATTGCGACAAAGTGATTTTAAAGGATTCTGCGGTATCTTTGGTTCGAATATAGAAATAATCATTTCTGGATGAATATGTGCTATTCGCAAAGATTTTCACCTTAACACGATTGTTCATTTTAGTAGCAGAATACATGGTGCCAGAAGGATATTGCACTTCCCATTCCTTACCACAAGTGACATCAATATACTCTGTAGTTCCCGCTTCGGTAGCCGAAATAGCAGTATGACTAACAGTTAGTGGAGCCAATTCTTCCTCCTCTACTTCAGGTTCCGAAGACAGTTCCATAACTATGGTATCCATTACTGGTACAGTATCTATAACTTCTATCAATACACTATCTACCTCAACCGAGTCTTCCTCAAGTGTAGGCAAAGGCTCTTGGGTTAATTGGATATTAATGGTTTGTCCACCTCCATTAACTACAATATTTCCCGAGCGAATAGAGTCTTCATTATTAGTGCCATATGCTATCTCAAAAGAATTTCTGCTTTTATCTACTAATTCGCACCAATATGGAATTTCTACTACATCATAGTCACCATAACAAGTCACCTCAAAAGTAATATTACCTTCAGTTGATTTTATATTTCGTGCCATGTCAGCATCATTATTATCAATATACAAGATAACATCAATCTCTTTTAATTTGTGATTACACAACTGCAACATGGCATCCACGTTTTTATAATTTTTGCCACATTCGTCGCTTATGGCTATAAACAGCAATTTTGCATCGTAATATTGCCCCGAATGGAAATATGAGAGGGCATCATCAAAAGCCTTTTTGCATGACTTGCTATCTGCATATGAAGGGATTATCCACATAAGCAGTAATATCCATATAAGTACAATTTTCTTCATCATTGTTAAAACATTAAATATCCTTTACTAATCGCACAGACAAGCCTCGGCAACGATTATCATAATTATGTGGTGTTAGCTCCATACTATAAAAGAAGACTGCAGCAGCACTATTTTCCGAAGACGGAACAGAAGACCAATATCTACCTATAGCCCCTACGAAAAGAACGTCTTTCTCATAACGATACCCCGCAGCTGGCAAGAATACAGCCCCCGCTTCTTCCATCAACTTCCATTGCTCTTCGGTGAAGGTTTGATGCTTTGCAAAATATTTTTCACCAGACTCTGCGCAAACACCACTCTTAAAAATTACCGTTGCTGGTGTGGTCCAAATATCTGGCAAGATAATCAGACCATTTACACCTGCCACTTGCGCCATACCACACAATTTAGCCGCATTGGGGCGTCCTTCTAAGAGATATACCCATTCATCGTAAGTGAGCGTACGCCATGTACGTGGTTTTTCGGCTCCGATAGGATATACCCCCCACTCTACAAACTCATAGTATTGCTTAACATCCAAACTATAGTTTGCAGGAACACGTGTGCCCCAACCAAACAAATCTATCCAACCATCATACTTGGGAGCGATATTAGTATTTTTCTCCCCAATAATATCAAATTGCTGTTCTGCAAATCGCCATTGCATTTTAGCAGGATTGTACTGCAAATTGCCTGATGAAAATTGGATTTTGTTTTTAGGTCCCACTGAGAAATAATGCATACCTTGGTATTTTTTAGAGGTAGCAGCATCAATTTCTACATAGTTATTGACGACTAATGTATCGCGAATTACTTTGGTATGGTAGTGATTAATTGTATCGTGTACTATTTTTACCACAGTATCTACCACCACGATAGTATCTCGCTGAATCTGCACCAAAGCATGTGGAATAACCAACTGCACAGTGTCCGTTTCCCAAACGGTACCTAAGATGGCACTATCTTCCACCTCAATGGCCGATGTATGTAGTAATTTGCCATTAAACCAAATGATTTGGTTTTGCGTTTGCTGCGCAAAGGCAAAAATACCACATAGCATCCATATAGTGAATAAGCAAAATCTTTTCATGAATTATACATTAGAACCCACTCAATAATGCAGCCCCCGTAACAGAAAGCACAATAACAGTGATTATAGTACCTAATACAGATATTCCTAATACAATAAATGCAGCTACCTTCCACTTGCGTTGCTTATCATCAAATTGCTCTGGTGTACCATCGTATTTATCCCAAGCATAACGGTTACCATTAGCACCCAAAATAAAAGCAATAATTAGTGCTGCAATTTGCCCCAAGAATGGAATAAAAATTACTAAAGGCCAATATACACGGTTGAAAACACCCCAAAGCCAACCAAATGCAAAACCACCCCATGACCATCTGTTATAACATGCAGGTGTACCACCTTGTGCACCATGATAGCCTTGATGACCCAATGAAACGTTTACATTTACATTAGAGGGCTGATTAGCTGGTTGTTGAACAGGTTGTTGTTGAGCAACAGGAGGTTGATAATACGTTTTGGAAGCAGGTTGAATACCATAGTGCGCGAATAATTGCGCTACAGAAATACAATTTTGTCCTGGGAAAGTAAGGATTTCATTACCCGTTAAATCCATTGTTGCACCATGGAGATATGTTTGATCTACATATGTACCATTTGAACTATGATCTACAATTTGCACAGCACCATTGTCATAGATATAAATATCCGCATGTGTACCACTCACTGTTTGATCTTGGAAGATAATGTCGTTACCTGGGTTACGACCGATTTTAATTACTTGCATAGTATTCGTTTTTTTAAAAAGTTAATAATATTATCTATCATAAATCAAATCACCTGGTGTAGCAGAGAGTTGATTTTTCATTACCCAATATACGGTAAGCACAGAGCTTGCCAAAATTACCACAATAGCTAACAACGTATTGATGTTACCAATAACAAGATATGGGCTTCCGCCTTGATAAGAAATATTACATATCCACAAGAAGGCTTGAATCATAATTACAGCTAACAAAGCAATCAACATCGCTCCTAATACGACTGCAACCAAAATGAGGATATAGATATGTATCAATTCTTTATTGCTCATACCAAATGCCTTAAAAGTACCCATGTTGCGTTTTACACGTTGGAAATAAGTACGCAAAAGATTAACGATAAACAAGATTACACTTACCAAAGCAAAGAAAACAATGGTCCAAGTCAAAATGGTAGCCGTTACACTAACTGCACTAAAGTTTTCTTTGGATTGGATTTGTGACATCTCAATATCAATATGGAACTCTGAATTTAAATAATCAGCAAATGAGCGGATATTTTTAAGACCCTCACTGTTGAATTGAACAGAAACAAAAGAACCCGTGCTTGGCGTTGTTAGTGAGAAATCATAATCATAAATACGTGTCAACTCAGCTTGCCCAAACTCTTCTCTAACCAGTTTATCCAACTCGTTAATATAGTCATAAGGCAAATCTTCATATGCACCTTCTACGCATACAATATGATTATCACGAAATGCACGATTGTATGGCATATACACAGCATCGACACTTACATCTACATCATCATCTACATTATCGTACAAGAAATTATTGATTTCTTCTGCTACTTTAGCATCCTCAACAGCATACAATAATGTGGAAGCATATCTAGGATTATTGAGGTTAAATGGTCGGTTTACACTTTGCTGCTGCTGGAAGAAGTACAATGAGGCTACAATATCCATATTCATAGGCAAGTTTTTTACGACAGCCAGAACAGGAACTGGAACCATTGCATATCCATCATACAAAGTTACACCATATTGCTCAGCCCCCTCACTTGCTTGATGGAAATTAATAAAGGATGGATATGCAGTAGGATCAGTATATCCCATCATCTCCATTTGCTCCTGAGTGATAATTACACCTATCATCTCATCATTCAGTTCTTCAATAGGTACAGAGCAACCATTGACAATATTAGATGGTGTTAAAATAGCATCTAATAAAGGATTGTCAATGAAAGACTGGAAGAACAAACAGCCTAAATAAGGTAATTTGTCAGGTGTTTTACCAAAGAAAATATAGTGGTAAGAATAATCTACACTGAACTGCTCAATTTGGTACTGTTCGGTTAATTGCGAAGACGGGTCACCAAAAGTCATTTTCAATCGATATAAATCATTCTCACTCTCTACAGGTAAGTTCACCCAGTTAGTAAATGGGTCATCCATCTTCTGTTTGAGATATGCCAAACTCGCATTACTAAACGCAATGGCTAAAAAGGTAAGGACCAACATGATGGTTAATACCCATAAGTTAACGCAACGATTTCCAACAACCACTCTACTCTCTCTGCGAATAAATAAACGCAAATAATCATTAGAAACAATCTTTTTCATATCTATTTATCCTTTTTTAAGAAATTGTTCAAAATCGATATCTTTGTAAGACTCATTACCATTTGTCCATGCACTACGTTCAGCATCCGTTGGCATATATACGCACTGATCGGTAATCAAACCAAAGAACGTATTGTCATCATGTGAATCGTTTTTCTCTGCTACACATTTTTTGATTTTGATAATCACATCTGCGAAGTCCATCGAAAGACGCATATCGTGTGATACGATGATGGCCGAACTGCCGTGCATTTCATTTAGTTTATTGGACAATAACTCCATCGCTTTACGTGCATTATCAGCATCCAAGTTACCCGTTGGCTCATCACCAAAAAGTACTGTAAAATCTGGAATAATAGCACGAGCAAAGGCAAGTCGTTGTTGCTGACCACCCGACAACTCTTGTGCCATACGTGTTTCATCAATATGCTCCAAGCCCAAATCTGCCATCACTTGATGTGCTTTAGCGAAAGCTTCTTCTTGCGAATAGCCTTGCAACATTCGCGTAATAGAGATATTCTCATATGCGGTAAAGTTACGCATCAGATTGGTACTCTGGAAGATAAAATTAAAATGCTTGCGACGGAAATCAGATAACTCATCATCATCATTGTTATTCCACATAGCCATCAAGTCGGTAGAATTATTGCCATCTTGATAAAAATGGAAAACCGTTTTCTGATTAGGTACAATTGTATTATTCATCATACCCAATACTTCCAGAATCGTACTCTTTCCGATACCAGATTCACCTACAATAAAAATCTTTTTACCGCGAGGTATAACCAGATGCTCTATATTTAGCACCATCTTTGACACCCCCTCTACATAGTGTTTATCGTATGTGCATTGCAAATTTTTAATTTCGTATAACATAACTTTCTTTCATTAAGATTATGGCATTTCTTGTACAGGAATCCAATAATAAGTAATACTATTATATTTCATTTTATACTTGTAGGTATTATTCTGTACCACACTACGCAAATGCTCATAATTCATTTTGAACTCAGAAAGGATTGCGCGGTATTCCATATCTGATACCTTCTGATTATCAAGCACATCCATAATTGGATAGCGCAAAATAGGTGTAGGTTCATTAATACCCATTGCACGCTTGAGGATATCATCCAATTGACCCGTTTTCAAATCTGTACCAGGAGCCATTTTTTCGATACATTGTTTTACTGCATCTAGATATGGTTTACGATCATTGGCTTTAGGTGTACAAGCCACCGTATATAAAGGTTGCAAGCCGCTTACAAGGTTAGCCAACTCATCGTGGGTAAAGAACACGTTGGCCATCCAAATATTGCGCTCGGATTGTTGTTTTTTGGTGTTACCAGTAAATCCAACAAGACCTGTCACATTGGTTGTACCGAATTTCTTTTTTAACCATGCATCAACGAGTTCACTACCACCTTTAGAGCCTTTACCAAAAGACTCACCTTTATTATCTTCTACTTTACCTTTGTGGACAATGTCAAACAGTTCATTCACTTTTTGTGCATATCCACCAATTACCTCCGTCATAATTTTTTTAAGGAATTCAGCATCCATTTCCTTGCCTGATAATGCATGGCGGTGCTCAGCCAAGAACAAGGAATTGTTTACATCTTGATTATTAGAGAAAATGAAACCAGAAAAGTCGCTATTTGGTTGTGCTGTTACCTTAAAACCTGTTGCAATATTATCCGATTTCTTTTGTAAACTTTCTCTGATAATAGGCTGAATATCAGTGTTAAATAGTGCCCAATCGTATTTACCAGGATTTCTTACTTGAAAGCCGACTACATTTACGTCTTTTTCTACGATTTTTGCAATCAAAGCCTCTTTACTCACACGATCATCGGTTTGATTATTACCACAGTCACCTACAACCACCAGCACATTACTTTGTTCAGGATTGCGGAAACGCTTTAATGCTTCCATCATGCCGTAGAACAATGATTCTGTATTGGTTTTATCTTTAGAATCACTCTTGTAACCATATTCACCACCATTTTGGATGAAACTCAACAATTTAGGATTGTTAGGGTCTGTAGGACGAAGCCATTCTGTTTCATAGTCGCCGTCTGCTTGATCACGATACAACATTACACCAATTTTAATCTTGTATTTTGTGCCATCGTAGTACTCACAACCACTTTTAATGGCTTGATATACGGATTCGCTATATACATCCATTGAACGCGTAGCATCCAAAAGAAGAATAATATTTACATTCTTACGGTCTTCATAAAATTTTTCTTTCTTAATCTTTGCAGAATCCACAAAGACACCACCCATATTACCAACCAATGCAGTACAATGGTAACGATCTGATGTTGGTGTTGTACCATCCAAGATTGGATATCGCATCACCTCTCCTGGCCAACGATAGAAATCATCGTCATCATCTGGGTAAGGGTCAGTTTGTTTCACCGCAAATTTCCATTTACTTGCAGCGGTTCCATCCGCATCATGAATAGTAGCAGTATAACTTCTGTTTGCAAAAAAACGAATATCATCCTTGTTCCATGTAGGCTCGATACATGAACGTTGATTCCAAGAAACATACATATCCTCTGGGACCCATGCGTATAAGTTAGCATCAGAGAAACCAGACATGGATGATTGTGTAGCTAGGAGCACCAAGTTTTTGCCATTAGATGCTTTTGCACGTTTCATCACATAGTAAAATTTAAAAGTTGGATCCAATGGAATCTTTTCATTCAATTTACTGGGGTTCATATATCCAAAACCACGATCATCACTCTCCACATCGGCATTCAAACACAAAAGTGCTTTCTGATAAACACCCATCTCATCTGCTATACAAATATCCCATAACAAGAGATGATCCATTGGTACCCATCCTTTGCATTGTGCAGCTGAAGAGATTTTGGGATATGTAGTAGAAGCTACAGGTTCACTATATACCAACGCACGATTATTCTCAATCTTTGCTACACGCAATTTCTCATTAATCGCTAATGTACATGCTGGTGTAGAACCAGTTGAGGTTGTGTATGCCACATTATTGTCACGATCGCTATACACGATCCAAAACATTTTGTTACGAGATTCAGATTGACAATAGTCAGGCGATGACAACAACTTTTCTACGTCTGCTTCACGTAGCATTTTTGTTACAAGAACCGATGGCTTTGAGACCAGGCACTTGTTGGGTAAAGTTTGAGCAAATAAACTCAATGCACATAGTGCACAAATAGATAATACCGATAATTTTTTCATTTTATTCTTTGATTTTTATACTGCATTATTGTATCACTAATTCGTAGTTGTTATTCAGTTTTGGAGATAAATTTAACATTCCAAAAGGATATTTCTCATCCACACGAAATTCTTCTTGTCCATAATAATATAGTTGAAGATGGAAAGTTGGTTTTGTCCACTCCGCTATATTCAAGATAAAATAAGATGATGCAATAACATCCTCATTGTACAAGTTCCAATAATTCTGTGTAATATAGAATTTCCATACTACATTAGTATATTGACCATTTTCAACACGGAGTCGATTGAAGATAGACACAATACTATCTCTATCAACAATAGCACTTGTATTATGGAAACTACTCTCTTGTAATTCTCCCATAATTTCACGATAAATATCTCCATCCTGACGTTCTTCCACATTGTAATATGCAATAATGGGTTTTTCGGAATTGGACAAATAGAAAATTGTAGGCATACCATCATTGCGTGCAGCGCGCTGTAAACCATTAAGCTCGCGAACTAATTTTTCTGTAGAAGTTTCCAAATCATGTGCAATATACACAAAACGTAATTCTTGTGCATTAGCTATCCATGCGATACAAGTTAATAAACTTATAAATAGAAATCGTTTCATAGTAATCTTCATTAATTATAATACACACTTAAGCGTATGCGTTTAATCTTATTATAGTCATTAAACTCTACACTCGTAACCTTTACGTTTTTCCAATATCCCGATGAAATATTAGAGTAGATTTGCGTATAACTTGTGGGAACGGGATCACCACTTTTAAGTCCATCAAATTTTATTGAATATCCCTTAGCAAAATGCTTCTCTAGTCCTCGATCTGGAGTAGCCTTTGACAGACGACTTGTTAATTGTTGATTGGTAAGTTTATTAAGAATTGTAATAAATCCAGTTACATCTTTTTTGAATTCCTTACCCGTTTTATCTTTAACCAACAACACATACTTTCCACTTGCAATAGGAGCCACATTCGCAAAAATACCCGATGCACTTACTAGTGTATCTTTCGCATTTTTAGCAGGATATAAATAATATGTCAATTGACCACGTCCTCCAGCAGCAGAAGCAGAAAAAGAATAGGTTCTTGTTTCTGGATTAGGTGTAGGACCATTCACCGCCACTAATGTAATTTCTGCAGAAGGTATATTGATATCAATCGTTTCCGTTTCTCCTCCCAATTGTTTTCCTGATGGTGCTTCATTCTCAGGTACTGTAATTTCTACTTTTTTAGGTTTACCTGATTTTTGATTATTATAGTTATCAGGAGTTGGTTGTGGAGTTGGAGTGGCTTTGGGTGTTGGCGTTGTTTTTGGGGTAGGTGTTGGCGCAGAATCACTAACCACAGCAGTAGCAGTTCCACCCCCTCCACCTGCCATAGCACCTTTAGCACCCATACTCTTTACTACCCATGTACCTCCTACTCCTACAGCAGCAGATACAATAAATATCATTATCAATACTAATATTGCTTGACCTTTTTTCATATCGTTAGAATTTATACGTTATACCAAAATTAAATGTCACCATCTTACGTTTTAGTTCAGATACAAACGCTGATAGCGGCATAACTGATTCGCCAGACTCGACTGTATATGTGGAAAATGCCTCTTGCGCCGACACATTGCCTTGTATATCAGATACCGTAAGTGCATTGGCATTCTTGTATGGAGCCAACAGACTATGCTGATAGCCAATACTAAAGTCGAAATACAATGGGAAGAATTGCTTGTCCTTCAACTTGACACGCACACCCAATGCACTCAACAAATCCATTGAATAGCTATTGATATCCATCGCAGAAGATGTGGTTTGTGATGGTAAAGTTGTACCTGGTGCAGCGAATTGACTCAAGCCTGTAGTATGGTTCAACACCAAATCACTATACTGAGGATAAATACCCCATGACGAATAACTTCCATTCAATTCTGACAATTCTGCAGAAACGTTGATGTAATTTTTAATTCCTAAATCCAAATAGAGTGAAACAATTTTATGAATATGGAAATTAAAATCTAAATACACAGGAATTGTTACATCCATCATACTCAGTTTTTGTGATGCATGTTCTATAGTATAGTGGCGAATATATGAATCATCATCAATATCCGCTTCTGCACCTGCTTGGTAATGATAATTAATTGTATCCATACCGAATACAGTAGTGGAAGAAGCAAAACCTACACCCGCATAGAATCCCATTTGGAAAAGTCCTTTAGTTGGAATCATATATCCCAGATCAACACCAAATTCATGGTTCATAGATTTAGACAATGACAACCCATTCGCCGATTTGCCAAATGGTACGATAGCACCTAAATTATAATGAGGTTTAAGGCGCATACCCATTGGATTGAACGCGATAGAATAGACTTCGCATCCTGTTTCATTTTGCACCAATTCAAATTTCATATCATCATCATTCACATAACTAATCTCTGCGTTAGCAGGAATGATACACTGACTAAATGAATTGAATTTGAGTGTACGACCATTGACACGAATATTTTTCTCTCGTTTTTGATCTTTTTCACTCTCGGCAGATACAATAACTTTATAATCTGTTAACTCTTTCGCATTAGAATTGTTTTTACCTCTTAATTTTACAATCTTACATGCTTCCAAATTGTCATCCCATACGAGTGACATCTCAATTGTATGATATTCGCCGTAATATTCATCTGTAGAAAAAAGAACACCACAATCATCAGTATAAGTTAATTCTTTTTCAAATGTGATATCCATCATCCAAAGCCCTTTATTCTGATAAACATTATTCTTTTTAACATTTTGAATTTTAATTGTTGGGTAGAGTGCTTTTTTCTCCATCAACGTGCGATACTCATGTACAGATAATAATTTTTTGTTTGATAAACCCAGCAAATCGTTGTAGATTTGTATCTCTTCATTTTCAAACAAACGAACAAATCGCCTTGGCTTATTCATATTGGCTTGCGCTTTATATTCTAACACCATCTTTAAGGCATCTGCATTCATTTTATACATTTGCTCTGGTGTTGGAGATTGAGCAAAAGCCGTAATAGCAAAAATAGCAATAATAAACATTGATAAAATCTTTCTCATCGTTGCATCCTCCATTTTTATCTTATTACTATTTTGCTTGTGTTAACAATACCATTGTTTTCAGTCTTAACTATATAAAGACCTGCATCCAATGTAGCATAGAGATTCTCGATTGTATCCATTTCATCCACAGTTGTTTGCATCACAAACTCACCATCAACACGATAGATGCAAACAGTAGATTTCATAGAAGGACTATAGTAGCCAGCCGAAGCAGTTACCGCTTCTCCTTCACAAACGAAGCCATCTTCGTAGTACCACACACTTTGTACCCATGCATTAGCAGGCGCATGGTCATATCGGCACCAACGTTGTGAATTCACTTCCTCTACAAGAGAACTACCATCCCAGAAGCGGAAGCAGTAGCCCTTGTTCCATAATTCTTCTTCCGACATACCCATATCATCTACGATAAAGATATTAGAGGTACCATTGCCTTTGATTTTGAGAACAGGATTTGCAGGAGTTTTATATACATGAACGACTTTTTCGCATACACCCTCTGCCCATTGTTTGCCATTCGGTCCAACGTTGGTCCATTTCAATTGAATAGGTATATACTTCTCATCTTTTACATTGGAAGCGATTTCTGGAGCAATTGTGCAAGACAAACCGGATGTAGATGTTGCACCAATCCACTCGTATGACCATCCATCAGGATTACCACCAGCACCGACCAATGCAGAAATGGTGCGGGTATCAATATCGCGCATCTTGATTTCTTCATTACTGAATGTAGGCGCTACTACCTGTCCATACACCTCCAATCGGATTGTATCCACTCCCTGTGAACCCACATTATTCTCCACCGCATTCTTCCATTCTACTTGATATGTATGCGTTTGTTTGGTTGGAGAAGTATTCGTTAATTTGACAGGAAAAGAAGCTTCCTTTCCAATCATGTCAGTATTACCCAATTCCGTCCACTTGTACGTCCAACCACCCGGATAACCACCTTGGGTATTTACAGCCATATAAGCCACATCACCATGATAATAGATACGCTCTATTTGCGATTTAGATACTACGCCTATAGGCCAAACTTTCAATGTAGTATTTAAGGTCTTCGTAAAAGGAATATAAATATTGTCTGGTGTATTTGTAACCTTCAAAGTTACCATTACCTCTTCTGATGTCGCATTCTCAGGAACTTCAGGAGCAGCTATTTCACAAGAAGAGTCCGATCCTTCTTGCTTTTTACCATCTACATACCATTCATACGTCCATTTGCTGGCATCACCACCAGAAATTTCTGGTGTATAGGTAAGTTTTTGGCCCGTAAAACAATTCAAGCCATCTTCTCCACCTAAAACAACGGAGCACTTATTCCAAACCTTGATTGTATAAGTCAGTGTCTCAGAATAGTCATAACTAGCGTCTGTATTACCCAAGGTGTTTTTTACCAAAACTTTGATCTGATGATCACCTGCTGTAGTAGGTTTGAATGTATATGTATTGGTAGTGTCCGTATTTTCCCACTCATAGGACCAAGCGCCACTCTTACCGCCATAAAGTTGAAAAGACAATTTCACCTCATTATCAACATATAATGCTCCAGGATAGGCTTCTTGATCAACTTTACACTTATCCCACACTTTGATAGTATAAGTCAAAGTATCTACGAAGTCATATTCATTACCCAAATTATTCTTAATGAACACTCTAATCTGGTACTCTTTTTTTGAAGCAGCTTTGAATGTATAATTATTGGTGATGTTGTCCGTATTTTCCCACTCATAGGACCAAGCATTATCCTTGCCACCAGTAGTACTGAAGGATAATGTGGTCTCGTTACCTTCGTACATCTCTGCCACGTATGCTTCTTGTGATACAACAGGTTGCGCATATACATACAATGTGTAGTGAATCGTTGTATCCAATGGCAATGTAAGCGTATCTTTGGGAGTACCTGTAATGGCAACAGAAATGTTTACTAACTTTCCAACAGTTGTACCTATGTTAGGAATATTATACACAAGCGATGCATCACCTCCTAATTCAGCCAAAGTGCCATCAATAGTAGATTGCCACTTGTAGGTAAGCGATGAAAATACATCTGTTAACTCAACAATAGGAGCATATGTAATCGTTGCCCCTTCATAGCGATGCTCTACTACTCCACCTTCATTGCCAGCAGAAACAGACACTGATTTTTGAGCAAAGCCAACTAGTGTTGAACATATGAGTAATAAAAATGTGAAAATTTTTCTCATAACATTAAATTATAAAATAAAGATTCCTAATATCACGCCCAATACAACTCCTACAGTAGGAACAGTTGCCCACAACCATGCAGGAACAACAAAAGGAGCCTCTTCTTCCGAGTAATTAGATGATAATTGTGAGTATTGCTTTGAAGTAGTTGTTTTAATTGTTTGTGCATTTCTTTTTTTACCTTTCTTAACAGGTACAGGAGATTCGCATTGATTTTTTAGACGATCAAAGTCATCTAACATCTCTTGTGCGTTTTGGTAGCGATTTGCTTGGTCTTTTTGCGTAGCTTTCTCCACAATTTGAGCTAATCCCCAATGCGGAATATTTTCAGCAGGAACAGGTGTATTTACTTGTGCATCACGAACAAATTGTGAATCACCGATAAAAGGCAATTCACCCATAGCCAATTGATATAGCATGATACCCAGAGAGTACACGTCAGTAGAATATGTATGCTTATCTGTATATCCCATCACAACCTCTGGAGCAGCATAATCCATTTTTCCCATAATGGTTCCATAAGAGGTCAATTTGTGCATCATACCATCAGCCCCTACTTTGAGACATTTGCTAATACCAAAGTCAATCACCTTAACTATTCCCATAGTAGTTAACATAGCATTGCTTGGGTCTATATCTCGGTGGACATATTCATTGGCATGCAGTTCTGCCACACCTACAAGCACGTCACGCATAATATCGATGGTAGCACCGATGCGATCGGATTTATATTTATTCAAAAAACCTTGTGCCAAGGGAACATTCTCACCTGTTTTTGTAGTAACCTTTCCCTCTAATACGGAGTCCAAATTCACACCCTCAAGATACTCCATCACCACATAGTAGCGAGCTATTTGCGTTTGTGTATATGCATCCCATTCCATATTTGGAACAAATCCCCACATACGCATCAAATTTGGATGAGCAATCTGCACAGATGCTTCTTGCATTGCGCGCTTCATCATGTCCTCTGTGTTATTAGCAATAAACTTTACTGCCACAGGCGTATATGCCCCAGTCACTTCACTAACACATCGACCCAAGTACACTGTACCCATACCACCTTGACCAAGTGGCGTGGATTCAGTATCGTACTCAAAATAAATCTGTTGGGCAAGCTGCTCTGCCCCTTGAACTTTTACAAGCATATTATTCTATATTTATGATTAATCCTTTCGTATTATCAATCAATATGATATATTTTCCTTTTTTATCAATAGCAAACGAAGTCTCTTTTTCACCAGAACTATTCTCTGTACAAACACAACTCATGTATGGTTCTTCTGCAATATTAAACGTAGGCGTTCTAAATCTACTTTCATATTTAGTAAGTAACTTTTTATTCTCCGCCAAACTATAGATAGTTATCGTGTCCGAAGAACAATGGCGCAACTTTATAGAAACCAAATCGGATGGCTTAATAGTATATGTATCTTGGATATGGGCATACATACCATTTTCTACTCCCTTATCCTCAATCAGAGAACTCCATTTGGCTTCAATATTATTCATAAAAACACATAACTCAGGTTTTTGAATAGCCTGCTCTTTATAATCTGGATTTTGCGTTTTCTTATAACATTTAATTTCTGCTAAAGGAATGATTGTTTCTTGGTTATCCGCTTTAGAAATTATAGTAATATGCTTACCCATCATTCGAGATAATACCAATCCAGTAATAGTAGAATCATTTTTCAGTACAATCAAATCCAATAAGGGAACGTGTGTAAACACATCTTCCACAGAAGATATATCAATTCTAAGGCTACTGATATCCGATGCTGCAATGGTAGTAGATGCTGTATCATGTTGAATTGTCATCGTTTTACCCATAATTTGCTCAACAACCCTACCCCTTAATTCACTGCCATCTTTCAGAGCCACCACATCTAATATTTGATATAGTATCTCTTCGTCAAAATTCTTTTGCACTTTCACAATTTCTTTCCACGCCAACCGATAGGTTTTAGGAGTAAAAATTCGAACGCACAACGAGTCGTTTGTTTGATTAAGTTTTAATGCATTATCCACTGCCATTCCTTTATAATCAAACGAACATAGTTTTACATACTCCGTAGAAATCCTTACTGCCTGACAATATGATTGCGCAGCAGGGGATAAATTATTCACTTTTCGATACTCATCACGGAGATTTTGAATATCGTTCATAGCTAAAGTAAGAGTAGCATCCGTGGCATATACCGATATAGTATTGCCAGGGACCTGCTCAGCTATATACCCTTTATATACGTCACCAGACAAGGTATATATTGTTTCAAAATCCTGCGCAATAGCCCCCATACAGAGGACTATTGCACAAGAAATAATCGTTAATTTACGCATTTTATTCCGTAATTTTTGCTTTTTCAATCAATTCCAACAAATAACTTGAGTAAATACCCATGTTGTAACTTTGTTTTCCTGCTACTTGCGCATTCATCACACCTACTAATTGACCATATTGGTTGAATACAGGAGATCCACTTGCACCACCAGAAATAGGAGCTGTAGTTACAAATGAATAGGTGTCATCATTTTTGGTAATCTCACCTTTGACTGAGTTTACTTGAACTTGTTTGTTATCCAAATCAGATATACCCAGTATTGCACCAGGGAATCCACTTGTGTAAACCAATTCACCCAAATTAGGATTTTTATCCGTAATCTTCTTTAATGGAACATATGTTGCACCTACAGGTAAATATGTTTGTTGCAAACGCATGATTGCCAAATCAACTTCTTCGTTTTCGCTTACAATTACCTCGGAGCAACGATATGAGTTACTCTCATCAAAATAATTATTATTAGGAATAACGAAACAATAATCAAGTACACCATTTACCTTCAACTGTGGCAAATATTGAATCAAAGAAACAGCACCACCATCCTCAATAAGATCACTTAACTTTTGACGATAATACTCTTCTGCAACAGAGATAATAGTCTTTAAACCTGTATTTGTTGACATAGTTTCTGCAAGCCATGGACGGGCTACATGCAAATTGGTAACAATATTACCTTGTTCGCCGATGAAGAAACCTGTAGCATGGCCAAACATTTCATTATTGCCATCATATTCTTCAATATATTTTTTGCCATTATCGTCTGTTCTAATCACAAAATTAGAATAAAGATGATCTTCCCAATCATCGGGATCTGGTAATTGAGATACATCCAATGTACCACATTCTACTTCAAAGTGATAACCACATGCCATCAACAGGACTGAAGAATTGTATGTATTATAAATTTTACTAGGCTCCCACGTTTTTGGTACAAAGACAACAGCCAACACGATGACAGCACATGCTACTACAGCAGCAGACACGATACCTATTATTTTGCCTGCATTTTTCTTTGGAATAGGGTTAGCAACAGGAACGCCTGCGCATACGATTTCATCGCCAGCTTTGATAGGCACATAACTATTTTTAGGCAGACGTTGACCATTTACAGTGGTGCCATTTTTGCTATAATCACAAATATACCACTTGCCATCCTTCATTTGGCGAAGTGCAGCATGAAAACGACTTACGCCAGCACCTTGTAATTTGATAGCACTGGTATAGTGTGCACCTATTGTTTTTACTTGTTTTACATCTGCTGGCATGCGCAACTCCTCTACTTGACTCCAATTAAGAGGCACATCTGCAAACATTACATTATCTCCCCTGCGGACAGGAGTTTCCTTACCAGGAACCATCTTCATACCGTTCAAAACAGTTCCGTTTGAACTTTTATCCACCAGATACATCTCTCCATTATCTAACTGAATAAGTTCAGCATGGTAACTACTTACAAACGTGCTACTTAATACAATGTCGGCCTGTTGAGGGTCACGACCAAATACTGTTAGTTTCATAATATTAAAATTTTAAAAAATTGCATCAATTACATTGTTATTCGTAGTAGAGTCTTCTGCTACAGTTGCTTGATTTTCTTTGGTTGATGAAGATTCACTAGAAGCATTTCCCGTTTTATCACTTCCGCGATTGACATTGGAAGATGATTGCTCTTTTTTTAGCTTTCGATTTTTGTAAATTTCATTAGCAATCTTATTAGCGTTCTCATCTGCATCTTTTTTCTTAGTAGATGCTTTGGGATTTGCCTCTTCTGCTTTGACAGGATGTGTTACGTCTACATGTGCGATCGAATCTGCTTTGTTTTCTTCAATCTTTGGTTGCTCTATCGTTTCTATTGACTCTGGGGTAACTACTTCTGCTTCTTCAGATTTGTCAGGTATGAAGACCAAACATAATGTCACAATGGTTGCAAGCACAATCAATATCGAAATGGACAAGATAACCCACAAAAGTTTATTCTTCTTTGCAGGAATCATATTCCAATCCAAACGCTCAACTCCAGCAAAAGTAATTTCATCCTTTCGACTAACCTCCACTTCTTGATTAGGAGCGATAAGCATACCGTTTAGATATGTACCGTTTAAACTCATATCCATTAACCAAAGTTTACCATTTTGGTCAATACGTATCTGAGCATGATGACGACTAATCTCATTATTCCAAAGAATAATATCACAATCTGGCTCACGACCTATTATATACAACGTTTTCATTATTGTTCTTTATTTATAGTATCGGAGTCCTCCGACTGTTGTTGTTCGCCCTCAGCAGAAATTTCCTTTTGAGCATCATCAACCACGTCGTTTGCCATATTCTCTCCTTCTTCTTGAGTTTTATCCGATTTTGAAAAAAACAATTCGGTAAAATTACTATCAGACTGCTTGTTATATTGAACGCAAATAAATACGTTCATTGCAACACTAATAAGCAACAAACCAATTAATGAACACAAAATCGCAATATGACTATTTCTCATTTTAGGTGATAATTTAGAATTTCGTTTAACATCTATCATTGCAGCGGTCAAATTATCATGCCCACCACCTTGGCGTATGCCCAAAGAATTCACTTCTTTAGCGGTATTTACGATAGTTTCTTCCAAATCTCCAGAACCGCTTGCATAACGAAGGAAATCAGGTTCTGGCATTAGTCCCCAAAATCCATCCGTACACAAAATAAAGCGATCACCTTTATTATAACTCACTTCAGTTATTTCAGGTTCCACTTCCTCACCAATGCCCAGTGCAGCCAAAATCACATTAGACTGAGGATGATTTCTTGCTTCCTCTTCAGAGATAAATCCCTGTTGTACCAATTGAAATACCATCGAATGGTCATTGGTACGAAAGACTTTTTTTCGATTTCTCAGTTGATACACTCTACTATCTCCCACATGCGCAATAATTGCACTTTGTTTAGAAATAAGGAGTGCAGTTAATGTGGTGCCCATCCCTTTTAGAGAAGGCTCTGCATTACCTGTAGAATAGATAACTTCATTCGCATGCTTAATGGCGTCGGTCAATTTCTCTATTGGATCATGATAGTCTTTAGCCAAAGACATGTCATCTATCACAGTCTGCACGGCAAGTCGAGAGGCAGTACTACCACCATTACCTCCACCCATACCGTCGCACACTACAACCAGACAACCCAACTCCACATCTTTACAACCTGCAGAGTCTTGATTCTCCGTCCTACCACCAATCAACGATTCAATATAACCGTTGATGGGGTAATCGGATTCAATTCTAACTGCCATAAGCGATAAAGATTATTTAGATGGCATATATACTGTTGCACCAGGAGCAGATAATGGGTTATTACCAGCACCAGGACCAGGTTGGAACACAGTACCCTTAGGGCCATTAGCAGATGACATACCAGGCTGAACAGGTCCCCAACCATTATTCATAGCAGGAGCCGCTGGAGCAGGAGCTGCAACAGGAAGATTTTGAAGTGCCTCTTTTGGAGCAAGACCAACAGATGCAGCATCCACCAAAATCAAATACAATTCATAGTTAGGACCAATGGTCAAGATATCACCATGATGGCACTCTTTTGGCTCAAATCCTAAGCTATTACCATTCAACATTGTTCCACATGTAGAAGCATCATCTTGGATATAAACAAGAATACCTGTTTTTTGATTAGCATTGTACATAGGACGAACCACTAAGGTTGCATGTTTCTCTGAAACTAATGGGTCATTCAACTGAACCACAGCATCTGCTGCACGACCAATCTTGTTTGGACCTTCGTAAATAGGCCAAAACTCACCCGCCATTGTACGCGAAACGGAATAGAAAAAACCAGCAATTGGCGTGTTATGAGCTGCCACATTATTTGGTTGTGATTGCATACCAGGATAGATAGTTTTTTTACTACCCATACCATTAACTACATTTTGTGGTTGTGGAGTAGCTGTCATATTACCAGCACCACCTTGTTGAAAAACTGTTTTTTCCATAATACAAGAAATTTAATAAATTAATTATTTCGATTATTTTTCATAACATCTTCGTAGGAACATACACATCGAATATATACAAAAATAAAAGCGTGAAACTTGCTCTTTGCCAGTTCCACCCTTAGAGGCCTTCGCATTGCCTAATCTTATCGAACTGACAACGCGAAGCCCACGCCGAATATACACCAATTGCCAATAGACAATTAACTTTGACAATTGTCCCTATCACCTCAAAAGTCATATGCGTGCACACGTGCACACACGATAGTAAGAGGTTATATTTGGATAGTCTATATCCCGTAGGGCATCTATCGTTGCTAAGTTCTGATAAGATTCTTGAAAGTTGCGAAGTTTCTAAGAGTCAGAACAGAGCGTAATAAACGCCTATGTATGTCTGCAAAACCCGCCCAAGATTGTTGACAGTTGATAGTTGACAAATGGCAGTTGACAGTTGACAATTATTAACGCAGACATCCCTTCGATGGGTTTCGCGCTGCAAAGTTACTACATTTTTTTGAATTGTCAAAATAAAATCGTAAAATATCCTAAATTTTAATAAAATATGTTACATTTCGCGTTTCTAATCTATTTTTGTGTGATGGGGTCTGCAAGATCAAGATAAAAATAAAACTTGTTGGCATAATTTTTGCTACATATAAATTGAATACATATACATTGAATGTGAAAGAGAACGGAAAACAATACAAGATAGAAACAATAAAAAAACAATATACCGTAAAAAACAATATACACAATGCTTATACAATTTCTTGGAGCTGCGAGGGAAGTGACTGGCAGCAAACATCTTATTACTACCGATTCGGGCAAGACGATATTGCTCGATTGTGGCATGTATCAAGGCAAAGGTATGGAAACCGATGAAGCTAATCGCGACCTGGGATTCGACCCCAAAGATATTCATTACCTCCTACTCTCGCATGCACATATCGACCACTCAGGATTAATTCCATACATCTATAGTCGGGGATTTCGCGGAAAAATATTCTGTACACCCGCCACACGCGACCTATGCGAACTGATGCTACAAGACACCGCCTTCATACAAGAACAAGACGTTCGATGGTACAACAAAAAAATGCATCGCCAACATAAACCTACCATCAAACCACTCTTCGACATGAATCATGCACAACAGGTGATGAAATTATTTCGAACTATCGAATATAACACCCCCTATCGCATTGATAACGAAGTAGAAATACAATTCATCAACTCTGGGCATATGCTTGGGTCTGCCATCGTATATCTCACCATCAAAGAACATGACACCACCAAACGTATTGCCTACACAGGCGATGTGGGACGTCTGCAAAGCCATATCCTATCCTCTCCTCAAGCCTTTCCTCAATGCGATTATCTCATCTGCGAGTCCACCTACGGCGACCGTCTGCATGATGATGAACTCGTATCTGAAGAACAATTATTGGGCGTAGTGGAAGAGACATGTATGTACAAGAAAGGTAAATTGCTAATACCCTCTTTTTCAGTAGGCAGAACGCAAGAAATTGTGTATGTACTCAACGAGTTGCACAACGATGGGCGATTAGAGCGCGTACCCGTGTATGTGGACTCTCCTCTGTCTGCCAATGCGACTGCCATCTTCCGCCGATATGCCGACACCCTCAACGAGCAAGTGCGTGATACTATGCGATTTGACCCCGATCCTTTTGGATTCAATACCCTGCGCTATATCACCGATGTACAACAATCCAAAGCACTGAACAAAAGCGAACAACCATGCATCATCATCTCCTCATCGGGCATGCTTGAGGCAGGACGCATTAAGCACCATGTGTCTAACCATATTGACGACCCAACGACCACGATTTTGATTGTCGGATATTGTACACCTTCCTCGCTTGGAGCACGTATTCAAGACCCGAATTTGCGGTTTGTTAGTATCTTTGGTTACGACCATCGTATTCGTGCGCAAGTGACTAAAATAGAGGGATTTTCTGGACATGGAGACTATCACGAGATGATACAATATTTCACATCTTGTCAAGATGTAACAGAAATTAAGAAAACCTTTATCGTACACGGAGAAAGTGATGCGCAAGAAGCCATGAAAGGGCACCTCTACGAAGCAGGTTTTCGAAATATCCACATTCCACAAAAAGGCGAAAGCGTTGTGCTGTAGAATGCTACGAATCACATAGTTATCACATACTAATCACATAGTAATCACATAGTAATCACATAGTAATCTCATAGTAATCTCATAGTAAAAACTGCTTATGAACCCGTTATAAACCCGTAAAGAACCCGTAAAAGGAAAGGTAAGAAGTGAGAGGGGGAAAGGGGAAAAATTGCCAAAAGATTTGCATATACAAAAAAAATGTTGTAACTTTGCAGTCAAAATATAAAAATAGCCTATTATGAAACAATTTCAATCTATTTTCTACCGCAACGTCTTATTATTTGGCGTACTAATAAGTTTGGTTGGTTGCGGCAAAAGCACAGGTCGCACCCTGACTTCTGCAACAGGTTCGATTTACGAATGTCTTGTAGTGATGAATGATAACCCATTAACTCAAGAACAACTGAACGAAGTAGGCAAATATTCGTTAGTAAATGAGGCTTCAGGCTATACCAAACCTATAGCAAACCTATACGATTTAGTGGAAGCCATCATGGCTGCCGATATGCCTTGTATGCCACAAGTGGAGCCCTATTTCCGCTTGACACATGTCACGTCCGAGCAGTTTGACGACTTGTTCAAACCTACACGAAATATCCTTTTTGTAGATATAAATCCCGAAAAATATACCCAACTGAAAGCCAAAGTGTCTAACGACTATTGGTCCACTCCACAAGCGATATGTCGCATTCAAGCCCCATCGCAAGAGGAGTTTGTAAACTACTGGTTGGAGCATGGTACAGAGATACGCGAATGGTTTGTTAATCAAGAGATTAAACGTCAAACAAAATTCTACCGCGCCAGCACCAACAAAGATGCACGCGCTATCCTGCAAGCACAAGGTTATGACCTTCTGCTGCCCGAGGATTATATCGTAATCATGGATACAACCTTGGGCGGTGCGTCCACCTACAGCATGCGTCCAACGATGATAGAACCCGATATACGATTGCTGTGGTGCTGCAACAACAAAGGACCAATGCGCAGAGATATTCTTGTATATAGCTACCCTTATACCGACAAGAACACATTTACAGCCGACTTCTTGAACGCGAAACGCGATGCTGTCCTGAGTCGTATCATCACAGGTAGCGTAGAAGGTTCGTATATGGGTACTGAATACAAGGTTATTCCCCCTCAGATACGCACCATCATGGTAAATGACAGCACATCTGCCACCGAAATTCGCGGATTGTGGAAGATTCTTGATGGCGAAGCGATGGGAGGGCCCTACGTAAGTCATACCCGCTTGGATCAAGTGAATGGTCGCGTAGTCACCATAGAGACCTTCCTCTATGCCGCAGGGCAAAAGAAACGCAATGCATTGCGCCAAGCAGAAGCGATATTGTACACGTTGCAGTTGCCTCAAGATACGATTGAGTAGGCGAGAAGGCGAGTAGGCGAGAAGGCGATGAGGCGAGGAGGCGAAATGGCGGCAGTGACTCCATATTTATTGGTAGAAGGACTTACGAAATCGGTAGGTTCGAAAGTGCTATTTAGCAATATCAGTTTTGCAGTGAACAAAGGACAACGCATTGCCCTCATTGCACGCAATGGTATTGGTAAAAGCACACTGCTGGACATGTTGATGGGCAAAACCGACTATGATAGCGGAAAAATCACGTGGCGTAATGACCTGAAAGTGAAATATTTGCCACAGCGGTTGGTAGGCGAGGAGGCGAGGAGGCGATGGGGCGAGGAGATAACCGACGAAGATTTCAAAAAACTCAGCGGCGGACAACAAAAACGTCTATTGCTGCAACAAGTGCTGGAGGATGAACCCGATATATTGCTATTAGATGAACCTACGAACCACCTTGATTTAGAAACCGTTGTATGGTTGGAAGAATATCTTATCAATCGTACAACACGAGGCGAAAAAGCACTGACCATACTGATGGTGACGCATGATCGGTATTTTTTGGATAGCGTTTGTACCGACATCTTCGAACTGGATGAACACAACTTATATTCCTATCATGGCAATTATGCCTACTACATCGAAAAACGTGCAGAACGTATCGAGGCACAGAACGCCGAAGTAGAAAAAGCACGCAACCTCTATCGCACCGAACTGGAATGGATGCGACGTATGCCACAAGCACGCGCACACAAAGCACAATATCGCATCGATAATTTCTATGAAATAGAAAAAAAAGCCAAACAACAACGCACCGAAAATGATGTGCAGTTAGCCGTAAAATCAGGCTATATTGGCAATAAGATTTTCGAAGCCAAAGAGGTTTGTAAGACCTTTATTTCCCCCACAACAGGCGAAGAAAAAGTAATTCTCAACCATTTCAACTACGTTTTTTCACGCTACGAAAAATTGGGCATTATCGGTAATAATGGTACAGGTAAGTCCACATTCATCAAACTGCTATTGGGCGAAATACCCGCCGATAGTGGCACATGGGATGTAGGTAGCACCGTTCGCTTTGGCTATTACGCACAGACGGGATTACAGTTTGACGAAGGCAAGAAAGTGATTGATATTGTGCGCGATATAGCCGAAGTGGTAGATTTGGGCAATGGGCAGAAGATGACCGCAAGTCAATTCTTGCAAATGTTTCTATTTTCTCCTAATCAGCAATATGATTTCGTTCGCAAATTATCAGGCGGCGAACGTCAACGCTTGCACCTCTGCACCGTGCTCATGCGTAGCCCAAACTTCCTCATTTTGGATGAGCCAACCAACGATTTGGACATACCCACACTCAATGTATTGGAAGAGTATCTACGAAACTTTCAGGGCTGCTTGATTGTAGTAAGCCACGACCGCTATTTTATGGATCGAGTGGTGGACCATATCTTTGTATTTCATGGCAATGGTAATGTGCAAGATTTCCCTGGCAACTATACGCAGTATAGGGTGGAAGGCGATGAGGCGATGAGGCGAAAAGGCGATGAGGCGATAGGGCGAAAAGGCGAGGAGGCGAAGAGGCGAGGAGGCAATGAGGCGAAAAGGCGAGGAGGCGATAGGGCGAAAAGGCGACTGAGTTTTAAGGAAAAACAAGAATTAGAAGAACTGAATAAACGCTTGCCCCAATTGGAAGAAGAAAAAGCGCAATTAGAAGCACAACTGTCAGGTGGTGCTACCCTACCCGATGTTATTGCTCAAGCATCTGCACGCTACAAAGAAGTGCAAGAAGCGTTGGATGAAGCCGAAATGCGCTGGTTGGAGTTAAGCGAAATAGAGGCATGATATTCCAAAAACAAATGACCACCCTATTGGATGGTCATTCTTTTTGTAGTGCTACCGGGAATCGAACCCGGGTTTACGGCGTGAGAGGCCGTTGTCCTAGGCCACTAGACGATAGCACCCTAAGAGCTTTTCTCTCGAAAGCGGGTGCAAAGGTACTGCTTTTTTTTGACATGACCAAATATTTTTGAAAAAAAATGTAAAAAAGATATATTTTTGTGGTATTTTCCCCTAAAAAAGAGATGAAGAACCGTACAATTACAATCTTTTTTATACCTTTGCGTACTCAAACCCACAATTAACAATTATCGTTTATGTCTAAGATTGTATTTATCACAGGAGCCTCTTCAGGCATCGGTGCAGCTTGCGCTCACAAGTTTGCGCAAGCAGGTTACACCCTATTATTGAACGCACGCAACGAAGAAAAGTTGCACGCGCTCCAAGCAGAGTTAGAAAACAAATACCATAGTAATGTGCAGCTATTGCCATTTGATGTTCGTGACCGTGTATCCGCTCAATCCGCCCTTGAAGCATTACCTGAAAAATATCAATCCATAGATGTATTGGTCAACAATGCAGGATTGGCATTAGGCATGGACAAAGAGTATGAAGGGACGGAAGAAGATTACGACACCATGATAGATACCAATATCACCGCCCTATTGATGATTACTCGCCTTGTTGTGCCAGCCATGGTGAAACGCGGCAAAGGACATATCATAAATATCGGCTCCGTGGCAGGCGATGCAGCATATCCAGGCGGCAGCGTCTATTGCGCCACCAAAGCCGCCGTGAAAGTGCTAAGCGATGGTTTGCGTATGGATTTGGTAGATACACCTTTACGTGTAACCAATGTTAAACCAGGATTGGTGGAAACAAACTTCAGCATTACACGTTTTGCAGGTGATAAAGAGCGCGCCGATAAGGTGTATAAAGGAATTACCCCCCTTACAGGAGAAGATATTGCGGAGGTCGTATATTTTGCAGCTTCAGCTCCTGCGCATGTGCAGATAGCCGAAGTACTCGTTTTAGCCACCCATCAAGCCAGCGGATCATTGGTTTATCGCGAATAATGCTGAAGATTTAGCCATAATAGCCATAAATTTTCACGAAAACAAAACAGTTTCTTGCATATTCAAAAAAAAAGCAGTATCTTTGCGCGATAAATTGTTTTATTAGGCATAAACGATTATGGCAACAAATTTTGGATATGTTCGTGTAGCCGCAGCAGTACCCCATATGCGTGTGGCAGATTGCAAGTACAATGCATCACAAATTAAGGAGCAAATTACAGAAGCAGTACGTGAAGGAGTGGATGTCGTTTGTTTCCCAGAGCTTAGTATCACAGGCTACACTTGTGCAGATTTGTTTTTCACACAACAGTTGCAGAAGAATGCACTCAGTATGCTTGAAGAAGTGTGTGCATACACCCGCAACTTGCCCATCATTGTATTGGTAGGAGCACCACTTAAAGTGGACAACAATCTCTATAACTGCGCTTTCGTGATGACGGATGGCGAGGTGGTGGGTGTAGTACCTAAAATTAATTTGCCCAATACAGGTGAGTTTTATGAGAAACGTTGGTTCTCATCTGGACGTGATGTATTGGAGCACACAAGCAATAGTATTCGTCCTCGCATCCCTACTATAGAATTATGGGGTAATGATGTGCCCTTTGGTATAGACTTGTTATTCACCACCAATCATTATAGTTTCGGTATTGAGTTGTGCGAGGATTTATGGTCACCACTGCCAGCGAGCACACAATTAGCCATTCAAGGAGCAGAGATTATCTTCAACCTATCTAGTAGTAACTGCGTAACGGGCAAACATGCATTCCGTCAGCGTATGATTACTCAGCAGTCAGCTCGTGTGCACTGCGGATATGTATATACCTCCTCTAGCATAGGCGAATCTACCACGGATATTGTATTTTCAGGAAGCACATATATTGCAGAGAATGGCGATATGCTGGAGATTGGAGAGCGTTTTCAGATGGAAAGTAGCATGATTATCTCTGAGATAGATGTTGAACGCCTCCGCATTGATAGACAACGTAATACGAACTTCACCCACGACAAACATGGGCATTATAGGCATATACAGGTGGCACCTCTTGATGAGGCGATAGGCAATGAGGCGATAAGGCGAGAGGCGAGAGACAACGGACCATTACATCGCCATTTTACAAAAACTCCATTTCTCCCAAAACGAAAAGAGAGTGTTGAATATTGCGAAGATGTGTTGAATCTGCAAATGCACGGACTACTCCGTCGTTGGCAACACACGCATGCAGATTCGCTGATTATCGGCATTTCTGGAGGATTAGATTCTACGCTGGCATTGATTGTGTCCGTTTTAGCGGCCGACCGATTGGGGTATAGTCGTTCGCAAGTGATTGGCGTAACTATGCCAGGATTTGGTACCAGCAATCGAACCTACCACAATGCATTAGCTATGATGGAAGAACTGGGAATTAGCATGCACGAGATACCTATACGTGATATGACTATTCAACATTTGAATGATATTCATCACGACATAGACGCACGCGACATCACTTATGAGAATGCACAAGCACGCATTCGCACACTAGTGCTAATGGATATGGCCAATAAATACAATGGATTGGTGGTTGGCACAGGAGACATGAGCGAGCTCGCATTAGGTTGGGCGACCTACAATGGCGATCACATGTCTATGTATGGCGTAAATGCAGGTATCCCCAAAACACTTGTACGCTATATGGTGAGATATGCCGCCGAAAATATTTTTAGTGAACGCATGCGCGAAATCTTGTTAGATGTGATAGAAACGCCTGTATCACCAGAGTTGCTACCTACTGACAATGAAGGTAATATCGCTCAAATCACAGAAGATAAAGTGGGACCTTACGAATTGCATGACTTCTTCATGTACTATTTCCTGCGTTACGGTTTTACCAACGAAAAAATCGCTTATATGGCAACTATTGCTTTTGATGGTCAATACACTGAAGAAGAGATAAAGCATTGGTTGGGCATATTTATGCGCCGCTTCTACACACAACAATTCAAGCGTAGCTGTCTGCCTGACGGTCCTAAAGTGGTTGGAGTAAGTCTCTCACCACGTGGCGATTTACGCATGCCAAGTGATGCGAGTATTATTGTTTAGAGAATATGAAAAAGTTTATTTATACAATCGTAGCAATTTTTATTGCTCTTGCTGCTCAAGCGCAGTTGGTACAGCCCATCAAATGGACGGGCGAAGTAGTTGGCGATAGCGTTCGCCTCACAGCCACCATCGATAAAGGTTGGCACCTCAACATCATCGAACTCGGTGATGGATTCTACATGGACGAGTACGAAGGCACTTTCACCGAAACAGTAGCCAAAGCCGACACGGTGCGCGTGCGCTACAATGCCTGCGATGACAAGATGTGTACGGCTCCTGAGACATGGGAGTGGATTGCAAATGGCGATGAGGCGATGAGGCAATCAGGCGATGAGGCGAAAGGTGACGAAGGCGGTCAATCCATCTGGTGGATATTCGTCATGGGCTTGCTAGGTGGTCTATTGGCTATCTTCACCCCATGCGTATGGCCTATTATTCCGATGACGGTGTCCTTCTTCATCAAACGCGGCGGTGCAGCCAAAGGTACGACCAACGCACAAGTGGTTCGCGACGCGATTCTCTACGGACTGAGCATCGTGATTATCTACGTGGGATTAGGTCTATTGGTAACACTCATCTTCGGTGCTTCTGCACTCAACGCATTGAGTACCAACGCAGTAGTGAACATCATCTTCTTCCTGATTCTGGTATTATTTGCAGCATCGTTCTTTGGCGCATTTGAGATTACCTTGCCTAGTTCATGGTCCACAGCACTGAACAGCAAGTCGAGCAACACGACTGGTTTCCTCAGCATTCTGCTGATGGCATTCACCTTGGTGATTGTGTCGTTCTCTTGCACAGGTCCTATCATTGGCACCTTGCTCGTAGAGGCAGCTGGCAAATCGATACTTGCCCCTGCGATGGGTATGTTGGGCTTCGCCGTTGCATTGGCATTGCCATTCTCACTCTTTGCCATGTTCCCATCGGTACTAAAGAAATTGCCTAAATCGGGTGGTTGGATGAATACGTTCAAAGTAACTCTAGCTTTCCTTGAGTTGGCATTGGCATTGAAGTTCCTCAGCGTAGCTGACTTGGCATACGGATGGCATATCCTCGACCGCGAAGTGTTTGTATCGCTTTGGATTATCATCTTCTCGCTCTTGGGCTGCTACTTATTGGGATGGATTTCGTTCCCACATGATGATGAAGACCATCGCAAGACCAGTGTTACACGCTTCTTCTTGGCAGTTATCTCACTCTCCTTTGCAATGTACATGGTGCCTGGCTTGTGGGGCGCACCATTGCGTGCTATCTCTGCTTTCGCACCACCAATGTCCACACAAGACTGGGTGATGACACCAGGCGCAGCCCCTGCCAATAGCCAATTGCCTATAACCAATACCCAATACACCACTATGACCAACAACGGTGGTCAAATCACTTTCACCGACTACGATGAGGGTATGGCTTATGCAAAGGAGAACAATATGCCTGTGTTCTTGGACTTCAACGGTTTTGGTTGTGTGAACTGCCGCAAAATGGAGGCAGCGGTACTCAGCAAACCCGAAGTGGCAGAGCATATGCACAAGTATGTACTTATCTCGCTCATCGTGGATGACAAGACCAAACTGCCAGAGCCAATCACAGTAGAGGAGAACGGCAAAACGGTGACATTGAAAACCATAGGCGACAAGTGGAGTTATGTGCAACGCACAGAATATCAATCTAATGCACAACCCTACTACATGCAACTTGATGCCGATGGCAACCGCATTGTAGAAACGAGTTATGCCTACGATGAAGATATTGAGAAGTTCCTCAATTGGTTAAAATACTAAGCTATGTTCGAGAAAAAGACAACTTCTAACTATACTAGACCAACTAGACAATCTAGTTTTTCTAAACCTTCCCCCCTTCAGGGGGGAGCGAGGGGGGCTTCCTACGACACCCGTCGTCCGCCCGAGAAGGAGATGATCTTCGGTATTCGTGCTATCATTGAGGCGATTGATGCAGGTAAGACCTTGGATAAGATTCTCTTGCGCCGTGACATGACTTCCACTATCGGCAAAGAACTGCTCAAGAAACTGATGGGCACTACTACACCCGTGCAAAAAGTGCCTGTGGAGAAACTCAACCAATATACCGACAAGAATCACCAAGGTGCTATTGCTTTCCTCAGTCCGATAGATTTCTGCAATCTTGAATCAATAGTCCCTACTATCTTTGAAGAGGGTAAGACGCCTCTGCTAATGGTATTAGACGGAGTGACGGATGTGCGCAATTTCGGTGCTATTGCTCGCACATGCGCATGCGCTGGCGCGCACGCTCTAATTATCGGTACACACGGTAGTGTGGCTATCAATGGCGATGCAGTGAAGACATCTGCGGGTGCATTATATCATTTGCCTGTGTGCAAGGTAGAGAACTTGCAAAACGCATTGCAGTATCTCCGCGATTCGGGTTTCAATGTCTTGGCGGCTACTGAGCATGCCACTGCTAATTATACCGAAGTGGATATGACTATGCCTACGGCTATCGTGATGGGTAGCGAGGATAAGGGTATTTATGAGGGCAATCTGCGCATCTGCTCTCATCAAGTACGCATACCGATGTCGGGTGTGATTGAGTCACTCAACGTCAGCGTCGCCGCAGGAGTGATGCTGTACGAAGCGGTTAGACAACGCGGCTAATACATAATACAATCATTCCATAACTTACATGCCATTTGCGTTTCATACATAAATGGCGTTTTTCTTTTCTTTGTACCTTTCACCAAAATCGCACGATTTTTAAGATTATTTTCTATTGAATCTTCCCTATCTATCTCGGGTAAAAGACCAAGGTGAAGGAGTGCGACGGAACGCACTCCGAGTGTTGCGCCCGAAGAGTCCCTCACTCTGAGGAAATAGCGCGACACATAGAACGGCGCGACCCTTGCGGTCACGCAGCCGTATGGCTACAGGGTAGTACCGTACAGGGTAGGTACGACCGCCCCATTGTATGAGTATTGGTAAAAGTGCTTTTTGTTAAGATTATCTTCTCTCATGTCGTCCTTGGTACTCCCATGTTAATAACCAAGGAGAAACCAAGGATGAACCAAGGAACGACCTAAGAACTCCGAAATAAAAAAAGTGCGTTTTATTAAGATTGCCGTCTCTTTTATCTCTCTTATACCTTGCCTAATTCCACCGACTGACGACCGAGAGAACACCGAGAGAAGAGCGAAGCGTTATCGTGCCCTTGCGGCTAAGAACTCCGTGCATTTTGTTAAGATTGGCTTACAGAAAAAGTAGTCCCCTTTCCTAAAAAGGTTGACTCCTTTCCTGCAATAGTTGCCTATCCTCCAAACAAAAAATCACCCTAAAAAGCGATTTTTCTTGCTCAATTCAAAATTATTCACTACCTTTGCGGTCAAAACGAGAAAATTCCTAAAATGTCATCAGAGATTATCAAACATACTGCTCAACCAGATTTGGTACGCACGCGTACCAAATCATTTGAATTGCTCCTTGCCGATGTGCGCCAAATTATTGAGAACGGTCGCAAGCAGGCATATAATGCTGTTGAACAAGCAGGTAGAAGATACCAAAGCAAAAGAATTGGAATAATACAACAATACTAACCCCTAAAATTACTTATCACTCATAGTTTATAGTTAATCCGCAACGATACCGTTGCCCGACATATTTAATATAGCGTTATAAGCCCAAACTTGATTTTCTGAAAACTGGACACTTTCAAGAAATCATTATTTACTCAAGTACGGTTTATGCACGCTCATGCTTTCAGCGTGAGTTTTCCGTGCGTAGATTTGAGTAAATAAGGTAGTCCAGAACCTCAGAAAATCAAATTGAAGCGAACGAAAGCGCACGCTTTTATTTTTTGATTATTAACTTCTAAATAACATACAAATATGGGAAAATTTTCTGATTCATTCTGGCGCAGAACTGGTCATATTGCAGGAAACTGGGCTGGCTATTCTATTTTTGGAGACAAAGGTGCAGACGCACGTCGTCATATACTTCAAAACGCTCGTGCAGATGCAATTAATGAAAGAGAAGCTACTCGCTCACGCATTGCTAATGACCACTATATCAATTCTGTTGATGCAGCAGTTTTGCGTAACGTGGACGCTGTAATAGGTAGTGAGTTTTCAGACAACCCAAACGAAATGGCTAAGCATTTGATGGATTTGATAGTGCAGTTAAAAACAAATTCCTTCAAAGCACGCAATGCAGAAGAAAAAGTCCGTACCAAGTACACCTACGCAGTTTTAGCAAAAGTAGAACAAGGTGTAGCATTATTAGAGTATATCGCCCCTATGCATCCAAGATTAAACTATATCCTGTGGCAATACTTAAAAGCCAAATGGCGCAAAATATTCTCCTTGCGCATAGCTCCTTCTGAAGATACAAAAAGTTTCTTATTTGGTATCATTCTTTTATTAGTAATTATTGGTTTGGGTGTAATAGCGGCATATCTCGAAGACGGTACACATACTTTTAGCGAATTGGCTATACATGCACTGGTATATACTTTAGCGATAATATTGTGTATTATAGCGATAAAATTCACCATTCTTGGGCTATGCATGCTGTATCATAGGATAAAGAGAAATCATTATCAAAAACAAATTCTCGCTTATGAAGCAGAAATAATAGCACAAGAAACTGCCAAACAAAAAGCAGAAGAAGAGAAGAGATTAAAAGCCTTAGAAACGGCGAGATTGGAAGCAGAAGCAAACGCTAGGAAAAAGGCTGAAGAAGATGCCAAGAAAAAAGCAGAGGAAGAAGCAATGTTAAAAGCTAAAGAGGAAGAAAAGAAGAAGGCTATAGAAGAGGAACGGAAAAGACGAGAGAAAGAGGAAGCACGCCGAAAAATGGAAGAAGAGGCTAAGCTTCCTAAAATGCAAAGAAAATACAATACTTTATGGCAACAATGGGGCAAAGTTCATCCCATACTGGAACGTGGCTATCGAATATCAGTTAACGAACAGCATAAAGATGTTTTAATATTAGGTTTCAACTGCCAACTGGGAGTTACTAAAGAACCTAATATATATCGTTTCCCTATTGTAGAATACTATGTCGGTGATCGAATGAAAAGAATGCTTGTATCTCAATCGAATAACCTTGTAAATCGTACAACTTATATGGAATTATTTGGATATAAAGAGGAGGATCATATCGTGGGGATGCAAAATATTGTGTGTAATCCTGAAGTTTTTGGTTATGTAGCAGCTCAAATCTCATTATCTCAAGAAGTGATAGAAGATATTATTATTCCAAAATTGATTATTACTCTAAATAAAGACATTTGGGCTTTTATGGGTAAAATTAAAGGTTTTACATGGATGGGATATGAATTTAAAACAATCAAAAGTGTAAAGGGATTTGAATTGTGCGAAATAACAGGGTTCTCAAAAGCAAAAGACCGTATTTCACAAGACACGAGACTTACTTCTAATTTGGTCGGAACTAAAGTACTTTTTGCAGACGGTTTGAATCCAGATTATTATCCAACAGCAGATGAAATTTTAGAAATATTGCAATAATATGGAAAAGCATCTATTTCAGATATTTGAAAATAAAGCAGAAGATTTGGGGAAGTTGTTTTTAGAATTTTCTTCAGTTGATTTAATTGCAAAAGAGTTCGTTATTGAAAGCGCCTTCTTTGATGAAAAATACAAAAAGGCGGAAGATGTTCGTGATGGAGTACCATTCAAGCATATATTTGAATCTCTTCTGCAATATCACGACTTACCATGCGTATACCTATTTGATATTGCAGATTCATCTACTATAAATGCACAAGAAATAAAAGATAAGATATTACAATTAGAAAAGCATACCCCTCGTATCTTGAAAAGTGCAACATTTAACGAGAGAAAAACATTATATGTAGGCAAAACAAATAGATGTATGTGGGGACGTTTGATTGAACATTTGGGATATCATAAACGCGCAGACTCACATGGCTTGCAACTTCATGATTGGGCAAAAAATACCAACCTCATCTTTAAGTTATATGTGTATTTCTTCCCTATAAAATATAAAGAAGTTATGCCATTCTTTGAAAAAGCGTTGGCGGATGAAATGCACCCTCTCATAGGCACACATTATATTTAATTCTTCACACGAAAACTTTTTTCAAAAAAATACACCCACGCGGGAAACATAGTAAACACTACAATTCCCGCGTGTTTAATAGCGAAATTAGTACATTTAGCCGCCAGAAAGGCGAAAATAAGCACAAAAAACACCGCCCGAAAGGCGATTTTTTACTAAAAAGTTTGCGTATATAAAAAAAATATTGTAATTTTGCAGGCACATTAGACAATAGCAAGATTATGATTGAAGACATTTCTATTTTGCGCCAAGCAATGACCAGTCGCCTCCAAGCGACCGAAACAAAGTTCCATAGATTCTTATACCACCAAATCAATTGGGAGAATCGTCTAATTGGTATTCGTGGCTACCGTGGTGTGGGAAAAACAACATTGGTATTGCAGCATATCAAAGAAACCTTTCCTAATCGTCAACCAGTGCTATATGCCAGTTTGGATCACGGATGGTTTCAGACACACTCACTATATGATCTTGCCCAATACCATCAACAACATGGTGGTACACACTTGTTCTTAGACGAGATACACCACTATCATAATTGGCAAACAGAAATCAAAAATATCTATGATGACTTCCCTACCTTATACATTGTATTTACAGGTAGTAGCATGTTGCACATCAATACTCAGGCAGGTGATTTGTCACGTCGTTTGCGTATATACACTATGCCAGTCATGTCGCTGCGTGAATATATTGCCATAGAGTCAGGAGTAGAACTACCCACTTATTCATTAGAACAAATATTGAACGATTCAATCAATATAGCATCCAGTCTTTCAGAACAAATGATTATTCAACCGTTGTTTGAAAACTATCTAACCAAAGGCTGTTATCCATTTTACAAAGAAAAAGGTGATGGCTTTGAACAACGCTTGCAAGAAACTATTTGGTTAATATTGGAACGTGATTGGCCTGCATTGGAAGACGTGAATTATTCTACCATCCAAAAGACTAAACGATTGCTTATGGTTTTGTCAGAATCTGTTCCTTTAACTCCTAATATGACTGAGTTATTCGCTGCTGTGGAAACAAATCGCGAAGGTGGATTGCGTATGCTCTATACTTTGGAAAAGGCAGGTGTATTACGCTTGATTACTCGTGAACCACGCTCTGTAGGAATGCTACGCAAACCAGATAAAATATACATGGGAAATTCTAACTTGATGCATGCATTGTCATCCAACACGAATATCGGAACCATTCGAGAAACCTTCTTCTGTAATCAACTGATAGAAGCAGGACACGAAGTGTATTTGGCTAAAAAAGGTGATTTCGTGGTTGATACGCAATATACATTTGAAGTGGGTGGGGCATCAAAGACGTTTAAGCAGATACGAGGTGTGCAAAATAGCTTCTTAGCAGTTGATAATACATCTGTGGGAGATATTAATCGTATACCTCTTTGGCTATTTGGTTTTTTATATTAGTGCATAATCTATGCAGCACAACTTTCGGCATACAAAAACTTTTTTCTAAAAAAATACACCCACGCGGAAACTCATGTAATACAAAATCACCACAAATCAGCATTTTATACACTTTTCTTGCACATATACATTTTTTTTTGTACCTTTGCAGGCTGAAACATATAAATACGCCACAAAATCATACACCAATATGCTTCTGAATATCGAAACACCTGCTCCCAAGATTCTGCCAGCAGATTCAATCAAACATATAACCGAAAATTTCATCCAACAGGTGCAAAGCGAACCCGAAGTAGTGTTGCGCGGCTGGTTGGATAGTGCGATTGATTTTGGTATCAAAGTAGTCATAGCATTGGTGCTCTATTTTGTAGGAGCATGGGTGATTCGCCGCGTTAAACGAATGTTAGAGCGTATCTTCGAGCGCCGCAAGACCGAACGCACCTTGGCATCGTTCGTAACATCGTTTACCAGTATTGCGCTGACCGTTATACTTATTCTTGTACTGATAGGCACTCTCGGATTAGACACCACCTCTTTCGCCGCACTGCTCACCGCAGGCGGTATGGCTATTGGTATGGCATTGTCGGGTACGGTGCAGAACTTCGCAGGAGGTATTATGTTGTTGGTTTTCCGTCCGTTCAAAGCAGGCGACTTTATCAATGCGCAAGGCGTGAGCGGTACAGTGATGGAAGTAACCATAGTCACCACACGTATTCTCACCGTGGATAACCGCGTGATTATCTTGCCTAACGGAGCACTATTCAATGGCACGATTGAGAATGTATCGGCACAAATATTGCGCCGCGTGGATTGGACTGTCAGTGTGGACTATGGTGTGGATGCAGACGGTTGTATTGCACTGCTGAAAGAGCTGATTCTATCCGACGAACGTATCCTCACCTCTCAACATGAGCGTCCAAAAAATGCTTCGCCTGTAGCAATTGACACCACCAAAATAGCTATTCCAGACCCCTTTGTTGCGCTTTCTTCCTTGAACGATAATAACATCTCGTTCGTTGTGCGCGCATGGGTGAAGTCTGCCGATTATTGGGATGTGTACTTCCATTTCAACAAACTCTTCTACACGGAACTGCCCAAACATGGATACACCTTTGCCTACCCACATATGGATGTAACCCTAACCACTAACAACGAAGCGATCTAAATATATGCTACTCATTTTCGACTTAGACGGAACACTAATCAATACGATTGATGACTTAAGGCAGGCGTGCAACCATGCCTTGTCGGCATGTGGTTTTCCGACCCATAAGATTGAGGACTATCCTCGTTTAGTAGGCAATGGAATCAACAAACTCATCGAGCGTGCATTGCCCGAAGAGCATCGCAATGAAGCCACGGTGCTTCGCCTGCGCGAGTACTTTGTACCCTTCTACGACCAACATAACTGCGACCTCACTCGTCCGTATGATGGCATACCAGAGTTGTTAAAAGCACTGAAGCAAAAAGGCGATGAGGCGATGAGGCGAAAAGGCGAAAGATTATTTTTGGCGGTAGCCAGCAACAAGTATCAAGCGGCCACGGAGAAGATTGTTGCTCACTACTTTCCCAATACGTTTGATGTAGTCTTGGGCGAGCGTGCGGGTATTCCTCGCAAACCCGACCCACAAATCGTATGGGATATATTAGCTTCCCTGCCTTCAACCATAAACCATAAACCTTCAACCTTATATGTAGGCGACTCGCTAGTGGACGCCGCTACAGCCAGAGTAGCAGACTTGCCTTTCGTGGCTTGCACATGGGGCTTCTGCACGAAAGAGCAATTGCAAACAGCACAGCCCAATTATATGATAAACCACCCCAGTGAGATACTTGCACTCTTATCTACCCATAATAAACAATAAAGGAAAAAGCAAGGTAAAAACCCGTTATGAACCCGTAAAGAACCCGTAAAGGGAAAGGTGAGAGGTTAGTCAAGAAGTCATTTTGAAAGAAAAAGCACATATATTTGCCTATTCAAATTATTTTTTGTACCTTTGCGCGTTTTTTAGAAATAACTGTTTATGAAACGAACAACAATCATTGACTTCGTTGAGAAGTACACCCACGAATTTAGTGAACTCACTTTCCTTCGCGAGAAGGTGAATGGAGTGTGGACAGAAACCAGTTTTCGTGAAACACGCGAAGAAGCATATAAAATAGGTGCGGGTCTCTATCAACTCGGACTCAGAAAAGGCGATAAAGTATCCCTACTCTCTCAAGGACGTAATTTATGGATTACTAGCGAGTTAGGTATTCTTTATGCAGGTGGTGTAAATGTACCATTGAGCATTAAACTCACCGAATCAACCGACCTACTCTTCCGCATACAGCACTCCGATTCACGCTATGTGATTGTGAGCGAACAGCAGTTGCCTAAGATACGCAACATCATTGCAGAATGCCCCAAAGTAGAAAAAATCATCGTTCTTGACCCATTAGATACATACGAGGAAAACGAGATGCCTATCAGCGAAATAATTGCTATGGGTGAGGCATACCTCAAAGACCATGCGGATGATTTTCGTGCTCTGTATGAGTCAGTTGGACCAGATGACTATGCCAATATTAGTTACACTTCGGGCACGACAGCCGACCCTAAAGGAATATTGCTCACACATCGCAACTACACCGCCAATGTGGAGCAAGGTAGTAGCGTAATCCAATGTAACAAAGGCGATGTGATGCTCATTATTTTGCCCCTTGACCACTGCTTTGCACACGTGGCAGGATTCTACACCATGATGTCCTATGGCGGTAGCATAGCCACTGTGCCAGTAGGCAAAACGGCCATTGCTACGCTGAAAAACATCCCTATAGCAATCAAAGAAGTTCGCCCTATGCTGATGCTTTCCGTACCCGCTTTGGCACGCAACTTCCGCAAGAGCATCGAAACAAGTATCAAAGCGAAAGGCAAAACCGTAGAACGCCTCTATGAGTTCGCCCTCAACAACGCTATCAAATATAACAAAGAGTACTGGAATCGCGGCGGCTGGCAAGCATGGCGTTGGCCTTTGGTAAAACTATTCGACAAAATTATCTTCAAGGCCGTACGCGAAGGCTTTGGCGGACGTATGAAATTCTTTGTAGGTGGTGGTGCATTGCTCGACATTGAGTTGCAACGCTATTTCTGCGCGGTAGGCATGCCTATGTTCCAAGGATATGGATTGAGCGAAGCTACACCTATCATCTGCGCCAACTCTATGAGCCACGCTATTTTTGGTTCCAGCGGTCGTATCGTTAAGCCATTGGATTTGAAAATATGCGATGACGAAGGCAACGAAGTGCCACATGGTCAAAAAGGCGAAATCGTTATCAAAGGAGAGAACGTGATGGCGGGCTATTGGAAAAACCCAGAATCTACAGCCAAGACTATTGTTGATGGTTGGTTGCATACAGGTGATATGGGTTACGTGACCGACAAGCACCCAGGATTCTTGTGGGTAGTAGGTCGCTTCAAATCGCTGCTTATCAGTGCAGATGGCGAGAAATATAGTCCTGAAGGATTTGAAGATAGTCTGACTGATGGCAGTAAGTATATCGAACAAGTGATCTTGCACAACAACCAAGACCCATACACTATGGTGCTCATTGTGCCTAACAAAGACACATTGAAAGAACATGCTAAAGCCTTAGGATTGGACCCAGCAACCGAGGAAGGAAAAAAAGCCATGTTGCAGAAGATTCAAGATGAGGTGAACGAATATCGCAATGGCAAATTTGCAGGAATGTTCCCCGAACAATGGTTGCCCAAAGCGATTGCCGTATTACCAGAGCCATTCACTGAGCAAAACCATATGGTCAACTCCACGATGAAGATCGTGCGTGGCAAAGTGGAGGAGTTCTATGCCGACCGCATTGAATATGCCTATACGCCCGAAGGCAAAGAACTGATGAATGAAAAAAATATGGCTGCTCTGTAAAGCAGCCATATTTTTTTTCACTTCGCCCTAACGAACCATCGCATGTTAATGCACGAATAGCAACTCGCGGTACTTAGGCAGTGTCCACAGTTGGTCATCCACCCACATCTCCAACTCATCTACATGCTTGCGAATATCCTCCATGATAGGCACAATCGTATCATGGAAAGCCAACGCCCGTTCGCGTTGATTCTCAATATGATTAGCTGTTATACGCAAACTTGTCATCTTATCTACTCCTGCTATAATCGCACTAGCGTGCCCCTCAATACGGCGGATTAGTAGGCAGTCCTGCTCATTGAGCACCTTTGCTTCTTCTGCATCAAACACTTGCTTCAGATGCGCGACTTTCTCTAGCAACATGGCTTGATAACGTTTGGCAGCAGGCAAGACATGATTGATGACCAAATCACCAAAGACACGGCTTTCAATTTGCAGTTTGAGCGAATAGTTCTCCCATTTCACTTCGCAACGTGCCTGCAACTCTGCAAGATTAAGTACGCCCGTAGAACCGAACATCTGCACACTCTCTTTTTTGAGATATTGGTCAATCATCAGTGGTACACTCGTTTCTGTATCTAAGCCACGCGCTTTTGCCTCTTGTTGCCACTCCTGACTATAGCCATTGCCATCAAAACGAATGGCACGACACTCCTTCAAACAACGTTTAATAACCGTAAATAGCGCACGTTCTTTGGCTTCGCCATTTGCAATCAGCGCATCCACTTCTTCGCGGAAGATATTTAGTTGCTCTGCCACCGCAGCATTCAATGCCAACACCGCAGCACCGCAGTTAGCAGACGAGCCCACTGCACGGAACTCGAAACGATTACCCGTAAAAGCAAAAGGCGAAGTACGGTTGCGATCGGTATTATCCAACAGAATCTCAGGGATATTCCCTACCCCCAACTTCATCTCCTTCTTTGCATTGATGATAATACCCTTGTCCACATCCGCATTTTCAATTTGATTCAGTGCCTCGTTGATTTGTGCGCCAAGGAAAACGGAAATAATAGCAGGTGGTGCCTCATGACCACCCAAACGATGCGCATTGGTGGCAGAAGCAATAGTCGCCTTCAATAATCCGTTGTGACGGTGTACCGCTTTCAGCACATTCACAAGGAAAGTTACAAACTGCAAGTTCTGATACGGGTTCTTGCCTGGCGCAACAAGATTAACGCCCGTATTCGTTCCCAATGACCAGTTGCAGTGCTTGCCACTACCATTCACTCCGCCAAAAGGTTTTTCATGGAAGAGCACACGGAACTGATGATGGTGCGCCACTTGCTCCATGAGTGACATGAGCAGTTGGTTGTGGTCGCTGCCCAGATTGGCCTCCTCGTAGATAGGTGCCAACTCAAACTGATTAGGTGCCACTTCATTATGGCGTGTCTTGATAGGAATGCCTAATTTCAAAGCCTCCTGCTCCAGTTCGGTTTTGAATGCCAACACTCGTTCTGGAATAGTTCCTAGATAATGATCATCCAGTTGCTGACTTTTGCTGGCATAGTGCCCCATGAGGGTGCGACCCGTCATCATCAGGTCGGGGCGCGCATTATATAGTGCTTCATCTACTAAAAAATATTCTTGCTCCGTTCCTAAGTATGTATATACTCGCTTTACGTTCTTATCAAAATAATTCGCCACAGCCGTTGCCGCCTTACCCACTGCTGTAATAGAGCGTAGCAGAGGCGTCTTATAATCCAACGCTTCGCCCGTATATGCCACAAAGATAGTCGGAATACACAATCGGTCTCCTATCACAAACGCTGGCGAAGAAGGGTCCCATGCCGAATAACCACGCGCCTCAAAGGTATTACGAATACCACCATTGGGAAAGGAGGAAGCATCTGGTTCTTGCTGATAAAGCACCGAACCCGAGAATTTCTCCATAGGTGCCCCTTTCTCATCAAAATCGAAGAAAGCATCGTGTTTCTCTGCCGTACCACCAGTTAGGGGTTGAAACCAGTGGGTATAGTGCGTAGCTCCCAACTCCATAGCCCATTTCTTCATACCAATAGCCACGCTGTTGGCAATATCGCGACTCAGCGTTTTTTCATTGTCCATCAAGTCAAAGAGTTCCTCCACAATATTGCTGGCAATATACTCCTTCATCTTTTCGCGCGTAAACACATTTTGCGAGAAGATTACACTAGCACGTTGTACCGATGCTACATTATTTGGTTGGTGCGCCCATGCTGTTTTAAGGGCATCGAAACGAATATTTGACATAAAAAATACGACGTTTATTGTTTTCAATCGGATTATTTTCAAAAATCGACCGCAAAAGTACTACTTTTTTTTCAAATAACCAAATATTTTTACATTTTTGACGTATTTTTAACAAAATCACGAAAAAAGAATCTGCAAAGTCGAAAATACAATTCATTTTTTATCATAAAAAAACACCTATTTCACTTGCGTATATCAAAAAAAAATAGTACCTTTGCACGCAAATTAAAAATTTGCAAAAAACATGGCGTCAAACCGCAACATAGTACAAATTCCGGCTCTTGTGGACCTTCATGTCCACTTTCGTGAGCCGGGTTTTTCGTATAAGGAGACTATCCAAACAGGCAGCATGGCAGCTGCTGCGTCTGGTTACAGCGCGGTATTTACCATGCCCAACCTCAATCCCGTTCCCGACACCGTGGAGCATTTGCAAGAGCAATTGGACATCATCCGTCGCGATACCTACACGGGCGTTTATCCCTTTGCCTCTATCACTGTAGGGCAGAAAGGTGCTGGCGAACTCGTTGACTTTGAATCCCTTGCGCCCTATGTACGCGGCTTCTCGGATGATGGACGAGGCGTGCAAGATGAGGAACTTATGCGTGAGGCCATGAAACGCATTCGTGCGGTAGATCGTGTGATGGTGGCTCACTGCGAAGTAGAAGCGCTGCTTGGTGGCGGCTACATCCACGCGGGGGAGTATGCCGCAAAACACAATCACCGTGGCATCGTGTCTGAAAGCGAGTGGAAAGAGATAGAACGCGACATCCGTCTGGTAGAAGAGACTGGGTGTCGTTTTCATATATGCCATATCTCTACCAAAGAGAGTGTGGCACTTATCCGCGAGGCAAAAGCGAAAGGATTGCCTGTCACCTGCGAAACTGCACCACACTATCTGCTACTTTCGGACAAAGACCTCCAAGAAGATGGAAAGTGGAAAATGAACCCACCTCTCCGTGCAGAAGAAGACCGCCTCGCACTCATTGAGGGCATCAAAGACGGCACCATCGACTGCATCGCTACCGACCACGCGCCCCATAGCGCAGAGGAGAAAAGCCGCGGATTGGAGAAGAGTGCATTTGGTATTGTGGGATTAGAGACCGCTTTCCCGCTGATGTACACTCATTTTGTTAAAACGGGTATCATCACCCTCGAACGCCTTATCGAGCTCATGTCCACCAACCCAGCCCGCATCATCGGTTTAGACAATTCGGGCTCCTTTGCTTACTTCGATTTGGACGCGTGCTATCGTATTGACCCCAACAACTTCCTATCCATGGGGCAAGCCATGCCGTTCGAAGGTTGGGAGGTGTATGGCAAATGCGTAAAGACAATTGTCAATGGAATAACAGTTTATAACAATACTAACCAGTAGGTTGCCGCCTATTTGCCACCTATCTCTATAGGAACTTCATAGGAACCTCATAGGAACTTCATAGGAACTTCGCCGATAGACAACCATAACATAAACAAGGAATGAAGCAACTAACATTTGAAATAAAATCCAACGAACAGATAGCCAAGAACGTCTATCGTATGCAACTTTGTGGCGACACCACAGGCATTCTCCCTGGGCAGTTCGTGAACATCCGCGTAGAAGGACAATTCCTCCGTCGTCCAATATCTGTCTGCAATATTACCGATGGCGTACTCACCATTATATATAAGGTAGTAGGTGTAGGCACCGAGGCAATGAGTCACCTGCCAATAGGTACCCAGCTTGACGTACTGACTGTTCTGGGCAATGGCTATGACCTCTCGAAAGCAGGCGACAAACCATTGCTTGTGGGCGGTGGCGTAGGTGTTCCACCCATGTATATGCTCGCTCGCCAACTGCGCGAAGCAGGCAAAGCGGTGCGAGTGATTCTCGGCTTCAATACCAAAGACGAAGTCTTCTATGAGGAGGAGTTCCGCGCACTCGGTTGCGATGTCACCGTCACCACTGTGGACGGCAGTCATGGCGTAAAAGGTTTTGTTACCAACGCCTTAGACGGACAACAATCCTACTATTACACCTGCGGACCATTGCCCATGATCAAAGCACTCCTGCAAGCCGCTGGCACCCATGGCGAAGTGAGCATGGAAGAACGAATGGGCTGCGGCTTTGGCGCATGCATGGGCTGCACCATCCAAACCACCCAAGGCCCCAAACGCGTATGCAAAGAAGGCCCCGTCTTCCCCGCAAACGAATTACAACTCTAAACAATACGACACCATTCTACACAACACTGCACAATGCTACACAACAAACTCCAAATATCCCTCTCAGGTATCACCCTCGCCAACCCCATCATCCCAGCATCGGGTACCTATGGTTTTGGCGACGAGTTTGCTGAGTTATACGATATCAACTGCCTTGGCGGTATATCCTTCAAAGGAACCACCCGCGAAGCACGCTATGGCAATCCTTTGCCTCGTATCGCTGAGTGCGGCAACTATGGCATGATTAATGCGGTGGGCTTGCAAAACCCAGGCGTAGAACATGTGATTGCCCACGAACTCCCTCGCCTCAAAAGCCACTACAATGGCTGCATCGTAGCCAATGTCAGCGGATTCTCCGTACAAGACTATGTAGAGACGTGCGCCCTACTCGACAAAGAACCCATTGATATTCTTGAGGTAAACATCTCCTGCCCTAATGTCCACAATGGTGGTATGGCATTTGGCACCAGCCCAGAGGCAGCAGCCGAAGTGACAGCAGCCGTTAAAGCCGTGACTACCAAACCCGTATATATGAAGCTATCGCCCAACGTTACCGACATCGTGGCGATCGCCAAAGCATGCGAAGCAGCAGGAGCAGACGGACTTTGCCTCATCAACACCGTACTCGGCATGCGCATCGATATCCGCCGTCGTCGTCCTGTGATAGCCAACCGATATGGTGGTTATTCGGGCTCTGGAATCTTTCCACTCGCCCTACGTATGGTAAACCAAGTAGCACGCGCCACTTCACTTCCTATCATCGGTTGCGGAGGCATCAGCAGCGCAGAGGATGTAATAGAGATGATGATGGCAGGCGCAACAGCCGTAGAGATTGGTGCTGCCAACCTCACCAACCCCATGGTGGCAAAAGAAATCATCGACCGCCTACCAACCCTAATGGATGAACTGAAAATAGAAAAACTAACAGATATAATTGGAATAGTAAACCATGAATAAAGATGTGATTATTGCATGCGATTTCGCTTCGGCAGAAGATACCTATCGCTTCCTTGACAAGATGGGCGATGTAAAGCCTTACGTAAAGATTGGTATGGAACTCTACTATGCAGAAGGTCCTGCTATCGTGCGCGAACTCAAACGCCGTGGACACAAGATCTTCCTTGACCTCAAGCTCCACGATATACCTAACACCGTCAAGAAAGCCATGTCCGTACTCTCTCGCCTAGATGTGGATATGTGTAACCTCCACGCAGCAGGTACTATCGAAATGATGAAAGCTGCTCTTGAGGGCTTGACTCGCGAAGACGGCACCCGTCCTATCCTCTTGGCAGTAACCCAACTCACCTCCACCAGCGAAGAGCGTATGCACAACGACCTCCTCATCCCTGGCAACATCGGCGATGTCGTAGTACATTATGCAAAGAATGCCCAAGCCGCTGGCCTTGATGGCGTGGTTTGCTCGCCACTCGAAGCAGGCATGGTAAAAGAGGCATGCGGTACTGATTTCTATACGGTTACTCCAGGTATCCGCTTTGCCGATGGCGTAGTAGGCGACCAAGTGCGAATCACCACTCCAGCCAAAGCACGCGAAATTGGCTCAGACTTCATCGTAGTAGGTCGCCCAATCACCGCAGCCGAAGACCCAGTAGCTGCTTACCAACGCTGCGTAGCAGAGTTTTGCGGCTGCTAAACAACACTACTCGTACGCAAAGCGATCGTTTGAGCGCTAGCGAAATAAGAATACTACACAACGTTAAACAATTCTACACAATATGAAACAACTTATCGCCGAAGACTTGCTAAAGATTAAAGCCGTCTTCCTCCGTCCAAACGAGCCATTCACATGGGCAAGTGGTATCAAGAGTCCTATCTATTGCGACAACCGTCTCACCCTCAGCGACACACAAGTGCGCAACGATGTAGAGAACGGCCTCGCTCAATTGATAAAAGAGCATTATCCTCAGGCAGAAGTCCTCATGGGTACTTCCACCGCAGGTATCGCTCACGCGGCTATCACCGCTACTATCCTCGACCTCCCTATGGGGTATGTACGCAGTGGCGCCAAAGACCACGGCCGTGGCAACCAGATTGAAGGCAAACTCCTCCCTGGTCAGAAAGTCGTTGTGGTAGAAGACCTTATCTCTACTGGAGGAAGTTGTATTGAGGTGGTGAATGTCCTCCGCGAAGCTGGTGCTGATGTACTCGGTGTAGTAAGTATCTTCACCTACGGCATGAAGAAGGGCCTTGAACGATTGGCTGCTGCCGAAGTGAAGAACGTTAGTCTGTGCGACCTTGACACCCTTGTAGAGGTAGCGGCAGAAAAAGCATATATCGCTCCAGAAGACAAAGAACGCTTAATCCAATTCCGCAATAATCCTTCTGATGAAAGTTGGATGGCGTAAACTTTGAGTTTATAGTTTAAAGGCAAGGATATGAAAAAGTCATTCTTATTAGCCATTGCTGCGCTATGTGCGACAATGACTTTTGCTATTACCCCACAAGAATTGGCTGACTCGCTGAACGTATTTGCCAGCGAAAGAGCCTATCTTGGCAAAGTGAAAGTAAGTGATATTCAAATCGATGAAAAGAATATCACCGTCACTACATGTAATAGATTATCATGTATTTCTCTCACACCACAGGAAATTACCCAACTCAAAGAATCTGTTCGCCTGTGGGTAGGCGGTGCGCCTACTGCCACTGTGAGTATCATTTCTGATGGCAAAGAACTCGATGAATGGGTAACTGCCCTCTACAAGAAACGCGACAAAAAACTGCAATACAAAATGGCTACTGCCAAGTATCCATTGGTACACAATGCTTCGCAGCCCTACTCTGCTAAACAAGGTTTAGATGGCAAGCATATTGCCTTATGGGGTAGTCATGGTATCTACTACGTGCAAGCATACCGTATGTGGAAATGGCAACGCGCTCGTCTGTGGACTACTATCGAAGACCTTTACACCAGCAGTTACACCATGCCATTCCTTGTGCCAATGCTGGAGAATGCAGGTGCAGTAGTATTGCAACCCCGCGAACGTGATACACAGCTCAACGAGGTGATTGTGGACGATTCGCAACTCGCAACAGGTATCGCTCCTGCAGAAGGCAGCGGTTGGGGACGACCTCTCAAACCACTACTCGAAGGCGATAACCCATTTGCTATGGGCGGTTATAGCACAGTCAAGAGCACGGCCCGATATACACCCAACCTACCAGAAGCAGGCGAATACGCAGTATATGTGAGTTACAAATCCTTGCCCAAGAGCAATCCGCAAGCCGAATATACCGTAGTGCACAAAGGTATCAGCACCACCTACCATGTAAACCAACAAATGGGTGGTGGTACTTGGATATACCTCGGTACATTTGACTTTGGTACCGATGGCAATAGCAACTACGTCGCACTTACTCACAAAGGTAAACACATCACAACTACAGATGCTATCAAGTTTGGTGGTGGATGGGGATCTGTAGCACGTTATCCACACCCTGAAATAGGATACGATGACTTCTACACAAAAAAAGACACCCACTCACAGGAGATTATCACCGATTCCACCAGCCATAAAGAGATGCAGGTCTTTGCTACTACCAGTGGTTATCCACGTTATATAGAAGGCGCACGCTATTGGTTGCAATATGCAGGTATTCCTGATAGCGTTTACAACTATACTGGCAGCAAGAATGATTATACTGATGACTTCAGTTGTCGTGGCCGTTGGGTGAACTATCTCGCAGGCGGTAGTGCTGCCTATCCCGATGGACCTGGATTAAATATCCCTGTGAACATGAGCGTGGCTTTCCACAGCGATGCAGGTTGCTATCCAACCGACAAACTCGTGGGTACATTCATGTTTTACACTATCACAGGCGATGACAAAGAGACCACCTATCCCGCAGGCGGTGACCGCATTTGTAATCGCGATTTTGCAGACTATATCCAAACACAAATCGTAGAGGATATTCGCCAAACCATGATGCCAACATGGCAAAAACGCCACCTCATGCATAAGTCAATGTCCGAAACGCGCAATCCTAAAGTGCCATCCACAATCATTGAGTTGCTTAGCCACCACAACTACTACGATATGACTTTTGGATTGGATCCTAAGTTCAAGTTCATTGTCAGCCGTGCCATCTACAAAGGTATGTTGCGTTTCATTCACCAAACGACTGGCACACCATACGTGGTACAGCCATTGCCTGTTCAACAAATGAACGTTACCTACGCCAATAATGATTCACTCCAAATCCGTTGGGCGGAACGTGTAGATCGACTCGAACCAACAGCCACACCTTCATATTATGTGTTGTACACGCGCACGAGCCAACTGAAAGATGGCGAATGGCAAACCACCGATTGGGATAATGGTGTAGTAGTAAAGCAAAACAATGCCACTCTGCCTATCCAACGCGGTGTGAAATACGATTTCATGGTACGTGCAGGCAATAACGGCGGTGTCAGTATGCCAAGCGAAGTCATGAGCGCATATATCGACCCTGCATACAGCAATAACCTGGCACTTATCATCAATGGCTTCCATCGCGTAGATGCACCAGAGATGTTCGGTATTGATAGTGTAACAGGCGGTGTTGTGCCAGGTTCCTTTGCCGTATCGTATGGCAAAGAGATCAGCTTCCTTGGCGAGCAGTTCGACTACGACCGCACCAATATGTGGGAGAGCGACGACGACTGTGGCTTTGGTATGTGCCATGCCGACAAACAGAAAGAAGTGAACATAGGCAACACCTTTGACTACCCAAGTATGCACGGCAAAACTTTAGCAAGAATGGGTGTTTCATATGTCTCTTCTTCTATCAACGCCATCGAATCTCTGCAACCATATACCCTCGTGGACATTATCATGGGTAAAGAGAAAGGCGAGAAGACGGATACTATCGGTTGTATTCCACCACATCTGCGCAACGCAATACAAGCATATACCAATCAGGGTGGTAAAATCCTGCTCACTGGTTCATATATCGCCAGCGACATGCGCCACACATGCGATACTGCCTTTACGCACAACGTGCTGCACTATCGCTACAAAACAGAGAAAGCATCCACATGCGGACGTATCAACTTTCAATACGACATACTACCTACCAAGCAATATGAATACTACACCAAGCCCAACCCACAAGTCATTGAATGTGAATGGCCTGATGGTATTGAGCCTATGACTGGTGGTGTACGTATCGCCCGCTATGATGACACCTATGTAAATGCAGGTGTCGCATACCAAGATGATAAAAATAGAATGATTATTCTGCCATTTATGCTCGAATCGGTAAAAGACTTTGATGCCTTGTACTCCGACTGCATCAACTGGCTACTACACCCCTAAAACATTTAAAACTATTAAAACTTTTTTAACAAGTTACAATATATGAGACATCTGATTGACCCTACTGATTTGACCACTGCCGAAGTGGATATCATCATCAATCGTGCGTTGGATATCATTGACCACAAGGAGATGTATGCCGAGGCATGCCATGGCAAAAAATTGGCTACACTTTTCTACGAGCCAAGTACTCGCACTCGCCTAAGTTTCACAGCAGCAATGATGGAACTTGGTGGCAATGTTCTTGGTTTCTCCGATGCCAAGAGTAGTAGTGTGAGCAAAGGCGAAACGGTGGCTGACACCGTACGCGTAGTAAGTAGCTTTGCGGACATCATTGCCATGCGTCACTATAAAGAGGGTGCACCACGTGTAGCATCCGAATATAGCCGAATACCTATCATCAACGCGGGTGATGGTGGTCATTCGCACCCAACGCAGACACTCACCGACCTTCTCACAATCCGCAGAGAATTAGGGCATTTCGATCATCTGACCGTAGGACTTTGTGGCGACCTCAAGTACGGCCGTACTGTCCACTCGCTCATCAAAGCAATGAAGCGTTATGAGGGTGTACATTTCGTACTTATATCTCCAGAAGAGCTTCGTTTGCCAGATTACATGAAGCATGAGTTAGGCGACAACTACAGCGAATATTCTACTATCGAAGAAGCTATGCCTCTACTTGATGTCCTTTATATGACACGCGTACAGCAAGAGCGTTTTGCTGACCAAGCGGAGTATGAACGTCTCAAAGATGCCTTTATCCTTGATACCGAGAAGATGGCATTGGGTAAAGAGTCTATGATTGTTCTCCATCCACTCCCACGCGTGAATGAAATCACTGTGGACGTGGATAAAGACCCACGTGCCGCTTACTTCCGTCAAGTGGAAAATGGTAAATATGTCCGTATGGCACTTATCTATACCTTGCTCTCTTGGAAAGAAGAACAAGCATCGCATCATGTGGATACTGTCCTCCCCGACAGATTATGCGCCAACGACCGTTGCATTGTCACTACCGAACCAGTAGAGCGCAAAGCTTACACCGATGCCGACGGCGTCCTCCGCTGTTACTACTGCGACCACGCACTTTAAAAAACGATATTGTTTAGTGGTGCCAGCGACAAGTCGCTCTACCACCCTAAACAATATATATACTTGAATTGACAAAAATTGACACTATAATTGACCCTAATTGTTGTTAATAAATAAACCATAAAGATATGAATTCTCGAATCTTACACGAAGGCCTCACATTTGACGATGTGTTGCTTGTCCCTGCCTATTCAGAGGTCCTTCCTCGTGAAGTGGACCTCAAGTGCCAATTCTCCCGAAATATCCACCTGAATATTCCTGTGGTATCGGCAGCTATGGACACCGTTACCGAGTCTAAGATGGCTATTGCTATCGCTCGTGAAGGTGGTATTGGTGTTATTCACAAAAACATGTCTATTGCTGCGCAAGCAGCCGAAGTACGCCGTGTGAAACGTGCTGAGAACGGACTCATTTCTGATCCTATCACCATCACCGCTGAGCAAACCGTGGGCGATGCTGAGCAACTCATGCACGACAACCATATCGGTGGTATTCCTGTAGTTGATGCAGAGAACAATCTCGTAGGTATCGTTACCAACCGTGACCTCCGCTTCGAAACCGATTATTCACGCAAAATCGGCGAAGTGATGACCAGCGAGAACCTCATCACTATCAGTTCTACTGAAAACGAAGTGATTATGGCAGCGCTTCAAGCACATAAGGTGGAAAAACTACCTGTAGTGGATAAAAATGGTAAACTCGTAGGCCTCGTAACCTATAAGGACATTACCAAACTCAAAGACTTCCCTAACGCATGCAAAGACAAACAAGGTCGTCTTCGCTGTGCAGCAGGTGTGGGAATCACCCCTGATTTTATGGACCGCGTAGCGGCATTATATAAAGAAGGTGTAGATGCTATCGTTCTTGATTCTGCACACGGTCACTCTAAGAATATCGTTAATGCACTCCGTACTATCAAGTCCACTTACCCTGATTTAGAGGTGGTAGTAGGTAATATCGCTACTGCTGAGGCAGCCAAATACCTAGTAGAGAACGGTGCTGACGGTGTGAAGGTAGGTATCGGTCCTGGTAGTATCTGTACGACTCGTATCATCGCTGGTGTAGGTGTTCCACAGCTCACGGCTATCTTCGAAGTGGCAGAAGCATTGAAGGGTACAGGTGTACCAATGATTGCCGATGGTGGCTTGCGCTATTCTGGTGACGTGGTGAAAGCCCTCGCTGCTGGTGGCAACTGCGTGATGTGCGGCTCTATGTTTGCTGGTACCGAAGAAGCTCCTGGCGATACCATCATCTACAATGGTCGTAAGTTCAAATCTTATCGAGGCATGGGTTCTATCGATGCTATGAAAGCAGGTTCAGCAGACCGCTACTTCCAAGGCAAAGAGACCAACATCAACAAACTTGTACCAGAAGGCATCGTAGGTCGCGTGCCTTACAAAGGTAATGTCAGCGAAACGATCTACCAACTCATGGGCGGTCTTCGTTCGGGTATGGGCTATGTCGGAGCTCATAACATTGCCGAACTGCAACAGGCCAAATTTGTTCGTGTTACAGCCGCAGGTATGACCGAAAGCCACCCACACGACATCACCATCACCTCCGAAACCCCTAACTACACCCGCGGACAATAAACAACGCTAAACAATACATATATGCAGAAAATTATTATTCTTGATCTTGGTTCGCACACTACCCAACTTATTGGACGTCGCGTGCGCGAATTAGATACTTTCTGCGAGGTTTTACCTTACAACAAGTATCCCGAAGATGACAAAGAAGTCATCGGTCTTATCCTTTCTGGAGATAAAGACTCTGTGGAAGAGCCTCAAGCACTCCAAGACACTCTCAGCCGCTTCTGCAGCTGTATCCCTGTTCTTAACATTGCTAAAGGCGAGCAACCTACAGTAGATGAGCTCCGTCCCTTCGTGCTTGACACTTGCCATAGCGCACAGGATTGGACTCCCGCTAACTTTGTAGAGACTACCGTTGCGCAACTCAAAGAGCAGATTGGTAATGAGCGCGTTATCCTTGCCCTCTCTGGTGGCGTGGATAGTTCTATCACAGCCGTTCTGCTTAATCGCGCTATTGGCGACCAACTCACCTGTATCTTTGTGGACCATGGTTTGCTCCGCAAAAACGAGTTCGAAAACGTGCTCCGCGACTACGAGTGCCTCGGTCTCAATGTGATTGGTGTAGATGCTAAAGCGCGCTTCTATGGCGACCTCGCTGGTGTGACTGATCCAGAACAAAAACGTAAGATTATCGGTCGTGACTTCATCCAAGTATTCGATGAGGAAGCTAAGAAGATTACCGATGCAAAGTGGCTTGGTCAAGGTACAATCTATCCAGATATCATCGAGTCAATCAACCACTCGGGTAAGGTCATCAAGAGCCACCACAACGTAGGTGGTCTGCCTAAAGAGATGAACCTCAAACTCTGTGAGCCACTTAAGCTCCTCTTCAAAGATGAGGTGCGTCGTATTGGCCGCTATATGGGTGTACCTGAGCATCTTATCACTCGTCACCCATTCCCAGGTCCAGGTCTTGGTGTACGTATCTTGGGCGATATCACCCCAGAGAAAGTGCATATCCTTCAAGAGGCAGATGCAATCTTTGTGGACATGCTCCGCGAATGGAAAGATGAGAACGGTGTCAGCTTATACAACAAGGTATGGCAAGCAGGTGCTATTCTTTTGAGCACCGTACGCAGTACTGGTATGAAGGGCGACACTCGTACCTACGAACATCCTGTGGCACTCCGCGCTGTACTCTCCGTGGATGCAATGACGGCCGACTGGGCACGTATTCCATACGAGTTCTTGGCTAAGTGCAGCAACGAGATAATCAACAAGGTACAAGGTGTCAACCGCGTTTGCTATGACATCTCTGCAAAACCACCCGCAACAATTGAGTGGGAGTAACACTCCTATCCCATACATGTCCCTGCAAAGTTGGTTCTTTGCAGGGGTACAATTATTAGTTTAAAGAAATATACATTATTATAAATATATGAAAGTAGGCGTAGTAATGGGTTCTACCAGCGACTTGGAAGTGATGACTCCCGCTATTGAGACCCTTGAGCAATTTGGAATTGAAGTAGATAAACGCGTCATCAGTGCGCACCGTGCTCCACACGAGCTTATGAAGTGGGCAGAGTCCGCTCGTGAGCGTGGATTAAGCATTATCATCGCTGGCGCAGGTGGCGCAGCGCACCTCGCAGGTGTGATTGCAGGATTGACCTCACTCCCTGTGATTGGTGTACCTATTCGCAGCAAGACATTGGATGGACTGGATTCACTCCTCAGCATTGTGCAAATGCCAGCAGGTATTCCTGTGGCTACGGTGGCTATCAATGGTTCGAAGAACGCAGCCCTCCTCGCAGTGGCTATCCTTGCCTTGCAAGACAGTGCTCTCCTCGCACAACTCGAAGACTTCCGCAAACAACAAACAGAGAAAGTAGTTAATACAGTTATCTAATCATGGCTAATTTTCGAATTTTTGTAGAAAAGCGTCCTGCGTTTCAGGTAGAGGCTCGCAGTTTGAAAAACGAGCTCAACGAGAACCTCCAACTCAACCTGCAATCGCTTCGTTATATCAATGTGTACGACCTCTTTGGTTTTACACCCGAACTGCTGGAGCAATGCCGCTACACCGTCTTTGGCGAGACGGTTACAGACACCGTATCAGACGAGTGCGACCTCACAGACAAGAAATACCTCGCTGTAGAGTATATCCCTGGTCAGTTCGACCAACGTGCATCATCGGCAGTGGATTGTGTACACCTCATTGACCCTAACGCCGAAGTAGAAATTCGCAGTAGCCGTCTGCTCATCTTTGATGACACAATCTCTGAGGCGGACATGGCTAAGATTCGCCACTACTACATCAACGCCGTGGAGTCGCGCGAGAAAGACCTCAGTCAATTGGTGCAAAACCAAACCGCCGACATCAAGCCATTGGCTAAGTTGGACGGCTTTATCAATATGCCTCGCGAGGAGTACGCTGCGTTCTGCAAGCAATGGGGCTTGGCAATGAACGCCGATGACCTCCACGAAGTAGTCACTTACTTCCAAAAGGAGCAACGCAACCCAACCGAAACCGAACTTCGTATCCTCGACACCTACTGGTCTGACCACTGCCGTCACACTACTTTCACCACTATCTTAGAAGAAATCAAGATAGACGACTCATTCGTGAAAGAGGAGATCGAATCCACCCTCGGCATGTTCCACGACATCCGCAAAGAACTCGGTCGCACCGAGAAACCGCTCTGCCTCATGGAACTCGCTACTATCGGCGCGCGTTACCTTCGCAAGAAAGGCCTTCTCGACGATATGGAGGTCAGCGAGGAGAACAACGCTTGCTCTATCTTCATTGATGTGGATGTAGATGGCAAGCAAGAGAAATGGCTGCTCCAATTCAAGAACGAGACCCATAACCACCCAACCGAGATTGAGCCATTCGGTGGCGCAAGTACCTGTCTCGGTGGTGCTATCCGCGACCCATTATCTGGTCGTGCATATGTCTATCAAGCCATGCGCGTAACGGGCGCAGGCGACATCTATAAGCCCGTGGCAGAGACTATGCCAGGCAAACTGCCACAGCAGATCATCTCCCGCAAAGCAGCTGCTGGTTACTCCAGCTATGGCAACCAAATCGGTCTGGCTACTACCCATGTGCGTGAGATCTTCCACCCATCGTATGTAGCTAAGCGTCTGGAGGTGGGTGCTGTCGTAGGTGCTTCTCCTGCATCGAATATCCGCCGTGAGAGCCCTGCTCCTGGCGATATCATCCTTTTGCTTGGCGGCCGCACAGGTCGTGACGGTATTGGTGGTGCTACTGGTTCGTCCAAAGAGCACACCGAAGCATCGCTCGAATCCTGCGGCAGCGAAGTGCAAAAAGGTAATGCACCAGAGGAACGCAAACTCCAACGCCTCATGCGTCGCCCTGAGGCAACACGCCTCATCAAGAAGTCCAACGACTTCGGTGCAGGTGGTGTCAGCGTGGCTATCGGCGAACTCGCAGACGGACTGGATATCTACCTCGACCGCGTGCCAACCAAGTATAGCGGACTCAACCCTACCGAACTGGCTATCAGCGAGTCGCAAGAGCGTATGGCAGTAGTCATTGAGGCGAAAGACCGCGAAGAGATGGAGCACTATTGCCACCTCGACAATATCGAATACACCCATGTGGCAGATGTCACCGACAATGGTCGTATGCGTCAGTTCTATAAAGGCGAACTCATCGCCGACCTCACTCGTGAGTTTATCGACAGCGCAGGTGCAAAGCACTTTGCTAAAGCCGCTATCCTCCCTGTAGAGGAGAAGAATCCATTTACTCAAACCATCGAAGGTGCCACCCTCGAGGAAAAAATGGCAAAGGTGATGGCAGATGCCAATGTCACCTCGCAAAAGGGTCTAATCGAGAACTTCGATGCAACTATCGGTCGTAGCACCGTACTCATGCCATTCGGTGGCAAAACACAACTCTCTGAGACACAAGTCAGTGTGCAGAAACTCCCAACCGATGGCTATACCAATACCGCCTCTATCATGGCATTTGGTTACAACCCATTCATTGCCGACTGGAGTCCATACCATAGCGCAGCGTATGCGGTTGTAGAGGCATGTACCAAGGTCGTAGCAGCAGGTGCAGATTATAGCCGTATGCGCTTCTCTTACCAAGAGTACTTCGAGCGTATGAGCAGCGAGCATGCCTATGGCAAGCCACTCAGCGCATTGCTCGGTGCGCTCAAGATGCAAGTGGCATTCGGTCTGCCAAGTATCGGCGGTAAAGACTCTATGTCGGGTACTTTCGAGCATATCAGCGTACCTCCAACCCTCATTGCTTTCGGTATTACTACCGTGCCAGCCGATAAGGTAGTTTCCACCGACCTCAAGAAAGCGGGCCACAAACTCTATCTCATCAAGCACAATGCGTTGGCAAACTATATGCCTAATGTGGAGCAATTGAAAGAGAACTGGACTTATACCACCAATGCTATCCAATCTGGCAAGGTTTGCGCTACCTATGCGCTAGGCTTCGGTGGTGTAGCAGAGGCCATCGCTAAGATGAGTTTCGGTAACGAACTCGCAGTCAATATCCAAATCGCTGAGAACGAACTCTTCGACTACAACTATGGTTCCATTCTCGTAGAAGCAACCGAAGAACTCTCGCCTCTCGCCTTATCGCCTAATAGCCTCATCGCCTTGGGTGAAGTCACCGACGGAACCCACCTCATTATCAATAGCGAGCGCGTATCGCGCGAGGTATTGCTCCGTGCTTGCTGTGGTCAGTTCGATAAGATCTACCCATCTGCAGTCCCTGCGCAGCATCAAGCATTGATGCCAGCAAATATCCTGCCTAATAGCCTTATCGCCTCATCGCCTATCGCCTACAACGGCCCCGCCGTTGAAACCCCTCTGGTGTACATCCCCGTCTTTCCTGGCACCAACTGCGACTACGACTCAGCCAAGGCATGGCGCAAGGCAGGTGCAGAGGTCGAGACCACTATCTTCCGCAACCTCACTGGCGAGGATGTCCTCTCTAGTATAGACGAGATGGTAGAGCATATCAATCGCTGCCATATCCTCATGTTCGCAGGTGGTTTCTCTGCGGGTGACGAGCCAGACGGAAGTGGTAAGTTTATCGCCAATGTGATTAACAACCAAAAGGTGGGTGCTGCTATCACAGCCCTCATTGAGCGCGGTGGCTTGATACTTGGTATCTGCAACGGTTTCCAAGCATTGGTGAAGAGTGGTCTGCTGCCTTATGGCAAGTTGGGCATGGTCACTCCAGACTCTCCAACCCTGTTCCGCAATGATATCAACCGCCACATCTCGCAGATGGTGACTACTACTGTGGCTACTACTGCCAGCCCATGGCTTCGTGGTATGCAAGTAGGTGATACACATAGCATTGCAGTCAGCCACGGCGAAGGTAAGTTCGTCGTGAACGAGGCATTGGCGAAGGAACTCTTCGAGAACGGACAAGTAGCTTTCCGCTATGCCGATCCTATGACGGGCGAGGCAACGATGGAAGCCCCTCACAACCCTAATGGTTCGTATTATGCGATAGAGGGTATCATTTCCAAGAACGGTCAGATTCTCGGTAAAATGGGTCACACCGAACGTTGGGAAGAAGGCGTGTTCACCAATATCGCTGGCAACAAGTGCCAACCTCTGTTTGACAACGCAGTGGCATACTTCCGCAAGAAGTAACCCTGCCTATCTCCAATAGCCGCTTCGCGGCGTCCAATAGGCGGTAGCCGTCCCATAACCTAAAATAGAGCATATCACACCGATATGCTCTATTGTTTTACCCCTGCCTTTAAACTCTAAACTGTAGCCCATAGGGCGTTCACTAAACAATATCAATTCTTAATATTTACCCCTCTTATACCTATCCTTATTCCACCGACTGACAACCGAGAGAACACCGAGAGAAGACCAACTTATCAAAAATGGAAAAATCGCACGATTTTTAAGATTCTGCTCCTTTGTTCCCTTCTCATCTCCCTCGGGTAAAAGACCAAGGAGAAACCAAGGATGAACCAAGGAACACCCAAAGACCACCCAACCACCAAAAAGTGCTTTTTGTTAATATAACCTAAAATACTTGACTCGATTCCTAAAAAAGTTGACTATCTTCCTGAGAAAGTTGACTTATCTGTTTAAAGCAAAACATCACCCAAAATGCGATTTTTTATTTGCATATCTGCAAAAAAAAGTATTACCTTTGCGGCGAAAATTGAGTAAAATTTCAACAAATATTGAGTAAATTTCTTTTGCCGCCTCGTTCCATCCTAAACATAGCATTGTTGTAGGTGGTGCTGGTATATCGTTGGAACAGTTCCTATTACTATCACCTGAGAACTTATTCTAACCTATAGCGAAAGGTGTGTCCCGAAATAATAGTACCGCCATTTTTTTTGAAAAACAGCGATATTATTTGCGTAAATGCAAAAAATTCCGTAACTTTGCGGGCCAAATATAAATAGGTAAAAGACTTCGATAAGGAAATTACAAAATGCCACAGAAATAATTAAACAAGCTAATTATGAATTATGAATGAGCCAGAATTTGTAAAGCGCAATAGCAACAGATTTGGCAACAACCCATTGCCAAATTAGAAGACCAGCCAATTTGTGCAAGTGATACTTGCATAAATCACCGAAATAGAGGATATGGAGCGAGAACTATTAGACGACGAATTATTCAACTTCCGAGGAATCCTCGGTAGTTCAACAAGAGGGGGCTCGTCAAGTTATTCAAGACCGTTTATATCAATCCGATTTTGACCAACTTCTCCAGTTAGAATCAGGGAACTAATCCGCGAATAGCAGAAATTATGCAAAAAAATCAAAAAAAATAAACATTTTCGACATACTGACAAGTTTTAGCAGTTTGATATACTACCTTTGCAGCCGATTTTGATAAGATTGTATGTTAAACCCCTAAAAAAACGACTCATTATGCAAACCGCCCAATCTCTATCCATTCCTTTCCCAGAATTTGCTACTTTTGCGACATTACCACAAGAAGGCTTGCCCTAAGAACCTCTACAAACCCCTATTTTAGAAGAAAATCTTCTAAATATTTGCAAATCTAATGAAAATTCACTACCTTTGCACGAAATTTATTTTTACAATGCGATATATAGGCGGAAAATCATTATTAACTGACAATATTCTCCATATTATTCATGAGAACACTGAGAATATTCACTCTGTTACCGATATTTTTTCAGGTAGTGGAGCCGTTGCACACGCGCTCAAATCAAATGGATTTTCTGTAACCGCTAATGATCTCCTTTACTTTTCATACGTTATCAATCGTGGAACGCTCTGCAATAATCGAACGACTAACAAAATTCATGAATTAATTCAACATCTCAACAATCTTCCAACTAATCAAGCAGACCCTAATAACCCTCTGAATTTTATAGCGAATAATTATACTCCAAATGACAATTGCAATCGCATGTATTTTCAACGAGACAATGCATTAAAGATTGACATTATTCGACAAGAAATTGAAAATTTACGACCAGAATTGACAGGAAACGAGTATTTTTATCTGCTTGCTTCGCTTATAAATGCTGTGCCATATGTTGCTAATATAACTGGAACTTATGCAGCGTATCTCAAATATTGGGACGCAAGAACATACAAAACACTGACTCTCGAACCATTGCCTCTTGTACCAAGCAATAAAAAATGCCGTTCATTCAATTTACCTGCCGAAGAACTTGCAAAACAAATTCGAACTGATGTGGCGTATTTAGACCCTCCATATAACGGAAGAGAGTATCTTCCAAATTATCACATTTTAGAAACGATAGCTCGCTATGATTACCCAGAGATTCGTGGTATAACAGGTATGAGAACACAAAATGATGCAAAATCCGATTTTTGTCGAAAAGCAACGGTAGCGCATGCCTTCCAAAATTTACTGCAAAATTTGAATTGTAAATATATACTGATCTCTTACAATACCGAAGGATTATTATCTACAGAACAACTTGTTGATATTGTTAAAGCAAATGGAATACAATACACATTTCAACTCTTTGAATTTAACTATCGTCGATATAAGAGCAAAATTCCAAATAACGAAATTGGACTAAAAGAACAACTATATTTTATTCAAAAACGATAATGCTATGAATAAATCGCCAATGAATTATATTGGAGGAAAGTATAAACTCCTTCCTCAAATCTTACCTCTTTTCCCTCAAAATATCAATACTTTTGTAGATATGTTTGCGGGTGGGCTTGATGTATCACTCAATGTTCGTGCTAATAACATTATTTGCAATGACATAAACAACTATGTTATTGGTATATACGAGGAAATGAAGCAACATCAAATAGATGACTTATTACAAAACATTCAAGATATTATTCTCGCATATAATCTCTCAAAAACCAATAAAGACGGATATGTCACATTGCGTAGAAACTATAACGAGACAAGAAATCCGTTGGAATTATTTGTGTTAGTATGTTATGGATTTAACCATCAATTCCGCTTTAATAGCAAAGGCGAATTTAACAATCCATTTGGAGTAAATAGAAGTTCATATAACCAACAAATTGAGAATAATCTAAGAAGTTTGCACGAAAAAATTCACACAATGACATTTAGTGCTAATAATTTCCGTCAAATGAATCTACAGCAATTACAAGCAGGAGACTTTGTCTATGCAGATCCACCATATCGCATTTCTTGTGGTTCCTATAATGATGGGAAAAGAGGATTTGAAGGCTGGGGAGAACAAGATGATTTAGCTCTATTTGACATATTAGACGAACTAAACGACAGAAATATACACTTCGCTCTATCAAATGTGATTGAACACAAAGGACAGCAAAACGCATTGCTCAATGAATGGAGACAAAGATATTATACGCATTTCCTTAATGCAAACTATTCCAATAGTAATTATCAATGCAAGGACAAAGAGACAAGAACGGTCGAAGTTCTTATAACTAATTATTGATATGGCAGGAGAACAAAGAACATTTGGGTGGATACAAAACCCAAGCTCAACAGAAAATCTTAAGAAAGTAGTTTCGTTGTTTGTACCAGAATCTAATTTCTATAAATTTATGGTAGTAGAAAAACTCCCTTTTCTTCGTGATTACAAATTTCTCGCAAGCGCTGAACTTTATACCGAAATGCAAGATGCATTGCAGAATGGAGCAATTCCATATTCATTACTAAAAGGAAAAGGAGCTGGTAGAGAAGGGCGTAAAAATGCCAAATGTTCAGGACTTGCACAAGCAGCTCTTACTGGACAGCAGTATATAACAATGCATCTTGGGGAAAAAATTAAAAAACCATATGTGGACGACTGGAGCGCAGATGGATTCCTGAGATGGGCTGTATCGTTGGGATTCCTTGATTATAGCTATAATGATGATACTTGTGTTATTACTGAAATAGGCAAACAATTTGTCTTGGCAAACACCTTCGAGAAAGAGAAAGAAATTTTAGGAACTGCATATCTTTCATATCCACCCGCATGTCGAGTACTTGGCATTTTAAGCGATGGTGGACACTATACTAAATTCGAAATAGGAAAACAACTTGGTTTTACCGATGAAGCAGGATTTACTTCTATTCCACAAAATATTTGGGTACAAGCATACGAGCAGGGAAATCAAGAAGAAAAAATAGAATTACGTTCGAATGTAGAGGGTTCTTCTGATAAATATGCACGCATGATTTGTGCGTGGCTTGCAAATATAGATTGGGTAACTAAAACAACCAAAACAGTAACCGAATATATAGGTAGCGAAGAATTTACAACGGAAATCTCTTCTGCATTTATCATTACCGCTGAAGGACTTAAAAACTACAAAAGAGCAATAGGAACAGGTAAATATGCAAGAGTACCCAAAATTGTACATAAAGAAATGCTTGCCAGTAAAGCTCCTAATGCTGAATTGTTAAGATTACGCAGAGCACTCATTATAAAATATATTGGTGGAGCTAATAAACGAACCATAAATCAAATCCTTGAACATCTACAAAGCCAAGGACTTGAGGTAAATGCTGCTACTATTAAAGACGATATTAAAGGGCTCATAAATATCGGGCTAAATATCCAAAGTCAGGGAGATTCCTACCATTTATTAGACGATATTCTAAAGTTGCAAATTATCAATCAAGTCCTTCCTATAGATATACATAACGAACAATCAGTAATAAAGGAACGTATTCGTGAAAAACTCAATTATATTGATCATAAATATCTCACGCTTGTTGATTACTCATTCCAAGGAAAAGATAACCGAGAATTTGAAATCTTCACTATTGACTTATTCACAAATGAGTTGGAATTCATCGGTAAACATTTAGGAGGAACAAGTAAACCTGATGGTATAATCTCACATAACCAAAGAGGTGTTATTATTGACAACAAAGCATATTCAAAAGGTTTTACAATTTCAAGACACATGGCTGATGAAATGATACGCTATGTACAAGAAAATGATGTTCGTAGAGAAGAACGTAATCCCAATAAATGGTGGGAGAATTTCCCAAGCGATGTTAATCTATTTAGTTTCTTATTCATTTCATCACTATTCAAAGGAAATATCAATAATGCACTAAATGGTATTAAAGAAGCTACTCATGTCAATGGAGCGGTATTGAACACTGAAAATCTATTATATTTTGCAGATGCACTAAAAGGTGGAACTATATCAAAAGATTTTTTCCTTGACAAACTCAACGAAAATAAAGAAGTTATCTATTTGTAATTATGCAAGCGTACTATTCACATAATAATTTTACTCTTTTTAATGGGGATAGTGCGACTATTTGCCAGCAATTACCTGAGCAAACCATTGATACCATTTTTGCTGACCCACCTTATTTTTTATCAAAGGGCTTTTATATGCGTACTAAAAGCGGATATAAAAGAGAATTTGACAAAGGTGAATGGGATAGAGTTAGACCAGCAGAGCAAGTGCATCAATTCAATTCACAATGGATTGCTGAATGCCGCAGATTACTAAAACCCAATGGTACAATTTGGGTCAGCGGGACATATCATAATATCTTTGATGTTGCAACATGTTTACAAGAACTGAAATTCAAAATTTTGAATATCATTGTTTGGCAAAAATCTGACCCTCCTACTACTTTTACTGATCAACGCTTTAATTTCTCAGCAGAATATATTATTTGGGCTAGACGAGAAGAGAAAGTAGAACATTTCTTCAATTACGAACTAATGAAGTCTATAAATGGTGGAGTACATATGCCCGATGTGTGGTGTCTTCCTTCTACTGCACTCTGGGAAAAACGATGTGGGAAGCACCCTACTCAAAAACCATTACGTTTGTTGCATCGTATTTTACTTGCTTGTACCAAAGAAGGTGATACTATTTTAGATCCATTTGCAGGTTCATGTACAACTGGAATAGCGGCTATTTTATTAGGTCGTAAATTCATGGGCATTGACCAATCAGAAGAATTTCTGCAATTAGGTATAAGAAGATTGCAAGAAATTGAAGACCCTATAATTGCGCAAAAGGTACTAAAGAAAATACAAGACAATCCAATGGAAGTATCTGTCTTGGTAAATCATGCTAAACCTGAAACTCGCACTTTGATGATAGAAAAGGGTATCTGTTATATGCGAGCAGGAGAAACAAAAGGGTCATTACAGATTACTCCTGGATTTGAAAGAATGAAATATATATTGCTTCATTCTGGCGGGAATGATGCACAATTATTCCACATTAAAAAAGGTAAAGAAGGAACATTTGAAATTTGGTCAAAGGAAAATCTCGAAAAACATGGCTTTCATCCTGAGCATGCAGCATATTACATTGTGATTCACTTTGAACCAAAATCGGAAAAATTACTAAAGACTCCTCACTTAAAACAAAAAATCAACACCTACCGAGCAAAAATTCGCCCACTCAGTGACTTCATCGGTCTAAAATAAGAATCAAATAATAGCATAATATATGAGTAAAGTCACCTATATATTCGGTGCGGGAGCAAGTTTTGGAGAACGAACACCATCTCCATCTAATCCCAACTTGAAAGATATTTCAAGAGGTCTTCCTATTGTTAGTGAACTTCAAGCTGCTATTAAATCGCAGATTTACTTGTTAGAGGGAAGACATGCAATAGAAGACTTTAATGAGTTAGGAATAAATAAAGATGAAGCTGCGTTTCTAAAAAACACCCTACAAATACTAGCAGATATATGCGCTTCCTATCCTACAATTGATACATATGCAAAACAGTTGTTTGTTACAAAAAGAAATGATATACGCTTAACAAGTACATTAAACGAAAATTCATATAATGCACTCAAAAGACTCTTATCTGTAGCCTTTTTGCTACTACAAGAAGAAAATAAGAGGGATTTACGATATGATGGTTTTATTGCATCGTTAATAAATGCCAAACGAGAATTTCCTCCAATGACAATATTGTCATGGAATTATGACATACAATTTGAAATGGCATATTCTGGTTATTATAAAACAGAAAGATATATACCTACTTTGTGGAAAGAATTGAATGTGTTAAATAAAACATATTTAACTGAATATGATAACACCAAAGATTTCGCTATAATAAAAATGAATGGAACAGCATTGTTTACCGATGCAGAAGGAAAAAGAATAAAAATAGGTGAATGTTCAGAAGAGCATATGACAGATGTTTTTTACGGCGGTAGTAGTCGAAGTAAATATAAATATGCTTGGGCGTATTTAACTTATCCGCAATACCATAATACTTTATCGTATGCTTGGGAAGAATCGCATAAAGTAGATATAGAAAAGGCAATTCAACAGAGAGTAGCAGATACAAAAGATTTAATAATTATTGGTTACTCATTCCCCTATGTGAATAATGAAAAAGATAAAATAGCGATCTCAAACATGTCACAATTAGAACGAGTATACATTCAGGATCCTAACTTTGAAGATATTAAAGAACGTATAGAATCAATGTTACCAGAAAATCATCAAGTCAAGTTTATTTCTAAGAAAACAAATCAATTTTTTATACCAAATAGTTTTTGATAGTTTCCTAATAAAATAATCAGATTCTTTTATAGTAAGTATGATGAATATATGTTTATGTAATTGTGATTGGACTGCAATTAGTGCGATATCAAATATAATTATGACATTAATTGCTTTAGGAACGCTTATTTTTAGTATATGTCTTCTTTTTAGAGAAAAAAAAATTACGACAAGAAGACATAAGAGCAAGGTTGGATTATTCAATAATAAAATACCAAAATGCATATTATTTGCTTGTTGAGAATGTGGGAAAAGAAATGGCATATGATGTTAGTGTCGGTGTTAAGGGGAAAATAATAGAAGAAAGTATCTATAGTCAGGTTAGAGAAACCTTTTCTAGGTTGGAAAATGTGAAGTTAATAATTAAACCAGAAGAAAAAATACACTTCTTCTTGTGTCCTGACAAATTAAAAAGAAATGTACGATATATTTGGCGTCAAACGGAAACAATAGAAGATATAAATCAATGGGTAGATAAATATGAGAAAGATGAAATACATGTAACTATTCAGTATAACAAGAAATATTCATCGTCTCATAAATTTTCTATTAAGAACTTCAATTATTACGGTTCAACAAAAATACTAAATCCACTTGAACAAATCTCTGGAGTGATTTCAGATATGGACTTATACACATTAGATGAAATAAAGCAACATTTAAGTTCAATAGCATCTACATTAGAAGAATTAAAACGGAATTAAGCAAGGGGTGATATTATACATCTCTCTCCAAATCTTCAAAGACAACCTACTAACCTTCGGCACAACCTTCGGCGCGCGAAAACTTTTTTTCAAAAAAACACACTCACGCGGAAACTCTTGTAATACAAATGATTACGCGTGTTGTATATACCATTTTACCCTCCAAATTCTCCAATCTTCGGCGCAAAACCCCTTCCGCGCCGAAGATTTTTGCAGCATTATTATAGAGGCGCATCAAAAAAGCCACAGAAGTCCCATAGATGTCCTACAGATCTCCTATCGTGGTCGCCTAACTTGCAAAGAATTTCACACCCGATTTAGCAAAATAAAATTCCTCACAAACTTTCTAAACATTTCCTTGCGTATATGCAGAAAAATGATTACCTTTGTACCCGAATTTAATTTGCGCAGAGAATTTTCTAAAATCTCAATAGAATGACTGATTTTTTGGAGTTTGATGAATACATCCGTCAGGGTGAGCCCAATCAACAAGAACGAGCTGCCATTTGGCGGACGGCAATTGGTTTGCAGGCTGTGGATGGGTTGCAAACATCTGACTACCTGAAAGAAACAGCAAAAAAGCATATAGAGGGCAAGATTGACATTGATGAGGCACGCCATTTGATAAAGACCTATTATCAATCCAAAGCATCACGCGAGCCAATCGATGATGACCAATGTGAGGCAGATAAAGCATCGGCAAACATCACAAAGATTCTATCTTCAGTATCGCTGGACTTTAGTGCGAAAGGATTTGTTGCTTTGCATCGAAGGATATTTGACGGAGTACTAAAGCACGCAGGCGAGATACGCCGTTACGATATCACAAAGAAAGAATGGGTATTGGATTCTGATACAGTCAATTATCTCAACTGGGAAGACCTATACCGTGCATTGGAGTTTGACATAGAGCAAGAGCGTAATTTCAGTTATAAGAACCTATCACTGGAGCAACAAGTAGTGCATATTGCGCAATTCGTATCTGGATTATGGCAAATTCATCCTTTCGGAGAGGGCAACACACGCACTACGGCAGTATTTACCATCCTGTATCTGCGTCATATAGGTTTCAATGTAGATAACGATTTGTTTGCAAAATATTCGTGGTACTTCCGCAATGCCTTAGTAAGAGCCAACTACAAGAACGCAGTCAAAGGCATTGATTACTCGCCAATATATTTGGAACGCTTCTTCTGCAATCTGCTATTAGGTGAGCAATGGGACCTACGCAACAGATACTTGCACATCAATCCATCTGCCGAATGGAAAGAGCAACCATATTTAGGCGAGAAACAAAGCAATGTCACCCAAAATGTCACCCAAAATGTCACCCAAAAACTAACCGATAGACAAAAGGATATTTTGCATCTCATAACAACGGACAATACCATATCTGCCAATACAATGGCTACTATTCATGGTATCACAATACGCAGCATACGACGCGATATAGATGCATTACGACAGTATTACAATATTCAATGGGTAGGCCCATCCAAAGGCGGACATTGGGAAGTACTAACGCGCAGCCACCTTTCGTGAAGCGCAGCGAAACCATCAACGCTCCCTTAAGAGCCACTAACGTGAAATGAAATGTAACTAAAATATTATGGCACAACATTATGAGGCAGCCGGCGTGAACCTCGAAGCCGGATACGAAGTAGTAAGTCGTATTAAATCACACGTAAAAAGTACCAACCGCTTTGGCTCAATGGGCAATATCGGTTCGTTTGGTGGAATGTTCGACCTCTCGGCACTCAACATCAAAGAACCTGTGCTCGTTAGTGGTACCGATGGCGTAGGAACCAAACTCAAACTCGCTTTCGCGATGGACAAGCATGATACCATTGGTATCGACGCTGTAGCTATGTGCGTGAACGATGTGCTCGCACAAGGCGCAGAACCACTTATCTTCCTTGATTATGTGGCAATCGGTCATAACATCCCAGAGAAAGTAGAGGCTATCGTAGCGGGTGTGGCAGATGGTTGCCGCCAAGCAGGTTGCGCCCTCGTAGGTGGCGAGACAGCCGAGATGCCAGGTATGTACGGCGATGGCGAATACGACATTGCAGGTTACACCACTGGCGTGGTGGAGAAATCCCAACTCATCGACGGTAGCAAAGTGGCTGTAGGCGATGTGCTCGTGGGTATCTCTTCTTCGGGCGTACATAGCAACGGTTTCAGTCTCGTGCGCAAGGTGGTTAGCGATGCAGGTTTAGACTTGCATACCGTTTATCCAGAACTCAATGCCGAGAAACCACTCGGCGAAGTGTTGCTGACCCCAACTCGCATCTATGTGAAGCAAGTGCTGGAGGTTATCAAGAACTGCGATGTGCACGGTGTAGCACATATCACAGGCGGTGGCTTTGATGAGAATATCCCTCGTATCTTGAAGGACGGTCAGGGCTTCAGCGTAACCGAAGGTTCATGGGAGATTCTGCCAGTGTTCCAATGCTTGGAGAAGTGGGGTAATATCCCTCACCGCGAGATGTTCAACATCTTCAACATGGGTATCGGTATGGTGATTGCTATGCCAGTAGCTGACGCTGAGAAAGCCATCGCTATCCTCGCTCAGCACGGCGACAAAGCACAAATCATCGGCAAAGTTATCGAAGGCGCAAACGAGATTATTTAATTAGTAAATCAAATTTTTAAGGTATAAAAAAGATATGGCAAAAAGAGCTCTTGTCAGCGTAAGCGACAAAACAGGATTAGTTGATTTTGTAAAGGGCCTGCAAACAGCAGGTTGGGAGATTATCGCCACAGGCGGTACACAAAAACTCCTCGAAGACTCAGGTGTTAAAACTATCGGTATCAGCGATGTAACAGGTTTCCCAGAGATTTGTGACGGTCGCGTTAAGACCCTTCACCCAAAGGTGCACGGCGGTCTTCTCGCTCGCCGCGATGAGCCATCTCACCTCCAAGCATTGCAGGAGAACGGTATCGAGTTCATCGACCTCGTGTGCGTGAACCTCTATCCATTCCGCGAGACCATCGCCAAAGAGGGTACTACTATGGCAGAAGCCATCGAGAAGATTGATATAGGTGGCCCATCTATGCTCCGTTCTGCGGCGAAGAACTACAACGATGTGACTGTCGTTTGCGATCCTGCGGACTACGATACTATCCTCGCTGAGATTAACGCTACTGGCAACACCACTCTCGAAACTCGCCTGCAACTCTCTGCTAAGGCATACACCCACACTGCGCAATACGACTGCTGCATAGCTACTTACATGCGCGAGAAGGCAGGCCTCAATGAGAAACTCTTCCTTGAGTTCGACCTCAAGCAAGGTCTTCGCTATGGCGAGAACCCTCACCAATCAGCGAAGTTCTATGCTTCTACCAAAGCGATCCCATTCTCACTCGCCAGTGGCAAACAACTTCAAGGCAAGGAGATGTCCTACAACAATATCCAAGACGCCAACGCTGCGCTCAATATCGCACGCGACTTCCAACAACCTTTCTGCGTAGCCCTCAAGCACATGAACCCATGTGGCGCTGCTGTGGCTGCTACCATCGAAGAGGCATGGCAAAAGGCATACGAAGCAGACACCGTGAGCATCTATGGTGGTATTGTAATCTGCAACCGCACCATCACCAAGGAGATTGCCCTCGGCATGAAGCCTATCTTCCTTGAGATTGTTATCGCTCCAGACTTCACCGACGAGGCAATGGAAATCTTCGCTACCAAGAAGAACCTCCGTGTTATCCAAGTGGATATGACTCCAAGCAGCGAGGCTATCGACCAATATGTGAGCGTCAACGGCGGTTTACTCGTACAACACCTTGACACCCAAATCGAGACGATCACAGCCGATATGTGCGCTACTAAGGTGCAACCTGATGCGGCAACACTCGCAGACATGCAATTTGGTTGGAACATCGTTAAGCACGTGAAATCCAATGCGATAGTAGTAGTCAAAAACGGCCAAACATTGGGCGTAGGTGCAGGTCAAATGAACCGCGTAGGTAGTGCTGAGATTGCTATGAAGCAGGCCCACGCAGCAGGTGTGACCGAAGGTCTTATCCTCGCTTCTGACGGTTTCTTGCCATTTGACGATACTGTAGCATTGGCAGCTAAGTATGGTGTAACCGCTATCGTTCAACCTGGCGGCAGTATCCGCGACAACGACTGCGTGGTGAAAGCCGACGAACTCGGCATCTGCATGCTCATGACTGGCACACGCCACTTCAAACATTAATTTATGGGTAAAAAAGTATTAGTTATAGGTGGAGGCGGAAGAGAGCATGCAATTGTGTATGCCCTTTCACGTAGTCCACAAGTGGAGAAAATTTATTGCGCTCCAGGTAATGCAGGTATCGCTCAGCTCGCTGAGTGCGTAGCTATCAAGGACACCGATGTAGAAGGACTGCTCCTCTTTGCCAAAGAGACGGAAGTCAATCTCACCGTAGTAGGTCCAGAGGCTGCATTGGCAGCAGGTGTAGTAGATGCTTTCCGTGCGGAAGGTATGCCTATCTTTGGTCACACCAAAGCAGCCACACAGATAGAGTCGAGCAAAGAGTTTGCCAAGATCATCATGCAGAAATACAATGTGCCAACTGCTGGTTATCAGTCATTTAGCGACTATGCGGAAGCATTGGCATACGTAAAAGCAGGCAGTCTGCCTATCGTATTGAAGTACGACGGACTGGCAGCAGGCAAGGGTGTGGTGATTGCCAACACCCTCGAGGAAGCAGATGCTGCGCTCCAAGATATGCTCTGCAACGAGGCATTTGGCAAAGGCAAAGTGGTGATAGAGGAGTTTTTGGAAGGTCCAGAGTTCTCCTTCATGTGCTTTGTGAATGGCGAGAACGTCTATCCTATGCCACTCTCACAAGACCATAAGCGCGCTTATGACAACGACGAAGGTCCTAATACTGGCGGTATGGGTGCATACACTCCACTACCATTCGTGACCGAAGAAGATGAGGCCTTTGCCCGCAAATATGTCCTCGAAGCCGTAGCCAAAGGCATGTGCCAAGAGGGATTGCCACTCACAGGCGTACTCTATGGCGGACTGATGAAGACCGCACAAGGCGTCAAGGTGATTGAGTTCAATGCTCGCTTTGGTGATCCAGAGACCGAGGTGGTTCTTCCGCTTCTTGAGTCTGATGCCTACGATGTATTCTACGGCATTGCAACCTCTCAACTCTCTACTCTCAACTCTCAACTCTCTTGGAAAAACGAAGCCACCATCGGCGTAGTTCTCGCCTCAAAGGGTTATCCTGGCAGTTATGCCAAAGGTGCGGTGATTGAAGGCACTGAGCAGTTTGATGGTCCTATTTTCCACATGGGAACGAAGAACGACAAGGGTGTGCTGAAGACCAACGGCGGACGTGTGATGATGTGCATTGCTACGGGCAAAGACATCGCCACCGCACGCGAGAAAGTATATAAGGAGATAGAGAAAATCCACTGCGACAACCTCTTCTACCGCAAAGACATCGCCCACTGGGCACTTTGAGTGCCAAAGGCACGAAAAGTGGTCGCCATAGCGACGTAGATGGCTAAAGCGAAAGTGGCTAAAGCGTACATAAGCAAAGCGAATCATTTTCGTGAACAAAGTGATCCACTTTCGTGAGTAAACGAACCACTTTCATGAGCAACGCGAATCATTTTCGTGAGCGCAGCGAACCACTTTCGTGAGTGAAACGAACCAATAACGTGAGTAAAACGAACTAAAAATATGATTATAGATGGTAAAATGATCTCGCAATCCCTCAAGGATGCGATGAAGATTGAAGTAGATGCATTGGCGGAGCAATATGGTCGCCGCCCATGCCTTATGGTCATCATTGTAGGTGACAACCCTGCCAGTCGCTCATACGTACGTGGCAAAATCAAAGCAACCGAGTATTGTGGTTTTGACGGCCACCTCGTAGAACTGCCTGAAGACTGCTCAGAAGCTACACTCCTCGCTGAGATTGACAAACTCAACAACGACCCACTCGTGGACGGTATCCTCGTGCAATTGCCATTGCCAAAGCATATCTCTGAGGACAAGGTCATCGCCGCTATCTCTGCTGAGAAAGATGTGGACGGTTTCCACCCAGAGAACGTAGCGCGCTTGTGGCTCAACCAACACTGCATTCTCCCATGTACCCCAAAAGGAATCATCGAACTCCTCGACCAAGCAGGCGTAGAGATGGCAGGCAAGAAAGCCGTAGTCATCGGCCGTAGCAATATCGTGGGCAAACCCGTTGCGAAACTCCTGCTTGACCGCAATGCTACTGTGACTATTGCTCATAGCCGCACCAAGGACTTGGCTGCCGTATGCCGCGAAGCGGATATCTTGGTGGCTGCTGTAGGCCGTGCAAAGATGGTGACTGCCGAGTATGTGAAACCAGGTGCAGCCGTGATTGATGTGGGTATCAACCGCACCGAGGATGGCAAACTCGTAGGCGATGTGGACTACGAGGCAGTATTGCCAGTGGCAGGTGCTATCACCCCTGTTCCAGGCGGTGTAGGCCCAATGACTATCACCATGCTCATGCGCAACACGATTGAGTGCTTCCTCAATCGCATGAATAACAAGTAATTACACCCCAAGGGGTTATCCCTTAATCATTTGATAGAGTGTAGGATACCCATTCTACACTCTGTCCATAATCTAATACTCACTTTTACCAAATCCACAACTATGATTGTACACGTAGCATCATTTTTAGAGAGTATCGGTGGCTCGATTGACAAGGACCACTACCTTCGCCCTATCCCTGGCAGAATGGGCTGGGCAGCGTATTGCCGCAAACCTGAGTATTCGAAAGCCAAGAAGAAAGAGATGGCGGCCCATGCTGTCGTACAAAACTTCCGCAGTATCAATGAGGAGGCATGTGCTATTTTGCGCGATCCAGAACAAAAAGCGCTTTGGCACGAGAAGCATCTGCAAGCATTGCGCGAAGCAAGCAAACACCAGCGCATGCCCCAAGCCAATGGCAAACCACCAGTACCAGCCCGATTATACGATTTTATCAAACACGAAATCTCTCTCGCCCGCAAGCAATAGTAAATTGCCCTTTATCTACCACCTATTTGCCACCTATCTCCATCGAGACCTCATCGTGACTTCATCGTGACCTCATCGTGACCTCACCGAATGATCACCGAATAATCGCCGTAACTTCGCCGTATGATTACCGTGACACAACGCGCACTTCCCCGCGAGACAATCCGCCACTTGTCAAGTGCTCGGCGGTGGTTCGCCGAGTCAAAAAACGCAAAAAAATCGCTCTTCTCTTGCTCAATCCAAAATAATTCACTACCTTTGCAGTCGAATCTACGCTGGAGGGGATATGTCCTTAGCGAAAAGCGTTTCGCATGGTACTTTCTATAGGGTAGGTTCATACATATTGATAGCGTTTATTGACGCTTTGTGTTTGATGTACGAAACTTAGCAACTTTCATAAAAAAACAGTCAAAATCAAAGTAATCAGTAGATGCCTATGGGTGTGACATTACACCTGCTTTGTTGTATCTCGGCAAGGCGGTTTGTCATATCAGCGTAGGTTTCCTGTTGTTTATTTGACTGTTGGGTAATGCTAAGACCTCGTGCATAAGTAAACAGCATGAGGTCTGCGCTTTTTGTATCTAATATGGATTACAATAAAATAAATAAACTATAATTCAAAATTTCATAGTTATGAAAAAACTAACATCTCTTATTTTTGCTTTTTGCCTCACTTGGAGTGCATGGGCATACGATTTTAAATCGGGTAGTTTATATTACACAATCACGAAATCTTCTACTCCTTATTCGGTAGAGGTTACCGATTGTTCTTCTTCGGCTTCAACTATTACGATTCCCGAAACAGTTACTTACAATGGTAATACCTACAATGTTATAGGTATTGGCAAAGATGCTTTTAGCGGTTGTACATATCTGACCTCTATTACAATCCCCAATAGCATTATAACTATTGGTAGTCACGCATTTTATAATTGTTCATCTCTCACCGCTGTTACTATCCCTAACAGTGTTGTAACTATTGGTAGTAGCGCATTCTATGATTGCTCCTCCCTCACTAAAACTAACTATACAGGTGACTTGGCGGGTTGGTGCAAAATAAAATTTAGTTCAAATATTGCTAATCCAATATATTATTCTCATAACCTATACATCAATGACCAAGAGATAACAGATTTAGTGATTCCCGATAATGTAGATACGATTTCAGATTATGCATTTGAACGCTGTTATGCGCTGACTTCTATCACTATTCCTAATACCATAGCACATATTGAAAAAGACGCGTTCTACTGCTGTAGTTTCGTAAAAAAAGATTTTGTAAATAATAGTTCTTTAGACGCAGAGGAAAATAACTATTGGGGTGCTTTGGTTGGCGATGCTCTTGTGAATGGTTTGATAATTAGTGGCTCAACTATTGTGAGTTGTCAAAAAGATTTGACAGAGGCTATAATTCCTGATTATATAACGACTATTGGAAAAAACGCCTTTTTAGATTGCTTGGCGCTTACTAAAACCAATTATACTGGCGATATCGCTGGTTGGTGTAATATAGAGATTGGTAATTATAGTCCTACTTATTATTCACATAATCTATTTATTAATAATCAAGAGGTAACGGAACTAATAATTCCCAATACAGTAGAAGTAATACAGCCTTCGGTGTTTGAGCAGTGTTCGTCAATTACTTCTGTCGTTATCCCTAATAGTGTCAAAAATATCGGAGATTATGCTTTTGATGGTTGTTCCTCACTTGTTTCACTTACCATCGGTGATGGATGTCAAAGTATAGGAAAAGATGCTTTTTCTGATTGTTTATCTCTCACCTCTGCCACTATTGGTAAAAATGTAAAAAATATTGATATTCAAGCTTTTGCAGGTTGCTCGTCTCTTTCAGAAATTACGCTTCCTGAGGGTCTTACGAATATTGGTTGGTCTGCTTTTCAAAATTGTTCTTCACTTAATGCTATCAAAATACCAGAAAGTGTTACGAATATTGGCTTTCATGCTTTTGACAACACTGGTATTTACAACGATGAATCAAAATGGGAGGGTAATTTCCTATATATCGACAATTGCATTATTGAAGCTAAATTAGGTTCTCTATCAGGAGTTGTGACAGTGAAAGATGGTATCCGTTTATTATCAGGCAGTTGGCATTGTGAGGGACCTGGTCAAAATATTACGCATGTTGTTCTGCCAAATAGTGTGACCTGTATATCAGAAAGAGCCTTTTCTGGTATGCGTTCCCTTATTTCAGTTAATATTCCAAAAAATGTGACAATAATAGGCAATAGCACTTTTCGATATTCTTCTTTAGAGTCTATCATTATGCAATCTAATACACCTCCTGCATTAGACTCTACCGCTTTTATTTCTGCTTCTCAACCTATTTGCTATATTCCACGCGGTTCGTCTGCAAAATACGAAGCATCCGCATGGAAAAATGTGGTATCCACTTTTGTTGAATATGATGAATCCGACCTAAATATTTTCTACACATCATCAGATAACAAAGTGATTACTCCTTATCAAGAAACTGCTTTTGATGCACCAATACTTCAAAATTCATATACCGATGGTCAAGGAATAATTACTTTTAGTCGTCCAATTACTCAATTGGGATCCTACGCTTTTCGTGGTCATTCAACTCTCACATCCATAACGATTCCTAATACGGTTACATACATCGGATATGGAGCGTTTGAAATATGCTCCTCTCTAACAGATATTACTATTGGTGAAAGTGTAAAGACTATTGATACTTATGCTTTTAATGGTTGCTCATCTCTTACGAACATTACATCTAACGCTATAGAACCACCTACTTTAGAGTATTATGCCTTTACAAATTATAATGCAACGGTGTATCTACCTAATAGCGAAGCTTTTAAAAATTACCTAAATCATGCGGAATGGAGTCAATTTAATCTCAAGTGTTCTATGGATAGCACCAGTACATTTACCATTCATGTGGAGCAACCAGGTACTTTAGGCTATTTGATTCTTGAAGCTGCTGAGCAATGGAGCAACGTATTCAATCTGACCATTACAGGTACTATCAATGATGAGGATATGAAATATTTTTCAAAAATGAAATACTTGCACGAATTAGACTTATCTGGCACTAATATCTCTAATATCCATGGTTGTAAAGGGTTAATATATTTGAATAAAGTAATTTTGCCAGAATCAGTTACCGAAATAGGAGTAAATGCATTTGATGGATGCGTACAACTTTCAGATATCAATCTAAGCAATATCACTACTATTGGTAAAAGTGCATTCTATAACTCTGCTATAACATCATTGTATTTACCAAAAGCCACCACTATTGGCGCATACGCATTTAGTAGTTGCTCAAAACTTGCTTCTATAAATCTTCCTGTGGCTACTACCATTGAAGACTATACGTTTCGAGGGTGCTTTAGTTTGTCTTATATCACATTCCCCTTTGTTACAACGATTGGAGAGGGTGCGTTCCGTTTGTATGATGATGGTGTCTATGGTGATATGTCAAAGAATATGAAAGAAATCGATTTATCCAATGTCACATCGTTAGGAAAAGGAGCGTTTTATGGTGTTAGTACCTTAGAAAAAGTGATCTTATCCGATGAACTGGAAGTCCTTCCTGAAAGATGTTTTTATTACTGTGAGGGGTTAAAAGAAATTAACATACCTTCTGCCCTAAAGGCAATAGGAAGTGAAGCGTTATGTCGTACCGCCATAGAAGATTTAACATTGCCCGAAGGGGTAACAACTATAGGTTCGAGAATTTTTAGAAGACCTTATGAATCAAGTGGCTTGAAAACCCTCACCCTCCCATCTACCCTCAGAAGTATTGCTAGTGACGCCTTTTCATATTGCGACAACTTAACAGATGTTTATCTATATCGCATCATACCACCTACTACTGCGATGGGATTCAATGAGGACATCACCCTCCATGTTCCAGCTATATCCTTGTTAGACTACAAACTTTCAGATACATGGAATTATATTGATAATATCGTACCTATAGATGGTGAAGCCACCCCTATTACCAATCTGCTGATTGACAACTCCTACTCCCTGCTCTCCGCCGAAGGTTTTGCTTCAAAAGTGGACTTTGATTTGCATGTAGGAGCCGAGTTTACCATAGGAAATAATGCTACATTCAATATTGGCACCTTTACCCAAACAATCGGTACATACACAAGAAATTATGTAAGTGAAAATGGTGATTATATGTATGATGAGGAAGGAAATCGCATATATAAATACTATTCCGAAACACCATACAATGCCTCCTTCATCAACTATGCTACACTTTCTGCCGAGAATGTGGTTATTCGTTTGGTACCACAAGGAGAGGAGTGGGTTTTCTTCTCACTACCATTTGATGTACGCATACAAGATATTACCATTGACGCAATGGGTACAGGAGCTCAAGGCACACACCAATGGGTCATTCGCGAATACTCTGGTGCAAACCGCGCCTCAGGCAATGGTGACACATGGCTCAATGTACCTGCTGATGGCACACTCAAAGCGCACCAAGGATATATCCTCTATTGGGTAGTGGACGGTAGTAATTCTACTTCCGACGATTTCTACTACTATTTCAACCTCCCTGCTGCCAATACTTCGACAGCACAACAAATGTTTACAAAAGACAACGTAATTGTTCCGCTCACAGAGCATATGGCAGAATCCGAGCAAAACCGCAACTGGAATTTTGTGGGTAACCCATATCCTTCCTTCTTTGACATCCAGCACATGGATTTCAACGCACCAATCACCACTTGGAATGGCTATGGTTACCAAGCCTATTCTCTCTTAGACGATTCCTACCGTTTGCGTCCTGCTGAAGCATTTTTCGTACAAGCACCTCAAGGTACTACAGCCATTACTTTCAATCAAGAGGGTAGAAGTCTTGAAAATAAAGTAGAAATAACCAAAGATGAGTACCACAACCGAGACTATGCGCCACAACGCAAACAAACCGCCTCATCATCTACGCGCCAAGTGTATAATTTCCTCATCAGCAGTGCTGATTATACCGACAAAGCGCGCCTCGTTCTCAATGAGTCTGCTCGCATGGCATACGATATGACCTACGATGCAGCCAAGATGATGTCTTCCAATGCAAGTGTACCACAAATATATGTAAATAACAACGGCACCCGTTATGCCATTGATGAACGCCCTGCTGGCAATGGCGAATACATCCTCGGTGTGCATTTCGGCAAAGCAGATACCTACACATTGCAACTGCAATCCACTTGCAGTGACCAACAAGTATTGCTCATTGATACCGAAACCAATCTGTCTGTGGATTTATCGCAAACACCTTATTCCTTTACGGCTAAGGCTGGTGACAATCCTTCACGCTTCCGCATTACGATCAAGCAAGGTGTGACAACCGATATCCCAACGCAAGTTGTACCTTCTTCTCAACCTTATAAGACTATTGAGAACGGACAACTAATCATTGTTCAACCTAATGGTAAGAAATATTCTGTAGGAGGAATCCAGTTATGAAAAAATATATAAGTTTATTTCTTCTGTGCTTGTGGGCATTATGCCTGCAAGCGCAGCAAGGGTCTATTGACCCAGAGAATCCTGGCGACCCTTCGCCTTTCTATACCTTGCGTATCAATGTATCACCTGCATCAGGAGGTACACCCAATTTTACCAAGAAAATGGTAACCGCAGGAGATAGAGTGTATATTGACATCGAACTTAATAAGAACTTCACGTTGCTACAATGGGTCTATGGAGACAGCATTTTGACAACTAATGAGGCGTTCTATTTCACGATGCCCGCTGATGATGTGGTTCTTACTGCACAATTACTCCATTCTACCGTTTTCGACCCTGAATCACCAGATGATCCAGCATCGCCCGATATGAATCGCAAGCATTTGGTAACAATTTTCGCCACACCTTCTACGGCGGGTGAGGTCTATCCTTCTTCGTTTTATTTGAAACAGGGAGAACAAAAAACGGTTTATGCATATCCCTATGCAGGTTATGAATTTATGGGGTGGTACGTAAATGACGAGTTGCAATCCGATAATAATCCGCTTGTCATTACAATGAAAGACCAAGATTTGGCTATTACTGCTAAATTCCAATTCAATCCTACACCGCCTAACGACCCAGGAGCCAATTTCTACGACCCTACAACGGGAGAAGTAATCATTGACCGCTTCCAACCTGGAAATCTATATTCAGCAATGTATTCTCTTTTAGGAGATTGGTGGGAGGCTGAAGGTAATGAAATACCATTAGTGAAATCAATTACAGTTATTGGCAAACTTACAACTATAGACCTATACGTCTTTGAAGAGATGTTCTGGGAATTACCTTTGGATGCAATTCCGTCCGTAATTGATTTAGGGCAAACAACAGGTTACACATCAATACCTGAAGAAACATTTTGTGGAGAATCACTTCCTCAAAAAATCATCTTGCCCGCATGTGTACAATTAATTGAAGAAGAAGCATTTTGGAGCGAAGAAGCCAATACTTTAGAAGAACTTGTATTATACGCATTAGTACCTCCGACAGTTAGCGAATACGCGTTTTTGTGTTGGGATGAAGAAATAGGTGATTATGTCCTTCCCAACATGATTGTCAAAGTTCCTGCTTCTGCTGTGCCACTCTATCAAGCTCATGAGTTTTGGAGCCAATTCCCTATTTATGCCATAGATGATGCCAATACAGCAACTCTGACAGTGGAATTGCTACAAAATGCCGACAATGCGAGATATAAAAACATGTATCTTGAGGTCAAGAACATGCAAAACGAACAGGTGCGAAAGTTTGTAATCACAGACCGAACCTCCTATTCTTTCGACAATCTTTTCCAAGGTACTACCTATGAAGTGTCAGTGCGTAATGCACAAGGTAGAAACTTAGGTGCAGAAACCATTCTGTTGAAAGAGAACCAAGATTCCATTTCCATTGTGTTCAACCACCTGTTACAACCTGTTGACCTGTCCGTCCAAGTGCGCACACCTTCAGGTGAAGATGTCACATCCCAACTCTCTATCCAATGGCTAAACACACAAGGTGATGTCGTTCATAAAGGCGAAACACTACCCAAACAAGTAGAAAATGATATTATTTCTTATCAAATTCTGCTGAATGAAGCGTTAGGCATTGAATATCAACAACCGCATGCCAAAATCCATACGGTTAATCCAGAACAACCACTGATAGTTGATACTCTTTCCCCTTTACCTCGATATACCATATCGGGCAAAGTAATCAATACCTATACGGGCTTCTCCATACGAAATGCTAATGTAGGAATATTACAAACCATCAACAATGAATATGTAAAATCTACCACTACCACTACAAATGATGAAGGCATCTTCTCTGCTACTGTTACGCAGGCGCCTACAACATTAACCGTAGCATCAAACGGATATGTTACTGCGCAACAAACGCATAACCTGCTCGCCGACACATCCTTCATTGTCCAGTTGAACCCATTTGCAGGCACCACCATTCTTTTAGATATGGATTATACGCCCATATCCTACAATGCGTCAACTACAGAACCGCAAAAAGGATATATTATACCCCAAAACATCCACTATTCACTCTACAATCAATCTACACAAAAGCAGATACACCAATTGGAAATATCAGGTACGCTCATAACCACCAATGACACAATCAACATCGGTGATTCACTCGTTATGACCATACAAAGCCATACCAATGACTTTGCCCCAGTGGTGATTGGGACACGAAAACAAGACAATTCCCCTATCAAACTACATTGTTCACTAATAGAACGTGGTGGCATTAGGGCTACTTACATCCACGCTCCTCTACAAGAAGCAGTTGCTATTTTATATGATAGCGTCGGACAGTTCGTGCAACGCAATCTATACGATGATGTGCAGCAAGTGTCTTTCTCACATCTCCCTGAGGGTTCATACACCCTCGTCAGTATGCAGCAAAACACGCTATACACCCATTTGCCCAACCTGTCTGCATTCCAAGAAATGCTCTTAACCGAATCCGCGGACTATATCGCCACACCGATTACGGTTAACGATGCATTATGCACGCAAATCAAGATAGATTCTATCCCTGCTATCAATCTGGAGAAATTGTCATACGTGCTTGATAAAACCAGTTTTACCGCTAACAAGGCTTCGCTGCTTAGTGGTACCTATCTTACTCTGCGAGCAAGCATAGGCATCAAAGCACATATATTACCTGAGTTAAGCGATTTTCAATTAGTAGTGGAACTACCAGAAAATGCGACAATGGTAGAAAATGCAGTGATGCTCAATGCTTCTATTGCAGCATATTCCGTACAGGGTAATAAAATCATTATACCAATGACTAACCCCAACGATTTGGTGCGATTCTGTATTATTCCCGTGCAGGCACAAGAATATATAGTCAATGCTTATCTCCGCTTCCTGCACAACGATCAAGAAGTGCTACAACCGATAGGAGCAGCGTATTTCCAAGCAGAGAACGCATCTATAGAGGCGACACTGAATATAGTAGATAAGACTGTTAATGTACATGGTATTACCACACCACAGTCACTGATCACTATCTACGACAACAACCACCAAATCGGACAAACCAAATCCAAAAACAACGGAGAATGGGAAACAACTTGCAATTTAAATCAACCATATAATCTATCTAAGCACAATATCTATGCAAAAATCCAACAGCCCACTGGTCTTGTTGTATCCACACAAACTAAGCAACTGACATACAAACAACTTACCACACAAGTCCTTTCTGTCGCAATGACCCATTTTAATTGGGAATTGGATAAAAATATGGACGTTGTGTGGGATTTTGTCAAAGGTACTGTGACTAGTCGTTCATACAGCTTTGCTGACAACGATTTTACTTTCCGCATTGACTTCTCCAACAATAGCCCCGAGATTATCAAGTCTGTTATCCTTCATGTACACACAGACCAGCATAACACATACAAAATTACTGCCCAATACAACACAGAAAACGATTGTTGGACTGCAAAGCGATACTTTAACATGAGCACAACAGGCGGTCCTATCAATGTGAGCGTAGAATATATTGCTAATGATGAGGAATACTTAGTGGACAATGATCTGCTAAACGAAATCCACGACTTGTTAAATACGGATAGTCTATTCGCTCCTACGCCAGAAGACACGCTTATAATGCAGTTAGAAGAAGCGATTGCGCTAAAACAATTAGACAGAGCTGATAGTTTAATATATCTCCTTTGTCCTGATGTTGTGATTGATAAAGATGATATTACCCCAGTAGATATTGATTTATTGATTGCTCAGCATGATTCGCTCAAAAATGATAGTCTTTATAATTTCGATTTCTATTTGCTGGAATACGAAATGGCTATGGATTCTATCGCACAATGGACGAAGGGGATAACCATATCCGATTGTAGTACAATTGATACAACTATCTTGCGCAAACAAGGATATGAAGTGCTTGAAAAGACCAACCATAGTCAATTATATATGCTCTCAACTGAAAGTGTATGGCATTTAGTGGACTATGACGAAAACATCAGCTACTATGTTGATTTCACTTCTGAAGGAGAATTAGCAGTACAACTGAAACAACTTTTACAAGCACGACAAAACAATGATATATCTTCTATCGCAGCAGTTCAACAAGCCATTGAAACCATCAACACAATCAAGCAATCAATAGAAAATAAGATAAATCAAGTTAAAAAAACTGTAGCTAAAATAAGAAAATTCCTGTTTGGTGATAGGAGTACAGAGGATATTGTGGAAGATGCGAGTGGATCCTTGTATGAAAATGTTGGATTAGTTGGAGATTTATCCTCTAATGTTGATGAAGCACTAACTGACCAAAATAGAGAACTTATTAGGCAAAATGCTTCTATTGATGAATATAAGAGACATGGTGGAGGTACGGCAGATGAAATATTTGACGACATTCGTCTTGATAATCAAGAAAAGATAAAGCGTAACCTCAAATGGAAAAAACAATTTAAACAAGGTACAATAGGAGGACCATTACAAAAAGTTTGCGCTGTATTCGATATAGTAATGACATGCCGAAATATGGTTAATGATTTGAATGGCTGTATTGATCTTTACTATGCAGCAGAAAACAAAAAAATCGTGGAAGATTGTCCAGAAGCCGTCAAACAATTATCTAACCTCCAGTATAATGTTAATGACTTAGGAAGCGATGCATCGATTTATTATGTTACAAAAATCACATTTTGTGCCGCAGAAATCGGTACTATGGTAGCTGCATTAATCGGAGCTATACCATCCGCAGGTGTGACGTTAATAGGGGCAGCCGTTTCTGCGGGTTTGATTGTCGCTGATATGATAGCAGCGAATGTTTATCAAGAACATTATCGATCCTCAATGGACAACTACGAATCGCAGTTTAATAAGATTCACTGTAAACCAGAAGAAGACGATGACGATAATGACGATGACGATAAAAATCCACAACCGCCAATCATCGTAGAATCACCAACTCCTGCTACTTCTCCTATTTACGACCCTGCCGGCTATGTGTACGAAGCTGTCAGCGATAATCGCGTAGAAAATGTTAAAGCAACTATCTATTACAAGCAATATACCGAAAATGCTTTAGGAGAAATCATCGAACAGGATGTACTTTGGGATGCTGAAAACTACGGACAAGAAAACCCTCTTTATACCAACGAACAGGGTATGTACCGTTGGGATGTACCTCAAGGTCTATGGCAAGTACGATTCGAAAAAGAAGGATACGAGTCCACACAAAGCGATTGGCTTCCTGTTCCTCCTCCACAATTAGAGGTCAATATCCCTATCGTACAACTCACCCAACCTGAAGTGCAACATGTCGAAGCATTCGCTACAGCTATAGATATTGCATTCAACAAGTATATGCAACCTGCATTACTCAATATTGAAAATATCTATGTCGTAGCAAATGACCAAGTAATTGAGGGTTCTATTATCTTTAAGAATGAACTGGTAAGCTATGAAGGAGAAGATTCTACCTACGTTAGTCAATTACGCTTCATTCCAAACTCGCCATTTACTGCCGAGCAAATCACACTCACCATTAGCAATCGAGTACGTAGTTATGCAGGAATCAACATGGCTGAAACGTATCAGCAAACATTCGATGTGGCTGGACTCACACCATTGTTACAAGCAGATGCGCCTACATCTTCTATTGTATCAGGTTCTACAGTCAAGTTAGGTACAGAACTGCATCTTGCCTCCACTACGCCTAATGCCCAAATACGTTACACGTTTGACGGTAGCGATCCTACATGTGATAGAGGATTTGTCTATAACGGAGAGCCAATCATCCTAACGGATTATAAATCGCACATCCGCGCCATCGCTTGTGCAGAAAAATATGACCCAAGCGAAATAAGTGATTTTACCTATATGATTGATTTAGCTTCCTCTTTAGAAACAAATTCAATCAATACAACAATGATTACAAAAATCCTCCGCGAAGGTCAACTCCTTATTCTCCGTGATGGCAAGACCTACAATATCATGGGACAGAGATTGAATAATAATATCCTCCATGTGCTAAGTTTAGTCCAAGACAACGATAGCATGTAGAATATGCTACAAATTATATTTAAAGCATAATATCTGATTATTGGGCTATGCATTCCTAAAATTATCTCACCCTGCAAGTCATCGGATTTGCAGGGTGAGGTTTTATATGGTTATTTTTCTTGCTCGTATCAATGCTCGTACTTAAGCGCTCCTTCGGCAAGGGTTGGTTCTCTTCAAAAAACACAGAAGTGCACTCTAAAGACAATCATAAGCACAAAACGACAGCGATGAAACTACACTCCGTATCATAGAACTGACAAGTACAGAAGGCAATCTAAAAATTGTTTGAAAAAATTATAAAAAACTATTTGCACAAATCAAAAAAAAGTAGTACCTTTGCAACCCGAAATAAGGACAACAATATAACACTATATTTTCATGAATTTCGGAACTCCCCTTACCTCTGTAGCCACAAAGGCACTCTTGCTTGGCAGTGGCGAATTGGGCAAAGAAGTTGCCCTTGAACTCCAACGCTATGGCGTGGAAGTGATTGCATGCGACAAATACGCCAACGCTCCAGCCATGCAAGTGGCGCATCGCTGTCATGTGTTCAACATGTTGGACGGCACAAAACTCCGCCAAGTGATTGAGCAAGAGCAACCATCGTTGATTATCCCTGAAGTAGAAGCTATTGCTACCCCTACTCTCGTCGAATTAGAAAAAGAAGGTTACCGCGTTATCCCTACGGCTAACGCGGCTTTTTTAACTATGAACCGTGAGGCTATCCGTCGCATGGCAGCTGAAGAGTTGGGTTTGCCTACTGCGAGATATAAGTTTGCAGACACACACGAAGAGTATTTGCAAGCCATCAAGGAGATTGGTATCCCATGCGTGGTGAAGCCCATCATGTCGTCATCGGGTCATGGTCAATCGACCGTAAAAACAGAAGCAGATGTAGAGCCAGCATGGACCGAATCGCAGATGGGTGGTCGTGCAGGTGCAGGTCGCGTGATTGTAGAGGGCTTTGTGCATTTCGATTATGAAATCACCTTACTGACCGTGCGTCACGCAGGTGGTACAACCTTCCTCAAGCCAATCGGTCACCACCAAGTAGATGGCGACTACCGCGAGTCATGGCAACCACAAGCAATGACGGATGCTGCATTGGCACAAGCAGAGGACATTGCAAAGAAGGTGACTGACGCGTTGGACGGATATGGCATCTTCGGCGTGGAGATGTTTGTAGAAGGCGACCATGTGATCTTCTCCGAGGTGAGTCCTCGTCCACACGATACGGGTATGGTGACCATGATTTCGCAAGACTTGTCGGAGTTTGCGCTGCATGCGCGTGCGGTGCTCGGTTTGCCTATACCAGAGGTACGCTTCTTCGGTGCAAGCGCATCAAAAGCCATTGTAGTAGAAGGTGATGCAACCGAAGTGGTGTTCAGCGGAGTGGAAGAAGCCTTGGCTATGCCAGGCGTGCAAGTGCGTTTCTTTGGCAAACCAGAGGTACACGGACACCGTCGTTATGGCGTGGTATTGGCGACCGATGAGAACACGGAGAAAGCCGTAGCGAAAGCCATTGAGGCCTTTAACAAAATCAAAGTAGAAAATAAAGACTTACATACAATATGATTGAACGTTACAGCCGCGCAGTCATGCGCAACATTTGGACAGAAGAGAATAAGTTTCGTGCTTACCTCGAAGTAGAAATCTTGGCAGCCGAAGCATGGAGCACCTTGGGCGTAGTGCCCGCAGAAGATGTGAAGTTGCTTCGCGAGAAAGCCACTTTTGATGTAAATCGTATCCACGAGATTGAGGAGATCACCCGTCACGATGTGGTGGCATTCACCCGCGCCGTGAGCGAGAGTTTGGGCGAAGAGCGCAAATGGGTACACTATGGGTTGACCTCTACCGATGTAGTAGATACAGCCAATGGTTATTTGCTCAAACAAGCCAATGAGATTCTGCGCAAAGACTTACACTCTTTCCTCGAGGTATTGAAACGCCGTGCAAACGAGTTTAAGTACACCCCTGTGATTGGTCGTACCCACGGTATGCACGCCGATGTGAGCAGTTTTGGACTGAAATGGGCATTGTGGTACGAGGAGATGCGCCGCAATATTGAGCGTTTTGAGATGGCAGCCAAAGGCGTAGAGACAGGTAAATTGTCTGGCGCAGTAGGTAACTATGCGAATATCCCACCTGCTATTCAAACCTATGTATGCGAGCACCTCGGCATCGAGTCGGCAGCAATCGCTACACAAGTGTTGGGTCGCGACCGCCATGCGTTCTATTTGGCTACTTTGGCAGTAATCGCAGGTACCTTGGAGCAGATGGCATTGGAGGTGCGCAATATGCAACGCCAAGAGGTACGCGAAGTAGAAGAGGCATTCAAGAAAGGACAAAAAGGGTCATCGGCTATGCCACACAAACGCAATCCTATCTCCTCTGAAAATATATGCGGGTGCGCGCGCGTAATGCGTGGATACATGTGCACCGCCACCGAGAACATCGCATTGTGGCACGAACGTGACATCAGCCACAGTTCCACTGAGCGTATCGTATTGCCAGATGCAACGATGTTGCTTGACTATATGTTGGCACGCTTCGAGGGTATATTGGACAACCTCGTGGTTTATCCAGAGAACATGCTGCACAATATCGGTCTGACCCACGGCGCAATCTTCGCGCAACGCGTGATGAATGCGCTGATTGAGAAGGGCTTTGTACGCGAACAAGCATACGACCTCGTGCAACCTGTGGCAATGAAGACGCTGATGGAAGGCGGCGAGATGCAAGAGAACCTCAAACTGACCGAAGGCGTAACCGCACACCTAAGCAACGAGGAGATTGACGCTTGTTTCAGTTTGGATTACTACATGAAGAATGTGGATTATATATTCCAACAAGTGGGAATTTAGTTTAGAGTTTAAAGTTTAGAGTTTAAAGGCAAGATTATATGAAAAAAGTAGATGTCGTATTAGGCATGCAATGGGGCGATGAAGGCAAAGGCAAAATCGTCGATGTATTGACCCCACGTTATGAAGCAGTAGCACGCTTCCAAGGTGGACCAAACGCTGGTCATAGTTTGTATTTCGGTGATAAGAGTTTTGTGCTCCACACCGTACCATCAGGAATCTTCCGCGATGGCACCACCAACATCATTGGTAATGGTGTGGTGATTGACCCAATCATCCTCATGGAGGAGATTCACGCTATCGAGGCAATGGGTGTGGATGTAAAGAGCCGTTTGCAAATCGCTAAACGCGCGAACTTGATTCTCCCTACCCACCGTATGTTGGATGCCGCTTCGGAGAAGAAGAAAGGCGATAAGAAAGTAGGTACCACTGGCAAAGGTATTGGTCCTACCTATACCGATAAGATTGCGCGCAATGGTCTTCGCGTAGGCGATATCCTGCGCCCTGACTTCTTGGAACGCTACAATACTCTTCGTGCTGCTCACCAAGAGCAATTGGGCGGTATTGAGTTGCCAGACGACAGTGCATGGCTCAATGCCATCGAGGAGATGAAGCAATTCCCTATCGTGGACAATGAGATCATCGTTAACAACATGCTCCGCGAGGACAAAGGTATCTTGGCAGAAGGCGCACAAGGTTCATTGCTCGATGTGGACTTCGGTACCTATCCTTTCGTGACCTCCAGCAACACACTCTGCGCAGGCGCATGCACGGGTCTGGGCGTAGCTCCACAACATATCGGCGAGGTGTATGGTATCTTCAAAGCATACTGCACACGCGTAGGCGAAGGTCCATTCCCAACCGAGTTGTTTGATGAGACAGGCGAGATGCTTCGTAAGATAGGACATGAGTTTGGCGCTACTACTGGTCGTCCACGCCGTTGCGGATGGCTCGACCTCGTAGCATTGAAATATACCGTAATGATGAATGGTGCGACATCACTTATCATGATGAAGAGCGATGTACTCAACGACTTTGAGACTATCAAGGTTTGTGTGGGCTACGAACTCAATGGCGAGAAGATTGACTACTTCCCATTTGAGGCAGATGCAGATAATATCAAACCTATCTACAAGGAGTTCCCAGGATGGAAGTGCGATGTATCAGTATGCCGTACCTACGAGGAGTTGCCAAAAGAGCTGAAAGAGTATATCGCATATATCGAGCAAGAGACTGGCGTTAGCATCGATGTAGTGTCTGTAGGTCCAGATCGTTCGGAAACAATCCTTCGCTAAGGTTAAAGATTAAAGGCAAGAATATGAAAAAAGTAACATTGAAACTCTCCGATGGCACCTGCTTCAAGGGTACATCATTTGGCTACGAGAAAAACGTAGCAGGAGAGCTCGTATTCAATACCACCATGATTGGTTATCCAGAGGTGCTGACCGACGCTAACTTCGAAGGTCAACTCGTAGTGATGACCTATCCATTGATTGGTAACTACGGCGTGCCTGCATGCAGCAGTTTGGAGAATGGTTTGTCCGAGTTTATGGACAGCCACCGCATCCACCCTGCGGCAGTCATCATGACCGAGTACAGCCCTGAATACAGCCACTGGAATGCCAACGAAGATTTGGCAACATGGCTGATTCGTGAGCAGATACCTGCTATCACTGGCGTAGATACCCGTGAACTCACGAAGCATCTTCGTGAGAACGGCACAATGCAAGCTACCCTCATCTTCGAAGGCGACGACACTACTCCTATAGCCAACGATGAGAACCTTGTGCCACAAGTGAGTTGCAAAGAGGTAGTAACCTACAACGCTGGTGCAGGCAAGAAAGTAGTGCTCGTGGATTGCGGTGTAAAAGAAGGAATCATCCGCTACCTACTCGCTCGCGGTGTGGAGGTGACACGCGTGCCATGGGATTATGACTTCAACACCTTGGAGTTTGACGCGCTGATGCTGAGCAACGGCCCTGGCGATCCAGAGGACTGCGCTGTGACAATCGAAAATATCAAGACCTTCCTCGAGAAAGACGAAGACAAACCATTGTTGGGCCTCGGACTCGGCAACCAACTCTTGGCTCTAGCAGCAGGCGCAGAGGTATTGAAGCATAAATATGGTCACCGCGGTGCTACACAACCCGTACAAATAGTAGGTGGCGAACGTTGCTATATCACCGCACAAAACCACGGTTATGTAGTGGACGGCACTACCCTACCTGCGGAATGGAAAGAGTGGTTCGTCAATATGAACGACCGCACCAACGAGGGTATTCGCCACGCTGAGAAACCATGGATGGCAGTACAGTTTATTCCAGAAATGAACTGCGGACCTAAGGACTCTGAATTCGTATTCGATAACTTCTTCCAACTTCTTAACAAATAATGGCCATGGAGAAAAAAGATATCAAGAAAGTATTGGTGCTCGGTTCTGGAGCATTGAAGATCGGTGAAGCAGGCGAGTTCGACTACTCTGGTTCACAAGCCCTCAAGGCCCTTCGTGAAGAAGGTATCTATACCGTACTCATCAACCCCAATATCGCTACCGTACAAACCAGCGAAGGTGTAGCAGATAAGATCTACTTCTTGCCTGTAAACCCATTCTTTGTGGAGAAAGTGATTGCTAAAGAGCGTCCAGATGGCGTACTCCTCGCTTTCGGCGGACAAACCGCGCTCAACTGCGGTGTGGAACTCTACAAGAGCGGCGTACTAGCGAAATACAATGTACAAGTACTCGGTACCCCAGTACAAGCTATCATGGACACCGAGGACCGTGAGCTGTTCGTGGAGAAGCTTGACGAGATCAATGTCAAGACTATCCAAAGCGAAGCTTGCGAAACTATCGAAGCAGCTCGTGCAGCCGCTAAAGAGCTTGGTTATCCTGTTATTCTCCGTGCAGCATACGCTCTCGGTGGTTTAGGTTCTGGCTTCTGCGACAACGAGGAAGAGCTCAACATCATCGCTGAGAAAGCTTTCTCTTTCTCTCCACAAGTGCTCGTTGAGAAATCGCTCAAGGGTTGGAAAGAAATTGAGTATGAGGTAGTTCGTGATAAATACGACAACTGTATCACCGTCTGCAACATGGAGAACCTCGACCCACTCGGTATTCACACGGGTGAAAGTATCGTGATTGCTCCTACCCAAACACTCACCAAATCAGAGGCCGCTAAGCTCCGCGCTTTGGCTATCAAGATCGTGCGCCATGTGGGTATCGTGGGTGAGTGTAACGTACAATACGCGCTCGATCCATATTCAGAGGATTACCGCGTGATTGAGGTGAATGCTCGCCTCTCTCGCTCTTCTGCGTTGGCTTCTAAAGCTACGGGATATCCATTGGCTTTCGTAGCCGCTAAGATTGCTTTGGGCTATGGTCTCTTCGAACTCAAGAACTCTGTTACCAAAGATACGCCTGCTTTCTTCGAGCCAACACTCGACTATATCGTGGCTAAACTCCCACGCTGGGACCTCGGTAAGTTCCGCGGTGTAAATCGTGAGATCGGCTCAAGCATGAAGTCTGTGGGCGAGGTGATGGCTATCGGTCGTACCTTCGAAGACACCATCCAAAAGGGTCTTCGTATGATTGGACAAGGCATGCACGGTTTCACAGAGAACAAACAACTGCATGTGGACGACCTTGACCACGCATTGGCCGCTCCTACCGACAAACGTATCTTCTTCCTCTCGCAAGCATTGCATGCGGGTTACAGCATCGACCGCTTGCACGAGCTCACCAAGATCGACCGTTGGTTCCTTGAGAAACTCCAAAATATCGTTAAGACCGACAACGAACTCAAAGCAGCAGGCACCCTCCAAAACATAGACGAGGACTTGATGCGCAAAGCCAAGATTCAAGGTTTTTCTGACTTCCAAATCGCGAAAGCCGTTGGATTAGGCGAACAAATGGATATGGATTTTGCGGTGCTCGTAGCACGCAAGCATCGTCTATCTTTGGGCGTTAAACCAGTTGTAAAACAGATAGATACACTCGCAGCTGAGTTCCCTGCTCAAACCAACTACCTCTACCTCACCTACTCCGGTGTAGCCAACGATGTGAAGTACCTCAACGACCGCAAGTCTGTCGTAGTACTCGGTTCGGGTGCATACCGTATTGGTTCGTCTGTAGAGTTTGACTGGTGCGGCGTACAGGCCCTCAAGACCATCCGCGAGAACGGTTATCGTTCCGTGATGATCAACTACAACCCGGAGACCGTTTCCACCGACTACGATATGTGCGACCGTCTTTACTTCGACGAGCTCACCTTCGAGCGCGTGATGGATATCCTCGAACTAGAGAACCCACACGGCGTCATCGTTTCTACTGGTGGTCAGATCCCTAACAACCTCGCACTCAAGCTCGATGCACAACATATGCCTATCCTCGGTACTACCGCTCGTAGTATCGACAACGCCGAGGACCGCGATAAGTTCTCCGCGATGCTCGACCGCATTGGAGTGGACCAACCAGAATGGAGTGCCCTCACCTCTATGGAGGATGTGAAGACCTTCATCGACAAGGTGGGCTTCCCTGTGCTCGTTCGTCCATCCTATGTGCTCTCTGGTGCTGCGATGAATGTCTGCTTCAACCAAGAGGAGCTCGAGCGCTTCCTCAAGATGGCAGCAACTGTGAGCAAAAAGCACCCAGTGGTAATCTCTAAGTTCATGCTCAACACCAAGGAGATTGAGATGGACGCTGTGGCTAAAGATGGCGAAATCATCGCATATGCTATCTCCGAGCATGTAGAGTTCGCTGGTGTTCACTCTGGTGACGCAACTATTCAGTTCCCAGCACAAAAACTCTATGTAGAGACCGTGCGCCGTATCAAGAAGATCTCTGGTCAAATCGCACGCGAGCTCAACATCTCTGGTCCATTCAATATCCAGTACCTCGCTCGCGAGAACGAGATCAAGGTGATTGAATGTAACCTCCGTGCTTCACGCTCGTTCCCATTCGTATCTAAAGTATTGAAGATCAACTTCATTGATATAGCCACTCGTATCATGCTCGGTCTCCCTGTAGAGAAACCAAGCAAGAACTTCTTCGACTTCGACTATGTGGGTGTGAAGGCATCGCAGTTCTCCTTCAACCGTCTGCAAAAGGCCGACCCAGTCATCGGTGTGGACATGACCTCTACTGGTGAGGTAGGTTGCCTCGGTGAGGATGCCAACGCTGCCCTCTTGACCTCTATGCTTTCCGTAGGCATGCGCGTACCTAAGAAGAATGTACTCTTCTCTATCGGTTCGCCAAAGCAAAAAGCACAGATGCTCGATTCTGCACGCCAACTCATCGCGAAGGGCTTCAATATCTACGCTACCCTTGGTACAAGCCACTTCCTCACAGAGGCAGGTATCCCTAACACCACGGTTTACCAACCTTCGGAGGAGGGCACTCCACAAGCTATCGACCTCATGCGTGAAGGCGTGATTGAGTTCGTAGTGAGCGTACCCAAGGATATCGTTACAGACCCTCAACACGATGTCTGCTACCACGTGCGTCGTGCGGCTATTGACCTCAACGTGCCATTGCTCACCAATGCACGCCTCGCAGCAGCATTCATCAATGCTTTCTGCACTGTCGATGTCAACGACCTCGCTATCCAATCATGGGATGAGTATAAATAATATATAAGGTGTAAATAAACTATAGTATCTTTCTTGGTTCTTACCTGTCTCCTTCGAGACAAACACGGCAACGACACGGCAACGGGACGGCAACGACAGCCATCTTTACCGAGAGATGACCGAGAGAACACCGAGAGATAAGCGAGCAAACATTCATTGGAAATAGAACATCATATAATGAAATTTATCTTGAAACATAGCATAACTTTGTTGATTGTTCTTCTATTTTATAGTTGCACAACACATTCCGATCCTAAAAAAGGACTTTTTAAAGTTTCTTTTGAAGGTGAGGCACAATATGTATGTGTTAATTTTTTATACCAACAAGACACGATAATATATTGTGGATTTAAGGAAAGTTTATATGCAACTCTTCAACCAAATTTGGAAGAATATGATTTCTATCAAAGATGTTCTAATACAGATATTTATCCTATTCCTATTGATTCTACACAATTTGAATTATTAAAAGGAAATATTATAGTTATTAACGATAGTATTAGGGCAAAGTTGAATGGTGCTTTTCCCCCTATAGAAGAACTTAAACAACATATTTGCGATTATCTTAATTCTAATAAATTCGAACCACTTTCTGATGATATGTTGTTAAGTATCTATCAATGTTGGCTTCATAATACCATTATATATACAGGTGATGAAGTTTATTATTGGTGTTCTCATTCTTATTAAAATTATGTAATTATTCTTTACACTTAGACTATTTAAAATAATATTAAACAATAACAACAATGCAAGCATTAACAGCAACCAATTTTAACTTTCCTGGTCAAACCAATGTGTACCACGGCAAAGTGCGTGATGTATATTTTATCGGTGAGGACTGCCTCGCTATGGTAGCCACCGACCGTATTTCTGCTTTTGATGTCATCCTGCCAAAGGGTATTCCATTCAAAGGTCAAATCCTTAACCAAATCGCGGCTAAGTTCCTCGATGCAACGGCTGACATCGTTCCTAACTGGAAGCAAGCCACTCCCGACCCTATGGTTACCGTAGGTATTCGTTGCGAAGGCTACCCAGTAGAGATGATCGTTCGCGGTTACCTCTGCGGCTCTGCATGGCGTGCTTACAAGAGCGGTGTACGTGAGATCTGCGGCGTAAAACTGCCAGAAGGTATGCGCGAGAACGAGAAGTTCCCTACCCCAATCATCACTCCTACAACCAAAGCTGAGATTGGTGCACATGATGAGGATATCTCTCGTGAAGAAATTATCGCTCAAGGACTTATCCCAGAGGCAGAGTACGAGCAATTGGAGAAATACACCCTTGCTCTCTTCGCTCGCGGACAAGAGATTGCTGCTAAACAAGGACTTATCCTGGTGGACACCAAATACGAGTTTGGTAAGCACGGTGACCAAATCCTCCTCATGGACGAAGTGCACACTCCAGACTCCAGCCGCTACTTCTATGCAGAGGGCTATGAGGAGCGTTTTGAGGCTGGTGAGCCACAAAAGCAACTCTCCAAAGAGTTTGTGCGTGAGTGGCTGATGGACAACGGTTTCCAAGGTAAAGAGGGACAACAAGTACCAGAGATGACCGATGAGGTAGTAGCAGGTATCACCGCCCGCTATGTAGAACTCTACGAAGGCATCACCGGCGAAAAACTCGTCCTCGACGCAGAAACAGAGGACATCGCTGCTCGTATTGAGAAAAATTTGACTAATTACCTAACAAAATAAGTATGGCAGGGTTCTTCGGGACTATTTCAACAGCAAGTTGTGTCACCGATGTCTTCTACGGCACCGACTACCACTCCCACCTCGGTACACGCCGAGCGGGTATGGCAACGTACGACACAGAAAGGGGCTTCAAACGAAGCATTCACAACATACAAAACTCGCACTTCCGAACCAAGTTCGAAGATGAATTACACGAGTTCAGTGGCAATGCAGGTATTGGTATCATCTCCGACACCGATGCACAACCTTTGCTCATCAACTCGCACCTTGGTCGATTTGCTATCAGCACCATCGGCAAGATCAACAATATGGATGAATTAGTCAACCATTTGTTGGATCAAAACATGCACCTCACAGAGTTCAGTAGCGGACGCGTAAACCCCACTGAATTAGTAGGTTTGCTAATCGTTCAGGGCAAAGACTTCGTGGACGGAATCGAGAATGTGTACAAGCAAATCAAAGGTTCATGCAGTATTCTCATTCTCACCGAAGATGGTATCATCGCTGCTCGCGATTCATGGGGACGCACACCTATTATATTAGGTAAAAGAGACAACGCCTATGCTATTGCCAGCGAGTCCTCATCTTTCTTCAACCTCGGCTTCCAAACCGAGTATTTCATGGGCCCTGGTGAGATTGTTCGCGTATATGCTGACCACGTGGAGCAACTCCGCAAACCCAACGACAAGATGCAGATTTGCTCTTTCCTTTGGGTGTATTACGGTTTCCCCACCTCCGACTACGAAGGTCGAAATGTAGAACAAGTGCGCTATGCATGCGGTCATGCTATGGGTAATAGCGATGATGTGAAAGCCGATATTGTCTGCGGTATTCCTGATTCAGGTATTGCTATGGCGATTGGTTATTCGCACACTTCGGGCGTGCCTTACCAACGTGCCATCACCAAATATACCCCTACTTGGCCACGTTCTTTCACCCCATCGCAACAAGCCACACGCGACCTCGTTGCTAAGATGAAACTCATTCACAACTACTCTATCCTACGTGGCAAGAGTGTGCTCTTCTGCGACGATTCTATCGTGCGTGGCACACAACTCCGCGACAATACCCGTTGTCTCATCGAAGCAGGTGCCAAAGATGTGCATATGCGTATTGCATGTCCGCCTATCATGTATGGCTGTCCATTCACGAACTTCACCACATCAAAGTCGGACATGGAACTCATCACCCGCCGTATTATTGCGGATTTAGAGGGTGAAGAAGCAGCCAATAATCCAGAGCGTATCAAGGCATATGCCACTACCGACTCCTTGGAGTACCAACGCATGATACGCGCCTTGCGCGACCGCTTTGCGCTCAAGTCACTCAAATACACCAAGATAGAGGACCTCATCGCCGCCATCGGACTACCGAAATGCAAAGTATGTACCTACTGCTTCGATGGTGCCACCCCACAAGAGTAACAACATTGAACAATACTGAACTATGTTGAACAATACTGAACCCTTTAACAACGAGAAGTACATCCGCATACAGTCGGAGCATATCAAAGAACGCATTGCGCAGTTTGGTAACAAACTCTATCTAGAGCTTGGAGGCAAACTCTTTGATGATTTCCATGCCAGTCGCGTACTACCTGGTTTTCAGCCAGATAGCAAGCTCACTATGCTCACGCAACTGCGTGATACATTGGAGATTGTGATTGTCATATCCGCATCCGACATCGAGAAAAACAAAGTACGTCAAGACTTAGGCATTACTTATGACGTGGATGTACTGCGTTTGCGCGACGAGTTTATGAATCGTGGGTTTATGGTCAACTCCGTGGTAATCACTCACTATAGCGGTCAGACATCCGCACAGATGTACCGCCAACGATTGGAGCGACTGGGTATCACCACCTATTACCACTATACTATCGACGGCTACCCCCACAACGTAGCACTCATTGACTCGGAAGAAGGGTTTGGTAAGAACGATTATATTGAAACGACTCGCCCATTGGTGGTTGTTACGGCTCCTGGTCCTGGCAGTGGTAAGATGGCGGTTTGCCTCTCGCAACTATACAACGAGCATGTACGCGGTAATCAAGCAGGATATGCTAAGTTCGAGACTTTCCCCGTGTGGAACCTGCCCCTCAAGCACCCTATCAATATGGCATACGAGGCAGCCACAGCCGACCTCAACGATGTGAATATGATTGACCCATACCACTTAGAGGCATATGGCAAGACGGCAGTTAGTTACAACCGCGATACGGAGATATTCCCTGTATTAGATGCCTTATTCACAGGCATTTACGGACATAACCCATACAAGTCGCCTACCGATATGGGCGTAAACATGGTGGGCTTTTGCATAGATGATGACGCAGCATGTTGTGAGGCCAGCAAGCAGGAGATTATCCGTCGCTACTACCATGCGCTGAACGATTTTGCCAATGGCGACATCAGCGAATCGGTAGTCAATCGTATTGCTCGTCTGTTCAAACAAGTGGGTATTAGCACCGCAAACAGACGAACAACGGTGGCAGCCAACGAGCGCAAAGAGCGCAATAGTGCGATGGCAGTAGCAGCTATCGAGTTGCATGACGGACATATCATCACTGCGGAAGCATCAGAGTTATTGGGTTCTAGTGCGGCTTTACTGCTCAATGCCACGAAATATCTCGCAGGCATTGACCACGATGTAAAACTCATTCCTCAGGAGATGATTGAACCGATCCAACATACCAAAATCAGTTACCTCAGAGGGCGCAATCCTCGCCTCCATACCGATGAGGTGTTGGTGGCATTGTCCGTATTGTCACTCCACGATGAAAACTGCCGCAAGACCTTGGAAGCCCTACCACAATTGGCTGGTTGTCAAGTGCATAGTACAGTCATGTTATCAGAAGTCGATCGCAAAATTTTTCGCAAGTTAGGCATAGAACTCACTTGCGACCCCATACGAAAATAACATTCGCTATTGGGAATGGCATAAAGAATGCAGATTGGGGAATTAGAACAATTACTAGCTTTGCACCCAGAAGTAGGTGTATTGGCTAATGAACTCAGCAAAAAAAGAGAAAAACATTTTTTGCTGAAGAATCTTTTTGCCTCATCGCAAAGCATTATTCTATCTGCTATCTATCAGCGATTGAAGAGTAAGAATCATGCTCGTTCCATGCTGATGGTCATGGAGAATATTGATGTTGCTCAGTATCTTTTTGCAGACCTTCGCACACTGCGGAATGGCGAAGATGTGTATTTTTTTCCGTCCTCCCATCGTCGTCGCCAAGGCACTGATGAAGCCTTGACTGTACAACGAACAGAAGTGCTCAGTGCGCTTCTCAACCCTGCTCAATCTTCTGCTCCTATCATCATCACTTATCCCGAAGCCCTCATGGAGCATGTGCCTTTGCCTACCACATTGCAGCAGCAGACTATCGCTTTAGCCGCTGGCGATGAGATGGCACAGTCAACGCTCATCAACATGCTCATAGAGATGGGTTTTCAGCGGGTAGATTTTGTATATGAACCAGGGCAGTTTGCGGTGCGAGGTGGTATATTTGATGTATATAGTTATGCCAACGACAATCCATATCGCATTGATTTCTTTGGAGATGAGATTGATTCAATTCGAGATTTTGATATTGAGAATCAACTATCTATTAACCACCAAAAACATATTCAGATTGTAGGAAAAAGCGAAACAACAGATTCATCCACCAATTTGGTAGAATACCTACCCGACCAAACTATTTGGGTGACAAGTTACGGAGTGATGACTGCGCTCATAAACGGAGGCATGCTCCCAACCAAAAATAATAATGCGTGGGAGGACGTAAGAACCATCGAGCTTGGGCAAAAAAGCTCACTCGAAACGCACGAAGTTTTGACCTTTGACACTCTTCCACAACCCACTTTTAATAAGAATTTTGATATTCTTATAGAAGATCTGCAATCGCGTATTAATGAAGGATATAAGGTGTATATTTTGGCAGACCAAGTGAAACAAACTGACCGTCTGCGTGCTATTTTTGAGGATAAGGATTCTGGCGTACACTTCATTCCTATCAATCAAACCTTACATGCAGGATTTGTGGATAAATCAGCGAAAGTATGTTGTTACACAGATCACCAGATTTTCGAGCGATACCATCGGATTAGTCTTCGTTCGGAGAATGTGCGACGCGGAAAAGCCATCATCACGCTCAAAGAGCTCAATCAACTTCAAATCGGTGATTATGTGGTACATATAGACCATGGTATTGGCAAGTTTGCTGGACTAGTAACCACCAATTTTCATGGTCGTTCGCAAGAGTCCATCAAACTCGTTTATCGCAATGATGACACGATTTATGTCAGCATCCACAATCTTCACCAAATATCGAAATACAAAGGTCGCGAGGGTAGCGAACCTACCATTTCTCGCTTAGGTTCAGGGGCATGGGAGCGTATGAAGGAGCGCACTAAGGATAAGGTAAAGGATATTGCCCGTGACCTAATTCGACTATATGCGTCTCGCAAGCAGCAAGAGGGTTTCTCCTACTCGCCCGATGGGTATATGCAACACGAGTTAGAGGCATCTTTCTTCTACGAAGATACGCCCGACCAAGCCAAAGCCACGCTCGACATTAAGCACGACATGGAGAGCCCTATGCCTATGGACCGATTGGTGTGTGGTGATGTAGGGTTTGGCAAAACAGAGGTGGCTATGCGTGCGGCGTTTAAGGCGGCTACTGATGGCAAACAAGTCGCTGTATTAGTGCCTACAACGGTGTTAGCCATGCAGCATTATAATACGTTCAAAGAGCGTTTTAAGGATTTTCCTGTTCGGGTAGAATACCTCAGCCGAAGCAAAACGCCTAAGGAGGTCAAAGCAATTTTGGAAGACCTAAAAATTGGCAAGATTGACATACTTATCGGCACACACAAACTCGTGGGCAAACAAGTGATTTGGAAAGACCTCGGCTTGCTCATTATTGATGAGGAGCAGAAGTTTGGCGTTGCCGTGAAGGAAAAACTCAAATCCTTGCGCACCAATGTAGATGTCCTCACGCTCACTGCCACGCCTATACCTCGCACCTTACAGTTCTCCTTGTTAGGCGCACGCGATTTGAGTATTATCAACACCCCGCCGCCAAACCGTTATCCTGTGCAAACAGAGTTGCTGACATTAGATGATGAGGACATTATCAAAGAGGCCATCGAATTGGAGATGCAGCGCAATGGGCAGATATACGTGGTGTGCAATCGCATAGAGATGTTGTCACGTTTAGAAAATCGCATTTTACGTATGTGTCCTGAGGCAAGAACGGTGATTGCGCATGGACAAATGCCTGCGGGAGAGATGGAAGAGCGATTAGAGGCGTTTATCAATTACGATTATGATATATTAATCTCCACCACGATTATTGAATCGGGTGTGGATATCCCTAATGTGAATACGATTATCATCCACGCAGCACAGCACTATGGGCTGTCCGACTTGCACCAGTTGCGCGGACGTGTCGGACGTTCCAATAGAAAAGCCTACTGCTATCTCATTACTCCCGACCGCGAATTGCTCACTTCGGATGCACGAAGACGATTAGAAGCATTAACCACTTTTGCCGAGTTAGGTTCAGGTTTTCAGTTGGCAATGCAGGATTTGGACATTCGCGGAGCAGGTAACATGTTAGGTGCTGAACAAAGTGGATTTATTGCAGATTTGGGTTATGAGGCTTATCAACGCATATTAAACGAAGCGGTAGAAGAGATTCGCGAAGAAATATTAGACTCCCCTAATACCCAATATCCAATAGCCAATAGCGCAGTGTCCCATAGCCCACAGGGCGTCCAATATCCAATAGGCGGTACGCCGTCCAATACCCTCCCCCAAAAGCAATGGTGCTCCGACAGTCAATTGGACAGTGACCTTTCGTTGTCTTTTCCGCCTACGTATATTGAGAATATTTCCGAGCGTATTACGTTGTATCGTGAGCTGAACATATTGCCCGATGAAGCCTCTTTATTGGCATATCAAAAGCGTTTGATAGACCGTTTTGGTAAATTGCCAGAGGAGGCGGAGCAGTTGCTCAATGTAGTGCGTTTGCGTTGGTTATGTTGTCGCATGGGTATAGAGAAGGTGATACTCAAGCAGGAGCGTATGTCGTTATATTTCATGCGCAGTAATCCTAAGTATTTTCAATCGGATATGTTTGGCAGGATATTGCGTTATGCCTGCACTCGTGCCGAGCGTTGTCGTTTGGTGGAGGACCGTGACCGTCAGGGTCAACTCACAGGCAAGCGTTATTTGGTTATCCAGCAAGTCAAAACCATTGCTGGTGCCTTGCACCTATTGCACCGAATGATAAATGGGGAATAGTGACAAGACATACTATTTTGCCATTTCCTAAATAAAAATCACCTCGGATATTAGCACGAAGGTTGCTGAATCACATAGTAATCACATAGTATGAACCCGTCAAGAACCCGTTATGAACCCGTAATTGGAAAGGTAAAAAGTGAGGGATTTCTGCGTAATCCCTAAAGTCTGCCGACGGCATCCTTGCAAAATAAAAAGAAATCTGCTTGCTCAAGTAAACTTGGACAGACAGATTTTTTATTTTTTTGCGGAAAGTGAGGGATTCGAACCCCCGATACACTTACGCGTATACCGCATTTCGAGTGCGGCTCTTTCGACCACTCAGACAACTTTCCTTTCGGGGTGCAAAGGTACTACTTTTTTTTGAATTGAGCAAGATTTTTGCAATTTATTCTAAAAATAATCCCCTCTCACCCAGTACCCAATAGCGAAGCGTCCCATATCCATTAGCCCGCAGGGTGTCCCATATCCAATCATTTACACCAACGAGAACGCTACGTCCATCATGTGCGTGAAATTGTTCTGACGTTCCTCAGCAGTTGTAGCTTCGCCAGTAAGGATATTATCCGAAACCGTACAGATAACCAATGCACGATTACCACTGCGAGCCGCATTCATATACAACGCAGGTGCCTCCATCTCTACCGCCAATACGCCCATATTAATCCACTTATCATTATGTGCATTCTCCGTATAGAACGTATCAGATGAGAAGACATTACCTACCTTATACTTATAACCCAACTTCTCACAAGCCTCCGCCGCTGCACGACATAAACCAAAATCGGCTATAGGGGCATACGTACCAGGCAATTCGTATTGAGCAGCATAATTACTATTCGTACATGCACCCATCGCTATCACCAAATCTCCCACATGCAAATCCTTATGAATACTACCCGCACTACCAACACGGATAATCGTCTTCACACCGTAGAAATTATACAACTCATACGTGTAAATGCCAATGGATGGAATACCCATACCATGCCCCATCACACTAATACGTTTGCCATTGTGTGTGCCTGTAAAACCAAGCATACCACGTACATTATTAAACTGAACTGGATTCTCCAGATACTTATCTGCCATCACTTTCGCACGCAAAGGGTCGCCTGCCATGATAACTGTTTCGGCTATTTCGCCATACTGTGCTCCAATATGAGGAGTAGGAGTGTTATTTGCCATACTATTTAAAGTTTAGAATTTACAATTGATTAATATTATTTGATTATTTGATTATTTGTTTAATTGTTGAAAATAGTCGATTGCCTGTTGCAAATCTTCGGGCGTATCAATGCCAATAGATTTGGTATCAGAAACCGCTACTTTAATCTTCAACCCATTCTCCAGCCAACGGAGTTGCTCCAGACTCTCTGCTTTTTCCAGTGGAGTTTGAGGCATTTGCGTGATACGCAGCAGCACATCTGCACGATAGGCATATAGCCCTATATGACTGTAGAACTGCCCTTGTTTGAGCCATTCACTCTGCTCAACCCCACGCAAATGCGGAATAACACTCCGTGAGAAATACAGTGCCTCGCCCGTTTGCTGAGAAAAAACTACCTTCACAATATTAGGCGTAAGCAAGTCTTGCAAATCGTCTTGCGCCGTATATGGCTTTGCCAACGTGGCAATGTCTGTTGGAAAACAATCCATCACCGCTTTGATTTGCTCGGGCTGAATAAATGGCTCATCGCCTTGTATATTGACCACCACAATCTCCTCATCGCCCATAGCCAATTGCCCATCGCCTTCTCGCCTATGCAACTGATACGCCTCGCAAATACGGTCAGTACCACAACGGTGCTCTGAAGAGGTCATATACACTACCCCACCAAAAGACTTTACACAATCATAAATCCGCTGATCATCCGTAGCCACAATCACCCTATCAAGCACCTTACTCGCTTGCTCATACACACGCTGAATCATGGGCTTGCCACAAATCTCCACCAGCGGTTTACCTGGGAAACGCGTACTGGCATAGCGTGCGGGGATAATTCCTATATATTGCATAGAATAAAAATGCTACAGAGTTAGAAGTATATCAATAATCCTTTCCGCAGTATGTCCATCCCAGAGAGGAGGAATGGCTCCTTGCTTCCACTCACCAGCAAAAAGAATATCCAATGCTGGTTTGATGGCAGAAGGATTGGTACCAATTAGCATATTCGTACCTACCGTACATGTTTCTGGACGCTCTGTATTATCACGCAATGTGATGCATGGGACACCCATAACGGTAGTTTCCTCAGTAATACCGCCCGAATCTGTAACAACCGCTTTCGCATGCTCTACCAAATAATTAAACTCCAAATATCCCATGGGCTCCACTATGTGTAGATTAGGGAAGAGAGATTTCAGATTGGCTTCATCCCCCCACAGATTATAGAACAATTTGGCAGTACGTGGGTGGATGGGGAAAATAATAGGCAATCCCTGAACATTGGTGATAATCTGCTCCATGAGAGCCTTGAGATGCGTTTGCTCATCCACATTCGCAGGACGGTGCATAGTCATCACAATATACTGCTTGTCCTGCAAGGACAACACATCATAGATGGCAGGTTTGCTAAATTTCTTACGATTAGCCATCAGCGTATCAATCATCACATTCCCTACCCACCAAACTTGCTGAACAGGCTTATCCGCAGCATACTGTTCCTCTGGCAAAGCCGAACTCACTGCATTAACATTATAATATTTCGAAAACTTGTTTAACTCATAATCAGCCATTTGAGCCCCAAAGGAGGTGAGATTTTTATTAGCCACTTCGCTGGTCGTGAACATATAATCTGCCAATGAATCAGTCACCATACGGTTAATCTCTTCTGGCATAGAAAGATCCCAACTGCGGATGCCGGCCTCCACATGACATACTTTTGTATTCAATTTTTTCGCTACAATAGAGCACGCCATGGTACTGGTGACATCTCCTACCACCAAAACAAGGTCAGTAGGATACTCCAACAACTCTTTTTCAAATGCCACCATGATATTGGCCGTTTGTTCAGCCTGCGACCCTCCGCCACATCCTAAATTGGTGTCAGGCATAGGGATGCCCAAATCCTCAAAGAACGTATCAGACATGTTTTTATCATAATGCTGCCCCGTATGCACAAGACGATATTGAATGTCTTTCCCTTGCGCATGCGCAGCCTGAATAGCCTTAATCAGCGGTGCTATTTTCATAAAATTGGGTCTTGCCCCAGCAATGAGTGTAATCTGCATAATATCTTCTTTAGTATATTCGCAGCAAAGGTACAACATTTTTTGCAAATACGCAAACAAAATCGCACAAGAAGTGCGATTTTATCCCTAATGCTGCTGCAAAACATACCATATTACCATGGTGCTTTACAATCTAATATCCAATAACGGAAAGCTGTTTTCAAGGTCATCGTGGACTCTTTACTCCGTACGCGCTCCCAAATGCGCTCAATAAAATCTTCAAACCACATAGAGAATTTACTTTTATAAGTTAAGGAATTGTATGTTACTTTAGACAATACGTTTAGAGATTACTTGCCAGTTGACAATCAACCAGAAATTCGCTAAATACTCATCTTTACGATTTTGATAATCAAGGTAGTATGCGTGCTCCCACATATCAATAGTCAATAGGGGTATCAGTTGATGACGAACGGGGGTATCTCCATTGGGTAAAGATAAAATTTGTAATTTCCCTTCGCCGTTCATTGCCAACCATATCCATCCTGAACCAAAGAACGATTTTGCAGCATTGTTCATTTGCTCACGCATCAAATCAAAACTGCCAAAGGATTGTTCAATGAGAAAAAGCAATTCTCCCGTTGGTAGTTTGGCATTTTTGTCTGGACGAAATTGTTCAAAAAATAGTTGATGATTCAGCACTTGACCAGCATTATTTGCAATAGGACCTTCAGGAGCTTTGCGAACAATATCCTCTAACGCAAGTCCTTCATATTCCGTACCATCTATTAGTCGATTTAAATTATCTATGTAGGTTTGGAAGTGTTTGCCATAGTGGCAAGAGAGCGTTTGTTGGCTCATCATGGGAGCCAAATCAGTCAGTTGATATCCCAACTCGGGAAGATGAAACAGATATTTTTTCATATGGCTTTAGGTATATTAGATGTAACACAACATGTGCTACACCTCATTAATTACAAAAAATATGCCAATCACTATTACTTGCTCAGCAAAAATTGATCGCGTGGTTGAAAATCAGAAATATGGATAACATCTTTATCCAAAAAGACACGCAAATGTTTAACCACTGTTCTAAGGGTTATCTTCCGTTCTTTAGCTATCTGGCTGATGGTTAAGCCATCATAGAATAGTTGTAGCGTGGTAAAAGCAGATGCATCACTACGCACTTTTCGCTGCGTTGCTTGCAATTGCATTTTAGGTTCCAACCAATGAAAAGATTTTCTTGCAGCAAAAAAACCATCCACAGTAGGTGATTTGTGCAACTGCTGATGAATATGCGCAGAACGCGCCAAATCAGCATGTATATCCAATATATTTTGCTTAAGATATGCCGCATCATTTCGGTCATTCGTTCGCAAAGGACATGCTGAAATAGTGGACAAAATTTTTGCTATCTTGGGTGCAAAATAGTTTGCTGCAGCTTTCAAACGCTCCACTAAATGAGGTGATGAGGCGATAGGGCTATTAGGCGATGGGGCGGGAGTATAGACGATATGTCTCAACTGCTGTTGAAAGCGTTCCGCAATAATTTGCAAACCTTCCAATTCACCAATCGTAGTACTAAAAAAAGATGATATATCTCCTTGCACCGATCCCATATTTTTCACTGCACGCGATAGAGATGCAAGGCGCGTAATGATAGCCCTAAAGTCGTATGCCGCACATAATACGATAACCAAATATTCCTTTTGCGCAGACATAAGAGCATGAGCTGTAGAATCTATATCTAACTGATTATCCGTAAAGTGAATTACTTCTTTGGCATTGGTAAGTGCTCGATTGGGAATAGGTGTATGCAATACAATACCCTCCAACGAACGACAACGCGAAAGGGCTACATACACTTGCCCCGCAGCAAAAGCATCTGCAGCATCAATAATTACCCGATCAAATGTTAAACCTTGTGCCTTATGAATAGTCACAGCCCATGCCAAACGTAATGGAAAATGTGTGAAAGAGCCCACGACCTCACTTACTACCGTATCCGACCCTGTGTCCGCTGTGTAGCGGATATTCTCCCATGTCTCCAAATGTACTGCCACCACAGAATTGTCTTCACAAGTAACGGTAATCGTTTTACTATCTAAGGAGGTAACGCTCCCTAATTTTCCATTATAGTATAATTTTTCTTGTGAAGAATCGTTCTTAACAAACATCACTCTTGCACCCACCTTCAGCGTAAGCTTTTTATCGATTGGAAACATGGATTCTGGAAAATTATCCTTAATCTCCGCATTATACGTAAACTCACGTCCTTTCAAGTTTTCCATTTCACGCTGATTTATGGCATCCACCTTACTATTATGCGTTGATAGTGTAATATAATGCTCAGAAGAGTGCGATGGCTGAAAATCAGGCATATAACGTGCATTTAAGACACGCAACGATTCAGAAGACAAGCAATTATTGCGCACCTGATTAAGAATTTCTACAAACTCCAGATTTGTTTGCCGAAACACATGATCTAATTCAATATAGACGGGTTTGAGTTCTTGAAAGACTTGTGCTTGAAAGAAATAAGGTCCTTGATAAAACTCTTGCAGTATTCTCCACTCTGCTTCTCTTGCAACTGGCGATAACTGAAAAAGGTCTCCAATAAACAATACTTGCACTCCACCAAAAGGCAGATTAGGTCGGTGCTTAAAATGGCGCAAAACAGCATCAATAGCGTCCAACAAATCCGCACGCACCATACTCACCTCATCAATGACCAATAATTCTAAATTTCGTAAAACACGTTGTTTAGCAGCGCGCATTTGCATCTCTGCAAATAGTTGTCGACGTGCCTCTTCAGTAGGTAAAAACAACTGAGGTGGTAGTTGAAAGAGTGAATGAATAGTTACCCCTTCAGCATTGATAGCCGCTACACCCGTAGGAGCAACCACAGTTAATTGCTTAGGACATTCCTGCTTCAAGCGGCGCAGGAACGTGGTTTTCCCCGTTCCTGCTTTGCCTGTTAAAAAGATGCAGCGATTGGTATGCTGCACATATTCGTATGCCAATTCGTAGGCGTTCATAGTCTATGCTATGCGTCCTCATCAGAGTCATCAATGTATTGATGAGGTTCGTTGTCGCGCTTGCGACTGAACTTATCTCGGTAGTATGCCGCATATTTGCCATACTTACCATATTTGCTATATTGACCGTATTTCTTTGATTTACCACCATAACCATAGCCATAACCATAACCATAGCCGTAACCGTAGCCATAACCATAGCCGTAGCCATAGCCGTAACCATGACCGTACTTGCCCGATTTATTCACCACAATATCTGACAAAACCAAATTAATCTTCTCCTTATGGTTAAACGAAAGGTTTTGCAAGGTCTGCTGCGCGAAATGCTTATTGGTGTCCATGCAACGAATAACAAACAATGTCAAATCCGTTTGCTCAATCAACGACAACGCGTCTGGCACAATACCTACAGGCGATGTATCAATCACAATAAAATCATATCGCTCACGCAAGATATTCAACAACTCTGTCAATTTCTCACTACGGACCAATTCGCCAGGATTAGGAGGAATAGTACCCGCAGGAATGACATCAAAAGCAAATGCCTCATTATGCAAAATAATATCCTCCAAATCACAATCACCAATCAGATAGTTGGTTACACCCTTTTGCACCTCTATGCCCAATTTCTCATGCACATTCGGCTTTCGGATATCCATATCCAACAAAAGTGTAGGTCTTCCACCCATTGCATACAATGTGGCTAAGTTGGTGCTAATAAACGTTTTACCATCACCCGATTCGGTAGATGTAATAGTGATAGTAATCTTATTTTTTCTCTGCACAATAAACTCAATACGCATGCGAATATTGCGCAACATCTCCGCATATCCCGACCTTGGATGTTTCTGCGCGTGCATAGGGTTTTGCGATTTCACTCGACGAAGCGTACCAATGAGTTTGAAATTACCCAAACGTTCCGCCTCTTTAGGTGTACGGATTTTATTGTTCAACAACTCCGACAGCACGATAATCAGCAATGGGATAATCATACCAATCACCATGTATGTCATCATGTTCTTCCTTTTCTCCTTGCTATTCATCGAACGCGTTGTACGCGCCTTATCCATCACTTCGCTATCAGGTGTATTTCTTGCCTTTTGAATCTCTGCCTCCGCACGCTTCTGCAAGAAGAAAGTATAGTAATTATCATCAATGCGGTAATTACGCTCAATAGCAACCATTTGCAACTCTTTATTAGGCAGGCGCTGAATCTGCTCTTCCACCTCGCGCATACGGTTCGCCAAATCCTCCTTTTCAATATTCAAGGATACTTGCATGGATTGTACTAACTCAGCAATAGCGGTTTTGACATTATTAATGTCATTGGTGTATTTGGCATAATATACATTTCGCTCGCTAAGTTCTCCTCGTTGGATATGCAAATCATTCAATTGTTGAACAAGTGACATAAGCATAGGCTCATTCACTCCTACAGACACAGGTGCAACCACCGTCCCTTGCTCAATCTTCTGATTGAGGTAATTGGTTAGATAATTGAGGTAGGTTTCTTTTAATCGTAGTGCCATTTTCTGCTGGTCGTACTGATTAACCTTCCCCATCAGTCCTCCCGCATAGGATGAGACATCCACAAACTTGTTCTCTTGTCGGAAATTGGTCATTGCGCTCTCACTCTCGCTCAGGCTCACCTGTAAAACTTCCAACTGCTCGTTGATAAACTTGATGGTTTTATCCGCCACCATGTTCTTTCTCTCCACACTATGGAGTAAGTAGATTTCTGAAAGTTTATCAATAAAATCCCTATCTCTTTCAGGTGTCACACCCACCAATTGTATGCCTAAGATAGTACTTCTGTCCGTGACGAAATTGAGTTGCAATCTGCTTGAGAACTCATCCGTAAGACTTTCTCTGGAACGGAATCTAAAATAGATATGCTGTCCTGGTCGCATCATCATCTCCGTAGGCAAAATAGTGGCATGGAAGAAAGCATTTTCAAAAGGTTGCCCATAGTGTGCGACCTGCGAGAAATTGCTATCCTCGTTATCTATCGTAATAAGCAAAGAACCATCTTCCTGCACAGTACATTTGAAAAGATGATAGTATGCCATCGGATCAATACGAGTATATTCAACGGTGAAAGGTGTGTTGCGATATATATTTCGGGTTTTGAATCGACCACGGGTGATATACTCTACATTCATAAATGGTAAAGAATCTACTGTGCGCGAAATCAAATCATAACTACCCAAAATAATCAATTGGTTGTTCACATTTCGGTATCCCGCCTCCATGCCAAACCCTTGCATAAGAGCAGATGATCCATAACCACCTCCCGATGATTCTTGAATAATCAACGTACCCGTAGTAAGATAACTCTCAATGACTTTTCTGTTCTTCAAGTATGCCAACGAAAAGGCAATAATACCCGCAATAACAAATAAATACCAATGATTGAGTATCTTAAATACCCACTCCATTATATCTATACCCGAGTTCTCTTCTTCAATAATCGGATTTACATTTTGTGTCAATTCTTCTTGTGTCATATGAATCTATCAATTTATGAACGTTCTATAGTCATTACCAGATGCCTGGTATATAATTCAAAACTGTGATGAACAAGGATACGGAACTAGTAATGAGCCCTAAAAATCCACTATAACTTGCTTGCTTATAAAAACTGCCTTTATCTCGGCTCACATATATCAAATCGTTGGGATAAACATAATAATACTTCGAATCAATAATCGAATTAGTACGTATATCAAACTCTAATACCTCAGGTTCTCCATTACCATGTGGACGAATAATACGCACATGTCTTCTATCGCCAGAATTCATCAAATCTCCCGTCATTGCCAAAGCTTGGAAGATGGTAAGGCGGTCTTTATAGATGGAATAGGTGCCCGAATTGGCATCACCTAATACGGTAAAAGACTTGTTATACAACGCCAATTTTACATCTGCGTCTGGAATAATCTCACGCAATGCCTTGCGCAAAGTATCCTGTGCTTCTAACTCTGTAAGTCCCTCTAACTTAATCGGTTTAAGGAAAGGTATATCTACCGTACCATCCGAATAAATACGATAAGAATTGGCATATTGCCCTCCAGCAGATGTATTGGAAGACATTGTTTTAGCTATGGTTTCGTCCATTGTCATCACACGGTAAATAATCTCATCATTCACCTGCAAGCGATAAGGTTCGTATTGAACAGGTTCATAAGTAGGCAATCCTGCCCTATCCTGCAATAATCCCACTTGACGGTAGCCATAGCAACTGGAAAATCCTATAACAATAATCAATAGGATAAATATATGTAATATATAGCGTCTTCTATTCATATTCCTAATGAATTTAGCATTTAATGTCTTTCAATAGCATTCATAGTTCTTACAACTAATCCATAAACAAAACCACCAAACGCCAATGATGTAGCCACCACACTAATGGAAGTAGTCACAGAATTAATACCGAAACTTTGCCCCTTAATACGCTGGATATAAATCACATCGTTAGGCTCAATATAGTAGAACTCTGAATGGATAATATCATCCGAACGAACATCAAAAGTTTTCACCTCCGTAACACCTTCTTTTTCTCGAACAATCCGCACTTTACTTCTATCGCCAAAATCTCCGATATCTCCAGCCATAGCCAATGCCTCGTAAATGGTAACCTTTTCCTTTGGAATAGAGAATGTACCACTTCCCCTATCGCTAATCACACTAAAACGACGACTAACAATATTTACCTCTACAGACATCATTTGAAAATCACCATATGATTTTACAAAAGTGCTCAATTCCTTTTCTAATGCCTGCTTCACCTCTCTCGTGGTCATGCCATGCACCGCTACCTTTCCCACCATAGGGAAATCAATCGTACCATCCTCTAACACAAGGTACGTATATAAATCATATCCTCCACCCGAATTGTTCTGGCGCATCATAGAATTAGAAAGACCCGATCCCGAAGCATTAAACATCTTATTGATGCGTTCATCCACCGAATAGACATATATATATAGTCGGTCACCCGTTCGTAGTTCATAGTCCTCATATGTCAATGTATCAGCATAATGCGGAATACCGTGTTTACCTGCTTGTTGCAGCAAGTTAACACGTCTGCTCGTCACACATGATGCCATCATCATCGCTAACAAACAAAATATGTAAACTCTCTTAGACATTGCAATCGTAATTAAAATGAAATATGTATTATCGCTTATCATCCCATCCGAATGGATGTGGTGCCAATGGCAATTTAGCCAAAGGATGGTAGTCTCCAACCAATCCAATAGGTTGTGCGTTTCGAATATCCGTGACCATCGCAATACTAGGTCGTGCCTCCGAAATACGAAAACCATTGCCATTCAAGATTTGGCGATAACTCTCGGTATGCAACTCCGTAAATCCTTGGCTAAACTCAAACTCCTCTCCATCAATCGAAAGTGTTCGATAGGTTTTCTTCTCTCCCTCGACTGCATTCGCAGGTAAACATACAGCATTGATACTCAAGAAATAACGCACACGAGCACGTTTAAATAAGAGAAAACCCGCCACACGGTCAAAAGACATGACGTGCACAATATTCTGCTGTAATTCGCCAAAAAGCCATTGTAGCATATCATAGAAATGTACGCCGATATTTGTAGCAATACCTCCCGCTTTACGCACATCACCTTTCCATGAACTGTAATACCACTTACCACGGCTGGTGATGTAGGTCAGATCCACATCGTAAATTTTGTCTTGCGGACCTTGTTCAATCTTCTTCTTCAACGCCACAATACGCTCATGTAATCTCAATTGCAAAATGGTATATGCCTGATGCCCCGTTTCTTTCTCCATCTCAAGCAGGTTGTCAATATTATGCGGATTGAGCACTAATGGCTTCTCGCAAATCACATTGGTTCCCAAGCGCAAACCATAGCGAATAAAAGCATCGTGCGTGTAGTTAGGCGTACAGATACTCGTCCAATGCAAGGGATTATCCTTACGCATTTGCTTCGAACAAAAACGATCAAACTGCTCATGCTCTGTAAAAAAGGAACAATCTGGAAAACTGGAGTCTAATCGTCCTACCGAATCAAACTTATCATAAGCAACCATGAGATTATTACCTGTGTCAGCAATCGCTTTGATATGTCTCGGGGCTATATATCCTGCCGCACCAATAAGTGCAAAATTATTCATTTTAGTACAAATTTTATTATAATCTATTCAACTAATTTATGTGCGCGTTCATAGGATAACCCATGCACACACTCTTGCAGTTTGCAAAGGTACTACAAAAAAAGCAAATATGCAAACTTTTATCGATTTTTTGCACAAATTAAGGAGTATTCGCAGTTTGTTTCGCTGTTTTTTGGCTAATAAACAATCCGATAATAATCAATATAATGCCAAGTAATTTCCAAAAAGGCAATACCTCACCCGCAATACAGAGCATGAGTAATGCCGTAAAAACAGGACGTACATTATTAAATACATTTGCACGCGTAACACCAATCTTTCGCACAGTATAGCAGAAAAGCACAAATGCAGTAACGGATGCAAAAACCGCTAAATATCCTACTGATAACAAAGACTTTGTCCATTGCTCAGCAGAAGCTATCTCAATGATTCGACCAGCCGATTTGCAGCAGAATAACGATAGCACTTCGCTACTATCCACAATCCCCCACAAAGGAATAAAAAGTAGCAACGCAAAAGATTGCACATAAAAAACGATAGTGAGGGATGAATAGCGTGTAGGAATACGACGCAGCACTACCGAATAACTGACGGACATGCTGACCGTGAGGATTGCCAATAAAATGCCCCAGGGATTACCCAAATTATAATTATCAGATCCCACTAAAAGCAACAATAGCATACCTACAGTAGAAACAATAATACCTAGGATATTATTCTTTGTAATCCCCTCACGTAACAATAACCATGCAAAAAGCGGTGCCATAATCGGTTGGGTGCTGAGCATGGCCTCCGCAATTGTGGGAGAAGCAAAAGATTGATACGTATAGGTTTCAAAAATAAAATACAAGAACGGTTGAAAAAGTCCACCTAAAACAAATAATGGCAAATGCTTTTTATCCACTCGTTGTAAGCCTAAAATATCATTATTCTTGCATAATCCTCCCACAATAGCCATCAAAAGTACAGCTAAAGAAAAACGCAGCACAATCAATGTAAGTGGTGTAAATACAATCAATGCCTCTTTTACCGCAATTCCAGCTCCCGCCCATAAGAGCATAGCAACAACTACTGCAATATATGGAACAATCTTCTTCATAAACAGACAGCAAACTATCTAAACGCTTTTTTGTAGCGTTTAGATAGTTTATTGTTATATCAAAATATACCGCGATTATTTTTTGATACCATCTCTTTCGAGCAACGCATCAATAGATGGTTCACCACCACGGAACGCTCGGTACAAATCCATAGGTTTGGCAGTACCTCCACGCTCAAGAATATTCTTACGGAACAAGTCAGCCGATTTCTTATCGAAGATGCTACCGTTCTTCTCTTTTGCCGCTTTAAAAACTGAATATGCGTCCGCGTCCAACAGTTCAGACCACTTATAGCTGTAATAACCAGCCGCATAGCCACCAGAGAAGATATGAGTAAAGGCATACTCCATTTGTGTACCAGGCACATCGGGCAAAATTTGCACAGTGGCCATTGCCTCGTTACCAAAACGAATAACAGCCTCTTGTGGCGTAAGTGTTTCAGGCACCTCAAAAGGTTTGGTCAGCATATGCCATGCCATATCCAAATAACCGAAACTGAGTTGGCGTACACATGCGTAACCCGCGTGATATGTAGCCGCCTTTTGAATCTTATCCACTAAATCTTGAGGAATAACTTCGCCAGTTTCATAGTGCTTAGCAAAAGTGTCTAAAAACTCTTTTTCGCCGAGGAAATTCTCATTGAACTGGCTTGGCAACTCAACAAAGTCACGTGGTACATTAGTACCATTTTGTGCAGCATATTGGCATTGGGTGAGCATACCATGCAAACCGTGACCAAACTCGTGAAGGAAAGTTTCTACCTCATCGTATGAGAAAAGTGCAGGTTTAGTATCTGTTGCGCGGGTGAAATTCATCACATTCACTACATGAGGACGGATATTCTTCTTACCAAGCATGTATTGCTCTTGGAAGTTATTCATCCAAGCACCACCACGTTTACCCTCACGTGGGTGGAAGTCCGCATAATATACTGCGAGAAATTTGCCTTTGGCATCAAACACCTCATATGCAGTTACTTCTGGGTGATAAACCTGAATATTCTTATTCTCCTTAAAGGTAATACCATAGAGGCGTTTAGCTAATCCAAAGACACCTTCAATCACATTCTCTTTTTGGAAATATGGGCGAATAAGATCATCGGATATAGCATATTTTTCCTCTTTAAGTTGCTTAGAATAGTAACTCCAATCCCAGTTTTGCAAAGTAGCATAGAATCCTTTTGATTTAGCAAACTCTTGCAATTCCTCTACCTCTTGTTTAGCAACAGGCATGTAACTATCTCGAAGTTGGTTGAGGAAATTCATGACATTCTCTTTATTCTCAGCACAAGTTTTAGTGAGAGATTTATCCGCATGACAGTTTTTCTCAAATAGTTGTGCCAATGCTAAACGTGTATTAACGATATCAATAATCACTTGTGTATTATCAAATTCACCACCTATACAACGTGAATTGTATGCAGTATATAGTTCGCGGCGAATGTCACGATTAGCACAATCCTCCATCACAGGACGATATGTGGTAGGTTTAAGATCAAGTAACCAACCATTTAATCCCTTTTTCTCTGCGTTTGCTTTCATCATCGCTTTGGTATCTTCACTAACTCCCGCAAGATCCTCTTCTCGGGTGATAAGCATGGTCCAAGCATTGGTTGCTTTCAGCACATTTTGACCATAAACCAACGTGAGCTGAGAAAGACGTGCAGAGAGCGTGCGATAGGTTTCCTTATCCTCTGGGCTGAGATTTGCACCATTGTTAGCAAAAGACTCGTAGATATCTTCAAGGAGCTTACGTTGGGCTGGATTCAGTTTGAGGTCATCTTTTTGGTCATACACCGCTTTAATACGCTTGAAAAGCCCTTCATTGAGACGAATAGTAGCCGAATATTCCGACATTTTTGGTGACAGTTCCATTGCAATAGTTTGCAATTCATCATTGGTTTCAGCTGAAGTGAGATTGTAAAAACATCCCGCCACTACACTCAACAATTCGCCCGATTTCTCGTATGCCTCGATGGTATTGGCGAAAGTAGGAGCAGCATGATTGTTCACAATATCGTCAATCTCTGCAAGTCCTTGTTTGATACCTTCTTCAAATGCAGGCATGTAGTGCTCAGGTTTGATGTCATTGAATGGATAGGTGTTGTGTGGTGTCTTCCACTCTTTATAGTGGAAGAATGGATTGGCAGAAGCCAATAGTGTTACTGCTAATGCAGCCATAGTGATAACTAATTTTTTCATATTGTTTACATTGTTAATAATCAACATTATTTATGCTTTGTGGTTTTTAAATTGTATTTCTCCGAAAAACTCGGGCAGATGGAATGCTGGTACAGGTGCTTCAATAGGGTTCCATGAAGCATAATGCTTGTTTGGTGTAAGGTCGCCACATTTGTACAAGTTGACACGGCGAGATTGCTCATTTTCCAAATTAAACTCAATCAATTTCATAGGAATAGCAATCAACAAAGACCACGAAGCTGTGCACAATTGCACAGGGAATCGTTTGATAGATTGTAGTTGCTCGGCATTCAAGCGCACCACATCTTCCTTACGCGATTTGCGGCAAGAGGCATTGCATACCCCCGCAGCATTAAACTCAAAGTTCCAATAGCGAGTATTGGCTGCATTGGCAATAAAAATCTCTACACACGCATCTTCATTCACATGTTCTAAATCCTGAATGTGCGTAGCTAAAGGCAGTTCATCTTTCACTTCAAAACGTACAAATAGCATATCGTTTGTGTGGGCTAAAGTAAAGATAGTAGCAGGCGCATTAGGATACTGCTCTGGCCAATTAAGAACATCAATAGCACCAGATGTGGGCATCTGCGCCATCAATGCGTCAATTGCAGGTAATGATTTGTTTTCCCAATCATTTTGATATGTAGAAATAGTAGTTTTCATCGCTATTCTTGGATTAGCTGTTATTTCCCGCCGCGAAGGAGGTTGATAGAGCCCGATAATTGATATACACCTAAAACAGATTCATCAATTTTCTTCACTTTTCTTTTATATATTGGCTTGATAGTATATTTTGCTTGTGGATCCGCATCTGTACCCAAAGCACGAATCACATAGAAATACGCTCCTTCTGCAGCAGGTTTGCCCCCAATCGTACCATCCCACCCTTTTGCAGGGTCAGTCCATTCATACACCAGATGTCCCCAACGATTATATACCCAGCAATGAAACTCTCTAATAGAACGATATGCCACACGAAACTCATCATTTACACCATCACCATTAGGGGTGAAGACATTGGGTACTAACAATAGCGATTCGCTTACTGAAATAGTAAATTCTACTGAATCAAGCGCACAATATTGATTGCTAGCACATACGACAGCACGATAATTTCCTTTATCTAAAAAAGTATATCGATGTTCAGCTTCTGTTCTAGATACCAATTCTGTAGTACCGCTATAGATTTTCCAATCATAATACGTAGCATTGAGTCCATTAGCTTTGAAAAGTACTTCCAAGGGTGCAGACATATTAATGACATCATCCTTTTCATATGGTCTATTGACCTCATTGCTTGGTTCGCGGCTATCACCACGTGTAGTGGTGATAGTGATAGGGTGCGCCTTGAGTGCAATAGGTTGATAAATAGGTGTAAGCAACGAGTCATCGTGCAACTCTAATTGCGCAACCCAAGGGTCCACAATTCCAAAATCTGTTGGCACAGGTGGTGCACCAACTGTGATAGTATTGGTAAATGCTGTTTCCTCAACAACCATTGAATCCACCCAAACTTCAGCACTTTCATCCCATGCAGCATCCATGTAATTAATAAGGCACGCGCGCGGGTACGTACGCGCGGAACGATTGATGCGTTGATATTTCATCGCAGGAATAGTACCAGTAAGCGTCAAGACCGTTTGATTGCAAGATAGCTCAGCTTCTACTTGCGAAATTTGTGGGCGAAGACTATCATAATCAAATACCCAAAAAACATCGCGCAGCTCCCCTACCTTAACCATATATCCTTCACCATGCTCAGGATAAAGAAAGTCAGAGGCAGTTTGCACGGGAGTAATAGTATCAGGCAAACGATACCAATCTACCTTCCCCACACTCTGGAGAGTTTTTAGTTCGGGCTTCGATGCAAAAAGCAATAGCGTGTCACCACTATTGGTGAGTAATACAGCTTTACCCACACACTCTATGTGTAGCGCATAGGAAAAAGCACATGAAATCGAAAAAGCTAAAATGAACAAATATTTTTTCATCTCCAATTTCAACATTACTTATTCACTTGGAATCGTGTGTTGCCATTTTGCAAGAAATCCACTATTTGTTTGGCAGCAGCAATGCCCGCATTGATATTTGCTTCGGCAGTTTGGGCACCCATCTTCTTTGGTGTAGAGAAATAACGCGATTCGAAGAGCTCAGTCATCTTCTGGTCTGCCGCAGGCATAATATCTGTCAGATAGCGGAAATCTTTGCGTTCTAACATAAATTGAATGAGCTCATCTTCATTAATTACTTCTTTGCGTGCCGTATTTACCAACATAGCCCCTTGTGGCATATTGCTGAGCAGAGCAAAATTGATACTACCTTTTGTTTCGGTAGTTACAGGGATATGCAAGCTCACAATATCACAAGTAGCATATAGTTCTTCCGCAGTATGCAAAGGAGTTACCCCCTCATTGGTCATTACTTCGTCAGGACAATACGCATCATATGCATAAATATCCATGCCAAATCCTTTGGCAATTCGTGCGACATTGCGTCCTACATTGCCATAAGCATGTATACCCAATTTTTTGCCCTTAAGTTCCATGCCACTGGTTCCGTTATACATATTGCGAACACCCATTACCATTAATCCTAAGGCGAGTTCCGCCACAGCATTGGAGTTTTGTCCTGGAGTGTTCATTGCTACAACATTGTGTTTAGTGGCCGCAGCGAGATCAATATTATCATATCCAGCTCCTGCACGCACAACAATCTTGAGGTTATTAGCAGCCTCTAAGACTTCAGCATCTACATTATCAGAACGGATAATCAATGCATCCACATTTGCTACTGCATCAAGCAACAATTGTTTATTTGCATATTTCTCAAGCAATACAAGTTCATATCCCGCTTGTTCAATCACTTCTCGAATTCCATCTACTGCCACTTTGGCAAATGGTTTTTCGGTTGCTACAAGTACTTTCATATATTAAAAGATGTTAAATTTATAATTTCCGTTTATTCTGCATTCCTTCGGCAAAGGTAGCGTAAGGGTATACAAAATATGAGAAAAAACAAATATCAATAAATGTTAAATATTAATTAACAGATTGCTCGTACTCTTTCATGCAGTCCACGAGGGCTTGAACGCCTTCGAGAGTCATGGCATTATAGGTACTTGCGCGGAAACCACCCACGAGGCGGTGTCCCTTGATTCCGACCATACCCTTTGCAGTAGCAAACTTGAAGAAATCGTCTTGCAAGTGGGCATACTCTGGTTTCAAAACAAAGCAGATATTCATGAGTGAGCGATCCTCTTTCTTGGCTGTACCCTCAAAAATCTTGCTCTCGTCAATGGCGTTGTAGAGGAGTTCTGCTTTAGCCACGTTGCGCTCTAATGCTGCCTCTAATCCACCATTGGCTTTTAGCCAACGCAGAGTAAGCATTGCGGTATAAATTGGCAATACAGGAGGGGTATTGAACATACTTCCATTCTCTACGTGAGTGCGGTAATCCAACATTGTTGGAATATGGCGAGTAACCTTACCCAGGAATGCCTCTTTCACAATCACGAAAGTGACACCCGCAGGTGCGAGGTTCTTTTGTGCACCACCGTAGATAATATCGTATTTGCTCACATCAATTGGGCGAGAGAGGATATCTGAAGACATGTCTGCGATGAGAGGTACGTTGCCCTTTTTCTCGTAGATAGCATGGAGTTTCTCGTCAGAAATCTCGGTACCATAGATGGTATTGTTGGTAGTGATATGCAGATAATCAGCATCTTGTGGTACTTCGAAATCCATAGGGATATGTGTGAAGTTATCCGCAGCAGAGGTAGCCACCTCTACCACTTCGCCAAAGGCCTTTGCTTCTTTGATAGCCTTCTTCGACCATACGCCCGTATTGAGATATGCTGCTTTGTGCTCCAAGCAGTTGAATGGTACCATACAGAATTGCAGACTGGCACCACCGCCTACGAAAATCACACGATAACCCTCTGGGATATTCAGCAACTCTTTCATGAGTGCTTCTGCCTCATCCACAACGGGTTGGAAATACTTGGCGCGGTGAGAAATCTCGAGGATACTCAGGCCTTCGCCTTGAAAATCGATAACAGCGTCTGCTGTTTGTTTGATCACTTCTGCGGGCAGGATACTTGGTCCTGCATTGAAATTGTATTTCTTCATGGTTATTTATGGTTTTTCGTCATTTTCCAATTACTTTTGGTGCCTTCGATGATCTCGGTGTCGGCTTTCTTGACTGCGTCTTTAATGGCGTCTTTTACCTTTTTGGCAGCACCTTTGACATCGGTGATAATCTCCTCTACGAGGTCGGCTTTCTCCAGCCAGCAGAGTGCATCGCCTTTGACCGCAGTAGCACCTTGCTCTTTGTCGATAGCCACTATTCGGCAGTGCTCAAACGCACGGATTGGCTCGATGCCATGAGGTGTTTGCAGGTAGCATACTACATCGCCTTGCTTGTAGAAAGTACCCAAGGCTGGGGCTTTACTGTCCTCGTTGAAGTCGAGTTCCCAAAGCACTTTACCAGAGAGCGTTGCCTCCAATGGTTCAGCGTTAGGATGCAAGATCGCGCGTTTGTCGGCAGCAGAGATGAAGGTAACTTGTTTGCCTCCTTGTGCGGCTTTTTCCATGCGCTCTAGCAAATCTTTATTGAACTGCTCTTTAGCTTGACCCGATTTGTATTCGCGGTATTGCTTCTCGTGCATAGCGAACTCAAAGAGTTCTTCATCATCTTGACCACGGTCCCAACCTTTCTCTTCCATCTCTGCGATGAATTGTGGGAGAACATCTGGATAGAGAGTTTGTGGATCATCGGTGTAGAACTCCATGCCTTTCTCTTTAGCGAGTTCGATAATCTCTGGTGCGAGTTCGCCAGGCAGTTTACCTGACTTGCCGAGAATCATGCCCCACATAGCAGGGTCCATGCGGGTGAATGGTTTCTCGCCCATGGACTTGCTGTAGAGGTTCATGAGCGCAGCGTTCTTCACATATTGTGAGAATGGTGTCACGAGGCAAGGTGTACCGAGCATAGGCCAGATACGTTGTACCTCGTCAAAGAGTTCAACCAGCAGTTCATCTTCGCTGAGGGCACTTTGGCCACGTTTTACGAGGTTGGCATTGATAGCCGCATGCATGCCCTTGAGGTCAGCCATGAGCGAGCCCATCATACCACCTGGCAAACCACAACCTACGAGGAGCGAAGTCATCTTTGAGTTGCGTGGGTCGATCCAGTAGCCGAGGAAGTCATCAATGAACGATTGGGTGAGCGAACGTGCCTCCATGTACGCTTTCATATTAATATCCTTCACGAGGAAGCCCGCATCTTTGAGCATAGATTGGATAGTAATCACGTCTGGGTGCACCATACCCCAACTGAGTGGCTCCATAGCTACGTCCAGCACATCGCCACCTGCTTTAGCCACCTCCAGCATACTAGCTACAGAGAAGCCAGGACCCGAGTGGCCGTGATATTGGATAATGATATCAGGATGCTTCTCCTTGATAGCAGATACAATAGTACCGAGCATTGCAGGGCGACCGATACCTGCCATATCCTTCAGGCAGATCTCTTGTGCGCCATTGGCGATAAGTTCTTCTGCGAGGTTGATATAGTACTCCGCATTATGCACTTTAGAATACGTGATACACATGGTAGCTTGCGCAGTCATGCCCGCTTCTTTTGCCCATTTGATGGATGGGATGATATTGCGAGGGTCGTTGAGTCCGCAGAAGATACGTGTGATATCCACACCTTGTGCATGCTTCACCTTATACATCAGTTTGCGCACATCCGCAGGAACAGGGTTCATACGCAATGCGTTGAGACCACGGTCGAGCATGTGGGTCTTGATACCTGCCTCGTTGAAGGGCTTGGTAAAGGTGCGTACTGCTATATTTGGATTCTCACCATAGAGAAGATTGACTTGTTCGCTGGCACCGCCATTGGTTTCTACACGGTCAAAACAGCCCATGTCGATAATGACTGGAGCAATTTTTGCCAATTGATCTTTACGTGGCACATACTTGCCACTACTCTGCCACATGTCGCGATAGACAAGGGAGAATTGAATTTCTTTTTTAGCCATATTGTATTGGTATTTAGTTTTACTACATATTGGGAAGCGTTATAGCCGCTACAAATTTACTTGTGAATATATATTCACCGCGCAAAGGTACTACTTTTTTTTCACATAGGCAAGTAAAAGATAAAAAACATAATATTTTTTTATTTTATTTTTATATGTGAAATATTTTTCGTACCTTTGCACCCAAATTAGCCAAAAATTAAATGTTAGAACAAAATCCACATAGTTCGTCATGCAGGCAGCATTCGTCAAACATTAGTCGCGCAGGCATTATTCGAGGCATAGTAAGCGTGGTAGTACTGATATTGTTATATCTGCTGATTCGCCGTTTAAGCGGTGTATTGTTGCCATTCTTGATTAGTTTTGTAGTGGCATATATGTTGGCCCCTATCGTGAATTTCTTTCAGCATAAGTGCCGACTCAAGAATCGCGTATTGTCGGTTGTAATAACCATTCTATTGGTAATAGGATTGCTCACGGGTGCGGTGGCAGCTGTGGTGCCTGCTATCAGTCGCCAAGCGTCATCGCTATCCCAAAGTATCAAGACGTATGTCAACCAATGGGATGGAAGCGAACATTTCTCTCCTCGCGTCAATGAGCGCATGGAGCAGATTATTCAAAGCATGGATATTCAGTCACTTCTGCAATCAGAAGAAGTGCAACAAGGAATTAAGAAAGTCATCCCTATTTTGGGGAATTGGATTAGTAGTGGTGTGAATGCAGTAATGGGCCTTGCGGTAGTATTCATCTGCCTATTGTATATTATTTTTCTGCTAATTGATTACGAAAAGATTACAAGCAACTGGCATAAATACATTCCTAATCGTTACCGCGATGGCGTTGTGATGTTGATAGGAGATTTGGATCGCAATATGAATGCTTATTTCCGTGGTCAGGCGTTGGTAGCAGGGATAGTAGGTATATTATTTGCTATTGGTTTTCAAATTATAGGTTTGCCTATGGGCATAGGTATTGGGTTGTTTATCGGTGTGCTGAATTTAGTGCCATATTTACAGACTTTAGGTATTCCGCCGTGTATTATTTTAGGACTCATTCAATCTGCCGAAACGGGTCGTCCCATATGGGTAGTGATGCTCTGTATAGCAGCGGTGTTTATCATTGTACAAACGACTCAAGACATGATACTAGTGCCTAAGATTATGGGTGATGTCACGGGTATGGGGCCCGCGTGGATACTGCTTAGTTTGTCGATTTGGGGTTCGCTATTAGGTATTATAGGTATGATTATAGCACTACCATTGACTACCCTACTTGTGTCCTACTACAAGCGTTTTGTGCTACATATGTCAGATGATATGACCAAGCCACTTCCGCGTTCATCGTGGAATATCCCATTCCTCAAACACAAAAGAAAAAAATAATAATAATTGACACATAATGAATAGAAAAGTTCGCGTTCGTTTTGCGCCCAGTCCAACTGGCGCGTTGCATATCGGCGGTGTGCGTACTGCCTTGTTTAACTATTTGTTTGCTCGCCAACATGGCGGCGACATGCTTCTCCGTATTGAGGATACTGACTCCACACGCTTCGTGCCAGGAGCCGAAGAATATATCACCGAAGCCCTTTCATGGCTAGGTATTGAAATTGATGAGGGAATCTGTCAAGATGCTCCTAATGGTAAAGGCAATCACGGTCCATACCGCCAAAGTGAGCGTCGCGAGATTTACCACAAGTATGTAAATGAGCTTCTCGCTTCGGGCTATGCGTATATTGCGTTTGACACCCCAGAGCAACTGGAGGCAAAGCGCGCTGAGATAGCCAACTTTCAATACGATGCTCGCACCCGTGAGCAGATGGTTAATTCGCTGACAATCAGCAAAGAGGAGGTAGATGCACGTATTGCTAATGGTGAAAAATATGTAGTTCGCTTTAAGGTAGAGCCCAATATTGACGTGCATGTGCACGACTTAATTCGTGGCGAAGTAGTGATTAATTCTAACATCCTTGATGATAAAGTGCTATATAAGTCAGCAGATGACCTTCCCACCTATCACCTCGCTAATATAGTGGACGACCATCTCATGGAGATCAGCCACGTGATTCGTGGCGAAGAGTGGTTGCCTTCTGCTCCACTCCATGTATTATTGTATAAGGCCTTCGGTTGGGAAGATACGATGCCCTATTTTGCACACTTGCCACTACTACTCAAGCCAGATGGTAATGGCAAATTATCCAAACGTGATGGAGACCGTCTCGGTTTCCCTGTGTTTCCACTAGAGTTCAAAAATCAAAAAGATGGTACCATATCTTCAGGTTATAGAGAAGAGGGTTATTATCCAGAGGCTGTGATTAATTTCCTTGCCCTACTCGGTTGGCACGCAACAGGCGATCAGGAAATGTACACTATGCAAGAACTGATTGAGCAGTTCTCGTTGGAGCGCGTGAGTAAATCTGGTGCCAAATTTGACTACGAGAAAGGCAAATGGTTTAATCACCAATACCTCCAACTCAAGACTAACGAGGAGCTCGCAGAGCAGTTTATGCCATATTTGGAGAAAGCAATTGGCGATGGGCAATTGGCTATAGATAAGACGACAGTAGCAAAAGTGATTGGATTGACAAAGGACCGTGTGAACTTTGTGAGCGAGTTTTGGGAGCAAGTAAACTTTTTCTTTGTAGCTCCAACATCATATGATGAAAAATCGCTCAAAAAGCGTTGGAAAGAGGATAGTCCAAAGCATATGACAGAGATGCTTTCTCTTCTAGAAAGTCATGACGATTGGTCTGCAGAAGGCTTAGATAATCTAATTATGCCATGGATAGCAGAGAAGGAGTATGGCGTTGGTATTGTAATGAATGCATTTCGCATCTGCCTTGTTGGTGCCGCTCGTGGTCCACATATATGGAATATTACGGATGTACTTGGTAAAGAAGAGACTCTCAACCGTGTACGCACTGCATTAGAAAAATTAGGATAAATATGAAAGAAATCACCATAGAGACCAAAGTAACTGTCTGCAAGACAGAAGAACTAAATCCCACGCTACAGGAGTTAGTGGGCAGAGCCAAGGCAATGACGCAAACAGCATATTGTCCATACTCACATTACCACGTAGGAGCCGCAGCCCTATTGGCAGACGGACAAATCATTACAGGTAATAATCAAGAAAATGCTGCCTATCCCAGCGGCTTATGCGCTGAACGCACAACGCTCTTTGCTGCCAATGCCAACAATCCGAACACACCAGTTATCGCCCTCGCAGTAGCATGTTACACGAACGGAGAGTTCACTCACAATGCTGCAAGCCCATGCGGTGCTTGCAGACAAGTAATGGTGGAAACGGAACACCGCTACCAACAATCAATGCAAGTCATCTTGTATGGAGAAGATTACTGCTATATATTCGACAAAGCAGCAGATTTACTTCCCCTAAATTTTGATGCCGATAGTTTAGCAATATAAGCGATGAAAAAAATCGATACATACTTACTCAAACACTTCCTCGGATTGTTAGCCATGACATTCTTAATCTGCATCTTTATCCTATTGATGCAGTTTGTATGGATGCATATCAAAGACCTCGTAGGCAAAGGTGTAGAAGTGAGTGTGTTAGCCGAATTTTTCATATATGCAGTGGCATCAGTGGTCCCCCTGGCTTTGCCGTTGGCAATATTGCTCGCCTCCTTGATGACATTTGGCAATCTTGGTGAGAAATCAGAACTGACAGCCATGAAAGCTGCTGGTATCAGTTTATTTCGCATCATGCGGCCATTAAGTGTCGCTCTACTATTTATATGCAGTGGAGCATTTCTTTTTTCGAATTATGTTCTCCCCGTATCACAAGTCAAACTGTGGGCACTTATTTTTTCACTCCGCCAAAAATCCCCCGAACTAGAGATACCACAAGGGGAGTTTTACGATGGAATTGATGGATACAATATCTATGTCCGTAGTAAGGATGCGAAAAAAGGAATGCTTTACGATATGATGATATATGACTATACAGAGGGATTTCAAAATGCGACAGTGATGGTAGCTGATTCTGGAAAAATCTTTTTTACCGATGATAATAAATACCTTATCTTGCACCTCTATAACGGAGAATCGTTTGAAAACCTCAATAGACAACAAAAACGTGCTACCAAATCGGAAAAAAACATCCCTTATCGTCGAGAGACCTTTGCCCAAAAGCAATTATTGATTGATTTTGATACAGAACTCAACCGATATGATGAAGATGTCTTGAGCGACCAACATGTGTCTAAAAACGTAGGCGAATTGGTGGCATCAATCGACTCTGTACAGCTACTTGCACTTAACCGTAGTCAAGAACAAAGTGCAATGATGGTGGATAAACATTTTTTTGGCAGGGAACGCAAAACATCCCGTGATGTTCACGAAGATGCTTTAGGAGCTCCGAATGATGTGGTGTATGACATTGACACATTGCTCTCAAATTTCTCTGCGGATGAACGTTATCGGGCTATAGCCGCCGCATTGGAAAAAGCTAAAGCACAAAGAGACCAGATTGACTATAATGCCCTAATGTTAGATGATTTTCAGCGGTATATCCGCCGACATGAGATAGAATTGCATCGGAAGTTTACTTTAGCTTTTGCGTGTATGGTATTCTTCTTTATCGGTGCACCACTTGGAGCCATTACCAGAAAAGGAGGTTTGGGCATGCCCGTTGTAATTTCTGTAATCATGTTTATCATATATTACATCATTGATAATACGGGCTATAAGATGGCAAGAGAAGCCCTATGGCCATGCTGGGCAGGCATGTGGCTCAGTTCGTTTGTACTCCTTCCAATAGGTATTTTTCTTACGTACAAAGCAGCCACCGACTCCGCTCTCTTTAACCCAGATGCTTGGTTAAAAGCATGGCATTGGCTAAAAATCAAAACGCTCAAGTTAGTAAAGCGTATCTATACTTTTTTTAGACATACAATAATTCAACACACATAAATTATCACATGAATACAATCGAAGAAGCAATCCGCGACATTCAAGAAGGCAAATTCGTGATTGTAGTGGATGATGAAGACCGAGAAAATGAGGGCGATTTTATTATCGCCGCCGAAAAAATAACACCCGAAAAAGTAAATTTCATGCTACAACATGGTCGTGGCGTGCTTTGTGTCCCCCTTCTGGAAACCCGTTGTGCTGAATTGGATTTGGTTCATCAAGTTTCTAATAACACATCTATGTTAGGTACCCCCTTCACCGTAACGGTGGATAAGTTAGAAGGTTGTACCACAGGCGTAAGTGCTGAAGATCGTGCAGCAACAATTCGTGCTTTAGCAGACCCTAATTCTAAGCCTGAAACTTTTGGTCGTCCAGGACACATTAACCCTCTATATGCGCAAGAGCGTGGTGTGCTTCAGCGTGCAGGACATACGGAAGCCGCAGTGGATTTGGCTCGTTTGGCAGGATTGCAACCTGTAGCCGCACTCATTGAGATTATGAACGAAGATGGTACCATGGCCCGTATGCCACAACTAGAAAAGGTTGCAAAAGAAAATGCTCTTTCCATCATCTCAATCAAAGATCTCATTGCATACCGAATCAATCATTCAACAGAACCTAATACAAGCACACAAACCATACTTGTAGAACGCGGTGAAACAGTACAATTACCTACGGAATATGGCGATTTTATGCTCACACCATTCCGCCAACTGACCAATGGGCTTGAACATATCGTACTTGTTAAAGGAGAATGGCAAGCAGATGAACCCGTATTATGCCGCGTACACTCTTCTTGCATGACAGGTGACATCTTCGGCTCTAAACGTTGTGAGTGCGGCGAACAACTGCACAAAGCCATGCAAATGGTAGAAGAAGAGGGGAAAGGCATTATCGTTTACATGAACCAAGAGGGAAGAGGTATCGGATTGATGAACAAAATCCGTGCCTATAAACTCCAAGAACAGGGCGATGATACCGTAGAAGCCAATATACATCTCGGATTCCAACCCGATGAAAGAGACTATGGTGTAGGAGCACAAATATTGCAAATCATGGGGGCAAAAAAACTACGACTGATGACTAATAATCCCATTAAACGTGTGGGATTAGAAAGTTATGGCATAGAAATTGTAGAGAATATACCAATAGAAATTTCTCCAAATCCCTATAACCTGCGCTATATGCAAACAAAAAAGGAGAAAATGTATCACAATTTAAAATTGGTATGACAATGAAACAATCAACGAAAAACCTAAAGCAAAGATGGTTCATGAGATTGTGCGCCATCCTCTTGTGCGTAGGCATATCTTCTTGCAGAGCACAAGCAGAAACAACCGTAACTGTAACAGCCACCAATGCAGATGTATCCGAACAACTGGATTTACGCGTGATTGCAACACTCTTCGGACAAGCCAAAGACTTGCAGGAGTTTGAGCAGATGATTAATAATCCTGATTCAGCATTCTCAAACCTAGACCTGAATGGCGATGGTGATGTAGACTATTTGCGCGTCATTGAAACTGCCGACCAAAATCGCCACTTGGTAGTTATTCAGGCTGTACTAGCAAAGGATGTGTATCAAGACGTAGCATCTATCTTCGTAGATAAAGAGGAAGAAAGCGAAACAGTAACCGTACAAGTGATCGGTGATGAGTATATCTATGGTAGCAATTATATCATTGAGCCTGTTTATATCTATCGTCCTCTCATTTACGACTGGTTCTGGGGGCCATCATGGGTATGTTGGCATTCACCATATTATTGGGATTATTGGCCAGGTTGGTGGCATCCTTACCATTGCATAGCTCACCATTTGTATTGGGACCACTGCTATTGGTATCATCATTACCACCCTATCTGCACCTATAGAACAGGACACCACCATCACCCCCATTATCAACCTATGCGTGATAGAGTTAGTCGAAGCGATTATGCAGTGCGTCACCCTGAGCGTTCATTTGCGACACGTAATGCCTCACGCAACTATAGCAATGCCCGCGATATTGACCGCAATAGACAAAATGCAATACGCAATAGTGCAAACAATAGAGGAAACTCCGTTAGTAGCAATACGACACGTGTATCCACACGTAGTACAAGTAGTGCAGACCGCACTTTTGGAAGTAGTAATGTCCGTTCCAATAATCGTATCACTGCTGCAGGAAACCGCAGCAACACAACTCGCGTAGAAAATGCTAGTACACGTAGTTCAGCCACTGTTAATACTGCAAGTCGCTCGCAGTCTGTAACAACAACTACACCATCACGCAACAGCGCAACCACGACACGCCCATCAAGCCAAGTGAACAATACTTCACGTACGGCTCCACGCTCAAGTGCGACCCCATCGCGTAGTAGCAGTTCTACTACCATGCGCGGCAATAGTAGTTCATCAACGATGCGCAGTAGTGCTCCTGCTACCCGCAGTAACCATTCGGCAGTACATAGTAGTTCATCTTCTATGCGCTCTTCTGGCGGAGGTGCAATGCGTTCTTCTGGCGGAAGCTCATCCCGTGGTGGCGGAAGTACGAGAAGATAATAGTATCTGTAAAAAACGGAAGGGTGCCATAATCACCTTTCCGTTTTTTCACTTCTCACCTTTCACCTTTCACCTTTACGTTTCCTTCTACACACATCGCATTTGCCACAGGCGGGAGCATCGCTTTCCCCTAGATATGCCAACATAACTTGCGAACGACAAAATTGCTGATTTTCTGCATATTGTATCATCGCATGCAATTTTTCTATATATTGCTTCATATGCTTGTCATAGATAAATGTAGGAAGGGAAACATCGCGCTGGCGATCCTTAACAAAAGTAAGCGTATCACAAGTGTCGTGAGGAATATAAGTAATGATATGCCGTTTTGCTAATGAAACTAACAATTCATGAATCGCTTTCACTGTCGGATTATTGTGCTCTGACACAATATTTGCTAAACGAGAAACGTTGATATATTGCAGTTCAGTAAAAATTCCTGAATATTGTCGCATTAATGTTTCTATTAATCGCAATTGTAACGTACTCAATTCATACTCGTGCAATTCACGTTGTTGCACATTAATCTTCACACGAGGACGTATTTCTTGCTGCTCTTGAAAATGAATATATCCAGCTTGCGTTAAAAGTCTTAAAGACGCATAGGTAGAAAGAACAGGCAAATGCATGATACGACATAAATCATCCATGGGCAAAGTATATGTATTTCCCCTTCCACTCTCTGCACCAACGGTCAAGAAATCGCACGTTTTATGATAAGCATTCACAACAGTGTCCTCTGATGGATAATTGTCTGCCACTCTTTTTTTTGCCTTAGCTTTATCCATTGAGGCATCAAAAAGCAATATAGCATACGCTGTTTGTTCATCTCGTCCAGCACGTCCAGCCTCCTGAAAATATGCTTCAATCGTATCGGGTAAATCATAGTGAATCACTACCCGAACATCGGGTTTATCAATTCCCATACCAAACGCATTGGTCGCTACAATCACCCGAACACCTCTCCCCGCTAACTTTTCACTTTTCACCTTTCCGTTTTCACTTTCATACGCTTTCCACGCTTCTTGCTTGCGGCTACGCTCTAAAGGATGCAGACCTGCATGGTAATAGTCTGCAGATATACCATGGTCATTGAGATATTGCGCAATCTCTTGTGTGCGTTTTCGATTTCGCACATACACAATGGCAGAACCAGGTACTCGGGAGAGAATATGAACAATCTCATCAGCCTTTTTATTCGTTTCGCGGACCACATAATTGAGATTACTACGGTGAAAACTCTTACGAAGAACGTGCTTCTCTCGAAATGCCAATTTTTCTTGAATATCTTCCACCACATCAGGCGTGGCGGTAGCAGTAAGTGCTAATATCGGTACGCATCGCCCCATCGCACTATCGCCTTCTCGCCTAATCGCCCTATCGCCTAATCGCCTTATCTCTGCAATTTTAAGGTAACTGGGACGAAAATCATATCCCCATTGCGAAATACAATGGGCTTCGTCCACAGCAATCAAACAAATAGGTAATCGTGCTAATCGTTCGCGAAACTCCTCCGACTCCAATCGCTCGGGCGATACATATAAAAAGTGATATGGACCAAACTGACAATTATCTAATGCTATTTTTTGCTGTTCATAACTCATCCCTGTATATATGGCAGCAGCACGAATATCTCGTTTTTTAAGGGTTTCTACTTGATCTTTCATCAAAGCGATGAGCGGAGTAATCACCAAACACAATCCACCCATTACCATCGTAGGTACCTGAAAGCACAAACTTTTGCCTCCACCAGTAGGCATCAACGCTAAGGTATCTTTCCCCTCCAATACAGATTGGACAATTTCGCCCTGCAAAGGACGAAATGTATCATATCCAAAATATGTTTTTAACGCTTCAAGCGATTGATTTGTAGGCATTATCTATGCTGTTGTCAATTTTCGGTTTGCAAAAGTACAACATTTTTTGCATAGATGCAAATCCTAGTGCGATTTTCTAAGATTTTTTTTTCAAAAATTTGCATATATTAATAAAAAGCAGTAACTTTGCAGCGGATATGGTTTTTTCTATTTTTATGAGATTTTTTGTTCACAAATTACTAGTCATATTGCTGCTATTATGTAGTATTGCCGCTCCTGCACAACAAGAAGATAGTGAATCGCTCTTTATCGCATTCGAGCAACGTTTTGTGGCATTAGATTCGCTTATTTTTGGCGATAGTACTCAGCAAGATACCTTATTGACCTCTTTATCGCACCAAGTAGCGTATTACCCTCTACCGACTTTCCAATCGGACACAAGTACAAGCGATTCTCTCATTCTCGCACATGTGGACGCAGAAGTGCGAGCTCTAAGACATGAGACAGGATTGACATTAACGGGACAAACATACTACAGAATAGATGAAGGTTTAGCAATTGATGAAGATGATGCTGTATCACGCTATTGCGCCAAGATTCAAGCAGAAATCCGATGGAACTTTCTCAATAGTGCTATCATGCAACAACAAGGTAGAATCCATGCGTTGGAGTTGAGTGGTGAAATCGAAAAATTGAAGCATGACAAAGCCGATATTGAATATATTGTCTCCCTTTACGAAGAATACTGCCGAGCAAACTATGATAGTTTATTGTCAGGCATACTCCAACATCGCTTGCTCAATCTCAATATGATGAATGATGCGCAAATGTATCTTTTGCACAACGGAAATATCTCTAGTGACGACATGTTGAGTATCATCAATGATAAAGCTGAGGCCGAACGCACGTTGCTTTCCATTGCAAAAAACTATCCGATAGCATCTACTTTATCCAACCCTTCGGGAATATTAATCACCGTAGATTCGGTAGGGTTGCTCGACTATATTTCTACACATAACCCAGACCTTTCTTTACTCGCTTTGCAGTCTGAATTATTAGCGCAAAAACGCGATAATGAAAACTATTGGACCAGCATGAATATCTCTCCATTCATTCGTTATTCATACTATTTTCGCAACTCATTACCAAACTCGTCTAATGTGGACTTGGGAGTAAATTTTAGCATCCCTCTCTCCGCTGAAACACATAAGAAACGTGTAGCTATGGATGCAGAACGAATGGTGGTTGATATGCACAAAGAAGAATTGCAAAAACAAATAGTAGCAGATATTCGTACTACGCTCAAATCCATAGAACGACTTAACCAAAGTTCTACCGCAGAGTTGCAAAGATTATATGATTTGCAAGAATATTTACGCATACGCAGCAACGCCTATAGCAATCGCAAAGGAGGGTATAATATCATTCTTCGTGCCAAAGAATACAATACCTATCTGCTCTGCTGGGAAAAGTTTCTAAAATACCAATACGAACGCGATGCGCAACTGCTGAAACTACAAATGTATTTGCCTGATGCGTCCATATTTGATTTCTGTGTTGGAAAAATAATTTTAAGATAAATAACAATCGTTCGATAAAATAAGAGATTTGCATTATGAAAGAATTTTCATTTTCACCAGAGGAATCACAATACGATATAGAGAATATTTTGCGCGAACGCAAGCAAAAAATTGCTACTCAGCAAATCATATTTACATTGATTTTGCTATTCATTCTCATCATATTAGGATTATGGATTGGAAAAAAAATCATTTTTACTGAATTTGATGGTTACATTAATGCGGATTTGAACACTCTCCGTTCTGCTGATGATATATATATCCTTGAAACGAACAAAAATGTAGGCGATTTTGTGGTGCCTGGTGACACTCTTTTCTCCTATGTGTATAGTCACCTTTTCTATAGCCATGAATCCACAGATAGCGAACCAACAGTAGTCGTACAGAACCGTAATATGAAAGTCGATTATGGATTAGCAAGACAAGATTTGGAGGTGCTCAAAGTTCGCATCAAAGAGCTTAAACGGCAAGTCGAAACTGAAGACCACAATATCCGTTTCGGTTTGAGTGACAACCTCAAAAAAATGAAGTTAGAGCAGGAATTAGCCGAAGCTGAAGAAGCATACAACGCACAAAGACGGAAATTAGGCGTTCTATGGAATGCACTCAGCCAAACGAATAAAGCCGTTAAACGTGCATATAATAATGACCATGGTTTGCTACACGTTCAAGATATGCGTAATGTGGAATTGATGAAAGAGTTAGGTTTGGTACGCTACTCTATTGCAGTTGACTCTGGTATTGTAACAAAAGTGCACGTTCCTGAACTGATACTTGCGCTTCGTGGTGAACCTATTATCTCTGTACAAAGTTTTGATCTTCATCGAAATAACCTATCCGTAGTGGCATACGTAATGCCAAACCAAATGAAACATATCAATCGTAATACTCAAGCAGATGTGATTGTAAACGATGATGTAAGTTTCACAGCAAGTGTACTCATGCTGGGTACGCGTACTGAAGAGATTCCTGGCGAATTGCGTAATACATTATCGCGTGATCATACAGCGGTAATAGTTGTGTTAGGTGTGGATACTGGACAGATAATTCCCTTCTGGACACTTGTAAAAAACATCCCCGTTCGAATACGTGTGAATAATTTTAAATCACAAGAAGAAGATAATAATCAAGTGGATTACATGATGTTCCATACCACCTATGGGCTTATTCGCTCCGAAGATACAGACTCTATTCTTGCTAAAGAATTGGATACAATACAACAAATAGATACGACACATATTGACACCTTTGTACTAACAGAATAATCATGGAACAAAGCCCATACAAAATCATTCGCAATAATCACGATAGAAGAATATTAGTGATTAATAATTATGTAGACATTGAAGCCAATCCTGATATTACTGAGGATCAATTCGATATAGTGTACATTAATGCAAATAACTTGTCTGAGAATGAAATTCGTTTGCTATTAGAAAAGACATCGCCTATTTTCTCTACCAAATGTTGGATGAAACCTCGTTTTATTCAAGCCAACAATATAGACAAAGTCGGTTCAATGAAAGTACTCATCGACGGAGCCGCACATAGTCCATATGATGAAATTGTCAGCGAACGTTCAGAAGATATATACCAACAAATCGAACAGTTAGGCATCAAACAAATTGAGAATGTTTCTACCTATGTAGCCTTCTTTATCCGCTTATGCAAGTATTCTATTAGCAGAAATATTTACTCATTCACCTCCACAATTATTCCAGGTTTAACTGAAGGTCACTCCGCAATCTTTGCTGCGTTACTATCCAACCACGAAGTTGTTACCAGAAAAGAGTTCTTAGAGTTCAACCAAAAACTTTTGGATTTGGGGTACGTCGAGTCGCAAGAATTTGTGGAACGTGTTCACATATGTCCTCAATGTAAAAGTAGTCACCTTATTTATGCGGAATGTTGCCCAAAATGTAATAGTTCGAATATTCAGGAAGAACCGATGCTACACCACTTCCGTTGCGCAAATATTTCTCCAGAAAGTAGTTACCTATACGATGATCGTCTCCGCTGCCCGAAATGCCGCCAATATCTCCGTCATATAGGTGTGGATTATGATAGACCAACAGATGTACATACATGTGGTGAATGTGGCCACACATTTATGCACACAACGATGAAAGTAAAATGTGCCAACTGTGGCATAAGTCACAAGCCCTCCAAACTGCAACCGCTTGACGTAATACGTTATAAATACACAGCCTATGGCATACGCTCCATTGTCAACAATGAGGCACTAATCAAAATTGGTAAAGACCTGTGGTTTGGCTATTCAAACTTTGAATCCTATCTCCAACAGTTACGTCTATTCTCCCACACAAGCCAAGAGCAAGAAATTCTCTATACTATTCGTTTGCACATGATTATATCAGAAGGAGTTAGCGAAACAGACCGAGTAGATATGCTGCGTCATATGCATGAGATATTCTACAACTACAATTTCTCCTTCAAAAATGACTATTATTTCCTCTCATCAAAAACATCAAACGAGGAAATAGAAAAAAGTCAATCTTACATGGAAAGAGGTATTGAGCAGAAATTGGCAACTATTCAGTCCGACTGTCCATTCATACATGTTACACAACTGACCATGCTCATTCGCGAACCCAAAGAGAATATAGAAAAGTATATCCGCCGATTGTGCGAACCGATACGAATTGCAGAAGAGTAAAGAGAAGCCTAAAAAAGAATCAGCGGATGTTGGATTTTTGCTTTAATATAATCGAAGATATAGTAGGTGGTTTTACAAGAAACATATCGTGGCAAGTGCTGCTAAATACATATTGGTTTTTGTTTTTCGTAGAATTCCCTCGCTATTATCTTCTTGAGATTATCATAACCTGCTGGTATAAAATGCGATTTCGCACTCGACAGAAATCGCAAGAAATTGCCCGCATGAAATTATACATAGAATATCCACTTGTTACTATTCTAGCTCCAGGAAAAAATGAAGGAAAAAACATCTTTAAACTAGTGCAATCCTTACGCGAACAAACGTACAACAATTACGAAATCATTATTGTAGATGATGGTTCAGATGATGCGACTCCACTCATTTGCAAAGACCTCGAGCAAGCTGGATATATTAACTTATTTATCCGTGCAGATTCTCGTGGAGGTAAAGCAAGTGCAGCCAACCTTGGTGCTCACTACGCACGCGGAAAATATATTGTTCACTTAGATGCCGATTCATCTTTAGATCGAGATGCATTAGAAAAAATCCTATTACCATTTTACCAAGATTCTCAAATTAAAGCTGTAGGCGGCGTTGTTAAAGTCCGCAATTCGCATGAATCAATCTGTACCGCTATGCAAGCATTAGAATACCTAAAGACTATTCAAGTGGGACGCATGGTAACTAGTGAATTAGGCATATACCATATCATCTCTGGTGCATTTGGTGCATTTGATATGAGCGTTCTCAAACAAGTCGGGTATTGGGATATTGGTCCAGGATTAGACGGAGATATTACCCAAAAAATTCGTAAATCTGGCTATAAAGTGCATTTTGCCGAAGATGCCATCTGCATGACCAACGTTCCCGTTAAATGGAGCGCACTTTTTAAACAACGTCAAAGATGGAGTAAATCCTTAGTTCGATTCCGTTTACGCAAACATGCTGATATTTTCATGCCCAATAAAAACTTCTCTTTCTCCAATATGATATCCAACTTAGAGAACATCGTGTATGACTTTGGTTTTAACTATGTTTGGTTTATCTATATTATATCCCTTATTTTCATGCATCCCAATCGGTTAATAGAAATATTTGCCATTGGTTATATTATTCGTTTGTTCTTCGGATATATCGGATTTATAATTATTCAATGGGTTAGCGAACGCCCTCGTGAGGAGCGATGGTTGGCTGGATATGTACCATTATCCACATTCTACACAGGATATTTCCTTCGTTTAGCACGGTTATTGGCACATACAAAAGAACTTTTTAATTTTTCATCCTACAAAGACCCATGGAACCCACGCAAGACATCTGAAGTGGCGCAGTCGGAGGGCATTTAATAATTGATGGCTTATGAGAAAAATTTTACTCATATTATGCATGGTTATTGGATGGCAATGGTGCATAGCACAGCAATGGATTCATGTGATGAACATCGCAACACAAGATTCCATGTTAACATTGCATTTAGAGGATATAAAAGAAATCACCTTTGATAGCATACAAGACACTATGTTCCCTGATGATACAACAAATATCCCCACCAATATCAGCCCACAAAAAACATGTATGATATTGGATCTTACAGCCAACAATGGACATGATGAAAATAATGGCGAACATAGTCGCAATGTATATTCTGCTATTTATATGGCAGAAATCGCAGGCATTCCCTACTCTATCACATCCAATGTAAAAGAAGCCACAGACACAGCAAGTATTATATTATGCGCTTCCCCCATCAAAAATAGTACATTCAGCAGTACAGAAATTACTCGATTAACAAATTGGGTAAAAAAAGGTGGTATATTGATGGCACCAGTTCATCTAAAGACAATAAAGCACACGTATTTGCTATTGATGTGCAACCGAATACGCTTGTTAAACGCATCATCTTAGTATATAGTAACGGTGAAACACAAAATCTAAAGTTCAAAGCCATTCAAAAGAATAGATTGCTTGCTTTTCCATAACACACCAGATCTACGTGGTCAGCAGACAACTTTTCTATAGCCCCAAAAACGTTCTATAGCGCAGTTTCAAATCCCATACCCTTCCCATACCTTTCCCATACAAATAACAAGAGATTGGGCTTATTGTCATCAACAAAATTTGCGCTTTATATTGCACATCTCAAAAAAAAATACTACCTTTGCAGAAAAATACGTTTTTATCCAAAGCAGTGACACAATTACTTGTCATATTATTTGCATTTTTTGTTCAGTTTACGGACAAGGCGGGTAGTCAGCAGATTGCTCTCAGTGCACAAGCCATGGACAAAAGAGCCGAACGCGGAATAGCCATAGACTCTATGGATTACGCCGTATCTCCGATGTACTTAGATAGTTTACAATCAATAGGTTGCCATATATACCATACATCACGATGGATGAATGGCGCAACCATCGAAACGAATGAAAACACAATAGAGCAAATAAAACAGTGGACATTTGTAGATACCGTATATCTCACACGCACAAGCGCAAGCCCCACCGCCATATCTCAACACAAACGCACAAGTGCATACAATAATGATTTAGACGAAATAATCATTATCACCGACTCCAATAAAGCTCACTTACAACAAAAACAACTCAATCTCCATCTCTTGCACGAAGCGGGATTTCATGGGCAAGGAATTACAATGGCTATCATAGATGGCGGTTTTCAAAATGTAGATACCCTTAGTGCCTTTGATTCCGTTAGAGAACAAATCATGGGAATCTATGACACTACAGACGATAAAGAGCGTGTAACCAGCAGTACAGGCAGCCATGGAACCAAGTGTTTCAGCACGATAGCAGCCAAGACCGCCGATTACAAAGGGGCTGCTACTGCTGCCAACTACTATCTCATCCGTAGTGAAGAATATCGCACCGAAAGCCCCAAAGAGATAGACAATTGGGTAGCAGCCATTGAATTGGCTGATTCGTTAGGCGTAGATATTGTGTCATCATCTTTGGGTTATGCCATGTTTGACGACAAACGATTTACCCTCACATATCAAGCAATGGATGGCATTAGTACACGTAGCAGTCAGGCCGCAACAATAGCCAGCAGAAAAGGCATGTTAGTGATAGTGGCTGCAGGTAATGAGGGAAACAAAGCATGGCATTACATCAGTTCGCCCGCGGATGCAGATAGCATTCTTAGTGTAGGCGCAGTAGATGCTTTGAGAAATGAAATAGCCATCTTTTCTTCATGGGGACCTTCATCCGATGGCAGAGTAAAACCAGAAGTATGCGCTGTAGGAAGTGGTACCGCCCTCATCAATCCGCTGGATAACAAGGTGGTACATGGCAATGGTACTAGTTTTGCGTGCCCTATCATCGCAGGCATGGCAGCATGCCTATGGTCTGCTCTACCCAATGCAAGCAACATGGAAATACGCCAACGTATCATCCAATCTGCTGACCGCTACAACCTACCACATGACCAATATGGCTATGGCATACCCGATGCATGGGCTGCATATGGACAAACAACGGACATACCCACAATACCTAATAGCCACGCACCAGAGGTACAGAAAGTACTAATCAACGGCCAATTATGGATTTTGCGCAACAACGAGAGATACGACATAATGGGACACAAATATAAGGAATAAGCAAGGAGAAGAAGTTGTCCAAGTTGCCGTAAATAAAAACAAAAAAGGGTAAGCTGACTACATCGCACCGCTACAACCTCTTACCCTTGCTTCGATCAAGACCTGGGGGAGTTCAGAGGGAGCTGGTCGTGTAGGACTTACCCTAAGACGCTGCAAAGGTACTGCTTTTTTTTGAACTGACCAAATTTTTACTGCATTTTGCTCGAAAATTTCATAAAAAATAGGATTCTTCAAGCTTTACCCTTCGTTCCGAATGGTGAACAAGCAGAATTATTGCATTTGTTATCGCAATTCATTTTATCCCGTGAAGAGCGTAAAACATTTGTACTGCGCGGTTATGCAGGTACTGGTAAAACCAGCATCATGGCAGCATTAGTACGAGCCATGAAAGAGTTGAATCAATCCATGGTACTTTTAGCCCCTACAGGGCGCGCTGCGAAAGTGTTAGCCCATCACGCAAAAAATCCCGCATACACCATTCATAAATACATCTATCGCCAAGATAAATTAGGCAGTGAAGGCTTCTCCTTATCCTATAACGCTCATCGCGACACAATATTTATAGTGGATGAAGCATCCATGATTTCAGGAGAACGCGACAACGCTATTTTTGGTACAGGCATGTTGCTGGATGATTTAATGCAATATATCTTTTCTGGAGAACGTTGCAGTTTATTACTCATTGGTGATGATGCTCAGCTACCTCCTGTAGGTTCAGAACTGTCCCCCGCCCTAAATAGCGATTATTTGGCTGGGTATGGGTTACAAATATCTTCCTACACCCTCACCCAAGTAGCCCGCCAAGCATTAGATAGTGGGATCCTGCTTAACGCAACAGAAATACGCCAACAAATCGCCACCCCAAATCCTACATTCGATTTTCAATTCACTACTGATTTTCAAGAGTTTGACGGACAGAATTTCATTGATTTATTAGAAAAATCTTATCAAGATGTTGGGCTTGAAGAAACGATTATTCTCACCCGTACCAATCGCCGTACAAACCTTTATAATCAAGGTGTGCGCGCACGCGTGCTATGGAGAGAAGAAGAATTATCTTCTGGCGATAGGCTAATGATTAGCAAAAACAACTATTATTGGACCAAAGAATACGAAAACATTCCATTCCTTGCCAATGGCGATATGATGGAGATTGTACGACTGAGAAACTGGCGCGAAATGTATGGTTTTCAGTTTGTTGATGCCTCCTTAAAAGCAGTTGATTACGATTGGGAAATTGATGTCGTATTATGGTTGGACACCCTAACCACAGAGTCACCAGAAGCCAATCATCAATTACATCGTACACTCTTTGAACGAATAAGTGAAGATTACCCCGAATTGCAGAAAAACCGAAAAAAATTAATCGAGGCAATCTTTGAATCACCCTACTATAATGCCCTACAAATCCGCTTTGCATATACCGTTACATGCCACAAAGCGCAAGGCGGACAATGGAAACGCGTATTTATTGACCCAGGCAATATCCCTATCGAAAATCGAGATAAAAACTACTACCGATGGCTATATACAGCAGTGACACGCGCCACTGAATGTGTATATTTATTAACAAATATTGCAAAAAATAAATAAACATTTGTTTATTTGCAAAAAAAGTTGTACCTTTGCGGTTCAATTACAAATTACTTGCATTTATTAACTAAAAAATTATTGATATGAAACGTACTATTAAAGTGACCGCTATCTTGTATGCGTGTTTTTTGAGTATTGTTTTGAGTGCCTGCAAAGCCAATGTTGATTTGAATAACATTGACATGAGTGCGACTGTAGAAACATCCTTATCAATCCCACTGGGATCAGTGAACATTAAATTGGGTGATATCCTTGGCGATTCCACTATTCAAGGTGTATATGTGGACGAGCATGGACAATATATCTATTCCGACACCATGCAATTCTCAGAAGATTTGTCATTAATTGACCTTCAAAAAATGAAGTTAGAAGGTGAATACACATTGGATTTTGCCAAAGAACTTCTTGCCAACTATCCCGAATATTCCAATTATGTCATTCCTGCGGGAAAAACGATTGATTTATCATTCCCGATTGACATATCTTTGTCTAATATGAATGAGGACTTAGAAAATCAACGTTTGGATAGTATTGTTGTAGATTTAATCCATTTCTACACCAAAGTAGCCCCAAAAAATTTTGCTCTTTCATCCAAAGATATAAAAAAAATCGATGTTGAGATTCTAAATGGGTTTCATTGCGCTTCAGGTAATACACTATCTGCACCTATTGGACAATATGGCATGGGCGTAGAAATGCCTATTGAGTTGAAAGATGTGCACGTAGTGTTGATGAAAGATCCTAACCAATTACCATCATTAGAAAACGTGTTGGACTCTATCAAAATGAATGTACATTTCCAAATTCATACATCAAACGAACTCTCTCTTCAAGAGTCATCTGCTTTAGCATTTAGTGTTCGTGTGGATGAATTAGATTTTGATGCAGTATTTGGTTATGTAAAAATGCCAAACTTAGTACAAGACTCCATCCTTAATCGCCCCATCGAAAATTTCTGGGCAGGTTGGAAAGCTTTTGATGGCACAATTTTACCATTGAACAGACCAAGCATCTTCTTCACGATCGAACACGGTTTCTCCGTTCCATTGGCAGCTACAGTAAACGCATTGAATGTATCATCCAAGGAAGGGGAATATCGCCATGCAACCTTTGATGGTTCTAAAAGCAAAACGTTCAGATTCCCAAGCAAAATTGCGATGGATGCTCCATACGATGCTACCACTATTGACTCTATTCGTATTGATTACACAGAAAGCAATGGTAATATTGATGAACTATTAACAATTCACCCTGATAAAGTGTCGTATGACTATCAAATTGGTATTGATTCTACTTCTACCCAAACACAATTCCGTATTACCAACAACACACATTTGAATATGACCTTGGGTATTCATGTTCCATTTGAGTTTAAAAACAATGTGCATTTTGCATATTGTGATACGATGCGAGATATCAATCTAACTGCCTTTCAATTAGATTCACTGCTTGCAGAAGCAGAATTTATACAGGACATAGAAAAAGCAGAACTCAAATTATATCTTACCATTGAGAACTGGATTCCATTTAACATTGAAGCACTTGTCTCCTTCCTCACAGCAGATGGTACCCCAGTACAATTGAGCAGCATGGAAGCAGACAAATTAGAACTTAAGTTATCTCAACCAGAAGCTATTGTAGATGGATTTGCTACCAAACCAAGTACAAATCAGATTATTCTTAATGTCACAAAAGATGATTTTGAAAAGATAGCATCGGTAAAAAACATTGAATTACAAGCTAAATTAAAAGACAATGATACAGTTGTTAAGCTCACACCAGAGGCTGCAGTTATCATCAAAGCAGGTGTTACCGCTGATGTGAAGGCTATTGTAGATGTAAATGGAATGATGTAATAAATACTCTAAATATATTGAACATGAAAGCGATTTCTAAATATATACTTGCATTTATCGCAATAATAAGCATGCAAGTGCAAGCACAAGAGGTAAATACTCTATACTTCTTGCATAATGCGCCTATGCGCCATACGATTAACCCCGCATTTCAACCGCATAGTAGAGTATACGTTTTGCTCCCTGCTTTAGGTTACACCACTTTGGGCGTCGGAAATAACGCATTGACAATGAAGGATTTGATTTTCCAAGATCCTACTACGGGCAAAACAATTACTGCCCTTCACCCAAATGCAGAAGGGCAATTGTGGAATAAATTGCCTGATATTCTCAACATCAATGCAAACATGCAATTAAATCTTCTCAGTTTTGGTGCTCGCGTTGCTAAAGAGAAAGGGTATTTTCATCTCAACATTTCTGAGCGAATTGGTATGGGCATTGGTTTGCCTAAAAACACCTTTGGTCCTCTCCTTGGGCAGAGCTTGAATAACATTAATCTCAATGCACTCAATATCTCTGCATCCATGTACACAGAAGTAGCTCTTGGCTATTCACATGCTATTAATGACAAATGGACCGTAGGTGGTAAACTTAAACTCGTTTTGGGACATGCTTACATGAGAGGATATTTCAATGAATTGGGTATGAATAGCTCGCAAGAGTCAACCGTACTGCGTGGCGATGGAAATATTCAATTGGCAGGATTAATTAACACCAAAATGTTAGAAGGATTTTTAGATGGTAGCGGTTTGCCAGAAAACTATTTCCCAAACCAACTTATTGAAGATTTTAAACCGTCAGGTATTGGTGGAGCATTGGATTTAGGTGTCACTTACAAGCCATTCAAATACCTACAAGTGAATGCTTCCGTCACCGATTTAGGATTGATCCACTGGCATAAAGGAGGTAACTCTTTTGTTACCATGGATACTACCTTCAATGGTTTAGGCGATCTCAAATACGAAGATTATACCGACCAAAATGGTAATTTCCAATCCGACGCTTTCATGGAGGATTTAGGTGAAAATTTAAGCCAATATATGAATGCACTACATATCCATGCACCAGAGAACAAGCCATTTAGCAGCATGCTAACAGCTAATTTGCATGTAGGTGTAGATGCTCATGTTTGGGAGGAACGTGTAGGAGTGGGTATTTATTCACGCACACGTTTCTACAATTCGCAAGTGTCTGAAGAAATCACTTTTGGTGCAGCATTCCGTCCATTTAGGTGTTTTAATCTTGCTGTTTCATATTCCTTGCTGAATGGTCATTCAAGCAACGTGGGAGCCGCAGTGTCAATTGCTCCATACGATGGAATAATGCTGACAGTAGCTGCAGACTATATTCCAATGAACTTCGCAGGATATGCTGTTGAAGGTCAGGAAATACTTTTGCCATATCAAACAAGCTATGTGAATGTAGCAATGGGATTAGCCATTGTAGTGGGTACAAGCAAAAAGAAAGCACAAAATACGATTAGTATTCAATAAAACAGACATATATAATAGAACAAACATATTAAAATATCCTAATAATATAACTATTAAAATTATTAACATATGGGAAGAGCGTTTGAATATCGCAAAGCAACAAAACTGAAACGTTGGGGCCACATGGCTCGAGTATTTACTAAATTGGGCAAGGAAATCACCATGGCAGCACGCGATGGTGGTCCAGATCCTGATAGCAACCCTCGTCTGCGTACATTGATGCAACAATGTAAGAAGGAGAATATGCCAAAAGAGAATATCGAGCGCGCTATCAAAAAAGCTACCGATAAATCATCTGAGGGCTATAAAGAGATTTGCTACGAGGGATATGGTCCTCATGGTGTAGCAATCTTTGTGGAGACTGCTACCGATAACAATATGCGTACAGTAGCCAACATTCGCAGTTATTTCACTAAACATGGTGGAAACTTAGGAACCCAAGGCTGCTTGCAATTCCTTTTCGACCGTAAAGCATGCTTCACGGTAACTGGCAAAGAGGGCATTGATTTGGATGAACTTGAATTGGAGTTGATTGACTTCGGAGTAGAAGAACTTGCTCATGATGAGGAAGAAGGCACTATTGTCATCTATGGAGACTTCAACCAATACTCACAAATGCAAAAATATTTGGAAGACAACGGATTTGAAATTCAATCTTGCGAATTTGTTCGTATTCCAAACGACACCAAAACCCTCAGCGAGGAAGAAATGGAAAGCGTACAAAAGCTTATTGACAAAATCGAAGAGGACGAGGATGTACAAAACGTATTCACCAACCTTGGATAATTTGATATGAATATCAATCCATTAGACATTGTAGGTGTAGAGAAAGTCAAGGAGCATTTTTCCTTGACTTCTCTACAAATACAGCAATTTACTGCCTTAGGCGAACTTTATCGCGATTGGAATGCCAAAATCAATGTAATTTCGCGGAAAGATATTGATAATTTATACCCACATCATATTCTTCACTCACTCGCTATAGCCAAAGTACTCACATTTCAACCTGGCACTACCCTACTCGATGTAGGCACTGGAGGTGGTTTTCCTGGTATTCCATTGGCTATTTTGTTTCCTGAATGTCAATTTACACTCATTGATAGCATCGGTAAAAAAATAAGAGTTGCCTCAGAGATTGCAAAAGCCATTGAACTTCCCAATGTGACTTGCATCCAAGAAAGAGCAGAAGAAGAAAAAGGAAAATTTGACTTCGTGATTAGTAGAGCAGTGATGCCCCTTCCAGATTTAGTGAAACTAATTCGCAAAAACGTTAGTCATAACCATCAAAATGCCATGCCCAATGGTTTAATGGTACTTAAGGGTGGAAACTTGCAAGGAGAGATACAACCATTTCAGAAATATGTAGAAATCACCGATATATCAAAAATGTTTGCAGGTGATTGGTACAAAGAGAAATCAGTAGTGTATCTACCTTTGTAGGTTATAGGAAGCTACGCTATTGGACGGTGCTTAGCACCTATTGGTTATAGGCAAAAAGTTAGAGGAAATGACATTAAAGACATTTTATTTTAATCCCTATCGTGAGTGCACGTATATTTTAGCTGATGATAATGGAAAAGCGATTATCATTGATGCAGGAATGTATGATGAACGCGAACAGCAACGTTTTGCTGACTATATTACCAAGCAACACTTACACCCTATAGCCTTGCTTATCACGCATGCGCACCCTGACCATGTGTGTGGCATAGAGTTCATACAACAAACGTATAACCTTACCCCTATCATTCAGCCTCAAGAGGGTATATTGGCACTTCCACACACAGATTGGCATATAGAGGTGATTGCCACTCCTGGACACAAAGAAGACTGCGTATGTTATTACCTGCCTAAGGAGAAAATATTGTTTACTGGTGACACTCTGTTCCAAGAGTCTATCGGCAGAACAGATTTACCTGGTGGTGACATGGGAACACTCATTCGTTCACTCAAAAAATTAGTGATTCTTCCTGAAGAAACACAAGTGTACCCTGGTCACGGATATCCCACCACTATTGCACACGAAAAATTGTACAACCCTTATCTATAAAACACTATCCATCTATAAAATACTATCCGCTGCTTTTATTGTTCTCATAAAGCAGCGGATAATCTTTAATATGTGAATCATTTATACGAATCGGTAATCGGTTCGTGAATAATAAATTTCTCCAGGTCGCAATATAGGCGATGGAAAATTATCATGATTCGGACTATCTGGGAAATTTTGTGTTTCGAGGCAAATGGCATGTTGCTCATCGTACAGCTTACCACTCTTGCCCACATGTTGCTCCACCCAATTGCCTGTATAGACTTGTAACCCAGGTTGAGTAGTCCATACTTGCATTTCTCTACCGCCTGCAACTAAGGTAGCTGCATGAAGCATTTTTTGTCCTTCAGGGATAGGGCGTAGCACAAAATTATTGTCTATACCACGTCCTGAAGCAAAGAAAGCATCATCTATACGATCGCCTACACGCACCATCTCGCGGAAATCCATTGGTGTACCTTCCACCGAAAGAATCTCGCCCGTAGGGCATGCAGTATCATCAAACGGTGTATATTCATCCGCAAACACTTGCAACTGATGATTGTGCACTGTACCACTACCCTCTCCTTCAAGATTGAAATAAGCATGATTGGTAAAGCCTAAGATAGTTGGCTTATCTGTTTTTGCCTCATAGACAATAGAAAGCGCATTATCTTTGGTTAGTGAATAGGTAACATACACATCTAAGTTGCCAGGGTAACCTTCCTCACCATCTTTTGCACGATAATGCAATGAAACGGAATATGTAGATTGCCCAACAATATCCCACACCTTTTCGTTAAAACCATGTACGCCACCATGCAAAGAATTGGTACCATTGTTGATAGGCAATTGATACTCTACTCCATCAATGGCAAACTTACCGTCTTTGATACGGTTGGCATAGCGGCCAATGATGGCATTGAAATAGGTTTCTTGCTTTTGCCATTCTTCAAAAGTGGAGAAGCCCAACACCACATCAGCTTTCTCGCCTTGCTTATTGGGAACAATCAATGATACCACTTTCGCACCATAATTGGTGATTTGAGCTTGCAAACCGTTGCGATTGGTCAGTGTGCATAATGTCACACGCTTGCCATCTATGCGAGTATTGAATGATTCGATATTCATAATTATGAATTAAGAATTTTGAATATAGAGTTAGCATATACGGTGTGCACCGTCGCCAATTTCAGCGATATAGAAATCAGCTTTCAATCCTGTTTTTTCTGTATATTCGGCACCTACTTGCTCGATGAACGTAGGGATTGCTTCATCGCGCACCAATGATACGGTGCAGCCGCCAAAGCCACCGCCCGTCATACGGCTACCCAATACGCCTTCTACTTTCCATGCTGCCTCTGCCAATGAATCGAGTTGTAAGCCCGTTACTTCATAGTCATCACGAAGAGAGATATGGCTCTGCGTCATCAGTTTGCCAAATAACTCAATATTCCCCTGTTGCAATGCCTCTACTGCATCCTTGGTGCGTTGCACTTCGCCCACAACATGGCGTGCACGACGATGAGCGACTTCATCAGTGATAGCATGTTCTACTTGATTGAAATCAGCTTGAGAAAGTTCTGCCAAATTTTTGATTGGGCGAACAGCACTAATCTGCTGAACAGCCAATTGGCATTGACGCACGCGGTCGTTGTAAGCACCTGAATCAAGGTGGTGAGGCGAGTGAGTATTCGACACTACCACTTTGATACCTTCCAATTTAACTGGAACTAAATCAAACTCCAATGTATCGCAGTTGAGATAAATAGCGTGGTCTTTCTTGCCTTGTGAAGATGCAAACTGATCCATGATTCCGCACATCACACCTGCAAACTCATGTTCAGCGGCCTGCCCAATCTTAGCCAATTCGGTGCGGTCGTAGCCCGTACCCAACAGTTCGTTGAATGCAAAGGCAGTCACCACCTCCATGGCGGCACTACTGCTCAGTCCTGCACCTGCGGGTACATTGCCCCAGAAGAGGATATCATATCCCTGCTCAATTGCCACACCGCGCTTCACGAATTGTGCCAAGACACCCAGCGGATAGTTCGCCCACGCCTTATCGGGCAATGGCTCTGTGAGTTGGGTCAGCTCCAGCGAATATACTGCTTCCACATTCAAGGAACGGAAATGGATTTTTTTCTCAGTATTGGGAGCCAATAAAAGATATGTACCAAAACTCAATGCACATGGGAAGACGAAGCCACCGTTGTAGTCGGTATGTTCCCCAATTAAGTTGACACGACCGGGTGAAAAGAAAATATCGGTTGCTGATTTTTGATACGCTGCCTCGTAAGCAGATTTTAATTCTTCGAGTTTCATAGTATTGTATTTATTGAATGGTTATTATTGCTTTTTTCAGTCCTTTTGCAGTAGCGGTCAATGTGCAACTTCCTTCTACAATAGCCGTCAATTCGCCTGCAAAAGCGTGGTGTTGAGGTATATGGAAAAGGTCTAGATTAGCTGCATCGCCATTAGCTGCGGCGCGGAAGCGTCCTTCGCCTTTGGTGGAGAAACGAATGAGATGATTGGCTTGTGGACAAACATTGCCGTTCTTATCGCAGACACGTACACGCACGAAGTGCATTGGTTTGCTGTCAGTTGCAGGAATATCTTCTACATACATTTCAATATGGTGTGGTGCGCCTGCGGTCTTGCGAATAGCCTCGCCTACAGGTGTAATAACCTTCATCTCACCAGCCTCGTATGGAATATTATCCCAGATGAGGCGATAGCGGCGTTGCAAGCCCAATGGGTCGCCTGCCTGAATAGCGGCTTCAGACTCTTCGCGAGTGAGTTTGCGTACCTTACCCATACTCTTGCCATTGACAAAGAGTTCACCTTCCTCAGCATCGGTGTATGCCATCACGGGTACGGTGTCGCCCGCGTTCCAATTCCAATGAGGAAGGAGATGTACCGTGTGTACATCCTTGCGCCACATAGAGCGATAGAGGTAGTAGCGATCTTTAGGAATACCTGCAAGGTCAATGATACCGAAGTAGGAAGAGTGACTTGGCCATGCATCGGTATCCCATGGAGAGGGTTCGCCTAAGTAGTCGAAACCTGTCCAAACGAACTGACCAATCGTCCATGTATAGTCATCCATATTACGGAAGTCCTCGTCTGGCACATTACTCCATGGGCAATACTGAAGGTCGTAACCCGAGCATTGGTTGGTTTGGCTATTGCCTCCTGGATGATTGCGATTGGTGATATGATCCGTATTATCTGGTACTGCGGGCAAGAGATAAACACCGCGCGAAGAAACGGTAGAGGCAGTCTCTGAGCCAAGAATCAGGTGTTGAGGGGTACGTTGGTAGGACTCCTCGTAGCGGTATGCCTTGTAGTTGAGACCAACGATTTGGAGTACACTGGCAAAGCCATTCTCCAACACACAGGTCACTTGATCCATACCTGCGGTACAAGGACGTGTGCCATCTTCGCGCAAGCAGATATCTTGGAGCATTTTGGCAATCTTATATCCCTCAGGGGCGCATTGTGTAGGCACTTCGTTACCGATAGACCACATGACGATACTTGGGTTGTTGCGGAAGTGATGTAGCATATTCACCATATCGCGCTCTGCCCACTCGTTGAAGAAACGGTGGTAGCCATTTTTGCACTTAGCCCAATCCCACTCATCGAAGGGCTCGCACATGACCATGAGTCCCAGTTCATCACATAGTTCGATTTGCTCTGGCGCAGGCATATTGTGTGAAGTGCGAATAGCATCGCAGCCCATCTCCTTGAGCATGAGCAGTTGGCGGCGCAGTGCATCGCGACTAATTGCAGAACCTAAAGGTCCTAAATCGTGGTGCAAGCATACACCTTGGATCTTACGCACTTTACCATTGAGTAAGAATCCTATATTTGGTACAATCTGTACGCTGCGCACACCAAAAGTAGTTTCTACCGTTTCTTGATATACGCTATCTGCAATCACACAGGTGCGAGCGACATACAAGTTAGGCGTTTCAGGCGACCAGAGAGCAGGATTATTGATAGTGATATTTTGTTCCAAAGGCAGGTTGTGCTTCACGTCGTAGTGACTAACAAGCGAATCCACCACTTCTCCAGTTGCTTTATGAATAAGCGAAGTGCGCAACTCAATATGTTTGTTGAGTGCATTTTCTACACGTGTTTTGATATTCACAGCAGCCAATTCCTCAGTCACATAAGGTGTAGTGATATGTGTGCCCCAAATAGGAACATATACATGGGGTTTATGAATGAAATGCACATTGCGGAAGAGTCCTGCACCTGGGTACCAGCGGCTACTCTGCTCGCGGTTTTGGAGGCGAACTGCAATTTCGTTGTCGCCAACGGTCAGAGCAGATGTAATATCACAATGGAAGGCATTGTAGCCATATGGCCAGAAGCACACTTTTTGTCCATTGACAAAGACCTCTGCCTCGCTCATTGCTCCATCAAAGAGGAGAAAATAAGCCCCCTCTAACTCCCCCTGGAGGGGAAGAATGGTTTTGTACCATGCACTACCCATGTATGGCAGACCGCCAGTGCGACCTGTTTTCTCTGTTGGGAAGGTCTCGCCATTTTGCCAAACGGTCACGTTTTGCAAGTCATTAGCACGATCGAATGGACCATAGATGGCCCAATCATGCGGTACAGTTACTTCTTGCCATGTGGAGGCTTCTGCCACTGGCATTTGGTGGTCATTCTGCTCTTTAGCGAATTGCCAAGAAGTGAGCAGGGAAGTGATTGCTAAAATTAGAATTTTCATGCTACTAATTATTTGTAGGTTACTTGTCTATTACGGGTTCATGACGGGTTCATGACGGGTTCTTAACGGATAGATAGTATCACATCCGTAGGACTTCATTATCTCTTCCATAGCATTTTTAGTGCTTTATTTGGTTGTCCTTTTGAGGTGAAAGCACCCATATTGTATGCTCCCCACCCTAATTCAATATATTCTTTTGGCCGCCAACTATTATATACTTGTGGTTCCCAATAGAATATTCCTTTCATATAATCCAATGCATCTACACGTTGGCGGAAGTCTTCTATCACTTCCACCGCTTTTGCTTCTGATGATGCCATAGTACCAATTTCTACCACCATTATTGGGCAATTAAACTCACCATGCAATAATTTAATATTTGCAGCTGCAAGTTCGTTCATTTCATCCCAATCTTTGCCCGACCATTGCTTCATCATAGGATAATGACTCAAGCCTATCATATCAAATTTACCGCCATGTTGTTTCAGTTTTCGGAAGAACCAATTATTATTTTGGTAGGCATTATCTATATGTACAATCACTTGTGCTTCAGGAAAAATAGCTTTGCAAGCTTTATATCCCGCAGTAGTGAGCACAGCATAATTTTTCCATCCATTAGGCAAATCACCGCTATCATTCCAAAGTTGTCCCATAGGCCATAGCATACCGTTGCGTGTCTCATTGCCAACCTGAATCCATTCGGGGGTTACACCTTCTGCTTTTAAGGCAGAAAGTACATCGGTAGTATGGTCAGCCACCGCTTGCTTCATCTGCTCAATGTTATAATCAGCCCATGCAACAGGAATATTTTGGCGACCAGGGTCTGCAAAAAAGTCGGAATAGTGGAAATCTATCATCACACGCAGTTTAAGCGCAGTAGCACGTTTGGCTTTGGCAATTACATCCTCTTTGTTGCACCAACCTGTAGAATGATTGACCCATACGCGAAGACGTACAGCGTTCATACCTGCATCGCGCATCACACGCATACCATCTGTAGCTTGCTCCAGAGAATCATAAAAGAGTACTCCATCCGCTTCTTGCTCACTAATCCATGAGCAGTCAGCCCCATATGCATAACTACCCACTACTGGATCGGGATAATTGTCTATCGGAGAATTACAAGCGCACAACGCGAATACCAACAAAGATAAAAGTAGTAGTTTCTTCATGATTATTACTAATAGATTTATAATAATTCTCTGCAAAGGTAATACATTTTTTTGAAATATGCAAATTTATGTATAAAAAAACGCTACCCGAAAATCTCGGGTAGCGTGGATTCAACCAATGGTAAGTTGAATCAAAGTCTTATTGAATAATTACTCAGCAGCAGGGCAATCTACAGCAGTTGCAGTAGCTTTTGCCTCACCCTCTTGAGCGAGTTGATAGCAAACGTTAGCTCTGATACCCTTGAGGTCCTCAGTTTGGTTCTTGTCGCCATTCCAGCCATGACCATTCTTGAAGATGATGTTCAACTCAGTGCAGTTGAGGGTATATACATACCAGTCACCGTCTTTAGTAGGAACAACCTCTGCGCCTTCTTCGCCAGTTGCCCATACCCATGCAGTGATAGTATCAGTCCATGCAGCAGGAACTTGAGCCTTAACGGTGATATCTTTTGGATCACACTTCATAATAGTAACATCCTTGAAGTTAGCAATAACGTCATTTACATCAACGTCATTGAGTACACGGTTGCCAGAAAGACCTTCAGCGCAAGCAGCACCTTCAGCAGCCTCGAGCAACTCCTCATAGTCCCAAGAACCATTAACTACATATTTGTACTCAGCACCCATAACAACCTCCTCAAGGGTTACACTCCAAACACCATTCTCAAGAGTCATTGGAGTAGCATCAGCAGTCCAACCGTTGAATGAACCTACAGCGTAAACGATAGATTCTTCTGGAAGTTCAGGAGCAGTAGCTTTCAAACTTACAGTAAACTTATCTGGCTCAACGCAAGGATCGGTCTTGAAGCCATAAGAACGAACATAAACTACAGAAGAGTTGCTGTTAACGATGAGTTTAGACTCAACCTCGTACTCAACCTCGAGAGTAGCGTCACCGTCGATAACTTCGCAAGCACCATCCTTTACGTTCAACCATTGGTGATCCCAGCTTGATGGGAAAGTACCATCCAAGTAGAGAGCGCAAGGTTTACCAGCCAAAACTGGAGTAGCAGCAGGATCAGCAGGAGTGATCACAGCTTTCCACCAACCTTCGTAACCTTCAATAGCCTCAAATTTAGCCATAGCAGTAGGATCGGTGTTGTAACCATTGTAGTCACCAGCAAATACGAGTTGGTTACCCTCTTCCAAACATGGAGTAAAACCTACAGCATTCCATACGATAGTAACGGCACCTTCAGTAGCAGCAACTACAGGCATGTCAGTTGTTGCAGTTGTGTCACATTCACATGGGTTCTTACCACATACGTCGCATACTTCTTCGCATACGCACTCTTCCTCACCGCATACAGGGCAAGTCTCAGGTTTGCAACCTACAAAAGCTACGGTTGCTACAGCAAGAGCTGCAAATAAGAATTTCTTCATAACTTTTTTAATGAATTAATTAGTTAATAAAATTTGTTTATATAAGACTTTTGTCTATTCTATTATTAATACTTGTCAGTATATTGTTTGAGGTTAGGGTTAGCCGTGACATCAGACAATGGCAATGGGAATACCACACGGTGACTCTCAATTGCTTTTTGACCGAATTGGTTACCAGCCTTATACTCCCAACCATATTTTTTACCTACGAACATATCCAAACGCACGAGGTCAGTACGACGACGTCCTTCAGCAAAGAACTCACGTCCCCACTCATCGCGGAGGGTATTCTCTGTAACAGAAGTAAGTTCAGTAGCGTTAGCGCGTGCGCGAAGCTCGTTGATAGTAGTCAAAGCATCAGCAGTATTGCCTAAACGGAATTGTGCTTCTGCATAGGTAAGGTATGCTTCAGCAGCACGCATGAGTGGAAGGTCCATATCTGGTTGATCGGTGTGTGTACGTACACGGTCAGGGTCAGCCATCTCATTGGTAAACTTGGTACACAACCAACCAGAGAAGAACTTATCAGTAGCATTCTCACGGTTGAGGTTGCAGATGATGAGTGAAGAATCGTTATATTCGCGATAGTTGCAGAACAATGCACGATCATCATTAGCTTTAGCAGTCAATACAGTAGCATCACCAAGTGGATAAGGACATTTTGCAATCTCTTCCATCAATGCAGCATTTGTAGTAAACCAACCTGTAGGATTCTCCATAGCAGTAGGAACATTCCAGTTTGCAGCAGTTGGGAAGAAGAGAGATACAAGTTGTTTACGTGTACGCATACATTTCCAAGATTGTGTAATACCCCATGAAGGCAAACCATCGGTGTAGAATGATGCGAGGAGGAAGAGTGAAGCACCATAACTTTGGATATGGCTACCCTCTTGAGCTACAGGGAGAATAATCTCTTTGTACGCATCATTTACAGCGGAACGGTTGTCGTTGTCACCCATGAAGAGATATTTGTATTGAGATGCAAGAGTGGTAGCATCCATTACTTTCTTAGCGTATTCTGCAGCTTTAGCCCATTGTGCAGTACCAGAAGCGATTGCATACTCTTGAGCAGGGTCAGCAGTGTAAACTTGTGCATTGAGGTACAGACGTGCAAGAAGCATTTGTGCTGCCACTTTGTCCACACGATAGTAGAATGTATTGCGGTCAACAGTCAATTTATCTTCAATGTCAAGCAACTCTGCTTCAATCCAATCATACAAGTTTTTACGAGAAATCATCTTTGGATAATCCTCATACTCACCCATCAATTCACCAGCTTTTGCATAAGCAGCCATTTCGTCTTCAGTGATATTGAAAGGACAAGCACCAAACATATCAAGCAAGTACCAATAGTTGAGTGCACGGATAAAACGTACTTCAGCTGTTTTAGCGGCATCATATTCTGCATAACTATCAAGATAGGTGTTGCAGAGAGTAATGTCGAAAATGTAACGGCAATAAGCACCACGCACGAGAGCGTTATCAGAAGTCCAAGTTGCTTTACGTACATCATCCACACCTACGTCAGGCCAAATCCAGAACACTTGATCAGATGGGAATTCGTTTAGCTCGTATGTCATACGATAGAGTGAAGAAGTACCTTCATCCAAACCTTCGATATCGCCATTACCAGCAGGACCTTGTTGACCAGTAGTGCCAAGTGTAGCGTATATCTTACCCAAAAGTTGGTCAGGGTTAATGGCAGATACGTTATTTGGATCGATTGATTCAACATCCAAATCGCCTACGCAAGCGGTCATTCCAAAAACGGTAAGAACCGCAAAAACGCCTATTTTAATAAACTTTTTCATATTCATATTAATTATTTTATAGAAGTGTCCTCCTATTTTAGATTAGAATTGCAAGCTAACACCCAAAACAGTGTTCATTGAACGTGGATACATATTGTTGTCAATACCACCATTAACCTCTGGGTCAAGACCACGGTAGCCACTGATTACAAATGGGTTAGAAACAGTAGCAAAGATACGTGCTTTCACTTTTGCCTCATCGAATGTATAACCCAAGGTAATGTTATCGCAACGCAAGAAAGAAGCATTCTCGATAAACTCAGACATACGCCATGCGTTATCGGTGGTAACAGTCTTACTATTGAGAATATCATTATAAGGTTTTTGAGCAGCCAACATTACGTTGGTGTAACCACCTTCACGAGAGAGGGTCTTCATGCTTTGCATCTTACCTGCAAGTACATCGTTGTAAACATAGTTACCAATGTTTGCACGGAGAGAGAAACTGAGGTCGAAGTTATAGAATTGCCATTTTGATTGGAAACCAATTTGGAAATCTGGAGCAGCTTTGTGATAAGGCACCAAGTCTTTCTCGTTGATAGTCTCATCACCGTTTTGATCGCGGATTTCTAACACACCTTTCTTTGTGCGATATGACTCATATACAAAGAATGTATTAGCAGCATAACCTTCTTGGTGACGTTGGATAGTGTTACCTGTACCAGAACTTACACCACCAGTAGTAACGAAGTAGTTTTCACCTTGACCAGAAGTAAGGTCTTCAATCTTATTAATGTTATAAGTAAAGTTGAGACCCATATCCCATTTGAGGTTTTTATTATCAATTGCCACACCATTCAACATTACTTCCACACCTTGGTTAGAGAGTGAACCAATGTTAGAATATACTTGGTTCTTGAAGTTTGTACCCATAGGCACATCTACTTTAGAAATCAGGTCTGTAGTATAGCGATAGTAGTAATCAAGATTACCAGTGATACGGTTGTTGAGGAAACCAAAGTCAAGACCTACGTTGTAGGTAGTAGTTTTCTCCCAAGTTAAATCAAAGTTGTATTCTTGAGGACGAGCTGATTGATAATAGATATAATCGCCAGTCTCAGGGTCAATTTCACCGAAAGTATAGTCAGCATACTCTTTACTGAGCGAATAAAGGATAAGACCCATATAATCGCTATAGAGGTTTTGTTGACCTGTGATACCATAACCCGCACGGAGTTTGAGATCATTGAGCCAGTTAACATCTTGCAAGAAAGTCTCTTTAATCTTCCAACCCAATGCAACAGAAGGGAAGATACCCCAACGATTACCCTTCGCGAAGCGTGAAGAACCGTCCGCACGAACAGTAGCAGTAAGCATTACTTGATTCCATCCTACCCAGTTTGCACGACCGAAGAAAGAAACGAGGTAACTCTCAGTAGCGAACTTGTTGGTAGAATAGTTGTGGCGTTTCTCCATATCGCGTGCAGCAAAAGCATCAGGACCAACGAAACCGCTACCCTCTGAGAATGATTCACGGCGGAAGTGTTGCCACTCATAACCAGCCATGATGTCGAAGTGTTGTGTTTCAGAGAAGTCCTTATAATATTGCGCATACGCGTTGAATTGGAGGTTGTATTTTGCCATTTGGTCATAACCATCCCAACCATAATAGTTGTTTGAATAAGATGTTGGGAGAATAACTGTGCGTTGTTTACCAAAAGAGTAGTCAGCACCGAAGTTAGCGTGGAGGCGCAAGTCCTCAAAGCCATGAATCTTGTAGTCCACTTCGAGATTACCTACGAAAGCACCAGAGTTTGCGCGGTCGTTCTTGTTCTCAAGAAGTGCAACAGGGTTTTGAGGGGTATTGGTGTTAGACAGTGCAGTCCAGTTTGGATCACCCAAAGCATCAGCACCCATTGGAGTTTGATAGAAGCCACCAAACTCTTTCAAGCCATTAGCAGGTTTTACTTCGCGAGTTGGGTCAAAAGCAAGTGCAGCACCTACAGCACCACCATCAGCATAGCGGTTGTAGATATACATACCTTTCGCATTGAGGTTGAAAGTCAAGTGCTTATCCAAGAATGTAGGAGAGAGGTTGAGCGATGCGGTAACACGTTGCATATTAGAAGTTTTGAGGACACCATTTTGGTTGGTGTAACCAATAGCAGCGCGATAAGGCATATTCTTTGTACCACCCATGAGGCTGACAGTATGGTCAGTAGAGATAGCAGTACGATAGATTTCTTTTTGCCAATCTGTGTTCGCAGTACCGAGGTCAGTAGCACCTTCCATGAACTTGCGGTATTGATCGCCAGTCATCACATCCAACGTATTGGTGAGAATACCTGCGCTGACATTACCATCATAAGATACTTTCATTTTTGAACCAGCAGCACCTTTCTTCGTAGTGATAATGATGACACCGTTAGAAGCACGGCTACCATAGATAGCAGTAGCAGAAGCGTCTTTAAGGACAGTAAATGTCTCAATATCATTAGGGTTAACCATAGAAAGAGGGTTAGCTACACCTTTCACACCGTCGTTATCCATCGCAAGTCCGTCAATAACGATAAGAGGGTCGTTAGAAGCAGAAAGGGAAGAACCACCACGAATACGAATAGTAGAACCACCACCAGGAGTACCGTCGTTAGAAGTAACAACGACACCAGCCACTTTACCAGCCAACATGTCTTGTGCGTTGGTGGTAAGACCCTTGTTCATTGCGTCAGGTTTAATTGCAGTTACAGAACCTGTTGCGTCATTTTTCTTCACAACACCATAACCAACAACAACTACCTCATCCAACAATTCAGTGTCCTCTTGCAAGTCCACTTTCATGCCATCAGCAGCTTGAACTTCAACTGTTTTGTAACCCATATAGCTGATTTCAAGGGTTGTACCCGCTTGAACAGCAAGGATAAAATTACCATCAAAATCGGTGATAGTACCATTGGTAGTACCTTTAACAATAATGTTGGCACCAATGATAGGTTCAGCCGTTGATGCATCCAGAACAGTACCCGTAATTGTTGTTTGCGCAAACATCATGGAAGGAACCATGAATAATGCAGCCAACAGACCGAGCAAAAATGTTTTGTTTTTCATCACGATTAATTAATTTTGAATTGTTTAATATTGTTTTGTTTTATAGTAGCAAATTAGTAGTACTAGTGATACTAGTTTCTCTAGTGGGAGTAGTTGCGTATAGCAATATTATTTTTTGCCTTCTTTGATGAGGACTACGCTGACGGCACCAAAGATGAGCAATACACCAGCTGCCACCAACATACCTACCTGCGAGCCCGCGCATATATATTTAAGGATAGAACCACCAATCAATGCCGCCACAATTTGTGGGAGACAGATTGTGCAGTTGAACAATCCTAAATAATAACCCATATTGTCACCCTTGAGCGAGTTGGTCAAGATAGTGAATGGCACTGCCAACATTGCCGCCCATGCAGCACCAATGAGTGCATAGGAAACGAGCAATACATATTGGTTCGTTACAAACAACGTAGAAATAAATCCTAATGCACCAACAATCAATGAGATAGCATATGCACCCTTATTGTGGAATTTCTTCTCCAAAGCAGGCATAATCAATGCCCAAAGCATAGAACCAACTGCTTGGATAGCAAAGCAAACACCTACCCAGTTACCAGCGTTTTGGAATGGCTCAGCAGCAGTAGAAATGCCATCCCAACCAAAACATTGGGTAGCGATAGCACCATTCGAATACGTCCACATAAAGAGGAAAGCAGCCCAGCAGAAGAATTGCACCAAACCTACTGTCCAGAATGTAGAAGGAGCGTTAATGAGCAGTTTGATGAAACTAGCATCTTGTTTCTTCTCATCATTTTTAGGTTCAATGCCGTGGAATTTAGCATACTCCTCTGGATTCAACTCTTTCACAGTGAAGAAAGTATAAAGTACACAGAAAATTAACAATCCTGCGCCAATATAGAAGCTCCACTTCACAGAATCAGGAATAACACCCTCTGGAGCCGTGTTAGCAATACCTACCCAAGTAAAGAGGATTGGGAAGATGTAACCTGCCAACGAACCTGCGTTGCAGAGGAATGATTGGATTGAATAAGCCAAACCTTTTTGCTCCTCGTTCACCATATCGCCGACCATCATCTTGAATGGTTGCATAGCAATATTAATAGAGGTGTCAAGGAACATAAGAGAGAACAAACCAAACCACATGGCTGCGTTCAAGCCCAAGAAGAGCGATTGTCCAAAAGTGAAATTACCCGCATTAGGCAACAGCAACATCACCGCCACTGCGATGAGCGCACCCACAATGAGATAAGGTTTGCGACGACCAAGGCGGTTCCAAGTCTTGTCTGAATACTTACCCACCAAAGGTTGCACAATCATACCCATCAATGGAGGGAGTACCCAAAAGAAAGAAAGTTGGTGAGGATCTGCGCCAAGTGTAGCGAAAATACGAGAGATATTAGCACTCTGAAGTGCATAAGCAATCTGGACTCCGAAGAATCCAAAACTGAGGTTAAAAAGCTGTCCAAAGGACAAGTTGCGTTTTTCTGTCATGACGTGTATTTTATCGATAGAATTTTACATATTCGCAAAACGGGTGCAAAGTTACAACATATTTTTCACACGCGCAAGCGAAAGGCGCAAAAAAGTGCTATTTTTGTTGCGCAAACGTTTTCGAATATACAGAAGAATCCTACAAGAAGGTATAGGAATCACATAGTAATCACATAGTAATCACATAGTAATCTCATAGTAGAGACTGCTTGTGAAAAGGGAAAGGTGAGAGGTGAGAGGGGAAAGAAAATGGACTGGAAAAGCATGGAAAAATAAAAAAATATTTTTTTTTGCCAAAAGATTTGCATATATAAAAAAAATCACTTACCTTTGCACTAAATTTGAAATACATAAACCTAATTATAATATACACGAAATACTGTCTTATGACACGACACGAACAATTAATTGCAGCACTACAACACAATTTTGGTTTTGATACCTTTAAGGGCAACCAAGAAGCAATCATCAACAGTTTGATGGACGGAAATGACACCTTTGTACTGATGCCAACAGGCGGCGGTAAGAGTCTTTGCTATCAACTCCCCTCTCTATTGATGGAAGGTGTAGCTATAGTCATATCTCCATTGATTGCCCTGATGAAAAATCAGGTGGATGCTATGCGTAACTTCTCTGACGAAGATGGTATTGCACATTTTATCAACTCGTCATTGTCTCGTCCAGAAATCAATGCGGTGAAATCCGACATTCTTTCAGGCAAGACGAAATTGTTGTATGTAGCTCCCGAATCATTGACTAAAGATGAGAATGTAGATTTTCTCAAAGGCATTAAAATATCCTTTTATGCGGTTGATGAAGCGCACTGTATATCGGAATGGGGTCACGACTTCCGTCCCGAATATCGTCGTATTCATCCTATTGTGGAGCGAATTGGTAAAGCACCAATCATCGCCCTCACCGCTACCGCCACCCCAAAAGTACAAAACGATATTCAAAAGAATTTGGACATGATGCATGCGAAGGTATTCAAATCATCCTTCAACCGTCCAAACTTGTATTATGAAGTTCGCACAAAAACGGATAGCGTTGACAAAGAGATAGTTAAGTACATCCGCAACATGAATGGCAAATCAGGTATTATCTACTGCTTGAGCCGCAAGACAGTAGAAGATTTGGCCGCCACTTTGTGTGTAAACAACATCCCCTCTCTTCCCTATCACGCAGGCATGGACGCCGCAACACGTACCGCCAATCAAGATGCGTTCTTGATGGAAAAAGTGCAAGTGATTGTAGCCACCATCGCTTTTGGTATGGGTATAGACAAACCCGATGTGCGTTTTGTTATCCACTATGATATTCCAAAATCATTGGAGGGCTATTATCAAGAAACTGGTCGCTCTGGTCGTGATGGTGGCGAAGGACAATGTATCTGCTTCTTCTCTCCAAAGGATATTGACCGTATGCGTAAGTTCCAACAAGGTAAACCTGTTGCAGAACAAGAGATAAGTAACAAGTTGCTTTATGAAACACAAACGTATGCAGAGTCGCATTTCTGCCGCCGCAAGATGCTTTTGCACTATTTTGGCGAAGAATATCATCAAGAAAACTGCGGAAACTGCGACAACTGCCGCAAGACCTATCGCATGATGGATGCAACAGAGTTGCTGACCTTAATACTAGAAACAATTCAACAACTGAATGAAAAATTCCGTTCACGCCATGTGGTGGATATAATAAAAGGAAATAAGACTTCCACCGTTATCTCCTATAAACATGATGAGTTGGAAAACTTTGGTTCAGGCGAAGATGAGGATGAGAGCGTATTGCATGCTATTGTACGTCAGGCACTTATTGCAGGATATATTAAACAAGATATAGAATCCTATGGTGATCTTAAACTGACATCTGATGGCAAAAAATTCATCAAACGCCCTACACGTTTTGAGGTGCCTATCGAAATAAATAATGATGATGAAGATACTGATTTAGAGGCAAATATCGGAGCATGCGCCGCCGCAGATGATGTCCTCTTCTCTATCCTCAAAGACTTGCGGAAGAAATTAAGTAAGAAATTAAACGTTCCTCCGTTTGTTATTTTCCAAGATGGCAGTTTGGAAGCCATGGCAACCTCTTATCCAATCACCATAGAGGAATTGCAAAACATTCCTGGCGTTGGTGCAGGTAAAGCAAAGCGTTATGGCGAAGAGTTTATTCGTATCATCAAAGAATATGTAGATGAAAATGACATCATCCGCCCAGAAGATTTGCGCGTTCGCACCGTAGCGAAAAACTCTGTACGCAAAATTGCTATTATTCAAGCCATTGATAGACGTGTAGCATTGGATGATTTGGCAGAGCGATTGGGCATGTCAATGGAAGAAATACTTGAGGAAATAGAAGCGATTGTATATTCAGGAACACGATTGAACATCAAATATTTTATTGATGAAGTCGTTGATCCAGACGAAGAAGCAGATATTTATGACTATTTCCGCACCGCAGAAAGCGATAATATACGACAAGCTATGCAGGAATTAGGCGAGGATGATTATGATGAAATCAATGTTCGCCTTGTACGTATCAAATTCCATAGCGATTTGGGAAATTAGTTTAGGAGTACGTCGCTAAGCGGCTATAAGACGCTCGCAAGCGTGTTATAGGACGGCACAGAGAGCCTATAGGATATGGGATAACGGCATGAAAAAAGGAGAGATAGACATAATCACATTGGGTTGCTCAAAAAATCTTGTAGATACTGAGCGATTGATTCGCCAATTAGAAAAATTGGGGTATCGCTGTGTGCATGACTCAACTAAGCCCCAAGGTGAAATAGCTATCATCAACACCTGCGGATTTATCGGAGATGCGAAAGAAGAAAGCATTGCGATGATTCTACAATTTGCACAACGGAAAACGCACGGCAAATTACGCAAGTTATATGTAATGGGTTGTCTATCACAACGATACAGAGAAGAATTACCCACCGAAATTCCAGAAGTGGATGCATGGTTTGGTAAGTTCGATTATACGGGAATTGTGGATGAGGTGAAAGGGGAAAAGTTAGAGGTGAAAAGCAAGGATTATGAGCGGACACTCACTACCCCAAAACACTATGCTTATCTAAAAATTGCAGAAGGGTGTAATCGCTACTGCTCGTATTGTGCTATCCCATTGATCACAGGCAAATATACCTCTCGCCGCATGGAAGATATATGGGAAGAGGTGAAATGGTTGGTTAATCAAGGTGTAAAAGAGTTTAATGTGATAGCACAAGACTTATCAAGTTATGGATTAGACCTTTACGGAGAACATCGCTTGGCACAACTCATCGAAGGCATCGCACAGATACCTGGTGTTGCGTGGATACGATTACACTACACCTACCCTACCGATTTTCCTTATGATATACTTCCTGTTATGGCTAAATATCCTAATATTTGCAAATATATGGATATTGCCCTTCAACATTGCTCCGATAATATGCTACAAAAAATGCATCGCCACATCACGCGCAAAGAACAGGACGAGGTGATTGCCCGTATTCGCAAAGAAGTGCCAGGAATCTGTATCCGCACCACCTTGCTCGTTGGACATCCTGGCGAAACGGAAAAAGATTTCGAGGAGTTGTGCGAATGGGTAAAAAACATGAAATTTGACCGCATGGGTGCATTTGCATACAGCGAAGAAGATGGCACTTACGCTCAGCGACATTATCAGGACGACATACCTCAAACAGAGAAAGAACGTCGAGTGGAGAAAATCATGGCCATTCAACAAGAGATTTCTGCCGAATTGCTCAGCAAATTTGTTGGAACAACACAACGAGTTATTATTGACCGAGAGGAAGAAAACTATTACATAGGACGTACACAATATGACTCACCTGAGGTAGATTGCGAAGTGCTGATTGAAAAAGAAAACGATGAGGCGAGAAAGCAAGGAGGCGAGAAGGCAAGAGAAAAACAATTAAAAATAGGAGAATTTTATACTGTAACCATCAATAAATCAGAGGATTTTGACCTCTACGCAACCATATGACAACAAAAGAATTAATTAATCAAATTTCATCGGACTTATCGATAACCAAAGCACACACAGATGAATTGCTAAACGCAACAGTTGCTGTACTACAAAGAGAACTACTATCTGGCAAGAGTGTGCAGTTGCAAAACTTTGGTACACTTGAGATGAAACGTAAGAGTGCACGTGTGGTTGTTCATCCACAAACAAAAGAACGCACAACTATACCCGAAAAAATGCAACTGACATTCAAACCTAATCAAAACGTTAAAGAACAAATTAAAAATATCTAATGTATGGCAAGCGATAAACTGACATGGGTGGAACTACGCAAAGCAGTAGCTCAACACGCAAATTCATCTGAACAAGAAACAGGCCAGTTTCTCAATGCCTTATTGGATGCTCTTTTGATAGGGTTAAAGACCGATAAACAAGTAAAAATTAAAGGCATTGGCACTTTTTCTCTTAAAGCTATAGCACCACGAAAAAGCGTAAACATTGCAACAGGAGAGTCCTTTGTTATTGAAGGATATAATAAGCTGACATTCAGCGCAGAAAGCAATCTAAAAGAAAGCGTAGAGAAACGTATTGAACAACCTAAAACAGATGAAATCATGGCGGAAATTAATCCCAATCCATTGCGTAAATTAGGCGAACAAGCTGATGAGATAATTGATATTTTGGCCGATTTAGGTCAATCACCTACAGGTGATGAGACCAAAGAGACAGTTATTCCAACAGAACCTATAGAGGTAGAAGAACCTGCAGACACACAAGAAACTCCAAAAGCAGAGGAACCAATAGAAGAACCTGTAGAGCCTGTGGAAGAGTCTATTAAAGAGACTGTTGAAGAGCCTGTTCAACCTGTAAAAGAACCTGAACATAAACCTGCCCCAGTAGCAAAATCATATAATTGGGTAGCTTGGACCATTGTAGGCATATTGTTAGCAATAATCATTGGTGGAGGAATCTATTTCCGTCAGTCTATCGTACAATGGTGGCACTGCATGCAAGATTGTCAACCTGTGGAGAATATGGAAAATGATACTATAGAGGCTCCAGTATCTCCAGTAGTATTACCATTGGCACAACAAACTCGTGAATATGTGAATTTTATTGGTATTGAACGTGTTGGAAAAGATAGTCGATTGTCTTGGATTGCCTATAAATATTATGCACAAAAAGATTTATGGGTATTTATATATGAAGCAAATAGAGATTTAATTTCTCATCCCAATCAAGTTCGCCCCAATCAGTATATTCGTATTCCTGAATTAGATGAGAAATGGAGAAATCTTAATAATCCAGAACTGAAGCAATTGGTGGATAGTTTAGCCGTAGAATACTTAACAATTAAAAAGTAAACATTTTGAATGATGTAATACATATCCACGGAGCCAGAACCCATAATCTAAAGAACATTCATGTAGATATTCCTCGAAATCAACTAGTTGTTATATCGGGAGTTAGTGGTAGTGGCAAATCCTCGCTTGCATTCGACACATTGTTTGCAGAAGGACAACGTCGTTATGTAGAAAGTTTGAGTTCCTATATTCGCCAATTTCTTGGCAGAATACAAAAACCTGATGTTGATTATATAGAAGGTATTCCTCCCGCCATTGCCATTGAACAAAAAGTTACCAATCGCAATCCACGTAGTACAGTAGGAACTGTAACCGAGATTTATGAATACATGAAATTACTTTTTGCTCGAGTTGGACACACGATTTCACCTGTCAGCGGCAAAGAAGTAAACAAACATACGATTCAAGATGTAGTTTCATGTCTGCAGCAACAAAAAAAAGGTACGAAAGTATTACTCCTTTCTCCCATTGTAGCGGAGAATATAACGGAACAATTAGCCATCTGGCAACAGCAAGGTTTTGCACGTTTATACAAACTGAATGAAGATGGCAGTGGCGACACACTCCGCCTAAATGCTATTTCCACACAAAAATCAAATAATCTTTTTTTGCTTGTTGATCGCGTGGTTGCTGATGGAGAGGAATCTACCCTCAACCGCTTTGCAGACTCTGTTCAAACAGCATTTTTCGAAGGAAGAGGTGAATGTCATCTCATACTAAACCCCAATAGTCCAGAACAAACAACACACGTATATTCTGAACGTTTTGAGGCAGATGGAATTACATTTATTGAGCCAACGGAACATCTCTTTGATTTTAATAGTCCATTAGGTGCTTGCCCTACATGTGGTGGCAAAAGTACAATAGATGGCATAGATCCAGATTTGGTTGTGCCCGATAAATCAAAAACTATCTATGAAGGAGCAATCGCTTGTTGGAAGGGACAGAAACTAAGTGCCTGGAACGATGCGCTGATTTATTCGGCAGATAAATTTGATTTTCCCATTCATACCCCATATTACGAACTGACTAACGAGCAAAAACAACTCATCTGGACAGGTAACGAGTATTTTCAAGGTTTAAATGCATTTTTCAAGGAGTTAGAAAGCAAACGTTATATTAAGGTTCAATATAGCGTCATTCTCAGCCGCTACCGCGGAACTGCCATCTGCTCTGAATGTGCAGGCACAAGACTACGAAAAGAAGCACAATATGTGCAGGTAAGTGGTAAAACAATTGTTGAACTCAGTCAAATGTCGTTGACTCAACTCGCAGAGTGGTTTACCACCATTTCGCTATCAAACCACGAATACCAAATAGCTGAACCATTATTGATAGAAATTCGCTCTCGATTACAATTCATGCAAGATGTTGGCTTGGGCTATCTCACACTCAGTCGCATGTCTAACACGCTTTCAGGAGGTGAAGGACAGCGTATTAATTTAGCGAAATCATTGGGTAGCAGCCTTGTGGGTTCGCTTTATGTGTTGGATGAACCTAGTATTGGTTTGCACCCTCGCGACACACAAAAACTTATTCATGTGCTCAAGCAATTGCGCGATTTAGGAAATACTATTGTTGTTGTAGAGCATGATGATGAGATACAAAAAGCCGCAGACTTTACTATTGAGATTGGGCCTAAAGCAGGACGACACGGTGGAGAATTGGTTTATGCAGGTGCACCCAAGATAGAGAAATTTACCTATGCCATTCCACCTTATCGCCGAAAATGGAATAATTATATAGAGATAGTTGGAGCAACAGAGAATAATCTAAAAAATATCACTGTCCGTTTTCCCCTAAATATCATGACGGTTGTGACGGGTGTTAGTGGTAGTGGCAAATCTTCTCTGGTGAGCAAAGTACTCTATCCTGCTCTAAAAAAACACTATGGCGGTGTAGCAGATCGTACTGGCGATTTTGGAAATTTGCGAGGTAGTTTGCATTTAATTAAAGATGTGGAATTTGTTGATCAAAACCAAATATCCCGTTCATCTCGTTCTAACCCAGTCACTTATCTTAAAGCCTATGATGAAATTCGTCGTTTGTTCGCCAGTCAACAATTAAGTAAACAACTAGGCTTTACACCTGCACATTTCTCATTTAACACTATGGGTGGAAGATGTGAGGCATGTCAAGGAGAAGGTAAAATAACTATTGAAATGCAATTTTTGGCGGATGTAGTAATAGAGTGTGAGCATTGTCATGGAAAACGTTTTAAGCAAGAAATTCTGGATGTGCTATATAGAGGAAAAAGTATCTATGATATACTGGATATGACTGTCAATCAAGCGATTGATTTTTTCTCTGAAGATTCTGATTGCAAAAAGATTGTATCCCGTTTGAAGCCACTGCAAGATGTGGGTATTGGTTATGTAAAATTAGGACAATCGGGCAGTACTCTATCGGGCGGCGAAAGCCAGCGTATAAAATTAGCCTCCTTTTTGGCCCAAGAGAATGCGCAACCTACATTATTCATTTTCGATGAACCTACAACAGGATTGCACCACAAAGATATTATTGTGTTGCTGAAGGCTCTCAATGCACTGATTAGCCGCGGACATAGTATACTGATTATTGAGCATAACCCTTCCATCATTTTATCAGCTGACCATATCATAGATTTAGGTCCTGAGGGAGGTTCTGAAGGAGGAAGAATTGTAGTAGAAGGTACACCAGAAGAAATCATGCAATGCCAAAATAGTTATACAGGCCGAGCCCTCTGCGAACTTAAGGATAGTTTTATATAGTTAATTAAAATATTCAAATTGTCAATTCATGATTTCCGTTGAACATCTCAGCATAGAATATTCATCACGTCCGATATTGGATGATATTACATTTTTAATTAATCCACGCGACCGCGTAGCATTGGTCGGTAAGAATGGAGCAGGCAAAACCACTCTGCTTCGTCTGCTGGCAGGGGTAGAGAAACCCAGTTCTGGACGTATCAGCAAGATGGGCGATCTCACTATTGGTTATTTGCCACAGGTGATGATGCACGTGGATGGAAAAACGCTGAGAGAAGATGTGATGTCGGTGTTAGGCAATAAGGCGATAGGGCGTTGGGGAGAAACGATAGGTGATGAGGCGCGATTTATCGCCGAAATGGATAAGACAATCATCGGTCTTGGCTTTGAACGAAAAGATTTTGACCGTCCTTGTTCGGAATTCTCGGGTGGATGGCGCATGCGTATCGAGTTGGCAAAGATTCTTCTGCAACACCCTGATTTGCTGCTATTAGATGAGCCAACGAACCATCTTGATATTGAATCCATTCAATGGTTAGAGGAATTCCTTAAAAACAATGGTAGTGCCCTCGTATTAGTAAGCCACGACCGTGCATTTCTTGACAACGTCACCACGCGCACAATAGAGATTACACTAGGTCGTATCTACGATTACAACGTGCCCTATTCGCAATTCAAAGTGCTGCGTCAGGAACGCCATGAACAGCAAGTACGCGCTTACATGAATCAGCAAAAGATGATTCAAGAAACGGAAGAGTTTATAGAGCGATTCCGCTATAAAGCAACCAAAGCGGTACAAGTACAGTCGCGCATCAAACAATTGGAAAAATTAGAAAGATTGGAGGTGGATATGGAAGATACCTCCAAACTGAATTTACGTTTTCCGCCTGCTCCACGAAGTGGTGATTTTCCATTAATCATTGAAGATTTACGTAAAGACTTTGGCAAGCATACCGTATTTCAAGGAGCCACATTCACAATTCGCAGAGGCGAAAAAGTAGCATTCGTTGGCAAAAACGGTGAAGGAAAGACGACACTAGTACGTTGTATTATGGGGCAATTAGATTATATGGGTATGCTCAAAATAGGTCACAATGTCAAGATTGGCTATTTTGCTCAAAATCAAGCTGCGCTACTGGATGGCGAACTAACTGTTTTCCAAACCATTGACAATGTTGCAGTAGGCGATATTCGTACACAAATTCGTAATATACTAGGTGCATTTATGTTTGGCGGCGAGGCTTCTGATAAAAAGGTAAAAGTACTCTCTGGAGGTGAACGAAGCCGACTCGCAATGATTCGTCTGCTGCTTGAACCATGCAATCTTCTTATTCTTGATGAGCCAACCAATCACCTTGATATGCAATCAAAAGATGTACTAAAATCCGCACTAAAAGAGTTTAATGGCACAGTCATTTGCGTTAGTCACGATCGCGATTTCTTAGATGGATTAGTAGAAAAAGTATATGAGTTTGGCGGTGGTAAAGTGCGTGAACACTTAGGTGGTATATATGATTTCTTACGCAGCAAGCGGATTGATTCGTTACAAGAACTTGAGAAGAAGACCGATGAGGCGATGAAGCAAAAAGGCGATGAAACGAAAGGTGAGAGTACTTCTGCAAAATTGGATTATGCTGCACAGAAAGCCGCTGCCGCAGCACGCCGCAAGAAGGAAAAACAAATTGCAGATATAGAGTCAGCTATAGCCAAATTAGAGCAAGAGCAACAAGAAATGGAGAATTTGCTATCGGAGGTAACTCAACAAACACCAGAAAATTTTCAACGCTATGAACATATCAAGCGCGAAATGGAGCAACGCCTCTACGAATGGGAAATTATGAACGAAGAATAGAGGTTCTATCTACTTGTCATCTAGCAAATAAAATATATTAAAGCCATGAATATCCGTCAATACATTACAGAAAATCGTGCCCGCTTTATTGAAGAATGGGCTAGTTTAATTCGTATTCCAAGTATCAGTTGTCAACCCGCACATAAAGATGATATGTTGCGCTGTGCCGAACGTTGGCGTGAACTCCTGCTCGAAGCAGGAGCACATCATGCAGAAGTTATGCCATCACAAGGTAATCCTTTTGTATATGCTGAATATCAAGCAATAGGACAAGAGGGGAAGAAGATTCCTACCGTACTTGTTTATTCTCACTACGATGTTATGCCCGTAGAGCTACTTGATTTATGGCAATCTGATCCTTGGGAACCAAACATACGTGATGGACGACTATATGCACGTGGTGCAGATGATGACAAAGGTCAAGCCATGATTCAAGTGAAGGCATTTGAATATCTTGTGCGCAATGGATTGATGAACTGTCATGTAAAATTCATTTTTGAAGGTGAAGAAGAGATTGGTAGCCCAAGTTTGGAAGCATTTCTTGAAGAGCACCGCGACCTATTGGCATGCGACATTATTCTTGTAAGCGATACATCCATGATTGGCAAAGATACGCCTTCCATCACCACAGGTTTGCGCGGATTAGCATATTGGGAGATGGAAGTGACAGGACCAAATCGCGATCTCCACAGTGGACATTTCGGCGGAGCAGTGAAAAATCCAATCAATGCTCTCACAGAGATGTTGGCTAAAGTAGTGGACACTAATGGACGTATCACAATTCCCCATTTCTATGACGATGTATTACCTATTCCTGCTGCAGAGCGCGAAATGATTGCAGAAATTCCTTTTAACGAAAAAAACTATTGTGAAGCCATAGATATAGATACAACGTTCGGAGAAGATGGTTACTGTACCCTTGAGCGCAACTCTTGTCGTCCATCCTTTGATATATGTGGTATATGGGGCGGATATACAGGTGAAGGCAGCAAAACCGTATTACCTAGCAAAGCATACGCAAAAGTAAGTTGCCGATTAGTAGCCAATCAAGATCATGCCAAAGTTAGCCAATCATTTATTGACTATATACAAAGTATCGTCCCTGCAGGCGTGCGCGTAAAAGTGACTCCTATGCATGGAGGACAAGGTTATGTATGCCCTATTGATATACCTGCTTACAAAGCAGCTGAACATGGTTTTGAGGTTGCTTTTGGCAAACGTCCCCTAGCAGCTCGCCGAGGAGGTAGTATTCCTATCATCAGCAGTTTTGAACAAATTTTAGGAGTGAAGACTATTCTCATGGGATTTGGATTGGAAAAAAATGCTATCCACTCACCTAACGAATCTATGGATCTTGAAGTTTGGGAAAATGGTATTGTGGCTGTAACAGAGTTCTATCGTTTCTATGGAAAATAAATTATGAATATCGTTATTATTGGAAAAGGCAATGTCGCCACAAACTTAGAATATGCCTTTCGCAAAAAAGGAGTAGCATGTCAGATGGTTAGTAGTCGTGAGGGATTAGACCAATTGCCAGTTGCTAACGTATATATATATGCAGTGCGTGATGAGGCATTACCTAACGTAGTTGCGCAAATCAAAGGCATGGGTAAAGCATTGCATCTTCACACATCGGGTACTATGCCAATCACAATTTTTGGCGAAGATAAACCTCATGCTGGCATATTCTACCCATTTCAAACATTCAGTAAAGAGCGAATAATAGAAGACTTTTCAACCGTACCAATCTTCTTTGAAGCACGTGGAATTGATGATATTAGTGCAGTATATTCATTGGCACTTACTATTACCAGTCATGTGTATGAAACAACACAACATGACCGTGAGCGATTGCATGTAGCAGGCGTTTTTGCATGTAACTTCACGAATCTAATGTACACTATGGCAGCAGAATTGTTGCAAAACACGCATATCCCTTTTTCTGCATTGCTACCATTAATTGATGAAACGGCTCAAAAAATTCATTCTCTTGCTCCATGTGATGCACAAACTGGTCCCGCACGCCGTGGTGATGAAAATGTGATGCATCACCACATGACCATACTCAACAATGAAGAAAAAAAGGCGATCTATCAGCTCCTATCACAAGCTATCAAAAATAGGAAATAAACAATCAAACATAATCCAACATGGAATATCATCGAACATATAAAAAATGCTGCATTGCTTTTACTCGAGAAAACTCCTAATAACAGGATTTGAGGGATATAAGTCCTTTGTAATCTAACTACCTCATCGCTACAACCTTGTGGGTTGGTCACCGCGCAGAGTATTAGCACGCCATTGAAAATATACCTTACTCGTAAAAAATAAAGTGTTGAGTTTTCCGGTCTCTAAGCAATGCAACAAATATTATTAAGGATCACTTGATTCGCTCTTTTAATATCTTGCGACATAAAACTAATCACAATTTCTATGCCAAAAAAGTATTGTTGGATAGATATACGTAAAAAAAATCTATCGTTTACATTACATGTAGCAGAATCTTGCCACTAAAATCGCCATGCCAAAGTAGCTACTATACGGTGAGTACGGGTTTGTATGTCCATAGGCATCGCCTGCATCTCACTAGCATATTGGTGCAATGTCTGCCAACGGTATTGATAGGCTAATTGTGCTATTACTTGATTATTTCTATAACCAAAACCTATACTCGCATATTGTGATTGCGGGGTATAGCGATAGTCCATATCGGTACGAACCTCATTGTACCTCAATATCCATATCGGGTCTTCTTTAAGAAACGAAGATTCATATACATAGCCAGCATTAAGGAACAAACCACGATAAGGCTGCATTTCTAATCCAATGCGAAAAGTATGCACATCCTCCATTTCCTTGGCGTGGGCATAATCATATTGCACAGCTATCATTCCAAGATTTGAGATTTGCCCTGCAACACTAAAACTTGAACGTAATGGCGCAGACATTTCCGTACTCATCACTCCACTCGCGGGTGTGAGCGTTTCATACGACTGTCCTGCAATGGTAGCATACATATCTCCTTCTGTTTGTACAGACAAGGTCATCATAGTAGGCGTTTGGAAGGATGCTCCTATACGCAAATATTGCATGGGACGATAAATCACACCGAATGTTCCGCTAATACCTAATCCTGTAGTATGATACATTGATTTCAGTTCTGCCTTATCAATGCGGTCCGTTTCAAGTAGTGAAATGCGTTTAGTGTAACTGAGTGTAGGTATATTTAAACTCAAACCCATGTACCATTGGTTATTGATATTTCCCGCCCAAGATAATGTGTATTGATCAAGACTACCCGTTTCTGAGATTGACAACGAACCCATTGTAAGATTTACTGCAGGTGTCCACTGATCCTCATCAATAGGATTGATAAGATAACTCTCATATCCCAGAATACTTAACCAGCCTATCTCCGTGTCATCCCAGGGCTTATTTTGCAAGTATTTTTCTGACAAGCCATTCGTTTGCAAACAAATCGTTGGTACCATTCCCGTATTCATGCCTGTGGCTACTATATCACGATTAAAATTCGCCAAGCGATTAATAGATAGCATAAAATTACTATACACCATGCCACGTTGTTTTTGCGGATTTCCCAATGCCCATATTGCCGAAGCTTGTGGTGCAGCGAAACGAGAACGGGTGTAGAGTTGTGTTGTGTAGAGTTGTGTAGTATTGTCTATTGTTTCATCAAGCGTTAGCATGATTTCGCTGTGGCGGTATAAACCTAATCCTGCGGGATTGTCCAAAGCCGCAGAAGGATCACCACCAATGGCGGTCATCGCTCCACCCATACCTATATAGCGAGCTGTACCTATAATTTGGCGTTCATAAAAACGTTGTAGGTCTTGGCTATAGGCTATAAGTGAAAAGCTATAGGCGAAAAATAATATGAGCAAGAAGCGTTTCATTTCTCTACTATACGCATGATGACAGTGTCGGGGTACTGAGTTGTATCCTCCAGAAAAATAAACTCGCGAGCATTGCGATCATATACAGGTTCGGTAGGCACAATCGTATCAGCTACAGGCCAATAGTAGGAATCATCAACATATTTACTATTTGACAATTTACTATTTGGCGATGAGGCGATAAGGCACGGAACCAATAACCCTATGAGTAATATGATAATACTACGTTTCATTTTTTCAGTTAAGGACGTTAATGAGATTTAGGTTGTCATTAACGTCATTGCAAAAGTCGTGCCAAATTGAATATTAGTTGCGGAAGCCAATAATATCGCGTACTTCGCGAATGGTCTTCTCCGCACTAGCAGTAGCCGCTTCTGCACCCTCACGAGCCACCTTCAGAAGATACTCCTCATTGCTTTGGAAATCAATAATACGCTCACGAATGGGCGCACAGAAAGCATTGATGTCCGCAGCTAACTGCTTCTTCATATCGCCATAGCGGATAGCCATATTGTTGTATTGGTCGTTAAAATAGTCATACGTATCTGGCGTAGAAACGAGTTGCATGAGCGTGAAGAGGTTCTCAATAGGTTCTGGTTTCTCTTGATTGAGCATCGTAGGTCCTGCATCGGTAACAGCACGCATCACTTTCTTCTTGATAGTCGCCTCATCATCGCAAAGATATATAGCATTGCCCTCGCTCTTACCCATCTTGCCACTACCATCTAGTCCAGGCACTTTTACCGCCTTTGCATTAAAGTGGAAAGATTCGGGTTCTTTAAAATACTCCACATTATAAATACGATTGAAACGACGTGCAAACAATCGAGCCATCTCCATATTCTGCTCTTGATCTTTACCCACAGGCACCTTATCTGCTTTATGAACAAGGATATCCGCAGCCATGAGCGATGGATAGGTGAGCAAACCTGCATTCACATTATCGGGTTGCTTACGCGCTTTCTCTTTGAACGAAGTAACACGCTCCAATTCACCGAGATACGCATTCATATTGAGATAGAGATATAGTTCAAGCACTTGTTTCACATCACTTTGCACATAAATTGGAGCTTTAGCAGGATTAATGCCACATGCCAAATATTCTGCTAAAATAGTACGAACTGATGTACGCAAATTTTCGGGCGTAGGGTGAGTGGTGAGTGAATGCCAATCGGCAATAAAAAACATACAATTATACTCTTCTTGCATCTTTACAAAACTCTTCACAGCACCAAAATAATTTCCGAGGTGCAAATTCCCTGTTGGGCGAATGCCACTAATTACTTTTTCCATTGTTTTCACTTAATTGTATAAATTAGGCGACAAAAGTACAACTTTTTTTTGAGATATGCAAGTTTTTTTGTACTTTTGCAGTCAAATATCAAAAATCACTATGACACTTGCAGAATATATCGAACAACATTCCTCGCCAGAAAGCGAGACATTGCAAAAAATCACCCGAAATACGCACCTAGAACTCATTAATCCACGGATGTTATCAGGGCATATACAGGGGCGTGTACTGAGTATGCTTAGCCAAATGATTCAACCCAAACGCATATTAGAATTAGGAACTTTTACAGCCTACTCTGCCCTCTGTTTAGCAGAAGGATTGAGTGATGATGGCAAACTAATCACCATTGAGCACAACGACGAACTGGAAGATATGATTCGCCGCAACTTAACATTGTCGCCATTGGGAGAGAAAGTGGAGTTGGTCATCGGTGATGCCAAAGAGGAACTGAGGCGATTAGGTGATGAAGCGATGAGGCAAGAGTTTTTTGATTTGGTCTTTATTGATGCGGATAAGAAAGAGTACTGCGATTACCTGGATTTGGTGCTTCCCCTCATGCGTAAAGGCGGATGGATTTTAGCAGATAATACGCTGTGGGACGGACATATCATCGATTCTACTTACGACAAAGACAAACAGACCATTGCCCTGCGCGCATTTAATGACAAAGTTGCCAAAGACAACCGATTAGAAAAGGTGATCTTACCGCTGCGTGATGGACTGACGATTATCAGAGTTAGTGTTTAATGTTTAGTAAACGCGAGGCTCTGCTACTTTCTGAGATTATAGGCACAAAGGGCTTCTCCCACCACATAATTGCTGCCACCGATGAAGATGATGTCATCCTCAGAGGCTGCACTTTGCGCTGCGTCGAGTGCATCTTGTACTTTAGCAAAGGAACGATGATTAGGCGATGAGGTATGTATTTGCTGCCAACGGCGACACAGCTCTTCTGCAGGCAAGGCTCGCGAAGTAGCTGGTTGCGTGAAGTAATACACCGCATCTTCGGGCAATAATCCCAACACGGTATCAATATCCTTGTCATTGACCATGCCGAGGATGATGTGTAGGCGATGAGGCGAAAGGCGATGAGGCGAGGAGGCGATGAGGCTGGATAACTGCTCTGCCACATAGCGAATTCCATGTCCATTATGTCCTGTATCACAGATAGTTAAGGGAGATTGAGAAAGCACTTCCCATCGACCACGCAAGCCCGTCAACGTACAGACCTCAGCAAAACCTTTGGCTATTGCATCGTTAGAAAGTTCAATGCCACAGAAATTCCGTAGAACCTGCAATGCCACATAGGCAGTTTGCATGTTTTTGTCTTGGTAATTTCCTTGCAATTGACTAATAGGAGCCTCTTTCAATCGACGTTTGCGCATATAACCACATTGATCTGCAAACCATAGACGGCAATCTGTAGTTTCTAATCCATCACCTAATATTCCGCATACGCGCGCACGAGAGAGAAAAACCTCTTGCGTTTCGGGGTGTGTCTCGCCAATCACGCAAGGTATATTCGGCTTCATAATCCCTGCCTTTTCTGCTGCAATCTGCGCAAGCGTATCGCCCAAAAACTCGGTATGGTCAATACCGATATTCGTAATCACAGACAAGAGCGGATTCAAGATATTCGTACTATCTAACCGACCTCCCAACCCCACTTCTACAACCGCTATATCCACCTGCTGTTGAGCGAAATACCAAAATGCCAACGCCATAGTCGTTTCGAAGAACGAGGGGCGCAAATCATCTAAAAATGCACGGTTATCTTGCACAAACTGCACAACCGTATCCTCAGGAATCATCTCACCAGAAATGCGTATACGCTCGCGGAAATCCACTAAGTGAGGCGAAGTAAACAATCCTACTTTGTACCCCTGAGCCTGCAACGCAGCAGCAATAAGATGAGAGGTCGACCCCTTGCCATTAGTGCCTGCCACATGTACCGCACGTAATTGCTCCTGCGGATTTCCCAGATGTGACATAAGGCGATAAGTATTGTCTAATCCTGGTTTATACGCCGATGCACCCACCAAATGAAATGCAGGTTGAGAAGCATAGAGATAGTCCAGCGTTTGTTGATAAGCCGTTTTCATTTACTATTTGACAATTTACAATTTACTATTTCAGAAAATTCACGCAAAAGTACAAAAATATTTACAATTTACAAAATTTACTGTGTACAATTAATATTTTTTTTGTGTATATCAGAAAAAAGCAGTATCTTTGCAGGAAAATTAATGAAACGCAATGCAGTATTCCGTGTTACATCTTGCATATTCCTTTTCGGAAGAATGGCAACAAGACTTGTTCGAGCAAGACTTGTGCGATTTGGGTATTGAAGTGTTTGATGGGGAGAATGCCTATATCCAAACCAGCGTATTACATGCCAACCAAGCACAATTGAATGCCCTGATAGCAGACACAGAAGGGGTCATATTGCTTGGTATGGAGGAATGTGAAGACATCAATTGGAATGCCACATGGGAAGCAGAACATGAGATGGAAGAACTGCCATTAGGAGTACGCATTACACCCCATTGCGCTTTTGGCGCAGGTCATCATGAGACAACCAGCATGATGATTGAGGTACTGATAGAGGCACAAGAGCAGAGGTATTTTGCCCAAGAACGCCATGTGTTGGATATGGGTTGTGGAACGGGTGTATTAGGCATCATGGCAAAGAAATGTGGTGCAGCGAGTGTAGTGGCTGTAGATATTGATGATAAGAGCGTAGCGAATAGTATCGAAAATGCCGAAGCCAACAATGTAGCATTAGACATACGTTTGGGTGCTACCCCACCCGATGGTGCATTTGACTTAATACTGGCAAACATTCATCGCAACATATTGGTAGAACAAATGCCTGCGTATGCAAAGATACTGAATGATGGTGGCGAACTATGGCTGAGCGGATTCTACAAGGAGGACATACCATTTTTATCCCAAGCAGCAGAAGCCGTTGGAATGAAACTCACAGAAACACGCCATACCAACGAATGGCAATGGATTAGATTAAGAAAATGAGTACGATTTGTGCCATATCAACCCCTTATGGAAGTGGCGGCATAGCTGTAGTGCGTGTAAGCGGAGCAAATGCTATCTCATTGGTAGATAGTTTATTCTATGCTAGAAATTCCCTAGTCAATGCCAAAGCATATACCATACATTATGGATGCATTCAGCGAGAGAATGAATTACTTGACCAAGTACTAGTAAGTATATTTCGTGCGCCTCATTCGTTCACAGGCGAAGATGTGGTAGAGATTGCATGCCACGGCAGCATGTATATCCAACAAACGCTGTTGCAATGGCTCGTTGATGCGGGTTGCCAATTGGCTAAAGCGGGTGAATTTACGCAGCGCGCTTTCCTCAACGGCAAGATGGATCTTACGGAAGCCGAAGCAGTAGCCGACCTGATTGCTGCACAAACGAAAGCAGAAAAAGACTTGGCACTCAGTCAGTTGCGCGGTGGTATATCCAACGAGTTGGCAGCATTGCGAGAACGACTACTAACATTCACGTCCCTCATCGAATTGGAATTGGATTTTGCAGACCACGAGGAATTGGAGTTTGCAGACCGCACACAACTCAACGAACTCGCCACCGAGATCGACAGCACTATCGGTGCGCTAGTGGCCTCCTTCAAAACGGGTAACGCGATCAAGCAAGGTATCCCTGTGGCGATTATCGGTGCACCCAATGTAGGCAAGTCCACATTGCTCAACGCCCTGCTTGGCGAAGAGCGCGCCATTGTGAGCGATATACAAGGAACAACACGCGATACGGTAGAAGATACATTGGTGTTGGAGGGCATGCTCTTCCGCTTTATTGATACGGCGGGCTTGCGCCAGACAGATGATAAGATTGAGAGTTTGGGTATTGAGCGAAGCCGTCAAGCAGCACAAAAAGCGGCAGTGCTGATTCACCTACAAGATGCCACCAACCCCGTAGATATCCTATCGCAAGTGACAGATATACAAGAAAAACATGTTATTCAAGTATATAATAAGGTGGACTTGATAGGCAATGAGGCGATGAGGCAATTAGGCGATGAGGCAAGGATCTATCTCTCTGCCAAGAGTGGCAATGTAGAGGTACTAAAGCAACAATTAACCACTTTTGCTCGCGAACAGTACGACACACGTAATGCGGTAACTATCAGCAATGCCCGCCACTACGAAGCGTTGGTGCGCGCACAAGAGGCGATTAAGCGCGTACAAGAAGGGTTGAGCATGCAAATCAGCGGAGAGTTCCTTAGTATGGACCTTCAGGATTGCCTTTCTGCCCTCGGCGAAATCACAGGACAAATCACCTCGCAAGAGGTACTAAATAATATCTTTAGTAAATTCTGTATCGGAAAATGAGAAAAAAGATTAATTTAATATTAGGTGCGTTAGTCGCATTGTTTGGAGGTTGTAAAACCCCGAAAGAAACGGTTATTCCTAATGATAGGATTATGGTGCTATATGGTCCACCCGCGTATTTTCAGCAACAAGACACCACCTCGCAAGAAAACCTACAAGAAAACAAATCGCCAATATCCAATCGCCAATAAATAGTAGTAAATTGTCAAATAGTAAATTATAAATATGCTTTATTCGATGACAGGTTATGGCAAAGCCGAAAGCCAAATAACTAACAATAAAAAAATGGTAGTAGAAATACGCAGTCTAAATTCCAAATCAATGGATCTTAGTGTGCGTATTGCCCCACAATTGCGCAGCAAGGAGTTAGATATCCGCACGCTGATTGCGCAACGTCTTGAACGTGGTAAAATTGATTTGAGCATATATTACCAAGATGCAACACAGGGCGACAACACTGCCACGTTTGCGCCTATCAACCGCGATGCCTTTGCCTATTATTATAAGGAGCTCACTACTCTGCAAAGCGAATTGGGTTGGGCTAACAACCAAGATATTGTTTCGGCTATCTTGCGCATGCCCGATGTAACGAAGGTGCAAGACTGCGGCGATGTGAGCGATGAGGAATGGGTTGTAGTGTTGCAAACCATAGAGGCCGCAATTGTGCAGTTCAATGCTTTCCGCGAACAAGAGGGTGCATCGTTATATGCCATGTTCTGCGAGAAACTGGATGCTATCGCAGGGCTGCTCACAGAAGTAGAACCTTATGAGCATGGACGTGTAGAAAAAATCAAAGCACGTATCGAAGCCAATTTAGAGCAATTAAGTGCAATTACCCAACAATCTATTGACCGAAATCGCCTTGAGCAAGAGATGATATATTATCTGGAGAAGTTGGATATCACAGAGGAGAAAGTGCGCCTAACCAATCACCTGAAATACTTCCGTGAAACCATGGAGAGTGGTAAGGCAATGGGCGATGGGCAAGTGGCAATAGGAGGAGTAGGCAAAAAACTCGGCTTCATTGCCCAAGAGATGGGACGCGAGATTAACACCCTTGGTAGCAAGAGCAACCAAAGCGAGATGCAGATCATCGTGGTAAAGATGAAGGATATCCTCGAGCAAATCAAAGAGCAAGTGCTGAATGTATTGTAAAATAACGAATACAAAAAGTACTGTTTATTAAGATTCATTCCTAAAAAGGTTGACTACATTCCTGAAATAGTTGCCTATCCTCCAAACAAAAAAATCGCCCTAAAAAGTGCTTTTTCTTGCTCAATCCAAAATAATTCACTACCTTTGCAGACGAAATCAACTTTCGGACAAACTTATTTAAATAAAAACAAATGACAACGCCTCATTTTGTAAAAAGAGAAAATATGATAGCCGATACCGAGTATATCCAATGGATATCGGACGTAAAGAAGCGCTTTCGCCAGAGCCAAGGGCGTGCTCTCGTAAAAGTGAATGCAGAGATGCTTGACTTTTATTGGAGTATCGGTCGTGACCTTGTTATGCTCAAGGCAGAAGCACGCTGGGGAGATGGCGTTGTCAAACAATTTGCATTTGATATGCGAGAAGCTTTCCCCGATGCTACTGGTTTTTCGGATACAAATGTGAAGTATATGAAGCGTTGGTATTCATTTTATAATGAGCAACTTATAAAAAGTCAACGACCCATTGACATTTTTACGAATGAAGAACAATCTGACGCTTTAGAAAAAGGTCAACGACCCATTGGCTTTTTATCAATGCCTGAAATATTTCAAAATGTTCCATGGGGACATCATATTGATATTATTTGTCGTTCTACCACTTTGGATGAAGCTCTGTTCTATGCTAAACAAGTTGCCGATTTCGGGTGGTCAAGACCGCAACTTAACGCTAAGATTGACTCGCAACTCTTTCAGGCGCAAGGTGCTATCTGCTCAAATTTCGAATCCACATTACCTGCGGAACAAAGTCAAGTAACACAACAATTATTCAAAGATCCTTATCATTTTGAGTTTTTAACGCTCAAGGAGAATTACGATGAGAAGGATTTGGAAGATGCACTCGTTACGAATATCACGCATTTCTTGTTGGAATTGGGACAAGGATTTGCTTTTGTTGGTAGACAAATGGAACTATCCATTGATGACGAAACAACATGCTTTCCTGACCTGATATTTTACCACATACCGCAAAAGCGTTATGTTATCATCGAACTGAAAGCAGTTAAATTTATGCCTGAGTTCGTAGGAAAACTCAATTTCTATGTCACTGCGGCGGATAAGTTATTACGTGGCGAAGGGGATAATCCCACAGTAGGTTTGCTGATATGCAAAACAGCAAAGAGCACTATAGTTGAGTGGTCTTTGCAAGATATTAACAAACCTCTTGGTGTGGCTACTTATCAGTTGGAAGAAGTGGTAGAACGAACAGTAAAAGAATTGGAACAACATACTAAAAACAACTAATCCACTAAATTGCAAATAACAAAAAGATAAATTGACTTTTACATCCGCAATTTCAGATCAATGGAAATATCAACTATTAACTGACTTTGCCCGACATATTTAATATAGCGTTATAAGCCCAGACTTGATTTTCTGAAAACTGGACACTTTCAAGAAATCATTAATAGTTCAAGTACGGTTTATGCACGCTCGCGTTAATAGCGTGAGTTTTCCGTGCGTAGATTTGAACTATTAAGGTAGTCCAGAACCTCAGAAAATCAAATTGAAGCGAACGAAAGTTCACGCTTTTATTTTTGTGTACATATCACTCTCGCAACTCCTATGGGATCTATTGGGCTTATCGGACTTATTGGACTAAAAAACAACTAAATAGACCACAATGTTTAACTAATTAAAAACAACAAAACAATGAAAAAATTACTTTCTCTTTTGGTGGTATTAATCACCACGACTTGCCTTTGGGCTGCAAATTTTACTCTGGATAATATCATTTACCGGACGGGGAGCGATTCTACAGTTCAAATTTATGATGTAAGCAATACTTCGATCTCTGGTGAACTAATTATCCCATCTCAGGTAGTTTATAATGGGACTACTTACCAAGTAGTAGGTATACTAGGTGAAGCTTTTTCATATTGTTCCTATACGTCTATTGAACTACCCAATAGTATCACATCAGTTGTTGGGGGAGTATTCTATGGTTGTGATGATTTAAAAAAAATCACATTACCAGAAAAGATAACATCATTAGGCTGGAGTAGTCATGGTTTCTTTGAAGGTTGCTCTTCGTTGGAATCCATATCCATTCCTGACAATGTAAAAACTATTGGCCAGGGAGCGTTTTATGGTTGTACTTCTCTTACATCTATTACATTACCCGCTAATATAACAACTATTGCAACTGATGCGTTTTATGGCTGTACTAATATTTCAAAAGTAAACCACATGGGTGACGTTAAAAGTTGGTGTAAAATTTCGTTTAGCGATGCCGAAGCAAATCCTGTTTATTATTCTAAAAACCTTTTTATAAACGATGAAGAAGTCAAGGATTTGGTAATTCCTAATTCAGTTTTAAGCATTAACGACTATGCATTTATCAATTGTAAATCTATCACCTCTGTTGATATACCAAATTCAGTTACAGAAATTGGCATGTATGCTTTCTATGGTTGTGAATCTCTAACTTCTATCGTCTTACCTAAAAGCATACAATCAGTAGGGAGAGATGTTTTCTATGGTTGCTCATTATTAGAATCTATTACGGTGCCAAGCCATTTGAATCTTGATTTAGAATATTATTACAATGGTTATCAGGATGCCCATTATTTTTCAAATTGTTATCGTTTAAAGAAAATTACAATTGTTGCTGATTTGATAGAGGACTACTGCAATAGTACTACCAATGACAATCTTTATGACGTATTATCACAGGATGGTTTAGTACAATGCGAAAGACATTTGGTGATTAATGGTGAAGAAGTAACTAATTTAGTTATTCCAAATACAATACAAAAACTTGGAGAAAGAGTATTCTATGGACTTTCAAATATTGATTCGATAACCCTTCCTAATAGTTTGACTTCTATTGCCACTAATACTTTTGAAGGATGCTCGGGGATAAAGTCCGTGACATGGGATATTACAAAAAGCACATATTCTCTTGACAATGTATTACCATCTGCTACAGAAATTAGTGAAATACATTTAGGAGATCATATAACAACCATTCCCGAAAATTTTTGCGTAAATAAAGAATATTTACAACATATTACCATAGGAAAAAATGTAACCAGTATTGCTGCGAATGCATTCTCAAATTGTAAACGTTTGAACTCTATAAAATGGAATGCAAAAAAATGCAACAACTGGCTATCACATACAGATGCACCATTTTACTCGATGTGTGCTCAAATCGAAAATTTCGAATTCGGTGAAGGAGTTGAGGTTATTCCTTATGGATTGTGTTATAATATGGAAAAATTGCAATCTATCACATTGCCTTCATCATTGGAGGAAATCGATGAGAGTGCATTTTATGGTTGTTCTGGAATAAAAACAATAACTATCCCAAACGGCGTAACAGCAATCGGAAAATCAGCCTTTTATGGCTGCAGCAATCTGTCTACGATTACACTACCTAATAAAATTACATCTATTGAGGAATATACATTCGCTTACTGCGAATCGCTCACTTCAATTGAAATACCTAATAGTGTAACAAGCATAGGTGACTATGCTTTCCTTAAGTGTACTGCACTAACAGCGATTAATATACCCAATAGTGTAACAAATATAGGTCTCCTAGCTTTTCGTTATTGTTCTTCTTTAACCTCTGTTACAGTTCCCAATAGTGTATCATACATTGGTGCAAATGCGTTTGGAGATTTGACTAATCTTTCTACAATTAATTGGAACGTAAAATCGCCTACAGGATATTATGAAGAAGGAGGTTCTACCTATCCTATTTTCTATGGTTGTCCTAATGTTACCACTGTAAATTTGTCGGAAGATGTGATTGAAATCCCTAAATATTTTTGCTCTGGAATGGAACAATTAGCCTCTATTGAAATACCTAATAGTGTAACAAGTATTGGTCAAAGTGCTTTTCGTAATTGTGTTTCGTTAACTTCATTTACCTTCGGAGAAAATATATCAAGTATTGGAAGTTCTGTGTTATCTGGTTGTACCAATTTGAAACATGTAAATTGGAATGTAACATCGCATGCAGATTTTTACTATAATAGCCCTTTGTCTAACTCTTCAATAACATCATTAAGTATTGGCGAAAATGTTAAAAGGGTTCCTGCTCATTTATGTCTTTTGGTAGAACATTTGAAGAATGTGACTATAGGAGATAATGTAACAAGCATTGGTGAATCTGCATTTGAGTGGTGCGAATCGCTCGCTTCAATTGAAATACCTAATAGTGTAAGAAGTATTGATGCTGAAGCTTTTTATGGCTGCGATGCTCTTACTACTATTACAATCCCCGCCAATACAACGACTATCGGAAAAAACGCTTTTGCGTATTGTGATTCATTGACTACAATAAATTGGAATCCTACTATTTGTTCTGGATTTACCGAATATAACGATGACAATGAAGAAGTTGTATATCCTATATTTCGCGGTTGTTATAATGTCAAAACGATTAATTTTTCAGACGATGTAATCCAAATACCAGAATGTTTATGTAAGGGAATGAGTCGAATAACTTCAATAAAACTTCCTAATAGTCTTATAAGTATCTATCCTGAAGCATTTTCTGGTTGTTCTTCGTTAACTTCAATTGAACTTCCTAATAGTGTAAAAAATATCTTTGATAAAGCATTTTCTGGTTGTTCTTCATTATCTTCATTAGCCATAGGAAAAAATGTATGGCATATTGCAAATGGTGCTTTTAGTTTATGTACCAATATCACTTCTATCGTAGTAGATAATGAAAACACAACATATGATAGTAGAGATAATTGCAATGCGATTATTTCCACTTCTGATAATACCTTAATAGTAGGATGTCAGAATACAATCATACCACAGAGTGTTAGTGCTATTGAAGATAACGCATTTTATGGTTGTACAGGCTTAAAATCCATAAATATTGGTGAAAATATTGCATCTATTGGCGAAGATGCATTTTACGGATGTAGTGGTTTGAATACAGTTGTTTGGGATACAAAAAAATATAATACAGATTATAGTTCCCCATTTTATATTGGTGATGAAGAATTTGCTCCTATTAATTCATTTACATTTGGTGATAATGTAGAGCATATTCCCGCTTATCTATGTTCAGGACTGCCTATTGAAACGCTCGTAATGGGTAAAAACATTAAATCTATTGGAGAGTCAGCTTTTGAAGAATCTCCATACATAAAATACGTAGAATTGCCAAATACTGTAAAAACGATTGGAGATTATGCATTTGCATGGTGTGAAAGTTTAGACTCTATCAAGTTGAGCGATGCGCTGACTGCTATACCAGAATATGCTTTCCAAGGTTCATATAATCTTAAATCTATCGAAATTCCTAATTCTGTTAAAACAATAGGAAGGAGTGCCTTTGAAAGTTGCGAAGGATTGACTACGATAGAGATCCCAAATAGTGTTACTCTTATTGATACAGATGCTTTTAATGAGTGTACAGAACTGCGCTCTGCAATAGTCGGAGAAAACGTGAGAGAAGTAGGAGCACGTATTTTTGCAGAGTGTGAAAATTTAACTTCTGTAGAATGGAATGCTATTTCTTGCCAAGATTTAGATGAGGAAGATGAGATATTTGGTGGTTCACCTATTCAAAGTTTTACATTTGGAGAGAAAGTTAAGAATATTCCTGCATTCTTGTGTTGTGAACAAAGTGAAATAGAAACGATTAATCTCCCCAATACAGTTACTTCTATTGGTGACTATGCTTTTGCTTTTTGTGACAACCTAAAGGATATTAACATTCCTAATAGTGTTAAAAATATTGGTATGATGGCATTTTGCGCAACAAACATTGAGTCAATAACTATTCCAACTAAAACGATCTTAAATGGAGCCTTTAGCGAATGCTCTAATCTAATGTCTGTAACCCTATTAGAAGATGTAAGTTTAATTGAAAATGGAGCCTTCTATGCTTGTGACAAATTAGAGGAGTTAATATGTTATTCATCTATCCCTCCTATGACAAATTTTGCAGAAGATGAGGGATTTAGTAGTACTAATTATAATCGTACTACGGTATATGTGCCATGTGATTATCTTGAAGAATACAAAGCGGATAGTATATTTGGTGCTTTCAAGAATATTGAATGTATTGAATCTAAAAAAATCAAGACAAATAGTGTTTCTGTAACCACAGACCAAACTACAGCAACATTCTCTTGGCCAAAAGAAACGAATGCAGAAAGATACACATTAGATATTTATCAAAATGATGAAATCTTTTGCTCTTTGAATTTTAGTGCAACGGGACAATTATTAAATGTAGCATATGCACCTGGTCGTAATGGCAATAATCGTACTTTTGCAGCGCAACAATCAGCAGGCTATCGATTTACCGTTGAGGGATTGACTGCCAATACAGAGTATTTCTATGACTTAATGGTAGTAGATATTAACAATCACCCATTGAAATCATATTCAGGTAATTTTGCTACTGGTGGAAATAATCTGGGTTCAGTTGATTTTGTTACAATTCGCGAGACCACTTGCGGTTCTTATGTATGGAATGGACAGGAAATAACTCAATCTGGTACATATGGTGACACATTACAAAATATCTATGGTAACGATAGTATCATTACACTTGAACTAACTGTTCTGCCAGAGGCAATTGTAAATGAGTATAATATTACTATTGATGAAAATGAATTACCTTTCTCATGGCGTGGTCAAGAAATCTATTCGGCTGGTATTTACACAGATGTTATTCCTTATACTAATGCAGAATGTGATAGTGCGGTATTTACATTGTATCTGAAACTGAAATCTTCAGAAGTGGTAGATGATAAATGTGGTGAAAATCTATATTGGGAATATGCTTCAGGCGCGTTAATTATTACAGGTACAGGTGACATGTATGACTACACCGCTTCATCTATGCCTTGGCAACAATCAAATGATGAAATTCGTACCATATTGTTACCAGAAAGTATGACAAATATTGGTTCATTTGCATTTGCTGACTGCAATTACTTACCATCAATCAATATTCCATCTTCTGTTGTAACAATTAATGACGGAGCATTTGAGAACTGCCGTTTGCTCTCTACTATCAGTTTTGCCAACAAGGGTCAATTAACCACTATCGGTAGTTGGGCATTCTACAATTGCCACGAATTGAAAGATGTTGTTATCCCTGAAGGCGTAACTGAAATCGGACATGCGGCATTCTATGGATGTACCTATCTCAAAGATTTAACTTTACCCGCTTCACTCCAATCCATTGCAGATAATGGCTTTGCAGGATGCTCTAAACTGGCTCAAATACAAGTAAATGCAATCATACCACCACAAGTGGATGCACGCACTTTCGAAGATGTAGATCGTTCTATTCCTGTGATTGTACCAGATGAATCAGTAGAACAGTATAAATCTGCTCCAGTTTGGAAAGAATTTAATGTTCGTGGAAAGATTGGTACTGGTGTAGAAAATATTACATCTACAACTAATAACGTTCAAAAGATTATTCGTGACGGTCAACTCTATATCCTCCGCGATGGAAAGATATATAGTGTCATGGGACAGGAATTGTAGGGTTGGTATTTCGGGAACGCGCTTGATAAGCGTTACTATTTAGAGTTTAGGCGCGGGCAGAAATGCCCGCGCTGATTCTTTTATGGACTCGGCACACGAAAACGACATGCTGAGTGATTAAGATTGCGTATTGATTTTTAGAAAGTCCGTGAAGAGGGACACTCTATTCTTTAAGTCATTGATAATGAAAGATAGTGTC
>JAZNSW010000002.1:0-57226 GCA_045591505.1 Paludibacteraceae bacterium
CAGATTGCACACCTGTTACGCACCCGTGCGCCGGTCGCCGCCAAATTAAGCAAGCTTAATCCGCGCTGCCCCTCGACTTGCATGTGTTAGGCCTGTCGCTAGCGTTCATCCTGAGCCAGGATCAAACTCTTCGTTGTAAAAATAATTTGTTTGTTAGCTCAGAATAACCTTAATCTATTGTGTACTTAATTAACGGGAACCGTATAATATAAAATTTCGTATTACACGTTTCAGTTTCCCAATTGAGCAATTTCTTGCTCTCTTGTACTACATCATTGATTAATCAAACTTTCAAAGATCACTACTTGATTTCTACTGTTTTTAACGCTCATTCGCGTTTATTGCGAAATCGGCTGCAAAGGTACTGCTTTTTTTTGGATTGACCAAATTTTTTAGCAACTTTTTTCAATAATTTTGCTTTTTCTTTGTAAGTGGCTGATTTTCAGCATTACGTTTTTAAGCAGTTTCGCTGTCGTTCCTTGCTCACTTGCGTTCATCGCGAAATCGGCTGCAAAGGTACTGCTTTTTTTTGGATTGACCAAATTTTTTAGCAACTTTTTCAACATTTTTTACACTTTATTCATAAGTCACTGATTTTCAGGATTACAAATTTTTAGTGCTTCATGCCTTACATAACCGCTCGCTTGCGTTAGGCGCGAAATTGAGTGCAAAGGTACTGCTTTTTATTGAATTGACCAAATTTTTTATAATAAATTTTAAGCCTTTTTATCATTTTCTTTATAAACAATTGATTATCAATACACGATTTTTATGTTATGCAACATAATTCTGCGATATAATATTAATCGATTTAAAAATAAATTTCCCACGTGCACGCGTATATATATAATGTACGCGCGCGTGTATTGCATTTATAGTGTGTTCAATATATTTCAGTATAGAGATAGTTATAAAAAAATGTTTAGATAAATTGGATAAATGCTAATTTTTTTGTACCTTTGCAGGCGATTCAACTTGTCAACACAGTTAATTGCAATAAAATATTAAATTTAGATATTATCATGAAAAAGGTTTCTATTCTTTTTATTATTTTTGCAACATTCACTATTCTAAGCAGTTGCACACTTGAATGTTATCAAAAGCCCAAAAACGTTATCTATCTAATTGGTGATGGTATGGGTTTTGGTGCAGTATCTTCCCTACTCCTCACTACGGATGATGAGACAGGTTTTGAGCAAGCACCTGTGATAGGACTGAGCGAGACATGTTCGGCGAACAACTATGTAACCGACTCGCCTGCTGGTGGAACAGCATTAGCTACAGGTACTCGTACCTGCAACGGATTCTTGGGTGTTGATCCCGATAGTGTACAATTGGAGAGTCTGCTAAAGAAAGCGCAAAAGATGGGCAAGAAGACTGGTATTGTGGTGAATACTACCTTGACGGAAGCTACTCCAGGCGCGTTTTATGCGGGTGTGACTTCGAGAAAAGAGAGTTATAAGATTGCGGAGCAGTTTACGGAGAGTGGTGTGGATGTTGCCATCGGCGCAGGACTGAGTGCATTTATCAATCGTCCTGACTCGGTGGATATGACTGCTGTGCTGATTGAAAAAGGATATGATGTATATTTGGATTGGAAGAGCGTATTAAGTAGCGAGTCTGAGAAATTTGTCGGTATATTGGATATGGGTGATGTACACCGTAGAAACAAATCAAGCAATACAACTGCCAGCGCAGCGGATGGCGCAGAAGTGTGTTTGGCAGCACGATTGGCTGCTTCGGAGGGGAATACTGATACTACAAGATTCTCAGAACCAACCGAATATCTACATAAAGCATGTACAAAAGCACTGACTGTACTGGAAAAAGATGCGCCAAAGGGATTCTTCTTGATGGTAGAAAGTGCGATTATTGATGGCTATGGTCACAACAATGATTCGGAAGGTATGATTGAAGAGATGAAGGAGTTTGACCAAACGTTGAAGGCGTTGATTGCGTATGTGGATGAGCACCCCAACACGTTGTTGGTAGTGACAGCAGACCATGAGACTGGCGGAACGGGCGTGGCATACAAGAGCCACGAAGTGAATCAGCCAGAGGGGTTGCACCTGAACTTTAGCACAAAAGGACATACAGGAACGGTAGTGCCAATATTTGCATACGGTGCTGGTGCAGAGAAGTTTAGAGGAATATTCCAAAATAAAGAGTTGCCTGGGATTATTGAGGGGTTGATGAAGTAATAGTGCATCAAACACAATTTTAGGACATTGAGAAATGCTATCACCCGCTTGGGTGGTAGCATTTTTAGATTATTACCACTAAAAATTATACAAAGCGAGTAAAAATCGGTATAATATCGCAGGTTATATTTCACATATGGATATGTGCGTTCTACACAAAAAAGAGGAGGTATGATAACCCAAACCTCCTCTTGCGAACTCCTTAATTTGATATTTGTAGTTAAATATTAATCTATCCGCTCAAAATTATAAGTATATTCTATCCAATAATCATAATCATCAGCTTCATACTTCGCTGTTATACTTAATTTATTTGATGTTAATTTATTGATTGTTGCATAATGCCTGTCAAAAGCATCTTTAAAAAAATTTGAATATAATTTATTATTCATGACTTCATAGTCGTACTTCCCTCCTAATTCCCCATCATAATAATGTTTCATTCGATCATCTTCATCAAATATCCAAATATATTCATCATTTTTAAAAAGTTGCTCTCCCTCATCATACTCTCCATTTTCTTCACTCGAATACTGTAATATTGTGCATTCCCATTTGCCAACAATAGATACTGTTGAAGGCTCTGGCTCATCTTTGCAGCCAGCCAAACATAATGATACCATTGCTAATAGCAACATTATCCTAAAATTTTTAAGCTTTTCCATTTTCTTTAATTTTTTTAGTTATGAATATCAAAAAGAGGAGTCCATTATTCTTTGTAATATGTATAACAATCAGCATTATCATCCATTATTACAAAATAATTTTTCGTCACGGAAGTAATAAGATATATTTCAGTTCTTCCAGTTCTTTTGCTAAGAGTTAATGTTCCTACTTCTTTATTGTAAGAATAATCTCCCGACTCTTGCTTATCATCACAACAATCGCAGGTCTTAATCAAATTCCATGTATATGTACCATTAGATTTGAAGGTATATGTATCTATACCATCATAATAATGATTACTACACGACCAAGTTCCTACTAACGAATTACTTGATACATTTGCATTTTCACAAGAAACGAGCATCAAGCCCATTAACACTACCAATAGCATTGGCGATTTCATAATTGATTTTGTTTTCATAAGAATTTAAAATTTATAAAATTTATTTGTTGCCTACACATCTTGTTTATTGATATATTTCATATTATCATATAATTCGTTCATATATAGACACATAAAAAAAACGTGAGCCACTGCATTGGTTCTTTCGGGCTTGGACTCCCATAACACTCCAATATATACAGAAAGCTCACGTATAAACGTGAGCGTTTCGCAATATCCTCGGAAGTGTTATTTCAAAGTGTCCAAGTTTGAAAGAATCCTCAAATAAAGCAAACGCTTTTTAATAATATGTCTGCAATACCGATTACTCGGATTTGCGGTGCAAAGGTACAATAAAATTTGCAGATATGCAAGAAGAAAGCGATTTTTTCGCTATTTTTAGTACAAGAAACATTAAACGTCAGCTAAAATGCGGGCGAAGAGCAAAAAATGCTCGGATAATATTCAGAAAAACTCGGATAATCTCAGAAATACTCAGAAATACTCAGAAATACTCAGATAATCTTAGAAATAATGGGATTACCCGAATAGTATTCGGGACAATGGACAAACATAAAATATGCTAAATACAAGCGAAGTGCATAGTCTGATTTGACGGTGAAAGTATATAGTAGAGAGGGAGATGCTTTGCTGATCATACGGTGAAGTCCCAATGAGGTTCCAATGAAGTTCCTATGAAGTTCCTATAAAGATAGGTGGCAGATAAGGGGCAAGTTAAGGGAAAATAACAGGGATACTCGGCGGAATACCGCCGAGAACTAAACACAAATATAGAAACACTAAAGTCCTATATATAAAAGATATAATAACAGAAAATAAAAAAGGAAAAACAAATCAGCCACGCTCACAAAGCGTGGCTGATGGTTGGTATTTATCGGACGAGTCGGACTTGTCAGACGAATCGGACTTGTCAGACGAGTTGGACATGTCGGAGAAGTCAGACGGGTCGAAATAACTATACGATTAACGGCGGTTCAAACGTGCGCCGTCTGCTTCTGGGTTGCGAGCTGGGCGGTCACCACGCTCTGGGCGTGGACCACGACGCTCTGGACGAGGACCGCGATCACCACGAGCTGGACGCTCTGGCTCCACATAACCCTCTGGCTTCTCCTTCAATGCCTTAGCACTGAGTTTGAACTTACCCGTCTTTTGGTCAACCTCCATGAGTTTGATAGTAATCTTATCACCCTCTTGAATACCTGTCTCCTCCATGGTCTCGTAACGTTTCCAGTCAATCTCAGAGATATGGAGCAAGCCCTCTTTGCCAGGCATAAACTCTACGAAGCAACCATATGGCATGATAGACTTAACGGTAGATTGGTACACCTCACCAACCTCTGGGATAGCCACGATAGCTTTGATCTTAGCCACAGCAGCGTCCATAGACTCTTGGTTGTTAGATGCTACCTCAACCTTGCCACCTTCTTCGATCTCATCGATAGAAACGACAGCACCTGTCTCTGCTTGAATACCTTGGATAATCTTACCACCAGGGCCAATCACTGCACCAATCATATCCTTAGGAATAATGAAGGAAACGATACGTGGAGCGTGAGGTTTGAAGTCTGGGCGAGCAGCAGGCATGGTCTCCTCGATCTTATCAAGGATATACATACGTGCTTGGTGAGCTTGTGCGAGGGCGTTCTCAAGAATCTCATAACTCAAGCCGTCCACCTTGATGTCCATTTGGCAAGCGGTAAGACCGTCGCGTGTACCAGTGGTCTTGAAGTCCATATCACCAAGGTGATCCTCATCACCGAGGATGTCGCTGAGGATAGCGTACTTGGTACCCTTGCACTCAGAGATAAGACCCATAGCAATACCAGAAACTGGTTTGATAGGTACACCAGCGTCCATGAGAGCCAAAGTACCTGCGCAAACGGTAGCCATAGAAGAAGAACCGTTAGACTCGAGGATATCGCTAACCACGCGAACAGTATATGGGAAATCAGCAGGCACAACGCTCTTGAGGGCGCGGCAAGCCAAGTTACCGTGACCAATCTCACGACGACCTACACCACGTTGTGGGCGAGCCTCGCCAGTAGAGAATGGAGGGAAGTTATAGTGCAACAGGAACTTATCTGTACCTTGAACCAATGCCTCATCAACGATCTTCTCATCGCGGCTGGTACCAAGAGTAACAGTAGAGAGCGATTGTGTCTCACCACGGGTGAAGATTGAAGAGCCGTGAGGTCCTGGCAGTGGAGCTACCTCGCACCAGATAGGACGAATCTCGGTAGTTGTACGGCCGTCAAGACGCTTGCCCTCATCGAGGATAGAGCGACGCATTGCCTCTTTCTCAACATCGTGGTAGTATTTATTTACAAGTGCTTCGATGTCATCTACCTCTACGCCAAGTGCCTCAGCGCGAGCAGCCATATACTCGGCTTTCTCGATCTTGAAGTCCTCGCGGATTTGGGTGAACATCTCCTCGCGGTGGTGCTTATCGGTGTCCGCAGCAGTAGCTTGTGCGTATGCACGAGCATAGCTGAAGTCGTGAACAGCTTGCTTGAGTTCCTCATCGTTGATCTCGTGGCAGTACTCGCGTTTAACGGTCTTGCCATAGGCCTCCATCATCTCGATTTGTGCTTGGCATTGAGGTTTGATAGCCTCGTGAGCTACGCGGATTGCCTCGAGCATATCAGCTTCGCTAACCTCTTTCATCTCACCTTCTACCATCATAATGTTATCAAGAGTAGCCGCCACAACAAGCTCGATATCAGCTTGTTCGCATTGAGCGAAAGTAGGGTTAATCACGAACTCGCCATTTACGCGCGCTACGCGAACCTCAGATATAGGGCCCTCGAATGGGATATCAGAGCAAGCGAGTGCAGCCGAAGCAGCAAGACCAGCGATAGACTCTGGCATATCAATGCCATCGGCAGAGTACATGGTTACGTTTACGAAAGTATCTGCGTGATAATCAGCAGGGAAAAGAGGACGCAAAGCACGGTCAATGAGACGAGCGATAAGAATCTCGTAGTCAGATGCCTTACCCTCGCGGCGGGTGAAACCACCTGGGAAACGACCAGCAGAAGCAAATTTCTCTTTGTACTCAACGGTAAGCGGCATGAAATCCGTACCTGGAACTGCATCCTTAGCGGAGCAAACGGTGGCAAGCAACATGGTATTTCCGAGTGTAGCCATCACAGCACCATCGGCTTGCTTGGCGAGCTTGCCAGTTTCGAGCGTAATCACACGCCCATCAGGGAGAGTAATCTCCTTTCTTACAATATTCATCTTTTTAATTAGTTTTAGCGGGCACCATTTGTACCCAAGTTAGTTATAGACCATAAATGTCGGTGCAAAGGTACAACTTTTTTTTGACATATACAAAAAAAAGAGCCATAATCGGCTCTTTTTTTGATATTTTAAGTATAAAATACTTATCCGAGCATAGTCAGCAAGATACCCGCAGCCACAGCCGAACCAATCACACCTGCTACGTTTGGACCCATAGCGTGCATGAGGAGGAAGTTGCTAGGGTCAGCCTTTTGACCTTCTGCTTGGCTCACACGAGCAGCCATAGGCACTGCAGACACACCAGCAGAACCAATCAGCGGATTAATCTTCTCTTTTGAGAAGAGGTTCATAAACTTAGCGAGAAGCACACCACCAGCAGTACCCATACCGAAAGCCACGATACCCATACAGAGAATCAAGATGGTCTTCACGTTGAGGAAGGTAGCACCTGTAGCAGTAGCACCTACAGAAAGACCGAGGAAGATAACCACGATGTTCATCAATTCGTTTTGAGCCACCTTGCTTAAGCGATCAACTACGCCAGACTCTTTCATCAAGTTACCCAACATCAAGCAGCCAATCAATGGAGCTGCATCAGGTAATACCAATGCGATGATAGCAGTGATAATGATAGGGAAGACAATCTTCTCTACCTTGCTCACTGAGCGGAGTTGTTTCATCTTAATCTTACGCTCTGCTGGAGTAGTCAACGCACGCATGATAGGTGGTTGAATCACTGGCACCAATGCCATGTAGGAATAAGCTGCGATAGCGATAGGGCCGAGCAAGTGAGGAGCCAACTTAGATGTCAAGAAGATAGAAGTAGGACCGTCTGCACCACCGATGATACCGATAGAACCTGCCTCTGCTGGAGTAAAGAATGCACTTGCACAGAGGAAAGTGATAAAGATACCCACTTGCGCTGCAGCACCCAAAATCAATGATTTAGGGTTAGCAATCAGCGGACCAAAGTCAGTCATCGCACCTACACCGATAAAGATTAAGCAAGGATAAACACCTGCTTTTACACCGATATAGAGCACATCCAATAGACCTGCATTCTTCATGATGTAGCCATAGCTGTGATAGCCTTCGTGGTTGACATCAAGGAAGTTGGTCCACAATTCTGGGTGATACATTTCCGCGCCTGGCAAGTTGGTAAGCAACATACCAAAGGCGATAGGCAATAGGAGCAGTGGCTCGTATTGCTTCTTAATAGCCAAGAAAAGTAGGAAGAACGAAATCAATAGCATCAGACCTTGACGCCAGTCGATATTCATAAATCCCATCCCTTGGAAGAAGGTTAAAACGTCATTCCACATAATCTTAAAAGTTTAAAAGTTTTAAGGGTTTTAAAAGTTTTAAAGGTATAAAATTATGCGATAACAACGAGCAAGTCATCTTGCATTACGCTTTGACCTGGAGCCACAGCAATCTTGGTAACAGTACCGTCGCAGTCAGCCATGATTGGGTTCTCCATCTTCATACTCTCGAGCACGAGGAGGGTATCACCTTTCTTCACTGCTTGACCTTCTTTTACAGCCACAGAGATTACTGAACCTGGCAATGGGCTATTCACTTTGTTGCCACCTACAGGTGCAGCAGCAGGTGCTGGAGCTGGTGCTGGTTGTGGAGCAGGAGCAGCCTTAGGAGCCACTGGTGCTGGCTTTGGAGCAGCAGGAGCAGCAGCCACAGCTACGGTCTCAATCTCAACCAACTTGTCGTCTTGCATTACGTTTTGACCTGGTTGAACGAGTACGTTCTTCACTGTACCAGTGTATTCGCTTGCTACGACGTTCTCCATCTTCATACTTTCCATGGTGAGGAGGGTATCGCCCTTCTTCACGCTGTCGCCTGGCTTAACCATCACTTTCACGATGCTACCTGGCAATGGACTCTTAACGGTGGCAGCACCAGCAGGTTGTGCAGGAGCAGCTACAGGTGCGCTACCTGCAGGAGCAGCTACGCGAGCAGCAGTTACTTTTTTAGACTCTTTCTTTTGGAACTCAACGATAAAAGAAGTACCATTTACAACTACTTCTGCTACATTGGTTTCTATCTCTTTGACGGTGGTATCATATTTTTGTCCGCCAATGGTAAAACTAAATTTTTTCTTCATTGTCTTAACGATGTAAATTGTTCATGCCGTACATCTTGTTATTCCATTGAGTACGGTGTGGTTGAATAGTAATTTTGGTATCTTCCTCGTCGTGCACACCATTATAATATAGGTGTAACGCAAGTGCAATAGCAGCGGTACTATCAGCTGTCAGCGTGATAGAATCGTCGATTTTACTCTTGGTATAGGTGACAGTCTCTTTTGCTGTTTCTTCTACTTTCTTCGCTTTCACGCGGGGTTGCATAATCCAACCCATCAACTTCATGATATACACGAAGACAAACAGCAGAAGTACCACCATACCAAAGCCAAGACCTGTGATAAACCAAGTCTGGGCGGTAATGCCTGTTTGGGCAGTAACTTCAAGTAACATCATAATTACAATGGAATATTAGAGTGTTTCTTCAGAGGATTGGTCAAGCGCTTGGTTTGCAAGTTCTCGAATGCGCGAACGATACGCTTACGAGTGTTGCGTGGCTCGATGATGTCATCGATATAACCGCGGTTAGCTGCTTGATATGGGCTAGCGAACAAGTCTTTGTACTCTGCCTCTTTCTCTGCAATAAATTTCTTCTTCTCTTCTGGATCCTCGATAGCTTTGAGGGCTTTAGCTTGGAGCACACCTACTGCGCCACTTGCACCCATCACAGCGATCTCAGCGTTTGGCCATGCGTAGCATACGTCACCGCGCAATTGCTTGCAGCTCATCACGATATGGCTACCACCGTAAGACTTACGGATAGTCACAGTTACCTTAGGCACAGTTGCCTCGCCGAATGCGAACATCAACTTTGCTCCGTGGTCGATGATACCAGCGTACTCTTGACCAGTACCGCAGAGGAAACCAGGAACGTCTACGAGGGTAAGGATTTGGATATTAAATGCGTCGCAGAAACGAACGAAGCGAGCTGCTTTACGGCTTGCGTCGCAGTCCAATACACCTGCCAACCAGCTTGGTTGGTTAGCGATGATACCTGTTGAACGACCGTTGAAGCGTGCGAAACCGCAGATGATATTCTTTGCATAGTCTTTTTGAACCTCCATGAAGTCGCCATTATCTACGATAGTGTAGATGATGTCCTTCATATCGTATGGTTTGTTTGGATCATCTGGAACGATCTCGTTCAAACCTTCCTCTACGCGCATTGGATCATCAGTGCAGTTCATGAGTGGTGCCTCCTCCATGTTGTTTTGTGGAATGAAGCTAACCAAACGACGTACTTCTTGCAATGCCTCTTCCTCGGTAGCAGCTACGAAGTGAGTAACACCAGACTTGGTTGCGTGCACCTTAGCACCACCCAATTGCTCTACGGTTACGTCCTCACCTGTCACGCTCTTCACTACCTTTGGACCAGTGATGAACATGTATGAATTTTGCTCGGTCATCATGATGAAGTCGGTCAATGCTGGGCTATAAACAGCACCACCGGCGCAAGGGCCAAAGATCACAGAGATTTGCGGTACTACACCTGAAGCCAAGATGTTACGCTCGAAGATTTCTGCATAACCAGCGAGTGCGCAAGCACCTTCTTGAATACGAGCACCACCTGAATCGTTCAAACCAATGATAGGAGCACCGAGTTTAACGGCTTGATCCATTACGTTGCAGATTTTTTGTGCCATGGTCTCGCTCAATGAACCACCGATTACGGTAGCATCTTGTGCGAATACGAATACGAGGCGACCATCGATAGTACCACTACCTACTGCCACACCGTCACCCAAGAACACTTTTTTCTCCATACCGAAATCGTGGCAACGGTGGGTGAGGAACATGTTCACTTCCTCGAATGAGCCCTCATCGAGGAGCATGTTGATACGCTCACGAGCAGTATAACTGCCTTTAGCGTGATGTTTTTCTACTGCTGCTTCACCGCCACCAGCTGCTGCTTTCACGCGGTTGTCAATCAGTTTTTGCAATTTTGTTGTATCCATTTCTTATAATGATTTTATTAGTCCAAATTACTTAGGTTGCTCGCAGAGCTCTGTCAAGATACCCTTAGTTGATTTTGGGTGCAAGAATGCGATCATGAGATTCTCAGCGCCTTTGCGTGGAGCTTTGTCGATGAGTTGGATGCCTGCTGCCTCTGCCTCTGCCAATGCCTCTTCTACACTATCAACGTTGAATGCAACGTGGTGAATACCACCGCGACCACCGTTCTTCTCGATGAATTTTGCGATAGAAGACTCTGGGCTTGTAGCCTCAAGAAGCTCGATTTTTACTTCACCTACTTTGAAGAAAGCGGTTTTTACTTTTTGGTCAGCTACCTCTTCGATAGAGTAGCATTTACCACCAGTTAAGAACTCGAAGAAAGGCATTGCCTCTTCCAAACTTGTTACAGCGATTCCAAGATGCTCAATGTGAGTTGGTTTCATTGTTTTTTAGATTTTTTGTGACTGCGGATGGGGTGAGTACTTATTCCTGTTCCTCGATCCTCAGTCGGGTTAATGTATAAAGTTGTTATTTAGTTAATTTTTCAATTTGCCCATATTTTCCAAAATACCCTGCAAAGGTACTACTTTTTTTTTATTTGCGCAAATAAATAATTATTAATTATTTGTTAATCCTTTTTTTTGCCATTTGCGATTGTCAATTTCATGTCTAAAAGCAGGAGCAAGTTGGTATAACTACAAAAGTACGATTATTAAGATTCCCTTCCCTTGTTCCTTGTATATGTGCTCCGTGTAAAAGACCAAGGAGAAACCAAGGAAGAACCAAGGAACGACCGATGAACTCCCAACCACTAAAAAGTACGTTTTGTTAAGATTTCCTTTTCTCTAAACCCTAAACTATAGGCGCGAAGCGCCGTCCACTAAACCAATAAATAGCGAAAAAATCACCATTTTCTTGCACATCTCAAAAAAAAGTACTACCTTTGCAGCGCAAAGGTCAACATAAACGAACAAAGTATGCTACAACCACAAGCCAAACAACAATTGATTGGACTCTTGAAGCAGGAACAATGCTTTTGGTCTTATAGTCCTGATTCTATCGATAACATCTCAGATGATATATTGATAGAAAAGGTTTTGTTGTATCTTGACATGCCAGAGATTGACCAATTGTTTCAGATATATCCCTATCAGAAAATAAAACAAGTTTGGTTGGACAAATTGATTCCTCAATTGGATTATTACTATTCGTTGAATCGTTTCTTTGCATGGTACTATTTCAAATCTAAACGCCCCGACCAATATGTAAAATCTATGGCAACACGCCGTTTCAATCGAAAGTTTAAATGATAGGTTTAGCCCCACATACAGGTAAGATTATTGATGCAGTAGCACAATTAGATTGTATCCGTTCGTATTGGTTAGTAGGAGGAACTGCCTTGTCATTGCAATTGCATACCCGCCAAAGCGAGGATTTGGATTTTCAAAAATGGCGCACATCTAAGGATGAAAAGATGGAGGTTGCTTGGGATGTGATAGAAAAAGAGTTGTCCACTATCGGCGAGATTGAGCGCAGAGATATTTACGACTTTGACCATGTGGAGTTTCGTGTTGCTGGAGTAAAATTCTCTTTTTACGCATGCGATAAATACTCCCCAGTACAAAACGAAGTCATCTATCAAGGCAATATCAAACTGGCTGATGTGATGGCTATTGGTGCGATGAAAATGGAAGTAATGCTTCGCAGAAGTAATTTTAGAGATTATTACGACATCTATTCTATTTTGCAAACGGGTGTAGATATTCATGAATTGATGAATCATGCATTGCAATACTCACGCCATCGTCTCAAGAGTAAGAACCTTTTATCTATGCTTACGAGAGGCGAATTGTTTGCGCAAGATGCCAATTTCCATTTGCTAGAACCTATATATAATGTATCTGCTCAAGAAATTGAGAGTTATATCAAAACTTGTTTAACCAAATAAAACAACTTATCACTCATCACTTATAGTTTATAGTTAATCCGCAACGATCCGTTGCCCGACATATTTATATAGTGTTATAAGCCCCCTGCCATTTATGCAAAATTCGCATAAATGGCATTTTTATTTGCACTACTCTTGCACATCTCAAAAAAAAAGTGTATCTTTGCGCCCAAATAGACTAATGCCTATCATATGAATCTATCAACACTCATAAAACAATACTTCCATTCATCAAACAACGATGTGACTATTGATGTGTTTGATGAGAAAAACATTTACTCCGTTTACCAACGCGTAGTAAGTGTGCTAACGCAACATATTGACATTGAAACAACGGTGTTGCAAGCCATGAGCTATTGCTTTTACGAGATTTTGGATAATGTCCTTACCCATTCAGGCAAAGAACTTGGCACCGTCATCACGCACTACGATCCATCCAATCATATCCTCAGTTTCTTGGTTGCAGATGATGGAATAGGTGTACAAGCATCGCTTTCAGAGAACGAAAAATACCTCAACATCTCTGAGCCCGAAGCATTGAGAATCTGTATCAAAGATGCTGTAACTGATGGAAAAGGAATGGGCTTTGGCTTGTATTCAACATCCCTACTTGCACGCGATGCAGGCTTGCGCTTTGAAGTTCGCTCAGGAAATCACACATTACAGGTCAATGGCGTAGAATCTACCACTGAAAGCGAGTTCTGGCAAGGTACAATTGTTTATCTGCAACTCCGCACAAATAAAGAGATTAATCCAGCAGAAGTAGTTGCCAATCGTACCAATGTGGCAGCGCAATATAACGAAACATTTTTAAACGACAACGAATTAGAAGAGCTATGGTAACATTCAGTTTTAAGGAATATGGAGAGAATTTAGGTACACGCCCATTGGGTAAGCGTGTGCGCGAGGACTTGTTGCCTTTGATTGAGCAAAACGAGCGTGTGGTGCTTGATTTTACTGGAGTGAATGTGGTAAGTAACTCGTTTGCAGATGAGTGCATTGCCAAATTGTTGCTCTCTATGTCGCTTGCCGATCTAAAGAGCCGTACCACTTTCCGTGGTCTAAACTCCATTGCCTCAGAAAGTGTACTCACCGCCCTCCAACGCCGCCATCTAACGATGGCATAAATTTGGAAATAATAGCAATGGAAGATTGAAAATGCGAATAAAATATAAATGTCACTTATTTACAAAATATTAAGTATTTTCAAATCCGAAAAGGCAGAATTCAAGGCTTTAACTCCTGAAATAAAAGAGTTAATGAACTTCCGAAAAGATGTGATGTCTTTGCAGGAGGTAGATAGATACATCGCTCGCTCGGACTATGCTTATCTGCGTGATGAATATGCTAAGACATATACTTTCTTTGAAAATGCTCTCCGAGCCAAAACACTTGATTTCTATTGTGAGAACAATGCGCTTGAGCGCGAATATGTAGACAAATTCATCTTCGAGTTTGAGGATTTGTGCCTAAATAAAGAATCTTCTATCATCGCAAAGCATAACGAAAAATATATACAGTTCCATCTAAAAAAGGAGAAAGGATATCTCGATAGTATTTTGCAAAAGGTCGATCCAAAGATACGCCTAGATGACGAGCAAAGAAGAGTTGTGCTTTCCGATGAGGATTATACTCTAGTTATTGCAGGAGCTGGTGCTGGTAAAACCACAACCGTATCTGCCAAAGTAAGATATCTCATTGAGAAAAAAGGGATTAAACCAGAAGAGATATTAGTCATCTCATTTACTAATAAAGCTGTTGGTGAACTAAGAGATAAGATAAACAGAGATCTTGGTATTCCATGTCCAGTAACGACCTTTCACAAAACAGGATATGCTATCTTACGCAGGCAAGATACAGAACGCAAAATGGTAGTTGATCAAGGATTTATGTATCATGTAATCAACAACTATCTAAAAGGCAATATTTTGGAGAACCCCGAATTGGTAGATAAACTGATTCTATTCTTTGGTAGTTACTTTGATGCACCATACGAAGGAGATGATTTGAATGACTTCTTTAATTATATTTCTAAAGCAGACTTCTCCACGATTCGCGGAAACATAGACGAATATGCAGAGAAGATTATCTCCGAGAGAACAGGTAAATGTCAAACTATCGCAAGAGAGACATTGCGTTCGTCGCAAGAGGTGCTGATAGCTAACTATCTATTCCAAATGGGTATAGAATATACATACGAAAAACCATACCCATTCAATATAGCAAATTCATACAAACTTTATACTCCTGACTTTACAATTACACAAGGCGATAAAACAGCATATATTGAGCACTTTGGTATTACACAAGATGGTAAAAATAGTCGATATAATGCAGAACAATTAACCAAATACAAACAAGAGGTAAATGATAAAGTAAAGTTACACAAAAAACATGGTACCGATCTTATTTATACCTTTTCTGCATATAATGACGGTAGAGAATTACTACTACACCTAAAAGAAGAATTATTAGCGCATGGTTTTGAACTAAATCCTCGTCCTTCTAAGGAAATATTTGAAAAGATAGTCAATACGGAAGAAAATCGTTATATTTCTAGACTAGTAAGTTTAGTATGTACCTTTATTCAGAATTTCAAAACAAATGGATATCCTATCGAGAAATTTAGTACATGGTGCACTACTTCAAAGAATGAGCGTTCTAAATTATTCCTAACTATTTGTGAGCAATGTTATCATGAATATACCAAATGCCTCAAAGAGCGTAATGCAATTGATTTTGAAGACATGATAAACGAGTCAGCTCGTATTTTGCGTGAAGCAGAAGAGCAAAAGATAGTACCCGATTTCAAGTATATAATTGTAGATGAATACCAAGATATATCCCGTCAACGTTTTGATCTAACAAAAGAATTGAGTAAAATATGTAAAGCAAAGATTATTGCTGTAGGTGATGATTGGCAATCCATTTATGCCTATGCTGGTTCTGATATAACTCTATTTACACATTTTAAAGAAAAATTCGGATATGGACTAGAGTTGAGCATTACTAAGACATATCGTAACGCACAAGAGATTATTGATATAGCTGGCGGATTTATTCAGAAAAACACAGAACAAATACAAAAAGCCCTAATATCACCTAAACACATTACAAACCCTGTTGTAGTCCAAACCTATACAGAAAATGTTGACCGTAAACAATATGAAGGTAGGGAAGGTAAATTTTTCTTATTGGGTGAAACTGTCGAGAAAATAATGAAAGAAATCCTCGCAGAGAATCCACAGTCATCTATTCTGCTTCTTGGAAGGTATAATTTTGATGGATTTAATCTTACTAAATCTGCTGACTTTGAATATTGGGAGAAAAACGGAACCGTGACATCTAAGACATTTGCCGATATAGAGATGGAGTTTATGACTGTGCATCGTGCAAAAGGATTAGGGTTTGACAATGTGATTATTATTAATGCTATAGATGCAGCATTCGGATTTCCATCTAAGATACAAGATGACCCCATCTTGCATTATGTTGTTAAAACCGATCACGCTATTGAATATGCTGAAGAGAGACGATTGTTTTATGTAGCATTGACGCGAACAAAGAACCGAGTATATATTGTAACGCCTCAACAACGTCCGTCGGAGTTTGTACGAGAATTGGTAAGAGATTATCCAAATGTAACATTGCGAGGACAATTAGATGATGTACAAAAAAATACAGGAGAGATTAAGCATTGTCCTGTATGTGGTTATCCGTTACAATTACGCTATAAGAAAGCATACGGACTGAGACTTTGGATATGTTCTAATGAACCTGAGATTTGTGATTTTATCACGAATGATTTAAAGGGTAATGATATGTCAATTATTAAGTGTGATCAATGTAAAGATGGATACTTGATAGTGAAAGAAGGTAAGAAAAAGAATGGGGAAACAAATGAACGATATTCATTCTTAGGTTGTACCAATTACACGCAAAACGGCAGAGGGTGCAATCGCATGATGACATATAAGCAATATAGGGCACTAATGAATAGTAATAAACAATAAAATATACTATCTCGTATGGAAGAAAAAGAAAAGATAGCTATAGCTCAAGATTGGGTTCGTCAGTTAGCAAATGGGGTTAATCCTCTTAATGGAAACGTTCTTAAGGAGGATGATGTAGTTAATAATGTACATATATCACGTTGCTTATTTTATGTGGCGGATTTGTTAGGAAAATATTCTGAGAGGACAAAGAAACCAGCTTCATTGAGAAATATACCATTCGTTGCATCTGCAATGCAAGTGGATAAATACAATTATGTAGATGCTATATCTATATCTCCTTTTGCTAAAGAGTTAGCGAAATTGATTCCTGAAAATATGCAGTCGGTTAATTATAAATCAATAGTAACATGGCTTATGCAAGAAGGCTTTCTTGTGGAAGGTGAAATAGACTCTAAGGGACGAATACCCAAAGTACCTACGGAGAAGGGAAGTAGAATAGGAATATATAATGAACAACGCGAAAGAAACGGAGGAAGCTATATTATTACATTGTATAATCGAGATGCTCAGAAGTTCTTACTTGAACATATAGAGGAAATTGCGTTAATGCAACAAAACCTTCGGCACAATCTTCGGCACGAAGAATAAAATAACAAAAAAATCACCCAAGCGGGAGGCGTTGGTAATCAACACCTTCCGCTTGCTTTAAGTACCTTTTTATAGCAAAATTTACAAACCTTCGGCACAAAAGTAGCATAATGCCGAAAATACGGCATTACTATAATATATAGAGGCACATTACAAAAAACGGAAAAGTGAAATGTGAAAAGTGAAAACGGAAAACCTAAAAGCCACCGAAAGCCCACAGATGTCCCACAGATCTCCTATCGTGGTCCCGAAACTTGTAGGTAATTTTCGGAAAAAACATAATCTGTCATAAAAATATTTGTCTATATCACAAAAAAGTATTACCTTTGCAGGGTAAAAATGCGGATAACCGCAAAAATACCCCACAAAGTATGAAAATCGAGCGGAAAAGACACCTACAAAGACTCATCAATAGTCGAAAAAACGGACAGATAAAAATTATCACTGGAATAAGACGCTGCGGTAAGTCTTACCTTCTTAATGTCCTATACCGAGAACACCTTCTGCAAGAGGGAATCAAACCTGAGCAAATCATCGCTATCGAACTTGACAACGATGCTGCTATTCGTTTGCGCAACCCACTCGAACTGAGTGCTCACCTCAGACAAGCGGTACAGGATACCAACACCGAATATTACATCATGCTTGATGAGATACAAATGGTAGAAACCATTGACAATCCATATTTACCCAAAGAGACTGGGGCTAAAATCTCTTTCGTGGATGTACTACTCGGACTAAAAACTCTTCCCAATGTAGATTTATATGTCACAGGAAGCAACTCCAAAATGCTCTCATCGGAGGTTGCTACCACTTTCCGTGATAGAGGAGAAGAGATACATATCACACCACTTACTTACGAGGAGTTTTACGAGGCATACCCCAATGAAAAACGATATGCGTGGCGCGAGTTTATGACCTATGGAGGCATGCCTTTCGTGCTACATAAAAACTCACACGAAGAAAAAGCCAAATATTTGCAGGACCTATTCCGTCTAACATACCTCAAAGATGTGATAGACCGTAATAACCTACGCACAAAAACAGAAGTCTTAGACGAACTCCTAAATGTGGTGTCTTCATCAGTGGGATCACTTACTAATCCTACAAGAATAGCCAATACCTTTCAATCAGTAAAGGGCGTAAACATCAAAAACGAAACTATCTCATCCTATCTAGACTACTTTATTGATGCATATATATTGAGAAAATCACATCGATATAACATCAAAGGACGCTCGTATATAGATACTCCTCTCAAGTATTATTTTGCAGATAATGGATTGAGAAACGCCCTGCTTAATTTCCGTCAGCAAGAGGAAAACCACATTATGGAAAACATCCTATACAACGAACTAATCTCTAGAGGATTTAGCGTGGATGTGGGAGTCGTAGAATATAACCATACTAATGCAGAAGGCAAGAAACTGCGCTCACAACTGGAAGTCGATTTCGTTGTGAATAAAACCAATATGCGATATTATATTCAATCTGCATTAACAGTTGCAGATGAAGAAAAACGACAACAAGAAATCAATTCACTCACTCGTATTGATGATTCATATACTAAAATTGTTGTCGTGCGCGACGATATTCTCCCATGGACTGACAACAACGGAGTACAATACATCAATATCGAGGATTTCCTTTTAGATAGAATAAATCTATTATAATTAAGCCAAACTTTCAGCACACCTTCGGCACAATCTTCGCGCGAAGAAAACTTTATTTCAAAAAAACACACTCACGCGGGAAGCATAGTAAACACTACACTTCCCGTGGGTTGTATATACCATTTTACCCTCCAAAATCTCCAATCTTCGGCACAAAACCGTCAAAATGCCGAAGATACGGCAACACTATATTATATAGAGGCGCAGCAAAAAACAAAAACTTGGAAGCTACAGAAAGCCCATAACAGTCTTATCATTTATTGAGAATGGAGTATTGATTTTCAGAAGAAAGGATATTGGAATAAGGTTAATAAGTAATAAGATAACTCCGCATAATCGGCTTAATAGTAACCAATTATGCGGAGTTGGTATTAGGTAATACTACTCTTTGAGGTATTGTAAAGAAAAATTACATATCTTCTAAGCTTAAAGGTATGAAGATTATCTTGTATCCTCTGAAATGAGATCGGATATGAGCAAATCGCTCTTTGGTTGCCTCTATGTTGATCTTATTCGCATTACGCTTAACCTCTGCAACCGTAACACGCTTATCCAAACGCTCTATCGCTATCATATCTATTTCATCTTCGCTGCGCGTGTTCCACCAACGACCGACTTCTGTAGTACGCTCTTTTTCGGCATACATTTGACGGAAATAGCGTTCAAGCATCCAACCACTAAATTGAGCATAGCTGTTATGAACAATTTCTTTGAGTAAGTCCATTTTGCCCATTTCTACCAACGAACGATTAGACTCAATAAAACGAAACCAAAATGTCAAAAAGTTGTCGTGTAGTGCATATTTTATTCCGTGCGAATTGGGTTTTGCAAACATCGGACGCACCTTTTGTATTAGATTGTATTCTTCTTCCAGCGTATTGAGATAGCGCCCCGAATTAGTGCCAAGAATACTATCAATCTGCGATTGACTGGTCATACCATTGGCGATTAACTCTAAGATGCTAAAATATACTTGGTAGCGTTTGCCAAACTCACCCACTAACAATTCTGATCCTTCGTTCAAGAAAACCGAACCATTTTGGCAAACGGCATCAATCATGGTATCCTTGTTGGTAGCCCCTGCATCTATCAATAATTCGACATACTTTGCAACGCCACCGCTTATCGTATAAAGCATTAGCAAATCTTCAGAGGTGTAGTGCGGATTGTTATCTGATAGTATTTGCTTTAGCAGTTCCGTTGAAAATGGTTGCAATCGTATCTCAGCTGTTGCTCTGCCAAATAGGGGTTCTTTCTTATCTCGAAAGATCTTTAACATCATCGAATAAACAGAACCACAAGCAATCAAATGTATGTGAGCTTTGTCCTTATAAGTATCCCACACATCCTGTATCTCAGACATAATGGCGGGATTGATGTCATACAAGCGCTGAAACTCATCTATCATAAGTGTTACATGGTGTTGCTGGCTATATATCATCAATTCGCGCAACAAACTTGCAAACTTGTCCACTTGCCCATAAATATGGAAACCAAGTAGCGACTCTATGGATTGTTGAAATTCTTTGCAAATCATCGCTTCTGTTTTGGACGACACAAAGAAATACAGCAATGGCTTGCTCTGAAAAGCATGTTTTACCAAGGTTGTTTTACCAGTCCTTCTACGACCTAATAGCAAGGTAAATACTGATGTGGTATGAGATTGCTCATCTAATTGCAACAATCTGACAATCTCTTGATTTCTTCCGTAAAACTTCATAGTTGTATAATTTTACAAAATTGTTTTTTACAAATTTGTTAATTTTGCCGCAAAGGTACAAAAAAACTTTCAATGGTGCAAATATTTTTAATAAAAAGATTGTGAAAAGTATTTTTTTTGTAAAAATAACACTTTTGCAGTCTAAAACTGCTTGAACTACATTTTTCGGCGCAATCGTCTTATCTCGCCCAATGGGCTCGAACGATTAATCGCAAGCGATTCTTCAGCACGCGAAAACTTTTTTCAAAAAAACGCACCCATGCGGAAGTGCTTATAACATAGCAACTTCCGCATTCTTTATATACCAAATTTCTTCCTAAATTCTCCAATCTTCGGCGTAAAACCCCTTCCGCGCCGAAGATTTTTGCAGCATTATTATAGAGACACGTTTATAGAAAGCCACCGAAAGCCCATAGATATCCCACAGATGTGCTACTGTGGTCGCCTAATTTGTTCTATGCTTGCGCTGATTCCTCAGAGTGGGGACTCTTCGGGCGCTGCGCTTGGAGTGCGTTCCGTCGCACTCCTTCAGGTCCCGAAACTTATAGAGAACTTGTGGGAGTCGCGCTAACGTAGTTACTTATCCGATATTGTTTCTTCCCCTTCGTGAATTTACCATACTGAATGGCATTCACAGGGCAGATATGGAAACATGCCAAGCACTGCGTACAGTGGTCGCTCCACTCAGGACGACCATCTGCCAGCGAGAGATTATGCGCAGGACATGTCTGTGCGCAACGCCCACAGGCGGTGCAGGCATCGGTTGTAAAGAATGGCTCGGCGGTGAGTTGGTAGTTATTGAAACTACTACCTATCACATAACTCTTGAATCGTGCTAATGGTCCTTCGTGACAGTCAAAAACATGTTGCCGCGCCTTCAGTTGCTCCACAATCTGTGGCATTCGCTCTTTGGCAGCAGCAATCTTGCGAGCAGCCACCTCGTCGGCATCAATGCCAAAGCCAGGGAACGACACATAGGTGTTCGGCATCACCACCGAATAACCCGCATGGCATTGCCATCCACGTGTAGTCTCCGCCTCACAGAAAATATCCGCCGTCTTGCCTGCCTCCGCTCCGCAAGTGCACACGAAATACAGATAATTGGGCGCACTCATCTTCACACGTCCAATAAAATCCATCACCAATTTGGGCGGAGCCCACGAATAAACAGGAAACACAAAGCCCACCTTCTCGTCGGGCTGAATATCCAACTGCTCATCTGCATAATCAGCCACCTTTACGAGCCGTTCGCCCAACTGCTCTGCCAACACTTGCGCCACCCACGCCGAGTTGCCTACTCCAGAAAAATAGAAAATCATATCTGCCTTCTTTTTATTCTGGGACAAAGGTACAGAAAATTTTTCATATATGCAAATTTTTGTTCCTGGAGCGCTTTGGAGGTAAGTAATCTGTGCTACCTACAAAAACAGCATCGCCCATTTCGAGCGATGCTGCTGAATGATAGTCATCAATCAGGAAGAACTACACCTCCTTTTTAGGAGAAATGATTTCTCGCAAGAGTGCGAAGAGTTGCTGTATCTGTGCCCAATCGCGTTGCACGGTTGCGATGTCGCGCTCCAGCAACTCGCGCTGCATAGCAGATTGATTTTCAATAGATTGCTTCTGTTGCTTCAGTGGAGCAGGACTATCCATTATGACTTCGCTAAGGTGCTTCTCTATTGGGCGCACAAACCACAATCGTCTGCCCCAATAAACCCCTAACGCAATCAATCCCATGCCTCCAGCAATCACCAGATACGAAGCCCACATTGGCAGCCACTGTTCGAGCCAAGCAGCCAAAGCAATAGCCAAGAAAATGAGTCCAACAACCACGATTGCTGTAATAGCGAATAGCGCAATAATAAGCCCTAGCAACTGACTCGTCTGCTCTATGCTCTGCACTTTCAGTAGTTGAAAATGCGACTTGATATATGCTTGAATATCAGCAAGTAGCTGATTGTAAAGACTGGTATTCATAGTTTTTTAGGTTAGAGGTTAAAGGCGAGAGGTTAGAGGCAGGGGTTATTTCGCTGCATCTTCTACTGCGGCTTCGATGTCTGCTTTGCAGTGGCAGTTGCACATACCATTGCGGATGCGGCTCATCACTTTGTCCACGAGTTTGTTGATTTCATCGAGATTGAGGTTTTTGTACTTCTCGCGAGCGATAGCTGCGATTTCACTGCGCAATTCTGCGCCACTCTTTGGAGCAAATAGCAATGCTGCTGTAGCTCCCACCATTGCTACTCCCAGAAGAGCCAATAGCATTTTGGTTACGTTTGTCATAGTTGGTTTGGTTAAAAAGGTTAATGATTAAGGTTTAGGTTTAATGGTTCATTTATTAGGGCAAGAGCTTTTTCTGCCCTTGCCCTAATAGGTGCAAATACTATGCCAAAGTAACAAGAAAAAACAATATCAATCGCAACGCAAGTAAGGAGACATCCTAGTACAAAAATATATTAGATACCATAGAAAAAAATGAGGATGCGTTCAAATACTGACACATCCTCACTTTGGGGTGGATAGTGGGGCTCGAACCCACGACACTCGGAACCACAATCCGATGCTCTGCCAACTGAGCTATAACCACCATATAATTCGCTTCCTTTCAAAAGCGAGTGCAAAGGTACTGCTTTTTTTCGACATGACCAAATATTTTCGAAAAAAAATTAATTATACCGCGTTTATTGTTGCTTTTTTATCATTTTCATCTCTAATTTTGGATAAAAATGATATTGTACAATCATTTTTCTACACCAATACAACGTCCGTCAATGCTATACACATTTCCACCGCGCATTATGTATAGGGTACCATTTTGTATCAATTTACGTGCCTTAGTAGAAGTCGATAATATAGACTCTAATCCCGTAATCGCTTCTGAAGAAACAGTTAAGGCATCTAACGCAAAATATGTGGGGGTATTCATACCAAATTGCCCCATATCAGTAGTAGAAATACGAAAACTGAGTCCATACACTTTTCCCAAAGCAGACAAATCTACTTGCTGCCACGTAGTATTAAACTCTCCATTCACAGCAAGGTAATATGCAATAGTATCAACATCCTTCAGTTCGCTATTGATACTACTAATAATAAGGGTGAGTGTATCCTGCTCCGTGAATTTATTCGCATAGGCATTGCCTTGTGTAATAGCCTCATACGTATTAGATGCTTGACAAACAAATATATGCTGAGGGTAATAATAGTTATCAAAAATAATGTGGCAAGATGAATACCCATCCGTCAAAGACTGGTAATCAGAGTAATACCCTAAAACAAATGGTGTCCCCTCTCCTGCTACTCCACCCTTTGCTAAACATTCAAAGGGGTCATTCGTAGAAGTTTTCTTTTTGCTAAGCGTAAAGCCTTCCCAACTCACTCCTCCCCAACTGGCCCCACTAGGCAAGTGCGATAGCATAAATTGCGCATTATTGGTATAAATATATTGATATGCCCAATATTCGCTATACGTGCTATCCATAATCATCGTTGTGGCATCATATCCGACAGGCGTACCATTCATGTCCGTAGCAGTGGTAAGGTCCATCGTATAAATAGTAGCATGCATCAGCATACCACATAGCAATAATATTCCAACAACAAACTTTCTTTTCATCATCTACGACGTAAATGTTGCATTTGCTGCATTTTACGCATCATTTTGCTTGTTTGCTCAAACTGCTTGAGGAAACGGTTCACTTCCACAATAGATGTACCTGAACCTTTGGCGATACGGTTTTTACGACTACCATTCAGCAAAGCAGGGTTGCTACGCTCCGCAGGTGTCATAGAAGAAATAATGGCTTCAATGGGTTTGAGAGCATCATCACTCACTTCCACGCCCTTGAGTGCCTTATCCATACCAGGAATCATGCCCATCAAGTCTTTCATAGAACCCATTTTCTTAATTTGTGCCAATTGGGAGAGGAAATCATTGAAATCAAACTGATTTTTAGCAATACGTTTGCTAATTCGTCTTGCTTCTTCCTCATCGTATTGCTCTTGAGCACGTTCCACCAATGATACCACATCACCCATGCCTAAAATACGGTCTGCCATACGAGAAGGATGGAAGACATCCAATGCATCCATCTTTTCGCCCGTACCGATATACTTAATCGGTTTTTGCACAACAGAACGAATACTCAACGCAGCACCACCACGCGCATCACCATCCAATTTGGTTAAGATAACACCATCAAAATCAAGACGGTCATTAAATTCTTTGGCAGTGTTTACCGCATCTTGACCAGTCATAGCATCCACCACGAAGAGGGTTTCAGAAGGAGTTATCGCTTGTTTGATAGCAGCTATCTCCTGCATCATCTGCTCATCTACCGCTAAACGACCAGCAGTATCAACAATCACCACGTCATAGCCATATACTTTTGCCTCCTTGATAGCTTTCTCTGCTTTCAAAACAGGATTCGCTTCGCCTTCGCCCGTGTAAACTTTTGCATTTATCTGCTCACCTAACACGCGCAACTGCTCGATAGCAGCAGGACGATAGACATCGCATGCCACCAACATCACACGCTTCGCTTTCTTCGTTTGCAGATAATTTGCCAATTTTGCTGCAAAAGTTGTTTTACCAGAACCTTGCAAACCGCTCAACAAGATAATCGCAGGATTACCCTTGAGATTCACTTCAGCAGTTTCTCCACCCATGAGAGCAGTCAACTCATCGTGCGTAATCTTCACCATGAGTTGGCCTGGACGCACAGCAGTCATCACATTTTGCCCCAAAGCTTTGGCTTTAACAGCATCTGTAAACTGCTTGGCAGTCTTGTAATTAACATCGGCTTCCAATAACGCTTTGCGAATATCCTTAACAGTTTCCGCAATATTGATTTCGGTGATACGACCTTCACCTTTAAGAATCTTAAACGATCGTTCTAATCTTTCTGATAAATTATCAAACATAGTACTCCATTATAATTTGCTGCAAAATTACTGCTTTTTTTGCAGATATGCAAATATTTTAACAAATTTGTTTATTTTCAATCTATCCAAGGGTATTGTTTTTTCAATTCTTGTGTCCGTTGTTCTATTTGTGCTACAAACTTTTTTGCATCATCTGAATGGGGATGCAGCAATGTGTGATGGCGGTCGCACCACAATTGATGCAGCGTGCGCATCTCATTCTTCGTGTCAGCTGTCATATACGTATCTACAAAACGCTGCCAGATGTAATCCACCGCCACTTGCGAGGGATGAACCATATCTTCCGCATAGAAGCGATAATCGCGTAACTCGTCCAGCATGATTTCGTAGGCAGGGAAATAAGAGTATGTGGATGTTGGATTCAAATCTCTGGCGTTGGCTATCAAGACATCAATGGCTTGCAGCAGATTGGCCTTGCTCAGATGATTTGCATGCAGCCCATCTTTGATGTGGCGAATAGGACTAACCGTGAAAATCCAATGTTTATTGGGTATTTGGTCCAATAAAGGCAACCAACTTTCTATAATTTCAGCTGCTGACATACAATGACGATTAAACTGCTCCGCTGGCATTTTGTGGCAGTTGGCAACAACCATATGGTCCATCCTATACACCCACGATGTGCCAAAAGTCACGATGATAGTAGTAGCATCTCGCAAAGCCGTACGCAATAGTGTTTGGCTCTCTTCGCAACGCGCTAACAGCACGTCCTTGTCTGGATGTGAGAAACTACCATGGTGCATCATCGAATGCCACAAGCCATTATGCTGGAGCATATAGTGCTTATTATTCCTGCTGAGCGACAAATCAATCGAACGCCTAATCGACGCAGGATTATACAATGTACCAAACGGATTAACTGTTGTTTGGAAATAATGCTCTCCAAACTTCGCACCTATATTATCCGCAAAACATGAGCCCAAGAGCAGGATTTTGTCATTGTAAGCTATCTTCTTTGAAGAAGGCGCAATATCTACAGATGTGTATAGTTTCATAATCAATTTCCTTATTCAAAATGCATTACTTTGGCAGGACTGATTTGGGTTACAATAGATGAAGGAGCCAATAAAATTAGCCAAGACACTAACAATGTGCCCACATTAAGCAATAGCCACCACCCCCAAGGGAATGCCATCGGAACATAACTCACATAATATGAGGCTGCATCTAATGGAAGTATATGCGTAAAATACTGCAAAGCACACAATGCAATACCTATCATATTTCCAAACAACATTCCTTTACCAATCAACAATATAGCTTGATAAATAAAAATTCGTCTAACAAAATGATTGCTTGCACCTAAGGCTTTTAAGGTACCTATAAGAGGAATACTATCCAAAATCAAAATTATCAGTCCTGTGATAATACTAAATCCCGACACACAAAGCATCAATATAATAATAATAACCACATTCATATCCAACAAATCCAACCAACCAAAGATATTCGGATTCAGTTGTTGCAAATTCTGAGTATAAAAGGCATTTCCTTCTTCATCCAATCGATTTGCTGTGGCAAAATATACATTTTCAGTAACAGATTCCAAATGCTGCAAATCATCCACCAAGATTTCCAAACCCGATGTTTGGTCATCAGCCCAGCCATTCAGTTGGCGAACCACATCAATATGCCCCAAAATGAATATCTTATCCATCTCACTCATACATGTATTGTATAAACCAGAGACATACATTCTTCGAACACGTAACTCATCTTCTATAAAATAACACAAGAACGACTCCTCTACATCCAATTGCAATAATTGTGAGAGTTCTGTAGAAAGCAAGACTTCATTCGATCGTTCTGGCAAGGAACCTGCTACAAGATTTTGCTCAAAATAGTCCCAATAATCGGTTCCTTTGAACACTATCCCTTGAAAAGCACTATCAGTTTTGATGATTCCTGGTTTAGAAGCGAACATTGTCACTTGCTTTACATGCGGAATATGCAGCAACGTATTTACCAATGAATCCGTGACACGGATAGGTTGCAACTCATATGTGGAATTATTATCAAAATTCACCACTTGTATATGACTACCAAATCCTGCAACTTTTTGGGTAATTTCTTGCTTAAATCCCACCACCACACTAATAGCCACGAGCATAACCATTATACCAATGATTATTCCCCCTAAAGCGACTCGCACCGCAGGACGCGATGAACGACCGTTTGGTGATTCGGAGAAATAGAGCTTTTGTGCTATTTTCCACTCATATTGTTGATATTTATTGCGTATTGGCATAATTTTTGTAGCATTATTTAGCATGCAACGTTATTTATACATATCGTTTATCATTTTACTTTTCGCCCATTCCCTTGTAGCTCAAGAGAGTCAGCATCCTCGGCGCACTGTCATGGATATTGCTAAGAAGCAGACGGAGATGTTAGTTCGCGAACTGAACATTGTGGATAGCACCATGCGAGACACCATATTTAAGTTGCACCTCAAGTATGCTAAAAAACAATATCATTCTTACACGCGTTCAGAAGCTCTACAATGCATGCATAACATGCTCACCGAACTAAAGAACATCTTAACTCCCGAATTATTTGATCGTTTCATGAACCGCCGCATCAATGGCGCGCCCCGTTCTCCTCATCACACATGCAATTGGCATCCATATGCGCCTACTCACGCACAGGGCGAGGCAGCTGATTCAGCGCAAGGAGGCACACATACGCCATCAATGCCACCAGCGAACCTACCACCAGACCACCAATAATATCCGTCGGATAATGTACCCCCAGATACATTCTACTATAGCAATTCGCCGCCACCCAAAGCATCAAGCCACAGGTGGCTATTTTGTTGCGCCAAATGAGTGAGAAAAGCAACGCACACGCCATCGTATTCGCCGCATGGCTACTGACAAAGCCGTATTGTCCGCTGCGATAGCCATTTACGAGATGCAACACACCTTCTAATTCGGGTACGCGCGTAGGACGTGGACGAGCAACAAGGTCTTTCAGTATCCCAGAAGCAATAAAGTCCGCTGTACCAACTGCCAACGCTATCACCACTATCATCACTACGCACGCAGGCACTCTTTGCAACCATTTAACAGGTGTTGGAGCGGGCTTACGGTAACGCCATACTAACAATCCTATCAGCAACACATATAGCGGAATCCATGTCGCTTTCGCCGAAATAATCCACATCAGCGTATCTGCCCATGGCGCATGCCATCCATTGATTGCTAACAGAATTTCGGTGTCAATATGTAGTAGTTTCTCTATCATCTCTTATCTACAGCGTAGCGATCTATTCCTCATTCAACAATACCGCCGTATGGCATGCCACTACGCCTGCTGTTTCGGTGCGAAGGCGCGAACGGCCTAATCCTACAGGTACAAAGCCCTGAGCGATAGCTTGCTCTACCTCCTGCTCTGAAAAGTCGCCTTCTGGACCAATCAAAATAAGCACATCTCTCCCCTTTCGCAACGCGTCTTTGAGTTCGCGTTTCTCATCCTTATAGCAATGAGCGATAAACTTGTCTATATTCTCATTGCCACCGTATTGCTGCATGAGTTCCGCGAAGTCCGTCAGCGGATTGAGTTTGGGCAAGTAGGGTGTGAGCGACTGTTTAGCAGCCGAAAGGATAATTTTCTCCAATCGGTCATTGCGCAGATTCTTACGCTCCGAGAATCGGCACAATAGCGGCGTAATCTCATCCACGCCAATCTCTGTGCATTTCTCCACCATCCATTCTAGTCGCTCAATATTCTTCGTAGGTGCAATCGCCACATGCAAATAGATATTGTGCGTCTTCTCTTGTTTTTCTTGGCTCAGGATCTCAAACTCACAATGTCTTGGGTGCGGATTGGTGATACGCGCATGGTAGGTCGTACCGCGCCCATCGGTCAGCAGTATCTCATCGCCACGGTCATAGCGCAGCACACGCACACAGTGCGCAGACTCCTCCTCGCTGAGGGAATGGCTAATTTCTATGTCAGGTGTATAAAATAAATACATTATCGTTTTTCTCTAACTTGCCTTATCAATTACGCACAATAGACGCACTATTCACGCACAATACACGCACTATTCACGCACAATAAACGCACTATTCCTATCACTTACGTGGCAGATCAGCGACAGATCTATTATAGTTCGCTCTCTTTCATTCTTTCTGCATTCTCTGCCACTTGCAGGGCATCAATCACACCTTGAATCTCGCCATCCATAAAGGCAGTCAGGTTGTAAATCGTATAGCCAATACGGTGGTCGGTGATACGCCCTTGAGGATAGTTGTAGGTGCGAATCTTCGCAGAGCGGTCGCCTGTACTGACCATCGTCTTACGGCGTGCAGCAATATCATCGATATACTTTTGGTGCTCCTTATCATATATTTGCGTGCGCAGGCGCGAAAGTGCGCGTTCCTTGTTCTTTGGCTGGTCACGCGTCTCGGTACACTCAATCAATATCTCTTGCACCTCGCCCGTGTTAGGGTTCTTCCAGTTGTAACGCAGACGCACACCCGACTCCACTTTGTTCACGTTCTGACCACCAGCACCGCCCGAACGGAAGGTTTCCCACTTAATCTCGCCCTCATTGATGTGCACCTCGAACTCGTCTGCCTCTGGCAATACCGCCACCGTCGCTGCCGACGTATGTACACGACCTTGCGTTTCGGTGACAGGCACACGTTGCACACGGTGCACGCCCGATTCATATTTCAATGTACCATACACATTCTCACCCAACACATTGAAGATAATCTCCTTGAATCCGCCTACTGCACCTTCGGAGAAACTGCTCACCGTCATTTTCATGCCGTGTGTTTCAAAGTACTTGCTGTACATGCGGAACAAGTCGCCTGCAAAGATACTCGCCTCGTCGCCACCTGTACCTGCGCGAATCTCCATCACCACATTCTTGCCGTCCTCTGGATCTTGAGGCAAGAGCATGAGTTTCACTTCTTCTTCCAGAGCAGGAATCTGTGGCTCCAACTCATCTATCTCTGCACGTGCCATCTCGCGCAAATCGGCATCCGACTCGTTATAGAAAATCTCCTTCGCTTCCGCCAAGTTATTCACTGCTTTCTTGTATTTCTCTGCCGATTCCAATACGTGCTCCAAGTCGCGGTACTCACGATTCAATCGCACATAACGTGCTTGATCGGCAATCACAGAGGGGTCTGTAATCAGCAAACTCACCTCGTGAAACTTTGCCTCTAATCCATCTATTCGTTCTAATATATCCATAATTCTCTAATCACTAAACTATCATTTCCCCTCAAGATTCTCCCAATAGGCATCATCCACCATAATGCCTTCTGAGCGTAGTTTTAAATTCGTAACGAAACGCGCCAATCGCCAATCAATGGTTTCACTATACACTTTGCGCGTTATAAACATACGAAAGAACCAACCAAACTTAACATGCACATCCATGCCCATTTTAGCGGTATTATCACCAATAGAGGCGACATGAAAAGTGCCATATGCTTGCTTGAGCAAGGAACCTGCATAGTGTATATCAACTCGTATATCTCGCTGATTACCAATTATAGTATCGGTAACTAAACTCTCAATCTCAATATCTCTTAAAAAGGGCTTTTCATTCACCAAAACATCTAAAACAAGTTTACTGTATTTATCTTCTGGAATATAAGTAGATTCCTTCCAAATGAGATAAAAAACATTTTTATCAGAATTATCTTGTTTGCCTAAACCTGCAAAAAAACGCTCGGATAATAATTGAGGATTTGTTTGCAAATAATAAATCATGGAGTCAACCACTTGATTACATTGCTCCATACTGGCATCCACAGTTGTTTCATAAGTAGTATGGAACATACTATTAGACAATGTGGTTATGACCGAAAAAAGAATAGCAAACAATCTCATTTTCCGTTATAAACTAATCTTTGGCATCTAACACTCGTTCAATATTTTGCTCACGATGAATCAGTTGCACTTCAACGCCAAACTTCTCATTGATATGTGCAGCCATTTTCTCAGCAGCATACACAGAGCGATGCTGACCGCCCGTACAACCAAAAGAGACCATCAGATTTTGGAAACCACGGTCCATATACCTTTTCACAGAGAAATCCACCAATTGATATGCTTGCTCCAAAAATGGAATAATCTCTCCGTCCTCTTCCAAGAACGTAATCACAGGCTCATCCATTCCCGTAAAGAACTGATAACGCTCATATTTTCCAGGATTATTAACAGCTCGACAATCAAACACAAATCCACCACCATTGCCCGAACTATCAGCCGGAATGCCTTTTTTATATGAAAAACTAAAAATTCGTACCACCAATGGCTTTCGCATACCAACATCCTTAAACTGCTTCATAGCAGTCATCTCCTTAAGCACTTGAATAAGATAAGGATAGTCTTCGCTTGCATGCTTGAGCAAGTGGCGCAAGTTATCTATCGCAAATGGTATAGACTGCAAGAAATGAGGCTTCTTCTCAAAATACCCCCTAAATCCGTATGCTCCCAAGACTTGCATAGTACGGAAAAGAACAAAATGTTTGAGGGTATCATAAAAGACTTCTCTATCCACAGGAAGATATTTTTGCATTTCCTCAATGTACAACTCCACCAACTCTTCACGCAAATCAGGATGAAAATTCGCTTTAGCCTGCCAGAGAAAAGATGCAACATCATAATATACAGGCCCTTTTCTTCCACCTTGAAAGTCAATAAAATATGGAACCTCTTCGCCATTTTCATCCTTAACCACCATCACATTACGAGATTGGAAATCGCGGTACATAAACGCAGTCATATCGCTATTGTTCAGCAATATATATGCTAATCGCTCAAACTCATTCTCCAATTTATCTTCCTGAAAATCCAATCCCGTTGCCTTTAAAAAGCAATATTTGAAATAGTTCAAATCCCACATGATTGAACGGAAATTGAACTCAGGTTGAGGATAGCATTGTTTAAAATTGAAACTTTTTGCCCCTACAACCTGAAACTGTGCCAATCCACGAATAGTTTTGCGCAGCATTTCCTTCTCTCGCACACTAAAAACACCCGTCTTGCGGCCTTCTGCAATATAATCAAAGAGCAAAACATTGCCCAAATCTTGCTGCACATAGTTCATCTCATCATCGCTCACAGCTACTACACGAGGCACACGCAACCCCATTTCTAAGAAATGTTGCGCCATATAAATGAATGCATGATTTTCATCACTGGATGTACCTTGTACTCCAATTAGCGAAGTATCCCCATCTTCGCTGATGATACGATAGTATCTTCGATTGCTACCCGATGCTGTTAAAGCAACTTGTTCACCAGCTTTCTTACCAGTAGCCTCAAAAAACAATTGACTTAACGATTGCGCCATAATTATCCAATGTATTTATCGTGCAAAAGTACTAAAAATTTTGCACATACACAAGAAAAATCAAAGATTTTTTATACATTTACAGACAAAGACAAAAAAAGACACCCTAAAAGGTGTCTTTTGTGTCCTCCCAGGGACTCGAACCCTGGACCCACTGATTAAGAGTCAGTTGCTCTACCAACTGAGCTAGGAAGACGACTTTTTCTCAAAAGCGGGTGCAAAGGTACTGCTTTTTTTTGAATTGACCAAATATTTTCACAAAAAACATACTTTTTTTTGCATATTTCACAAAAAAACACTAACTTTGCATGCAATTTTAATCATTACGTTCAAAAACAACACGATTATGAAAACTCCTTATGAATACCGTGCGCAGGCGCGCGAGGCATTGCAAGAGCATTGGGGCGATGCTGCTATCGTATCTGCAATTATATTTGCATTTACATTAATCATCTCTACACCATCTATTATCGGAGCAATCAATCAGTCAGAATCTGGAGGGTCATTCACCACCCTGCTCTCCGTGCTCGTTCTGCCACTACAATATGCATTTTATATTGCCCTACTAGAGCGAACACGTAGTAATACTGAAGGATTGCTGCAATTCACATGGGACTACATCAAAAAAGAAGCATATGCAAAAATGCGATTCTTAGTTGCGGGTCTGCTAATCATTGTTCTCAGCACATTATTAGGTATAATCACTTTAGGTATTGGTGCTATTATCTTGGAGTACGCATACAGCATGGTACCATATATTCTTCACGATTATCCCGAATTGTCTCCACGCGAGGCAATGAAGATAAGCCGCGAAATGATGAGCGGACAAAAATGGAACCTGTTTGTATTAGATTTCTCATTCATCGGATGGATTTTACTGGCAATCCTCACCTGCGGAATAGGTACGTTATTTGTAGTACCATATATGCAAACTGCTCGAGCCGCTTTCTACGATGATCTCAAAGCAGCAACGATTGTTGATGACACAGAGAACACTATCGAAGAAACAACAGCAGAAGAAGTAGAATAAATCATATGAAGGCAATGATTTTTGCAGCGGGGTTAGGCACACGTCTCAAACCCCTTACAGACACGTTACCCAAAGCACTTGTACCATTAGCAGGAAAAACGTTACTGCAATGGCAAATAGACAAATTAAAATTAGCTGGGATTACTGATATTGTAGTCAATGTACATCATTTTCCAGATCAAATCATTGATTATCTGAAACAAAACAACAATTTTGGTTGTAATATTCACATCAGCGACGAACGCAATATGCTACTTGAAACAGGCGGTGGACTTCGTAAAGCAAAAGCATTATTGCAAACGCGAGATGAAGGTATATTGATATGCAATGTGGATATACTTTCCAATATAGATATCCTTACCCTGCAACAAGCCTATAATCCAGAAGAAATGGGAATTGTAGTAGTCAGTCAGCGTGATACGCAACGATATTTACTCTTCAATCATGATAATCGCCTTTGCGGGTGGACCAATATTGCTACAGGCGAAGTACGCCCCGCCTCTCTTGCATCATCGCATAACAATCTCACGACTTCGCGCCTTGCTTTTTCTGGCATGCAAATTCTTAACCCACGCATTTTTGACGTAATGGATAAAGTAGTTGCAGAGAAAGGCGATAAGTTCTCGCTCATCGACCTCTACCTCAGTATAGCCGAAAAAGAAATTCTCAGGGCATTTATCCCTGAGAATTATCGAATGATGGACATTGGAAAAATTAACCAACTTTCCGAAGCTGAACTTTTCGCACAAAGTTTATAAAATTTATTCGTAACTTCTATACATAGACAAGATATGTACGACTATGTATATTGATTACAAACAATAGTCTGGCACAATCATTTGCAAAGCACCTTTCATACAAGTAACTTTACATGGGCCTGTTACATCCATTACAACACCATCAGCCTCAAATGATTGATATTGCTTTGTATGCAACAATAAATTGTCCGCCACTACAGGATGAATAAAAGACAATTCATGCAAACGACCATCAAACAAACGAGGTACCGCTTGACAAATCTCTTTAAACGATGGAGGTGTCAAAAACATAGAATGCAACACACCATCACAAGGGTCAGCATCAGGATTAAGCTTCATTCCGCCACCGACATAAGAACCATTTGCAATACTTGTCACAAACATTTTTCCTTCTACAATGGTTTTACCATCACTATCTAAACGAAGATAGGGATTTTTATATTTTGTAAGCGACCAAATAAGCGCGAAGAAATAGTTTACATGGTGACTGCCAATGTAATATTTAAGTTTTTCAGCATATCGACATACCATCGGTTCAATGCCAAATCCCAATGAATTAATAAAATAGCGATGATGTTCTATATTATTTCTCCAATAGGTAACACACCCCACATCAATGGGCTTGCAATTTCCTTGAAAAAATATATCCAATGAACGCTTAAAATCCTTATTCAATCCCCAATGGCGCGCAAAATCATTTCCCGTTCCACGAGGCATTAATCCAAATTGAATTTTTTTTCGTTGTTCTGGAGTTAAATCGGCACGCATAATGCCATTAATAACCTCGCTAAGAGTGCCATCCCCGCCTAAAACCAATATTTGGTCACACCCCTTCTCTTCCACCAATTCTCGTCCTAATTCTATCGCATGATTGGCATATTTTGTGACCCGATACACAAAAGGCTGACGGCGATTTTTTAACAATCTCCATAAATATAAACGTTGTTTACGAAACGCACGTTTTCCTGACTTTGGATTAATTACTATTCCTAACATAGTCTTTCACAGCGGCTTACGCCATTTAACAGTTATACTTCCGCCCTATTTTACAACGATTCGTCTGCAAAGGTACAAAAAAAAATGTATATTCGCAAGAAAATTGAATTTTTATTATCATATGCAACTTATTTTCACCATTGCTTGGAATTACATAAGAAAATTTGTGGAAATAAAAAAAATGCATACTTTCAATAGTATGCATTTTTAATTATTTTTTGCTACACTTTGCAATTATTTGAAATATGCAGCAACTTTGTCATTCTCAACAATTTCTTCTTGGAAGATGTAAGCACCTGTTTTAGGGCTCTTAACCATCTTGATACACTTGGTGTGATTACGACCTGCGTTACCAGTGTGAAGGGTTGCGACCGCTTTCTTTGCCATAGTTCTAAGCCTTTCTCAATTAGTAGTTAATTACTTAATTTCTTTGTGGATGGTGTACTTCTTGAGAATTGGATTGTATTTCTTCAATTCCAAACGCTCAGGAGTGTTCTTGCGGTTCTTGGTAGTAATGTAACGTGATGTACCTGGCATACCGCTGGCCTTGTGCTCTGTGCACTCCAAGATTACTTGGACACGTGCTTCTTTACTTTTCTTTGCCATAACGAATCCTCCTTAATTAAATGTAACCCTTCTCAGAAGCACGCTTCAAAGCGGCATCCAATCCGATTTTGTTAATAGTTCTCAGACCAGCTGCACTCACGTTCAGCATGATCCACGTATCTTGTTCTACCCAGTAGAACTTCTTGTGGAAGAGGTTCACATCAAACGTCCTTTTTGTGTGACGCTTTGAGTGAGACACATTACATCCACCCATGGCTTTCTTGCCTGTAATTTGACAAATCTTTGACATTTTATTTTTATATTTAGTTTATTTCTAATTAGTTACCCCATTTTTCCACCTACTTTTCGCTTCACAAACTCGCATACTAATCCCTACTATACGCGAAAAATCGTGCAAAATTACAACTTTTTTTTCATACTACCAAATCTTTTTGCATTTTTTTTCAAAAAAACTGCTTTCTCCTATTGATATTTGCGCTCGCGCTTGCGCGTGTAGAGAATTTATACTACTTTTGCATAACAATATTTACACTTAAATATACGCTTATGAATATTCTACAACGAACTACACTTTTGTGCACATTAATTACTATCTCTTTGCACACATTTGCTAATATTGATATGCAAGCACATGTTGGTACGGATGAAGGCAAACAAGCATACTCCGATTATGTTAGTAAACAAGCTTCGTATTATGAAGATGACTGCTCATATACTTATCTGCGCATGCTTACAGGAGATGAACTTTTTGCTCGTCTTAATGGATTGATGGGTAATACATGTAAATTGGGCACGTCATCATACGATTATGGCACTTTGCGTTATGCTTACGTGGGAGTAGATCGTGACCTAAACACACCAGGTAACATCATTGGTTATTACGATGGTAGAACTTTTGCAGCTGTTTGGGATAGCGGAAAAACATGGAATAGAGAACATACTTGGCCACAATCAAAAGGTGCTAACAAAAGCATTCCGATGGGGCACGACATGCAGTCCGTTCGACCAACAAGCACAAGCGTGAACTCAAGTCGAGGAAATAATCCATATGGAGAAGCAGGAGGGGATTTCTATGACCCAGACAAAGAGGTGAGTATCAATAATCCCGACTATCGTAAAGAGAACTTGGGTAGCTATCGTGGTGATGCGGCACGAGTTATCCTATACGACTATATCGTGTATGGTGAAGCAGGTGGTAATAAAAACAAACTTTATAATGGCAATGCACAGTTGCTGAGCAAATTAGGTTCATCAGGTGTTTTTGAATCGGTCCATGTGCTCATCAAATGGCATATGCAAGACCCACCATCACTCACAGAAATGGTACGCAATGATGGAGCCCAAGACTATCAAGGAAATCGTAATCCATTTATTGATTATCCAGAATTAGCTATTCAAGTATTTTTAGATAATAGTAGCATCACCACTTATGATGTTACCCTCAATGGCACTGCGACTCTTTGGCCAAACCATCAACACACCTTATCGGATGGCTTTATTGCCTACCTCACGAATAAAGATGGTTCGCACCCTAAGTCTGTTACTATTTCGGGGGCTGAAGCAACATATGATGCACAAACGGGTAGATTGACTGTTAATCATGTAACCAATAATGTGGTAATTTCTACCTCCAAGGAAACAGCAGTAGAGGAGATACACCATACGGATAAGATAGATATCTACTCCATCACTGGCACAATTATTGCAGAAACTTTTGTAGATCGATTGTCTACTACTTTGCAAAACCTACCTTGTGGTCTATATATCACACGCCAAGGTAATAAAACAACTAAAATATCGCATTAAAACCAATGTGGCCTATCCTACTTCTTCCATTTCTTGGCACAATGCTTGGTGCCGCGATGGTATTTTTCCTTCGAGGAGCAATGACTGCCTCAGTGCGCAAATTGCTATTAGGCTTCGCATCAGGAGTGATGGTAGCCGCAAGCATTTGGTCGCTTATTCTCCCAAGCATGGAGATGTCATTGGAAGCAGGTGGAAGTGAGTGGATACCCGCAGCAATCGGATTTGTTTTGGGCATATTATTTCTTTTATTGTTAGATACAATAATTCCCCACTTGCATATTGGAGCCGATTCGCCAGAGGGTATCACCCCTAAAAAACAATGGAAACGTACTACCATGCTGTCATTAGCTGTTACTTTACACAACATCCCAGAAGGGATGGCTGTAGGAGTGATTCTTGCATCCGCAATGGCAGAAGGTTCATCAATTTCTATGACAGCTGCATGGGCTTTGGCAATAGGAATTGCTATTCAGAATTTCCCAGAGGGAGCGGTACTTTCTATGCCATTATATTCCGAAGGAATGAAAAAAGGAAAGGCATTTTTGATTGGAGCATTATCGGGTATTGTAGAACCAATAGCCAGTATTGTGACTATCTTGCTAATTGCATTTATTTCCCCTGCTCTACCCTATCTTTTGGCTTTTGCAGCAGGTGCAATGATGTACGTCGTGGTAGAAGAACTCATTCCCGAAGCACAAGCAGAACCACATAGCAATATCCCTACATTAGGATTTACTGCAGGTTTTATTTTAATGATGATTCTTGACTGCGCACTATAATTTCCTGCGCCTAGATCTCTTTATCCGTATAGGATTTTGGTAATGCTCTACCATTATAGGTTGAAGCCATCGTTTCGCCATATGCTCCTGCACTGCGGATAGCGAGCATGTCACCTCGCTCGGTAGTAGGAAGTTGAACATCATGATCAAAAATATCACTTGATTCACAAATCGGTCCTACTACATCATACAACTCATACGTTTGGGCAGAAGAGGAAATATTTTCTATTCTATGAAACGCATGATACAACGCAGGACGTATCAAATCCGTCATACCCGCATCTACAATAGCGAACTGCTTATAAGAACCTTTCTTAATATATAACACGCGCGTGATTAAAGTCCCACATTGAGCTACAATAGAGCGTCCTAATTCAAAATGCACCGATTGATTTGGACGTAGCATAAGATATTGTGCATACGTTTGGAAATATTCTTTAAAATCGGGTATAGCATTTACTTGTGGATTTTGATAGTCAATGCCCAATCCTCCACCTACATTAATTACTTCTACTTGTATACCTCGGGCTTCTAACCACTCTTGTACTCGATTAATCCGTTCACATAAAGCACGAAAATCGCCCATTTGGGTGATTTGACTACCTATATGAAAATGCAAACCCTTGAAATGAATATGGGGTAATGTACTAGCTAATAGAATAACTTTCTCCATATCGGACATGGCGATACCAAATTTATTTTCCGCCATACCTGTGATGATATTCATGTGTGTATGTGGTTCCACATCTGGATTAATGCGCAGACACACATTAGCAATCGTATTCTCTTTTGCTGCAAGTTCATTAATCACTTCCAACTCAGGAATACTCTCTACATTAAAGCAAAATATACGATTTCTTAATCCTAAAATAATTTCCTTATCTGTTTTGCCTACCCCTGCATACACAATGCTATTAGTTGGGAAATGTGCATCGATAGCTGTTTGGATTTCCCCACCGCTTACGCAATCTACTCCCAAACCTGCACGCTGAATAATTGGTAAAATTTTAGGATTAGCATTCGCTTTCAAGGCATAATGTACATGAAAGTTCGGATATAGTTTAATCTCTTTACAAATGGCATCCAGCGTTGCTTGCAGCAATACTGTATCGTAGTAGTAAAAGGGTGTTTCAATATCGCTAAAATCTTTATACATCTCCCTGTTCCGATAATCTATTGTCTCCCGCAATAGCTGCCAATCCGCCTTGCGAGGTCTCTTTGTATAGCGATGGCAGGTCATGGCCTGTCTGCTTCATCACATCCACTACTTTATCAAAAGATACACTATGTGTACCATCGGAGAAAGCGGCATACATATTACTATCTAACGCGCGCGCAGCCGCGAAGGCATTGCGTTCGATGCAAGGTATCTGCACCAAGCCACAAACAGGGTCGCAAGTCATACCCAAGTGGTGCTCTAAGCCCATCTCGGCGGCATACTCAATCTGCGATAGTGTACCGCCAAATAATTGATTCACAGCACCTGACGCCATCGCACAAGCTACACCAACCTCGCCTTGACAACCAACTTCCGCACCCGAGATAGAGGCATTCTCCTTCACCACATTACCAATCAATCCTGCCGTTGCCAAGGCATGCAGAATTCGTGTCTCAGAGAAGTCACGCGAACGCCATGTATGGTACAAAACAGCAGGCAACACCCCACACGAACCACATGTTGGTGCCGTAACAATCTTGCCACCCGATGCGTTTTCTTCGCTCACAGCCAAGGCATATGAGAATACCAAACCACGCGTACGAAGGTTATCCTTATACCCTGCCACCTTAATATAATAGCTAGCTGCTTTGCGACGGAGATGTAATGGTCCGGGCAATACACCTTCGTGGTCCAATCCACGTTCTACTGCTTCGCGCATCACTTGCCATACCTCGCGAAGATACTCCCAAATCTCTTTTCCCTCATAGTGCTCCACATACTCCCAATAATCCCAACCCATCTTATCACAATAATCCTTAATATCGCTCAAACGAGTAAGTGGATAGATAGCCCCATCCTCATCGCCTATAGTTTTATCGCCTAATAGCCTCATACCCTCTGGTTCTTCCGCCAATGCTCCACCGCCTACGGAATATACAGTCCACTCATCTAGCAAATCACCATTCTCGTTCCACGCGCAGAAACGCATGCCGTTGGGGTGAAATGGCAAAAACTCATCATGCCACACAATCTCCACCTCTGGAATCACATCGATAATGGCTGCATCGGTCAAGTGACCTTTGCCTGTAGCCGACAAACTGCCATACAAGTGCGCTTGATACTTTGCAGCATCGGGATGATGCTCCAGAAAAATCTCAGCCGCCTTACGAGGTCCCATGGTATGGCTACTGCTTGGTCCATAGCCAATACGAAATATCTCACGAATTGTTTTCATATGTTTAATTATTCTCTAAACCCTAAACCCTCACTAGAGAGAGAGCCAGCAACCAAGCTGACTCTCCCAGTTGGAACATCCAGAGGGCATGCCCTCCAGATGAATATGTTACGGCATGATTACTCAGCCATCAACAGTTCCATGATGGTGCAAGCTGACTTAGCCACTGGGCTACCAGGACCAAAGATTGCAGCTACACCTGCCTTGTAGAGGTAATCATAGTCTTGCGCTGGGATCACACCACCAGCAATCACCATGATATCCTCGCGGCCAAGCTTCTTGAGTTCCTCAATCACTTGTGGTACAAGGGTCTTGTGACCAGCTGCAAGTGAAGATACACCAAGAACGTGAACGTCGTTCTCAACAGCTTGTTTAGCTGCCTCTGCAGGAGTTTGGAACAATGGACCCATATCCACGTCGAAACCGCAGTCAGCGTAGCCAGTAGCTACTACCTTTGCACCACGGTCGTGACCGTCTTGACCCATCTTAGCAATCATGATACGAGGTTGACGACCCTCTTTCTTAGCAAATTCTGCTGTGAGTTCTTGTGCCTTAACGAAGAACTCATCATTCTTAGTTCCTGATGCGTACACGCCTGAAATAGTTCTAATAGTTGCTGAATAGCGACCAACCACTTTCTCGCAAGCGTCAGAGATCTCGCCCAATGATGCGCGCAGACCTGCTGCCTTAACGGCCAAAGCGAGCAAGTTGTTAGAGCACTTTTTACCATCTGCCCACTCTTGTACAGTAGCAGTAATCTCTGCCAACGCAGCTTGTACAGCTGCCTCATCGCGGTGAGCGCGGAGCTCTTGCAAACGAGCCACTTGCTCCTCACGAACAGCAGTGTTGTCGATCTCAAGAATATCGATTGGATCCTCGTGAGCCAAGCGATGCTCGTTCACGCCGATAATCTTTTGCTCACCAGAGTCGATGCGAGCTTGTGTGCGCGCAGCTGCCTCCTCAATACGCATTTTTGGAATACCGGTCTCAATAGCAGCAGCCATACCGCCGAGCTTCTCAATCTCTTGGATGTGTGCCCAAGCTTTGTCTGCAAGCTCTTGGGTGAGTTGCTCTACGTAGTAAGAACCTGCCCATGGGTCGATGGCCTTACATACCTTAGTCTCCTCTTGGATATAGATCTGTGTGTTACGAGCGATACGAGCAGAGAAGTCAGTTGGCAATGCGATGGCCTCGTCCAATGCGTTGGTGTGCAATGATTGGGTGTGACCCAACGCTGCACCCATTGCCTCGATACAGGTACGACCAACGTTGTTGAATGGATCTTGCTCGGTGAGTGACCAACCAGATGTCTGGCAGTGAGTACGCAATGCCATAGATTTTGGGTTCTTTGCACCGAAAGACTTCACAATCTTTGCCCACAACATACGACCAGCACGCATCTTAGCGATCTCCATGAAGTGGTTCATACCGATAGCCCAGAAGAATGACAAGCGTGGAGCGAAGGTATCTACGTCCATACCTGCATTCACACCAGCGCGGAGGTACTCCATACCGTCAGCCAAGGTGTAAGCCAACTCAATATCTGCGGTAGCACCTGCCTCTTGCATGTGGTAACCAGAGATAGAGATAGAGTTGAACTTAGGCATGTTTTGTGAAGTATATTCGAAGATATCAGCGATAATCTTCATAGAGAACTTAGGAGGATAGATATAGGTGTTACGCACCATGAACTCTTTGAGGATGTCGTTTTGGATAGTACCTGCCATCTCTTCGAGTTTCGCACCTTGCTCCAAACCTGCGTTGATGTAGAACGCCAAGATAGGCAACACGGCACCGTTCATAGTCATAGACACAGACATCTTGTTCAATGGAATACCAGCGAACAACACTTTCATGTCCTCGAGTGAGCAGATACTTACACCTGCTTTACCCACATCACCTACCACGCGCATATTGTCGGCGTTGTAACCACGGTGAGTTGGAAGGTCGAATGCTACAGACAAACCTTTTTGACCAGAAGCCAAGTTACGGCGATAGAACGCGTTAGACTCCTCTGCAGTAGAGAAACCTGCGTATTGGCGGATAGTCCAAGGGCGGAGAGGATACATTGCGCTATAGGGGCCACGCAAGAATGGTGGGATACCTGAAGCGTAGTTGAGGTGTTCCATACCCTCGAGGTCTTCTTTGGTATAAACTGGCTTAACATCGATGAGTTCAGGTGTTTTCCAGTTAGCTTCATTGGCTCCTTCTACATGCGAAGCAGCCACTTTCTTGATATCAATATCTTTAAAATTTGGTTTCATAATCGCATTATTTATTTAGAAGTTGAGCATTGAATTTCTTAAGTGTCTCGAGTACGTTTACGCGAACGTGGATAAAGTTCTCGATACCGAGTTTTTGCAAGTCTTCCATGCAAGCAGGAGCACCAGCCACGATAAAGAGTTCTTTTGCATCCTCAAGTTGCAACCATGCTTGTGGAGCGTATGTTGCATACTCGTCGTCGCTTGAGCAGAGCACGATGATATCTGCTTTTGCTTTGCAAGCGGCCTTGATACCCTCAGCCACAGATTTGAAGCCATTGTTGTCGATTACTTTGTAACCAGCGCATGCGAGGAAGTTGCAAGAGAATTGTGCACGAGCAATACGCATTGCCAAGTTACCGATGGTCAACATGAATGCCACTGGTTGTTTCTTAGCACCTTCGGTCTCCAGACGCAAGGTCTCAAACTCCTCAGCAGCGCGAGCTACTGGCAAGGTAGCGATAGCACCTTCTGGTTTGGTCTTGCAGCAACCGCAACCACAACCTGTCTCTTTGATCTTCTTGCCTGCCTTCTCGGTGAAGTTAGGGAATTGGTTAGAGCCCAACAATACCTCTTTGCGTTTAGCCACGTCGCTCAGACGGCTCTTCAAGTTAGCTGCCATTGCCTCTTGTACCTTACCTGCGGCTACCATCTCGTACATACCGCCTTGCTCTTGGATAGCGAGGAATTGCTTCCATGCCTCAGCTGCGATAGCGTTGGTCAAGTTCTCGATGTAGTATGAACCAGCAGCTGGGTCAACCACCTTGTCGAAGTGTGACTCCTCTTTGAGTAGGAGTTGTTGGTTACGTGCGATACGCTCTGCGAACTCGGTTGGTACCTCGTAGGTAGCGTCGAATGGAGTAACCACGATCTCATCCACACCTGCCAATGCAGCAGACATAGTCTCTGTTTGTGTACGAAGCATATTTACGTATGCATCGAAGATAGTCATGTTGAAGCGGCTTGTTTCTGCGCAAACATTCATCTTCGCAGCGTCTTTCAATGCAGCAGTGAAGATAGGAGCTTTGTATGCCTCTACGATCTTTGCCCAAAGCAGACGTGCAGCGCGGAACTTAGCCAACTCCATGAAGTAGTTACCACCGATACCCATATTGAAGCGAATCTCACGAGCAGCCAAGTAGTTTGGCAAACCTGCCTCGGTCATCATGGTCATGTATTCAGCACCCCAAGCCAATGCGTAAGCCAACTCTTGAGCGCAGTATGCACCTGAGTTGTTCAGGATTACTGAGTTCACACCTACCACGCGGAAGTTCACCAATGTCTTAGCAGCTTTCACGGTAGCCACGATTTTCTCTGCTACTTTCTCGCGGCTCAGTGGTTTGCCTTTGAGCAGCATGTTCTTGATTGGGTCCACGTTGATAGTACCAGTCACTGCCTTGAAGTCATATCCGCTACGTCCTACGAGGCGAACCAAGATGTTTGCCAATTGAGGAGTTTTGCAAGCGCATACGCTGAAGTTCAGTGCTACTTTGTCGAGTTGGATACCCTCAAGCAATGTCTTGATGTAGCGATAGGTAAGTTTCTCTGCGTTCAAGCAGATGCCCAACGAGTTCACGCCTTTGCTCAATACGTCCAACGCTTTTGCATTCGCTTTGCGAGCGTTCTTGCAAGCGCAGATGTTTTGGCGGATAGCCCACTCGTTGTTGGTTTTAGTACCACGCACGTAAGGGAATTGACCTGGTGCAGATACAGTAGTTTTCAGACCTTTGAGGTCTTCTTGACGGTAGAAAGGCTGTACGTTGAAGCCTTCTGTGGTGCGCCATACGAGTTTCTTGTCGAAATCGGCGCCCTTGAGGTCAGCTACGATTTTCTCCTTCCATGCTTTGGTAGAGATGGCGGGAAACTCGGCTAACATGTTCAATTTTTCTTCTGCCATGATTTTAGAAAAGTTAGTATAATAATGTTAATTTGTTTGTTCTGTTCCTATATCCTATAAGCACTCTGTGCCGTCAAATATATGTTTTTTAGCAGTTTTTTCGCGCTTTTCAGCCCGCCATATTGGCGAAACCGCAAAATATGCGACAAAGGTACTACTTTTTTCGCACATACGCAAGCGCGAAGTTCATTTTTTACAAAAATAGTGGAAAAGTCAGCTATTTTTGCTTTCTTTTCCACTATGCGCACCAACTATTGTTAAAAAGCGCAATTCCTACATAAACAATAGTGCTATCAAGCGTAATCAATCCACATTCAAAGGAGATACGACAGGAATGGGAGCTTTTAAAGTCTTAAATACGGACACTGTATCAAACTCTATCGCTGACCAACTATTGTAAATGCGATAACGAACATAGTACGTCATATCATCTTCCAATCCACTTATCGTATCAGTATAAGTGCTTTCTATCAACTGCTCCAGAAAATAATGTTGACCATTTGAAAAATCTGGTGATTTGGACACGTGTACCATGCATTTTTCAATAGTCATACTACTCGCTACATCACAAGTAATCACTGCCGAAGTGTACGATGGTTCTATCATAATATTACCAATAAACGTCTTTGTTGTTGGTGGAATTTCCTCGTGCTGACATGCAGCCCAAGTCAACATTATTAATACACCTACAAAAATATGCTTAATCATTTTATTCATAGTCTTACAATTTTTACCAATTAAAACGTCCATCCTAATCCCATCTCTATCTCCATGTATTTTGCCATGATGGTATTCACACCTGCGCTGATTGTCAGTCCCTTTATACTTCCTATCACACCACCGCCTACACTCAATCCTTGAACAGATGTTGGCGCATATTCAAACCATCTTCCATCAGCAATCTCCCAATAACGAGCATACTGCCCATATCCCAAACCTGCATATATACCAAACATGCTGTTCTTATGGAGATTAAGTGTTCTCTTATTCAAAAAGTTCAACACCACACCTGAATTTACATTCCATTCTGTAAAGCGCGTTCTTCCCGTATATACTGGCATCGAAGGATTGGGCACCCCAATCCATCCTCCTCCTTGGATACGCACTCCCTCCATCGCCTTTGTCGTTTGAAAGTTTGAGCGACCTTTCACATACCAACCTATGCCCATCACTCGCGTCACTTCGCCATACACTTGTCCCACCATCAAACCTGCGCTCCAAGCGGGATTCATCGCATATCCGCCCTCTGCCAACACAAAGGTATTGTGGCGATAAACCTTTTTCTGTAAAAGTGGGAACACTTCCACATGTTCGCCTGGATGCACAACCACTTTTTTCTTCCATGTATGGTGTTTAGGTTTCTTTATGGTCAGCGCATATTGTCCTAATCCACATTTTTCATTCTCCAATGGCAATTCTATATTACGTTTTTGCTTTAGGTATTCCACTTCCATCAACAATCCCGCCAAATCTGCACTATCACTCTTCACACTCAACCATCCAAACTTTGGCACCAACGCGATTGTGGTATCTCTATGCAGCGAATCTACAATTAACGACCCTTCTGCTGTTCTGTAGTCCTCTGCCGTAATGGTATAATAATAAGTTCCTTCGCTCAGTAATTGCTCTGTCATACCATCTTTCAACACCCATTCTTCATTCACAAAGCCATGGCGCAACTCCACTTTTGCATCTGCGGGTTCTACGGTCAGCGTATAGATGTATTTAGCCAATTTATCAGGGTCACGAGTCTCATCCAACGCAAAATGCACACGACCATAAAACACCGTATTGGCTTGCAACACCACCAAACTGTCAAACATCATTTGGGGCAAACACTCTCCATCGCATGACATTTGAATATTACGCGCACGGATGGGTACGAGGAACAGCAACTCATTACGCGCATCTTTGAAGACTGTTTCTACGGAGGTCACACGTCCCAATTGAAAACTCAGTCGTTGTTTAGCCTCTTTTATATCTTCAGGTGTTCCATCAAGCCCCACACGTATAACGGCATAGGGGAAGGGTTCTTCTGCTCCAACCCGCTCAAATTCACCAAACTGATTGCGATACACATCCAAGGCTTTGACATTCGGCATCGTCTGAAACTCTTTGGTCAATGTAATCGACTGCGCCATTATTGTCGCCATATAACCGACAAGCAATAGCAGCAGTACAAGTAAACGTTGTCGTCTCATATTATATTAGGATTATTTTGCTGCAAAGGTACTGCTTTTTTGTCATATATGCAATACTTTTATATAGTTGTATAGCATTTTTACGCAATTGTACAGAAAGACAGAATAAATACACCATTGAATATAAACATATTACACGATTTTTGTACACTTTGTTAAGCGCATATATTTTTTTACAAAAAGTCAAATTTCGATTTTTTCTCCTCATATTTCTTCTCTTAGTTCTTTTTCTTATCTTATTTCCTTTTCTCTCATATTTTCTTTTGTGCCCCTTTTGTATGTCACCTATCTGCCACTTATTTGCCACCTATCTCCATCGGAACCTCATCGGAATCTCATCGGAACCTCATAGGAACCTCATAGGAACCTCGCCGAATGATGAGCGTATTTTCAAGCAGCTATCACCGAAGTACCATCCTTATCTTCAGCTATGTTTATTATCCAGCGGGGTCCCCGAAAACGCTCTGGCGTTTTGGGGTGCTTGACGAATGTTATTCGGGTATTCTCGCCTCTCGCCACATGTCTAGTTTTTGCCAGTGGTCTGGCAAATATTCTTGCCTCTAACCTCGGCGGGGTCCCCGATAACGCTCGTGGCGTTATGGGGTGCTCTTAAACTGTAGCTTGCCACGCGAGCGTCCTCTAAACTGAAAATGGCGAAAAATCGCCATTTTCTTGCACATATCCTAAAAAAGCACTACCTTTGCAGCATAAATTCTTCCCATCATGACCGAAAAAGAAAAAATGCAACAGCAGATGCTGTACGATGCGAACTACGATACCGAGCTCATCCGTGAGCGTCAAGTAGCCAAAGACTTGTGCTACCAGTTCAACCAACTACGTCCCTCCGATGAGACCCACCAACAGCAGATTCTCAGCCAACTGCTTGGCAAGAAATCCGACAACTGCTGCATTCTGGCACCTTTCTGGTGCGATTATGGCTACAATATCGAAGTAGGTAAAAACTTCTTCGCCAACCACAATACCGTCATTCTCGATGGTGCCAAAGTCACTTTTGGAGATAATGTGTTTATCGCTCCTAACTGTGGCTTCTACACCGCAGGTCATCCTATTGATGCCGACCGCCGCAATCAGGGCTTGGAGTATGCCTACCCCATCACGGTGGGCGATAATGTGTGGATAGGAGCAGGCGTACATGTGATGCCAGGGGTGAAGATCGGCTCTAATGTAGTCATTGGCGGTGGCTCCGTCGTGGTAAAAGACATCCCCGACAATGTGGTGGCTGTAGGCAATCCCTGCCGCCCAATCCGCCCCATCACCGAAGCCGACAAACACAAATCATGGGATAAACCCTGCCTCTAACCTCTAACCTCATAGCCTAACTTGTTAAAGTTTCTAAAAAATCACACAATAATTTGGTTATGTCAATTATTGTTCGTACCTTTGCGAACAATTTCGAATAATTACCCATTTAATACAGTAAACAAATACCTATGACAGACAAGACATACACTCTCAAACAGGAACAATTGGCAACATATACCAAAGCATTGGCACACCCTGCGCGCATTGCGATTATCCAATTCCTCCTACGCAGAAAGGAGTGCTACTTCGGCAATATAGAAGAAGAACTACCAATTGCAAAAGCTACTGTTAGTCAGCATCTTAATGCTCTAAAAGAAGCAGGACTAATTCAAGGAACCGTAGAAGGTGCCAAAGTGAAATATTGTATCAACCAGCAGAATTGGTTGCTCCTACAAATGCTACTGCAAGAGTTTATCAACCAACCACTTAATAAAACAAACACCTCTGCCAACGACTGCTGTTGTCAGTAACCTTTAGAACTCTTAAAACTCTTAAAACTTTTTCAACCTAAAGATAGCCACCCACGAGGTGGAGCATTTATATACCCGAACCTTAATTGTTCGTAAAAATACAAACAATAGTATAAATCATCAAAATTCTAACAACCAACATGAAACTAATTGTATTAGGCACAGGTTGCAGCAAATGCAAGACCTTGCACGCAAATCTGCTACAAGCAGTAGAAGAAATGGGCATTCAAGCCGAAGTAAGCAAAGTAGAAGACATCCAAGAGATACTCCAGTACGAAGTATTTGCCCTACCCGCCCTCGTTCGCGATGGTCAAGTAATCGCCACAGGGCTACTCAGCAAACAAGCAATTATTAACCTATTAACCCCAACAACATGAAAAGATGGTATTTATTGGCAAGCATTGCCATGCTCCTGCTCAGTTGTGGTAGCAACACCCAAACCACAGACACTCACGTTGCCAACGACGGTAAATTGCATGTTTATTATTTCCACACTGCCAAACGCTGTCCCACTTGTCTGGCGATACAGCAAGTCACCGAACAAGTCCTACAAACCAACTACTCGCAGCACTTGGGCGATAATATTGTCTATCAAGTCGTTAACCTGAGCGACCCACAAAACGCTGCCCTTGCCAACACCTACCAAGTGGCATGGTCGTCGCTTATCCTGCATCGCGACACGCTCCGCATTGACCTCACACAAGAGGCCTTTGCCTACGCACGCACCGAGCCCGAACGCTTCCTGCAACTGCTCAACGAGTATATCCAACAACTATTACCCTAACGCACTATGGAGACATTGCAATTGCTTTTAGATCAGAGCCACATGGCGTGGCTAAGTGCCCTACTAATGGGGCTCATCACTGCACTCTCGCCCTGCCCATTAGCAACAAATATCGCAGCGATTGGCTACTTGAGCAAACATATCGAGAGCAAACATCAGGTACTATTCAGCGGACTTCTTTATACACTCGGTCGCGTGACAGTCTACACCTTGCTGGCATGGCTACTGATGATTGTCTTTCACGGAGGAGCCAATGCCTTTGGTGTGCAACGCTTCTTCGCGCTATGGGGCGAACGGCTAATAGGTCCCATCATGTTGTTCGTGGGTGTAGTCTTGCTGCTGGGCAACCGCTTACGCCTGCCATCTATATCGCTTTGGAAACAGCAGAACCAATCGCCTACAGCGATAGGAGCATTCGTTATGGGATGCACCTTTGCTTTGGCATTCTGCCCCACCAGTGGTGTACTCTATTTTGGAGGACTGCTCCCCCTCGCTCTTACCACTACTGCGGGCTGGTTACTGCCCCTACTCTTTGCCATAGCGACTGCCTTGCCTGTGGTATTGGTTAGCTTCCTATTGGCATATAGCATGCAGAATATCGGGCGCGTCATGGGCAAGATACAATCGCTTCAACGCATACTTAACATCCTCGTAGCTGTACTATTCATCGGCATCGGAGGGTATTATATCATCATTCAATTCCTATAACTATGATTCAACGATTTGCAGACTGGCTGATCTATCACGTCATCGGATTAGACGCCACCACCCATTTGGGCATAGCTGTCAATTTCTTTGTTTATGACAGCATCAAGATTATATTATTGCTCTTTTGCATTAGTTTCCTGATGGGCATTATCAATGCCTATTTCCCTATCGAGCGACTGAGGCAATTCCTCAGTACACACCGACTATACGGACTGGACTACTTCCTTGCAGCTCTATTCGGCGGTATCACTCCATTTTGCTCCTGCTCATCGGTTCCGCTGTTTATTGGTTTCACTAAAGGTGGCATACCTTTGGGCGTTACCCTTACTTTTCTTATCGCCTCGCCATTGGTAAGCGAAGTGGCTGTAGCAATGTTCTTGGGTTCGTTCGGTTGGAGAGTCACACTGATTTATGTAGTCAGTGGAACGCTGTTGTCGATGTTGGCAGGCTTCATCCTGGGCAAGATGCACCTTGAACCATACCTAAGCGATTGGGTGAAGGCAGCCCAAAAACAATCCAACACGCAGAGCCAACAATGGCAAGCAGAACAAACTCCTTTCTTGCATCGCTTGCCAACTATTGCACGCGACTCTTGGAACATTGTGCGCGGTGTGCTCCTATACATCCTTATTGGTATAGGTGTTGGGGCCGCTATGCATGGCTATGTACCTGAAGGTTTCTTCGAGCAATACTTAGCTGCCGATAACTGGTGGGGCGTTCCTTTGGCGGTGATATTAGCAGTGCCGATGTATGCCAATGCCGCAGGTATTGTGCCGATTATTGAGGTGTTTGTTGCCAAAGGCATTCCGTTGGGCACTGCTATTGCCTTCATGATGGCTATCATAGGTTTGTCTATCCCAGAAGCCACTATGCTCAAGAAAGTAATGACGTGGCGACTGATTGGCATATTTTTTGGAGTAGTAACATTGTTAATCATCCTTTCGGGATATTTATTTAATTGGCTATTATGAGAGTATTAATTCTGTGCACAGGTAATAGTTGCCGCAGTCAAATGGCACACGGATTGTTGCAATCCATCGACCCAACTTTGCAAGTCTTTTCCGCAGGCACTCAACCAGCCGATCGGGTACATCCAATGGCGGTACAGGTAATGCAGGAGATAGGCATTGATATCTCGCAGCACACGCCGACGCATGTCTCACGCTACTTACACGAGAAGTGGGATTATGTCATCACCGTTTGTGGTGGTGCCAACGAATCCTGCCCTGCTTTTATAGGCAAAGTAGCGCAGCGAATACATATCGGTTTTGACGATCCATCGCTAGTGCAAGGCACCGAGCAAGATCGCCTCACCGCCTTCCGCCACACCCGCGATGAGATACAAGAGCAAATGCAAAACTTCCATAACCTCCTCGCCTCTCGCTTGTAGGTGCTCCGCGCCATCCTATAAACGGAAAATGGCAAAAATGTTGCCATTTACTTGCATATATGCACAAAAAGCAGTACTTTTGCAGCCGTAAACAAAAAAACATATACAGTATGAAAAAGTTTGGATTATTTCTTTTGAAAAACAATATTCAATGGATGACATTCTGTTTTCTTGGCTGGCTGATATGGGCAGCATGTAATTGGAACAACTTAGAGTTGGCGCAGAAGATAACTTTAGGTATTTATGCCTTCCTTATTGCGCACGAGTACGAGGAAGGGTACAAAGATCGTTTCTTGGAGCTAATGGCAGGACGATTGATGAAAATCAACTACAAAGCGCTCACGCCAGGCTTAACGCACTTGTCGCAGGCAATCTATATCACAACCATTTTTTCGTTGGCACTGCTATTTCCAGGGCAATTATGGCTCACATTTGGTGTGATTATCTTGGCTATTTTTGAGGGATATGTACACAATATGGGTATCTTTCTTTTCCGTCTGCGAGGACTAAGTCCAGGTTGGTGGACAGCTATGGGTATGGCTGCTTTTGCTATATGGGGATTAGTGGAAATCAACCAAGCCTATGATTATACAGGCATACAATGGTTATGGGCAACACTATATTATATTGCTACTTTCATAGCAATGGAGATTGGTTTCCAAAAACTGATAAAGAATAGTTTCTCAAACACAATCCACTCTGCCCGTAGTTTTCTATCAGAGCGCTTTGGAACAAAGCAGTAGGACATTTTCATCCTCACCAAACCAACAGAGCGGCACCAACGTGTCGCTTTGTTGGTATCCTACCTTATAACCTTATAACCTCATCACCTCTCGCCTTTACACTCTACACCTTACACTTTGTACCAAATCTTAAGATTCCTTCCCCTTGTCCCTTCCCTATTCCTCTCGGGTAAAAGACCAAGGATGAACCAAAGACGAACCAAGGATGAACCAAAGAACAGCAAAATAGAAAATGTGCTTTTTCTTAAGATTTCCGTCTCTTTTCCCTCTCTTATACCTTGCCTTATTCCACCGAGAGAACACCGACCGACGACCGAGAGAAGAGCGACTCAACTCCGCTCCACTCAAAAGTACTATTTGTTAAGATTAACCTAGAAAACTATACTCTATTCCTAAAAAAGTTGTCTGCATTCCTAAAAAGGTTGACTCTGTTCCTGAAACAGTTGACTCATCAGTTTCTAAATAAAAATCGCCCAAAAATCACTCTTTTCTTGCACATCTCGAAAAAAAAGTGTAACTTTGCAGGCAAAACAAAAAGCCCACCAAATTATGGCATCTACTAAGATATATATTCAAGATAGCCCTATCACTATCCTTACCATTGACAAAGAAGACTATATCTCTCTCACAGATATGGCACATAGCCAATTGCAAGAGCATATTATCTTCAAGTGGATGAGTTTGAAAAACACGATTGAGTATCTTGGAGAGTGGGAAGCGCTATACAATCCCAATTTTAATTATACCGAATTCGGTACAATTAGAAATATGGCTGGCAGCAACAACTTTGTTTTGTCTGTAAAACATTGGATTGAGCGTACAAATGCTATCGGTATTGTTGCTAAAGCGGGGCGTTATGGTGGAACATATGCTCATAAGGATATAGCGTATCATTTTGGCATGTGGATAAGTCCTCGCTTTCAATTACTGCTCGTTAAAGAATATCAACTCCTGCAATCAGAAAAGCAAAAAGCACTCGGCTGGTCTGCAAAACGTGAGTTGGCTAAGATTAACTACCATATCCATACTGATGCCATTAAGGAGAACCTTATTCCGCAGGAGATCGATGCTTATCATCGCTCTCTAATCTACGCAGAGGAGGCAGATGTATTGAATGTAGCACTATTTGGTATGACCGCCAAAGAATGGCGAGAAGCCAACCCCGAACTCAAAGGCAATATGCGTGACTATGCTACTATCAATCAGTTGATTTGCCTCAGCAATATGGAGAATATCAATGCTGTGTTTATTAACGAGGGCATTGCTCAATCCGAACGCCTGCATAAACTCAATCAAATTGCTATTCAACAAATGACCGTGTTGGAAAATGTAGAAAACAAAAAGATACTAACCAAATAACTAACCCATATAATTATTTTATAACTCATCATTCAAAGTTTATAGTTAATCCGCAACGATACCGTTGCCCGACATATTTAATATAGCGTTATAAGCCCAGACTTGATTCTTCGAAAACTTCGACACTTTTCAAGAATTGTTATTAACTCAAGTACGGTTTATGCACGCTCGCGTTACCAGCGTGAGTTTTCCGTGCGTAGATTTGAGTTAATAAGGTAGTCGAAGACCTCGAAGAATCAAATTGAAGCGAACGAAAGTTCACGCTTTTATTTTTGTACCCGATTTTGAATTAAGAAATTGAAATAACCAATAAAGACTATAGTAGGATTGTTTGCTTGCATTGTCAGCAAAGTCAGCGCACAAAATATCCTACACAATTTAATATTATTAACAATAAGTCCATTGGGAGAATTGAATATGCGCTGGTTTAATGCGACTAATAGATATAACTACAAAAAATTACCACTATGGGAAATTATGATTCTGATTACGATCCAGATAATGGATCAGGAACTTATGATCCAGAAGAGGATTTGGGTATGATGTTTGATGAAGATGACGATTATTATGATGAATAATCGCATTATAATGTTTAATTTTTAAAATGTTAGAGTTATGAAAAAAACTGAAAAAATTGGCGCTGGTGTAGGAGCTGGAACTGGAGTCGCTGCCTCTGCTGGTGTAGGAACTGCTTTATTTGTAGGAAAAAGTGCTGCAGCAATATCAAGCACTTTGGCTACTATCGGAGGTAGTATGGCTGGTGGAATTCTTGTGTGCGCAGCAGCTCCTGTAGTAGCAGTTGCAGGTTTAGGAACAGCAGGATATTTCATTGGTAAAAAAATCAAAAACAAAAAAAATGGCAAGCATTAATGATTTCGCATTTCTAAATAATACTGCATATCGCCAAATCTATAAAACAATTGAAGAGGCGATGCAGTATTATTCTGCTAATCCGAATATTGCGTGTGATCGATTTAGAAACTCATTAGAGTGCATATTAGATCATATTGATGTAACTTTAAAAATAGAAAAGGATGATTGTGATTTATATAATAGGATCGAAGTATTACGCCAACTTCCAGAAGATTTGATAAATCACAGTATTATTGATGAAATGCACACCTTGCGTTCTGTTTCTAATTTATATCACCACTACTATGATGAAGATAGGGATCCAAGCAAAGATCGGGTAACATGTTATGTAGCTCTATTAAAAGTTTGCAAATGGTTTGTAGAATTTCCTATTAAATATAAATCATATTTAGAAAGTGAAGAACAAAAGAGAAGAAAGAGAAAAGAGACAAGGAAAACTATAGGAAAAATAGCCTTAGTTTCTATTGCTATTGTAGGTGCTATCTTCGGTATAACGAAATTAAATAACAAATAGTTAGATATTTTTCTATGATTCAAATTAATTCTCTTCATGAGTTGCGAAAGGCTACTACTAGCCACGCAGAAGAAATCCTAATCGGCAAGGATTATCTAAATAGAACTAGAGCGAAGTTTAATCAATTTCCACAAGTCAAGTTAACGACCTTTATGATTGGATGCTTTTTTGCTGTAGGAGGATTAGGTGCAATGCTTTTGTATGGAGAGTCTTTCAAGGCAGTTTATGTAGCAGGTCTATATATAATGGGGCTTGTCATTGCCATAAGGTTACTCGAAATTTTAGCACATTTGATATTTAGCTTAATACTCTTATGTGGTAACTTTCAATACAAAATGACTTACCAACCTACAGGAGATATCCTACTACAGAAGAAAAATTAAATCTTCTCTCGTAGTAGCAGAGCTTCTGTGTGTGAATTCAAAAACTCCGTTCTATTCTCTTTGAAGATAGAATGGAGTTTTTTATAAATCATATATATGCACAGTATCTATGAAGTGCTAACCGCCACAGAAAGCCCATAGAAGTCCCACAGATCTCCTATGGTGGTCGCCTAACCTCTTACCTTTAGAACTATTAAAACTTTTGGAACTTTTTTCACTCAAAATTTGCAGATCTGCAAATTTTGTTGTACCTTTGCACCGCATTCAGTCAAGGGAAGCAGGTGAGAATCCTGCACAGTCCCGCTGCTGTGATTCGCAATCCGATGTTCAAAATCTTGAAAGTCACTGACCCTTAACGGGTTGGGAAGGCTGAACAAAAGGAGCGATAAGTCAGAAGACCTGCTGCGTGCCGCCAACGAGGAGTTGGCGAAGTTGAACGCTCTCGGGGAATCGAGCCAACGACAATGACGCAAAGGTTTTCAATAGTATCTATGGTACGCATGTACGCGTATAGGTATTTGATAGATGTATCAAGTACCCGTTTGTTGTATCCGATGGTCAGTGTGTTTCTCGGGAGTCAAAACGCCTATCCACACACCCCTGACCGTCACCCTGCCATGTTACTTCGCATTTGGGAAAATCCGAAGTAGATGGTCAGGGAGGTGTGGATAATACTTTGCCTTTCGCCTCTCGCCTGATAGCCTCAGCGAGAGAAACGAGCAAATAATATTAACCCTTTTAAACAACAAACAACATGAAGAAATCATTCTTTCTTGCGGCATTATGCCTTGCCAATGTAGCCCTCATGGCGGAGGACTACGAGTTACGAACCCTGACTTTCGAGGATGCGGATGCTAAGTTTGCGCCCTACACCCTCGAGTATGCCAACAAGACCATCTCCACATGGTCCGACCTCGTGGACGATGCGCAGTACAATGGCACACTTACCTACACCTCTGGCGGTGTTTATACTTGGTGCGACGAAGGCAATACCCTCTTAACCCACAGTTTCACAGCACCTTATTGGAGCGGTGGACATGCTATCTCTAACTTCACCAATCCTGGCTACGCTCCCGAAGACTTGCCTGAAGGTGTCTGGGGATGGTATGAACTACAGTTCGCTAACCTCGTTGGTGGCAACAATGGATCAAAGAACTTCTGTGTGCATATGGGTTATGTGGACGAATATAATTCTACTACAGGAATGTGCCCA
>JAZNSW010000003.1:0-184682 GCA_045591505.1 Paludibacteraceae bacterium
CTGTGAATCAGTGCATTCCGAAGAAAATAAAATTGTTTGTATTTTTTATGCTTTGCCGAAAGATTTGCCGATATTCTTCAATAAAGTATCTAAATCGGCATTAGTGGTTTTAGCAGGATCAAGTATATCAATAAAGGTTTCAATGGCTGAAAAAGCAGGACCTTCGGGCATATGTTCTTTGTTAAAATCATGAAACATATTTCCATGCCAATCTGAAAAATGGTTCTCTACGATTTTCCACAATCCATAACCTTTAGGAGTAGAGATGATTTTACGCTCTTTCATTCGTTTAAAAAGCGCATATAGTCTTTGCTTTGTGGTTGTCCAGACAATAACATCATTTGTATGTTTGTCTGCAAACAAAGAGAGGAATGCATCTGGTTCTGTTTGCGGATCAATCCAAGTTTTGGTTGGCTCGTATTCTTTACAAAGAAACTGATAAAAGAGGGTCAAACGCTTTGTAGCATTAAACTTTTCGCTATTGTAAGTATAGATAAGAGCTGGTGTTTCGAGAAAATGTGTGGACTTCTTAGGAGTTACTGTCTTTCCTTTGCAGGAGGAGGTTAATTCAGATTGTTTTGGCGTAGTCGGTTTCTCATTAATGATTTGAATGCCGATGCCACCTGCTTCGACATTGTTGATTTCGTAGTCCACATGTTTGGACTGTACGTAGTCGCCTGCTACGTTGATGATGGTTTTTGCTTCTTCCATAGTTGATTATATTACGGTTTAAAGTGATTATAATTGAACTTATTTATCCTCTTCAAATGGTAGTGTCGGCAAAGAGAAATGGTCGAAATCTGATTCGAAAATACGATCTTGAATAATGCGGTATTTCTCGAACTCCGTTTCGGCATACTCTTTCGCTTGTTCGGCAGTCACATTTCCTGCTCCTGTCAGGATAGGGCGCTCGGTAGTATCTAAGAATTTGTCAATACGCTTTGCCCAATCCTCCATGGTCATCGGGATATGTCGTTTAGCCATATCTTCTGCAACCTCTAAGAAACCATTTACGATACGCCCCATAGACTCTAACTCTATCTCTTTGAGATAATTCTTCGCTACGCTCACATCTGGTTTGAGAATCTTGCCTTTAGGAGCATGTTCCCATGTAGTTAGTCCCATGTGTTCTTTATCAGCATTCGCACGCGATAGGATCAGTTCTGCTGCAGTATGTCCGTGCACGGCATAGTGCATTTTGTTTTGCACTTTAGCAAAGAACTCTTGTGTAGTTGGAGCGTTGGGGTTGTAATCAATAGCAGTAGCATAGATATCTGTTATCTTCTGATAGAAGCGACGTTCTGAGAGGCGAATCTCACGGATTTCGGCAAGTAGATATTCAAAATAATCTTCGCTAATAAACGCCCCATTTTCCATGCGCTTGCGATCAATAATGTAACCACGAATAGCAAACTGACGAAGCACAGCGGTACACCATTGACGGAATTGTGTAGCACGGCGAGAATTAACGCGATAGCCTACAGAGATGATGGCATCAAGGTTGTAGAATTGTGTTTCGTAGTTTTTGCCATCAGATGCAGTTCGTCGGAATTTCCGACATACTGAATTTTGCTCTAATTCGCCTGTCTCAAAAATATTTTTCAGGTGTTCTGTAATCGTTGAACGTCCTTTGTCGAAAAGTGTTGCGATGGCTTCTTGTGTAGCCCAGATCATTTCGTCTTGGTAATACACTTGTACGCCCTGTGCCTTATCTTCTGCTTGAAAGATAAGGAATTCAGCTGTAGAGTTGCGTATTTGTAGTTGTTGTGCCATAGTTGATATGGTTATTGTTTATTCTTAATTCTTGTTGATTTGCGCACCGATAGCGTTTGGGGCTACATGATTAATCTGCGTATCTACATGTTTATTGCCTTGCACAAGGTCGCCTTGGACAATAATTGCTTGTTTTGTAGTTTCAATTCTTTTGTCTTGCAAATCTTTTTGAGGAGTAGCAACAAAACCAATATTCTTTGTAATCGTATCAATTTCGTGTAAATATACAAAGAAGGGAGAGAGTTGAGTTTTAGAATAGTTTTTACGTCGTTCAAACAAGTATCGAGCAATTTTAATTTTTACAGCGTCATATGTTATAGAACCAAATTCTTCAATAGAAACAATTAGACGCGTATTTTCCTCTGTAAACTCGCCATTATTATCGTTCATAAAATCATACACCTCATATTGATTACAATGCTCCATCTTCTCTTTAAGCACCTCTGATTTTATTAAATTATCGAATAACTCATCTCGTAATGCACGTAATTCATTTTCTTTCTTTCGATTTGGTTTATCTTGTTTGTGAGTGTCTGCTATCCTGTTTTCTATATTACGATAGTCTGAAATAAAAAACATATCCAAAGCCAAATAGTATTGTAACAGCTGTTCATCAGTTGGATTCTTGAGTAAACGGTCTATTTCTCGCAATGTAGATAAAAGCAGATTTATGGCATGATATACCATCTCACCATAATTCCAATTGTTATCCTTATCTTCTATAATCGGTTGCAGTGCTTCTAATAACTCATCTCTTTTCTTTCCAAATGTACTTTTAAACACAGATGTGATGTTTTTGCGAAAACTTTTTTTGAATGTTTTACTAAAATTATCAATAAATTCTTCATTACCGCATTCTATTGATAAATCTTCAATACAAACATTCTGCCTAGCGGCGACCACTAATTCGCTCCATTTGTCATAATTACTCCATTCTTCGAAATCAATATCCGCATCTGGTCCCTCACCAAATGGCAACTTCATTAGCCACTTACCCAAGAGTTGATCAAAGAGACTTTGTACATTTAGAATTTCAAGCACAATAGCCATTCGGAACATCTTATTAGACATCCCGAAAGACATATCAAAACTCCTCAACATTTGTTGAAGTTTTTCAAGCGCCTCTTTATGTTTAGACAACCCCAGCAATCTTTATTTCTTATCTACGATTTCTTTCAGCAACAACATAAACACATTAGGATCTTCAAATCTAAGCTTTTCTGTATTATATTTATTCTGCATATATTCTAAACCTCGATTTGCATAACTTTCCAATTCCTTTTGAAGTTTCTTGAGGATTTGGTCTACTTTATCTGGCTGTGATGTCTCTAATTCATGCCACGAGAATCCCATATCGTTAGCACGATTAAATAGTGTAACAAGGACTAAATCCTTTAATTGTACCGGCTTCCATTTGCCAATAGGAGCAAATTCTATACCCTTTCCATTTAAAGGCGTTTTCTCTCCTAAACGAATGCCTATCAGATATGCATACATATACGTTTGATAGAATGCACCAAATGTAGAAACATTGCCTTTTCCTGTCGTGTCCCCCTTTTGACTAAGTTTCTCTATCAACTCGCGGTATTTCTCATCATACACCGGACGTAAATCGTCAATACGGGTACTAAATTCTCTTGAATTCATAATATTTACTTTCGGTTAGTATAACATAATTTCTTTGTCACCATATCTGAAGCATCATTTCTGCTTTCCATATAGTTCACATAGAATGTACCTTTCATTTCTTCATTATTCATTCTATTCAAAATCTTTTCTCCATCCGGAGTAATAAAATTTTGACGTTTAGGGTCGTATAAGTCTTTAATCATAATGATGCTTTGCGTAAATACGTTGGGCGCTATATTAAAGAAGTTATTGATAAAATTGAAACTGAATTCCGAGAATGGAGCATCAGAAATGAACGGATAGTTAAAATGTTTGTTGCCTATTTTTGAAGATATAATAGACATAACTATAGCCAATTGTTTCATACGTTGGAATCCCGTGCCATTTCCAGTTAATTCCTCTCCAGATGATGCAATAACACGAACCCGAACAGTACCATCGTTCTGACGGTCAAATCTTAGTGTTCCCCCCTTCGTTTGATTACCTTCCGTTAAGCGAGAATACATGCTATTTGCTTCATCTTGTAATCTATCAACAATCTGATTGAAGACACGATCCTTAGTTGCTTCAAAAAGCTGACTTATTTTACGAATTTTCTCTGCAAATTCTTTTGCTTCTTCAACTTCGGAGCTCTCTTGCTGCTCGTTGATTTCTTTTATAAGTTTATCGCGTAATTGAGACCACATCTGAATTTTTCCAGAGAAATCGCGGATATCGCCCTCTAGTTCTCTTATTTTATTAGTTGCTTGCGTGTATTTATGAAGAGTGATAGTATCTTCGTCTTCAGTGTGTTCCCTCACTCCATAAGCCATCAATTCGTTTAACTTATTCTCAACAAGTCTGCTTTGTGCTTCGATTTTATCATCTAAGTCATCGATAGCATCTAGAAATTTCTCAAATTGCTCATTTATTAGAGGAATCGTACGAACATAACCGCCAGCAGAAGTTTGTAATCCACTAAAGAATTCGTATAAAGAATCCTGAGTAGAATGCATTGGATGAATCGGACGTTCCAATATTTTTTTCACATGATTATATGCTTCGGGATCGTCTTTTAAAGAACGTCCACACACCTCACACACCATAGTGTTTAACATGCGTTCGAGTGATAAAGCATCTGGCGAACCTGCTGGTAGCAATATTTCTGGATTATTCCGAATCTCAGAATCGCGTCGTGCATTTTGATAGGCAAGCCGATTATCGTCAAAATTATCAATTTCCTCTTTCAGTCCAAGCAATACCCACGGACTATTTTCGTCAAATAAGCGGCGTGTAACAGATAAGGCATTTGCTGTTTTTTCGTTCTGCATATTTTCATATATCTCCACCTCCTTATCGTATTCAGTCCGAAGTTTAGCTCGTTTTGACGTACTTGCAATTTCTTTGCCACATTCCTCTTTGACTATCCTTGCTTCGTTCAATTCTGTTCGTGCTTGAGTGAGTTTTATATTCGTTTCGTCAATCCATGTTTGATATTGGTCTCTTTTCGCTTGCTTCTCAGCCAAATCAGTACCAGCCTTGGTATTCTTCCTCTCTACCTCACGTGCATCTCGGAGAGCTCGACCTGCTAAGTTGCTAGCTAAAGTGCACATTTCAATAACATTGCTAATATCTGCCAATTGGGTAATAGTTTCATTTAGTCCATCTTTGGTGGACAAATCAACAATAGTTTCCATAGACTCACCCTGAAGCATCGCGTATTTCTCCATATCAACAGGTATCAAGCGACGGATAATTTCTTGTTGCTCATTCACATCAAGAATAGGAAGGTCACCATTCTCATCAAGTCTGCTAACCAATAGTTTCGGAATCGTCTTCCAGATAAATTCCTCTTTCTCAAAGCGAACGCATTTCTCCACCGTGTATGTAAAACCATCATTTTTGTATATGATACGGACACCCATAACAAATGAATCTTCCTCGCGTTTTGCTTTAGCAGAGGCCATTCGTTCGTAAGAAGCACTCGCATCCCAAAACTTCTTATCATCCGAATCATATACCTTATCCTTTAATAGCCACAGGAATCCATTGTAGAATTTAGATTTTCCCATGTTATTATCGGCGTTGATAATATTGATACCTTCTGTAAACTCGTACAGATTGTCTTTATAACTTCCATAATAGTTATAGAAGTTCTCAAAAGCGATTGATTTAATTAGAGTTCCCATGGATTATTTATTCCGTTGCATGAATTTATAAACAGTGGGCTCGGCGATTCCATCTTCAACCCCACGGATGACATTTTTGATGAGTTCAATAGAGGTGTTTTCCGATTCACCACTATACATTTCAGAAGCAACTGCTTCTTTTGGGATGCCGAAAAGAGTTTGTAATTCGTCGGCTTCCATTAGATTCTTGAATACGTCTTCTGCTTTCATCTTTATCGTTATTTGTTTTTTTCTTCTTCAATAAGAACCAAACCATCCAAATCGACTTGATAAAAATCAAGCAATTCATGTAGTTGGTTTATGGCTCCTGTGTAATAATTATCCGCGAGACAAGCAAAGTTTGCAACTCGTCTCATCTCTCCCACTACTAAACTCTTTTCCATGTTCCACCATTTTTGGTCATACTGCGGAGAATGGAAATTAGGAGAAACTATCATATCGTATATAAACGCAAAACGTTTGTCTGGATGTGTGCGCAGCAAACGTCCGCGTCTCTGTACAAATTGTCGTGGATTTCCAGTACTTGAAGTAAATATACCAAATTCAGCTCTTGGCACATCTACACCTTCATCTAAACAGTTCTTAGCAAAGAGGATATCTATTTGTCCGGCAGCAAAAGCATCGAGTTTTTGTTTGCGTAACTCTTTAGAATCATTACTTGTATACGAATTGCAGCGGACAGACGGAAATATCTCTTTTGTTAACGTTAGCATATGCTTTAGTATCTCAATATCATATTGCTCGTTCTCGTCTTTTTGCTGATCATACCTTTTCCCAGAGGCAGAATATACGAAGCAGTATTTTAAGTTATCCTCTCCTATTTTTCGAATAATATCCACATACACCTGCATCTTGTTACGCGCCTTATGAAGCACATTTTTACGTAACATCAATAATTGCTGCGCCTTATCCGGATCAGAATAAGAGCCATTGGATGAATTATATAATTGTACCAGTTGTCTCGTATAATGTGCATATGCGGACATCTCATCTTCGTCTAAATACACAATGTGTGGATAGTAGTAATAGTGCATCAATCGTCCCATTTTTATAGCTTTACTCATTAAGAAACTATAAGTATATGGGAATCTGTCATTAAAGAAAGATTCTATCTCTTGAGTTCCTTCTTCGTCATAAATGCGCTGTAGAGTGGCAGACAAAGCAATGCGCCGTTTTATAGTCATCCGTCTAAATGCATCTCTAACTTTATTGGCTCCTATATTATGCGCTTCATCCGCTATTAATATCGCGTTCTCTGAAAGGGATGGTAACAGAAGTTGGAAATCGTCCATTCCAAAAGATGTATATGTTGAAATTACAACATAATTAACAGTCTTTCCTCGTTCCAGTTTTCCTTTTAAAGATAATAAGCTTGCTCTCCACTGATTATTAGTCGATGATACTTTTATTATATTGGTAAAATTAAAAGCATTGACTTCCTCCTCCCATTGTTCGACCAATGCTATGGAAGGCACCAAAATGATCAAACGGTAAAAGCCATCATTGTAGTATTCTTCCAAGGCACAATTAAGCGAGGTTATCGTTTTGCCAGTACCTGTAGCCATAGCAAATACGCCTTGTTTACCACGTTCACACCATGCTTGATATGCGTCTTTTTGATATTGGAAAGCGCCAGAGAATTTGGATGGGAAATGTGGCTCGTTTCTTCTTTCCTCCTCAGAAGTTTCTTTAAGCTCATGAATAGTTTTTGTCTCATCCAAAACAATAGCATCTAGTTTCTCGTGCTGGTAGCGTGTTACGATTTTCTGACAGAAATCCTCAGCCTCATATATGATAACATCCTTATTAGAACCATCCCACACGCTATCGAAATCATTATGATATGTTGCTATTCGCTGCTTATTCTCTTCGTTATTCCAAGAACAAATACAATCTATAGACTCTATATTACGAGTGAGACCTGATGCTGTGAGATTCATTGAACCATTGAATACAACTTCATTACCATTTGTATCTGTGAAAATTCCAAATTTCTCATGCGCAATACCACCTTCTTTCAGAACAGCAATGCGTATTTCTATCCGCTTTTGTTGAATGAGATATGCAAGACATCGGAAAAATAACTCATCTCGTTTCGAAAGAATATTAAACAATTCTTCGTATGATTCTAATAGCCTTTCTTCGAATTCTTCGTTTTTATTTGCTTTCAACAATGCATAATCGTCTTCCGTTAAATTGGGATTGATATACATCCTTATGTTACCGCCATTCTTGATAAAATGAGAGAATCCACAAGCTAGTACATTAAAGCTTGCACTACTAAAATATCCAAGTCCCAAGTCTAGATGAGAACTATTAGATAATGCTTTCGTAAAAAAGTCTACGGGTTGAAATGTCCTTTTGGTAGAATACCTTAATTCAAATTCCTGAGAACACAAATCGGTAGGAATTGTTTGGAAAGTTCTGTAATACGCTTCAGGATAATCTACACTCGCAAGACCAAATCTTTTATCAGGATATGATACGAAATTTTCCTTGTCCGCGAGCAAGTTCATCCGGAGACTAAATACAGAAGCAATCTCTTTGTTACGGTGAGTTTGAACATAATCAAAGATTTCCTGTTCTGGCAGCGGTTTTTGCGATTTTGCTAGGCATTCTTTCGCTAAATCACGAATGCCCCAATCCGTTTCTCTTTCAGGTTTAGTTTTTTTTATTGGTGAGAAACAAACATTATCTTCTGGGTCGACACAAGTCCCGTGCTGTTCAAAGATTTCAGTTGTCAGAATATAAACAATATCAGGTACGGTAGAAGGCTGATAATTAAACCATAGGTCATATTTGTCAGTCACAAACTTTCTTAAATTGATACACACCTCACGTTTAGAAGATTCTCTCAACCTTCTAATACAATTATGGAATAAATCGAAGTTGAATACTTCGGCGTATGTATCTCTATTTAGTTCGAACATATTTCTTCTAAACCTTCATTTATTCGATCGAACAAATAATCAAATCCTATCAAATTAGGATTATCTTTAATGTCTCTAGCTATTCTCTCCAATCCATCATCTAAATGCAATTTAAAATAACGGGACAGGTCTTTATTGGCCTCATTTATTCCGTAGTATGTACAAATTAAAGCAAGATACAATGGATAATAACTGCCAAATAGTACATTTTTCGAATACTCTTTTCCGCCAGAATCCTTTACATTAACAGGATTTAATTTCACCCCTGACTTCAACGAATATGCTATCGCTATACGTGCGATTATATTCTCAGCTCCTAAATTAAATTTGCGAGTCAAGTCAACGACTATATCTCTATTTTTAAGACTGGTTTTTACCTGTGTAAACATAATCAATATCTCATTAATTCATTAACACTAACTTCCTCAAAAGAGGAGCGGTCAGTTGCATTCTTTATCAAATAGGTGGCTTTAACCAAAGGTTGCATAATATCCATCTCTTGTTCTGTCAACTCTTTATGAAGCAATGGAAATAAAACAACCTGTTTGGATATTGATGGATAGAACTTAGTAATGATCTTATTTGAGTGGCTCTTGTCAAACTTCTGTAAAGGGCTATCAATAAAGACAGGGAAATCTATACCGGATTCTTCCACCAATGCTTTCAATAGTGATGTTGCATATAATTGTTGTTCTCCCTTTGAAAGAGTGTCCTTTCGAATAATTGTTCCATCGGAAGCGATTAAATCAATATCGAGACCATCCTCTAAAATATTTACACTAACGTTTGAAATAAAGTCTTCCTTGTGCATAAGTGAGTTCATAATATGTTTCAAACGAACTTCAAGAGAGGTTTTCTTCTCGTTCTTCAAAGCTTTCAAGAAAGTATCTAACTCATTTATCAATTGGTCAGCTAAAGCATCTTTTTGAGCATCGCTATCATCTAAGCTAACTTTTTTACTTAACTCTGATATTTGTTTTTTTATGATTGCAGCTTCTCGTTGGAGCGAACCCATAAGTTCGTATGTAGAACGTATATTCTGTTCGCACTGTACTATTTCTTGTTCTACGAGATTCTTCTCATCACGAATTTGTTGAATAAGAGCATCACTTTCATTGGCTGACATGCTAGAGAGTTTTTGAGCAGTACGGCTCAGCACTTGTCGATTCTTTTTATAGTCATCAGCGAGATGTTCGAACTCAATTTTGTAGGTAGATGTAAGATTATTATAAACAGCGATAAAATCTTGATATACAGATTTAGGAACATTCATTAATGGATTGTGTTCAACCTCTTCTTCTTTGTAGTTATCCAACACTGATCTCATCATCTTTTGTACAGCAGCCTTACCATCTACACTCTTAAGTGTACTCAATTTCTCTATTAAGTCACTATAAACAGCTTCTAATAAATTGTTTTGAGCTACTATATTTTGTGCAACTTTAGCAAAATCATAGTCTTTTGTCACTTGGTCTTTTGCTTGTGTGAACAGTTTACCAACAATAGCAAATGGAGCTAATTCCATAAAATTCTTGAGCGATGCTTTTAAAGCAGAATCTGTATCTTTAGCTGATTGAAGAATTTTCTTTGAATTCCGATAGTCATTCATAGATATGCCTTGTCCTTCACGAAGCAACTTCTCTTGCAAAGCATCATTTTGAACACGAAGATTTTGTATCTTATTATTCAGTTCGTTTTGGCGTTGCTCTGAATCTTCTATCTGAACTTGTATAAGTTTTTGCTTATCTATCAAACTTAAGAGTTTATTTCTACTCGCAACATCAGATGTACGTTTGCGAAAACGCAAGCGTATACTTTCTAGGTTATGCTTCAAGTCTTCGTACTTTTTAACCCCAAGAACCTCGTTATAGGCAGAAGCTAACTTGCGTTTTTCCTCAATAGTATTTGTTTCGGCTAGGGCAACAATTCTCTCCGAGTCAAAGAAGAAGAAACGTGCGATATCTTTACTCAGGATAAAATCATTAACAAAAACATCATTGCCTATAGAGCGTGCCAACTCATTTTCTTTTCCATCTATTAGAACATCCAACTTTTCTTCTGCTTTTATAAAATCATACGACCTTATAACAGTAAATGTTTTACATGGAATAGATGGGATTGCTACATCTCCAAAATGAATAGAAACGGAATAAATAGCATTTTCCTTCAGTTTTTTATCAGAAGGAGCATAGCCGTTTCTTTTTATTCTTTGTACATCTTCTTTCTTGATTTCTTCTGCTTGCTGACGTGCAGTAATATTAAGATTCTTAATCAAAAAAGCATTATAGCCACCACTATTTGCAATTTCTTTCTTAAGTGTTTCATCTATGTCAGCAATGAGTTTACCATAAAGACACCATAAGAGAGATTGCAAAAAAGTAGTCTTTCCAAATCCATTTTGACCTGAAACCAAGTATATATTTTTACCAGAATCATCTGGGGCAAACTCAATTTTGTTTTTGCCCTTATATAGACGATAATTGGATAATATGATGTTTTCTATTCTCATTTCGATGTAGACTTTACAAAATCATTTATACGCTCTTCTAAATCGTTTTGAAGACCTTGTTTCTTCATCAATAAAACCTTATTCTTTTGGAGTGCCAACAACTCCTGAATTAAACGATAATGATTCGAATTAGAGCATGCTTTTTCTAATAAGATACGCTCTTGGAGCGTGATATTATCGTTTGGCATGTCGTAACCATATACTTCATTATACACATCGTTTACAGTAGTTGTGAAGTTTCCATCTCTATACCAGATCACCTGAATTGCAACCAATTCTTGGCTAGTAATAAGATCAATGCTAGAACGATATTTTTGTGTATCTTTTTGTATTTGGAGTAACTCACGTAATATTTGAATACGATATTCCATTGTGTAGTTACCCATATTATGACCGTTCTCGTCTACAGCCAATTGGCCATTACGACGAGTAGAGCATCTGTTTTCGGATTTATTTCGATTCTCTGCTAAACGATTGCGAAAGTCTAAAAGTGGTTGCATCCATGAGATTCCGTTTTTGATTAGCTGATTCATGGATTTATCATCCTTAACCACAGTACATATCCAACAACCAAAACGACTCTGACCGCATGATTTATGTGAATCGTCTGTTACAACGGTTGGACACTCATAATCATCAGCTGAAGCGTCCTTATAAATATTGAATAAAATCTTATTATCAAAACCCCATGGAGAAGGAATCGCGTTTATTATCCACCACACTTCTTCTGTCATTAGAGACTTAATAGGTGCATACGTAAAGGTATTTGCATTTAGCGGGTGTTTAGATAATCTGTGACCTTTAATCTCATGTCTTTTAATGGACATAGAACGACGTTGACTTTCATCATATCGTGTACCTACAAGCACAATAGCTTCCCCATCATCAGCTACCTGCGTTGTTATAAATGTAGATGTTGGTTTTATCTTCATCTTCTCCGTGCAAAAACGGAAAGTATTATTCGGAACAGGATATCCTTTACCTATGACACAAGACCAGAATGTATCTTCTAACTGAGGAGTAGTCTTTTTGACCGTAATTGGTAATTCCTGCTGTTTAGCCGCTTGCTGTATGGTATTTAGAACACCTGTTACATATTCCTCAATCACTGGATTCTCCACTAAAGTGTCGTTGTTTACCACATAAACATGGCGAGTTAAAGTATGACCTTCTGCTTGTAATTGCTTCATCGCAAGCCACGTCAAAGTAAGTAAGACTGTAGAATCCTTACCGCCACTAAAACCAATAATCCATGGACGATTATATCTATCGTTCTCCAAGTATTGATCTGCTAGTTCGTTGATAATATCTTGTATGTTAGATGGTATTTTCATTCTGTGAATTATATTTTCCTATTTAGCCTGCAAAATTACAACAATTTTTGCATAAATGCAAATAAATGGCGAAAAAGTCGCCATTTTAGTTTAGTGGACGCTCGCAAGCGAGCTACTGTTTAGAGTTTAGGGGCAAGGAATTCCCGAATGGCATTCGGGACAATGACAAAGAAAGAGGGGCGCAAAAGTGCGCAAATTTAAAGTTGTACTTTAAGATTGCGCAAATTGGAGAGCACAATGTGCCTGATTAGAGGTGCGGAATTACTCGCGGGGGTAGCCGCGAGAACTGAACCAACTATGAGAAATTGGCTCGGCGAATTAGCGCCGAGCACTAGACAGATGGTGGAAATGAAAGGGACCCCGTAGGCAATGGACGAACTATTTGGAAATTCCTAATAGTTGAGATAATATCTCAATCTTTAGACAGTAATATGATGTGCGGGGTTGAATCCATTGTGTATGGGTTCGCCATGCGAGAGGTAACCAAACTGATTGCTCATCAAGCGCGTAGTGCCAATCTGCGCATCTATATTGCGGTGTGAGTGTCCGTATATCCAATAATCAATACCAGAATCCGCTATATAGTCGCCCAATTCTACCGTGAATGCTCCGCCAATAGTACTTCCACGAAATTCCTCTGCTGTACATAAGTGGGTAGGTACATGGTGTGTAAGTACGATTTTTGTTTTGGCTTGGCTGTCTGCCACTGCTTTTTTGATAAATTGTAAGCAGCGTTCATGCTCGTGATTAAAGTCCTCAGCTGTTAAGCGATGTCCGTTGTACATGATTCGGTAGAAGTCGCTCACATTGCGTTCAGTAAGGAAAGCATCGTGGGGCTCTATCTTCGCCCACAATGTAGAAACGATGATATCTATATCCTGCAAGTGCACTACGCTATTGTAGTAGGCATGCACGTTGTGGCGAATCTGTTTGCAATAGCCATCGGGCATGGTCGCTAAGTCATAATGCCCATAGAAATCATGATTGCCGAAGCAAACAATCACGTGGTTGTAATTAGCAGAAGCCCAGTCCCAGAAAGCATAATCGCTATAGGTGTTTTGTTTTGATTCTGGCAAATCAAGATACGCGCTATCACCTGCAATAAGAAGGACATCGCCTGTTACCTGTAGCGGATGGTCTTGCAGAAATTGTCTATTCTGCGCAAATTCTAAATGCAAATCGCTAACAAACTGGAGTTTGAGTTCCTGTGGACGATATGATGCGACGGTATGAAGTATCTCAAGGATCATGTCCGTTCGCTCTATTTCATCGGGATTGATGGCGCACTCTATTTCTTCGGACAAGTTAGGTCGCTTCAACATGGCTGCAAACTGCTCAGCAAGATAATTCTTAACCAATCCCTTCTCTGCGTGAAATTTGTCAAGAAAATCCATACAATAGTTAAGCACATAGATAATATCCTCAAAATCTTTCGCTCCGCGCCAATCTTCCCCACCTCGCGAATACAGCGCATCTATTTTCGTAGCGATATAATAGGTTACAGGCAATCGGTAAATCAGTTGTCCTGAAGGCAATGTATATAGCTCGCGATGCTCAAAGCCGATGCTATACCATCTATTACCAAAGGATAGACTCTGCTCATTCATTGACATGACATCCACCAACTCACCATTATATACCCAGCGGCATATCACAGGCGGCTCGGAGTCGTGGTCGTTGTGAAAATGTTTCTCGCGGAGTAGTTCTTCAAAAGCAGCATGTTCAGCATACGAGTTAGAATCGACTACGCAATCCACATCCAAGGTTGTTCGAGGCTCCGTGGCTGTTGGGTCGTTAACATACGCACCTGCCATCGCACCACCCACATACACAAGGCGTGCATTGAGTTCCTGCATAGCTGATGCAATAGTCTGCAACCGCTCGTTATTGGTTTTCTGCATAACTATTGATATATTTGGTTAATTCCGCAATAGCAATCTCTCTTTCGCGCACGCGACCCATACGAAGTGTATCCACTATCACTAATAGTTGATATAATTCGTTGTCTTCCTTGACTGCTTGAGGGATGGTGTTGTATAATGGTTGTATTTGCTGCCCACGCGCAGAACCTTTGACATCATGCCACACATAACTCTCGTTATTATTGGAAATTTGCTCTTTGATGGGCGAAGCGCTGATATATGTTGGTATTCCTCTCCCTACGCGTCCTGCCTCAGCTGGGAATATATACTGTATTCCGTGTACGAGAAACTCTTGTAATGCCAAGGTGTTGACACGCTTTTTATTGCGATCAACAAGTTGAGCTTTCTTACAGCGTTCCAAGCACTCGCTAACCGTTGAAGTACTCATACCTAACGAAGCAGCCAATCCGTTGGCAGAAAGGACCTTCCCTTGCGAGGTTATTTTCTTTAGCAAAACAACAATATCTTGTGGTTTCATGTGGTTGTATATTAGTTGATTATACGTGATTTTTCGCAATTCGCGAATAGCGAATGTCGATTCGGCTGCAAAGGTACGATATTTTTTGCAGATATGCAAATAAAATGGCGTTTTTTCGCCATTTTCTGTTTAGAGAACGCGCTGGATGCGCTACCGTTTAGGGTTTAGAGGTGGAGATATACCCGAATGGGATTCGGGACTAATGGACATAGAAAGAGAAATTTAGATCGGCTGCGCCTGTAGATCGCTCGCTATGATCGCTGTAGATGGTAGAACGGGCTGCGCCCTAGGAGAGGGAATCGGGAGACGCGAGAGGGGAGACTATCGAGCGTTAGACGGATGGTGGGGTGGAGAGGGGGATAGTCAATCTTAACAAACAGCACATTTCCTAATTCGGAGTTGGTAGGTCGTTCCTTGGTTCGTCCTTGGTTTGTCCTTGGTTTTTAACCCGAGGGGAATAGGGAAGATACTAGGGGTAGGAATCTTAAGAAAAGTGATTTTAGTTTACCCACGCTCCCTTCCTAAAGGGAGGGGAGAATGAAGCCGCTCATAAATCCTTAACCCAAATGAAAATGATATAGCGAATTAGCGCAAGAGGATATATGCCAATGAACCTGCACTGATGACCAACCAGAGGAGAATGCCTTGCAGCAGAGGACGGATACCGACAGACTTAATTGTATCAATAGAAAGCGATGCGCCGATGAAAAACATCGTAATCACAAGTCCCTTACGCGCAATACCATAGATGAATTGTCCTACTTGTGGAATATCAGTAAGTACATAGGTATTCAACAACATAGCAATAATAAAAAACAAGATAAACCATGGGATGCTAATCTTCTTGCCTTCGTTGCGGAAGATGACCGCTGTCAGCAGTGCTAAAGGGATAATCCACAACGCACGGGTGAGTTTGATAGTGGTAGCCACTTGCAGTGCCTCTTCGCCATACGCTGCGCCTGCGCCTACCACAGAACTAGTATCATGGATAGCGATAGCAGCCCATGTGCCGAACTCCTGTTGCGTCATGCCCAGCCAATGTCCCAACGCAGGAAAAAGGAAGAGCGCAATAGCGTTGAGGATGAAAATGGTGGCGAGTGCCACAGACATATCGCTGTCTTTCGCCTTGATGATAGGCCCTACTGCTGCGATAGCACTGCCTCCGCAGATAGCCGTACCCGAACTGATGAGATAGGCGGTATTGCGGTTGATTTTCAGCAGTTTGCAGCCGATAAACATACCAATCAAGAGTGTGCCGAAAACCGAAACGATAGTAAACAACATACCCTCTTTGCCCGATGCCAACGAGGCGTGCAGGTTCATACCAAAGCCCAAACCGATGACGGAATACTGAAGCAGTTTCTTAGACACTTTCTTGTTGAAAGTGGGATATGCCTGTCCGCAAGTGAGTGCGAAAACGAGACCGAGAAACAATGCCACAGGTGGAGTGACCCATGAAGACAATACTGCCAATGCAGGGATATAATCGCACAAAAGGCAGAGAGTGAGTATCGATAGTAGGGCAATGTAGATGGGTTTGTTGTAGGTGCGGAGGAATGTGAGCATGGTTCAATGTGGTTCAAAATGGTTCAAAGTTGTTCGGCGATCTTGAGGGCGGCATTGATGCCATCGAGGGCAGAGGAGGTGATACCGCCTGCGTAGCCAGCACCTTCGCCACAAGGATATAAATGAGGAGTAGAGATAGACTGCAAAGTCTCAGGATCGCGAGGGATACGCACTGCGCTACTGCTGCGACTCTCTACACCAAGGATAACGGCTTCGTTGGTCAAGAACCCACGGTACTTGCGGTCGAAATCGCGGAAACCCTGTTGTAAGCGTTTGCCGATATGTTCGGGCAACCACTCGTGCATGCTGCTGGAACGCATGCCTGGCAAGTAACTACATGCAGGCAGGGTGCTACTCTTGCGGCCTTCCACAAAGTCGCGTAAGCGTTGGGCTGGAGCGATAGAAGGGGCGGAGCCGTGCTCGAAAGCGAGGCGTTCCAACTTCTGTTGGAAGCGCAGACCAGCAAGCAAGTCTGCTTGTGGGTAATGGACGCCCTGCGGGCTAATGGGTAATGGACGCTGCACTAATAGGTAATGGAGAAGGTCTTCGGGACGGATTTCGACGACCATGCCAGAGTTGGCGAAGGGAGAGTTGCGGTGACTGGCAGACATGCCATTGACCACGCAACCACGGGCATCGCTGCCAGCAGGAACGATATGTCCGCCTGGACACATACAGAAAGAATACACGCCACGACCTTGTACCTGCGTCACGAGTGAGTACGAGGCATTGCCAATCAACTGGATGAGTTCGGGCGATGGGTCGTGGTACATGAGGCGATTGATAAGTGCCTGCGGATGTTCGACACGCACACCCATAGCGAAACCCTTATCCGCGAGGGCGACACCGCTATCGAGAAGCATCTGGTAGGTGTCGTGGGCGGAGTGGCCGATGGCGAGGATGGTGCCTAAGAGTGGACGCCCTAACGGGCTATTGGACGGCGTTCCGCCTATTGGATATTGGCTATTGGTGATAAGGCTGCGGAAGAGAGATTCATCTACGCAGGTGTCGAAATGGACTTCGCCACCGTGCTCAATGATGCACTCGCGCATGGCGCGGATGATAGAGGGCAGACGGTCGCTACCGATATGGGCATGCGCCTCATAGAGAATAGTATCGTTGGCACCGAAGTGATGAAAGAGCTCCATCACACGTTGCATATTGCCACGTTTCTTGCTACGCGAGTAGAGTTTGCCATCGGAGAAAGTACCTGCACCACCTTCGCCGAAGCAGTAGTTGGATTCGGCATTCAGTCCCTGATTGCGATTGAGGATAGCAATGTCTTTCTTGCGCTCGCTAACGGGTTTGCCACGCTCGTAAATGATAGGTTTGATGCCATGTTCGAGCAGCGTGAGAGCAGCGAAGAGTCCTGCTGGTCCTGCGCCAATGATAGCTGCGCTGTGCTTGGCATGGTGCACATCATGGAAAACGGGTGCTTCGTACAGGGGGATAGGTGCATCCTTGGGCAAAGGGTTGCCCTGCTCGTCGGTGAGCACAGTCAGGTGAACCTTGAGCGCACGCTGGCGGGCATCAATAGAACGCTTTACGACGCGGTAGCGTTGCTCCGCGTCGTAAGCTTTCTCAGGACTTAATATCAGTGTTTGCTGGTTCAAGATTATTTTTTGAGCGCTTCCATTACTTTGCTTTCAATCTCGTCGGCGAGGTCTGGGTTGTCGCGGAGGACGTTCTTGGCAGCATCGCGACCTTGAGCGAGTTTGTTGCCATCGTAGCTATACCATGAGCCAGACTTGGTCAAGATACCGTACTCTACACCCATATCCACGAGTTCGCCTACGCGAGAGATACCCTCGTTGAACATGAGGTCGAACTCCGCTTTTTTGAATGGAGGTGCTACCTTGTTCTTGATGACCTTCACGCGCACTTGGTTACCGATAATCTCGTCGCCATCCTTGATAGCACTTGCCTTGCGGATGTCGAGGCGAACGGAAGCGTAGAACTTCAGCGCGTTACCACCCGTAGTAGTCTCTGGGTTGCCGAACATTACGCCGATCTTCTCGCGGAGTTGGTTGATGAAGATACAGGTCGTGTTGGTCTTATTGATAGTAGCGGTGAGTTTGCGGAGCGCTTGCGACATGAGTCGTGCTTGCAAGCCCACACGGTTGTCGCCCATGTCGCCTTCGATCTCGGCTTTGGGGGTGAGGGCAGCTACAGAGTCGATGACTACGAGGTCCACGGCTGCGCTGCGGATGAGTTCGTCAGCGATGTCGAGGGCTTGCTCGCCGCAGTCCGGTTGAGCGATGAGGAGGTTATCGGTGTCCACACCTAACTTCTCCGCATAGAAGCGGTCGAAAGCGTGCTCGGCGTCAATGATAGCAGCGATGCCGCCTTGCTTTTGCACCTCAGCCATAGCGTGGATAGCGAGGGTGGTCTTACCAGAAGACTCTGGACCGTAGATCTCTACTACGCGACCGCGAGGGTAGCCGCCTACGCCAAGCGCAATGTTCAAACCTACTGAACCTGAAGGGATTACAGGTACATCTTCTATCTTGTCGTCACCCAATTTCATGATGGCGCCTTTTCCGAAATCTTTATCGATTTTTGCCATGGCCAGTTGCAAGGCCTTTAGTTTCTCTGGTGAGGGCATTTTCTTTTCTTCTGCCATAGTAGTATAAATGTTTTAAGAGTTAAACAGTTTCAAAGTTTCACGCGCCGTTGGCGCTTGTTTCAATATTTCAAGAGTTTTAAGGGTGCGTTATCGAACGCGAGTGCAAAGGTAGTGTTTTTTTTGCATTTATGCAAATAGTAATTGCTTTTTTCTATATCTTTATGCATCTTCGCGCCATAATTGCGCAATCATGTCGATGCAAAAAGCGATTACTGTTGCTGAAATGAGACTGATGATTAATGTTAGAAATACGTTCATATGTGTAAGTTTTTAGTAGTTAAACATACGGGGCTATAGGCAATTGGGTGTTGGCAATTGGCTGTACTTCCCCGAAATCGGCTGCAAAGGTACTGCTTCAAACTGCTAAAACTTGTCATATTGAAAGAAAAAAATGATTTTTTTCGATGGAAACTAGGAAATAAGGCAATAAATAGAGTTATTAGCCCTCTTTGATGGCGATGTGGTGCATTGCCATTAATTTATTGTGCCGAAAAAACACATATATAGATACCAAAAGACTACCTACAAAATCTAAAATAAGGTCTGTCATAGTATCGTTGAGTGCTTCGTGTCCGCAGAGAGGAATATCATCTGCCTGAATAATTGAAGCTGTTGTATTTGCCATAAATTGTTGAGTGTTCGTGCCAAAAAATGCATCGTAACCATATTCGCAAATTTCCCACACCACGCCACAACTTAGTCCAAAAAGCAAAACGTAGAATGCTATGAAAAATTTATTTTCCAAAATAACTTTTTGGCTATCTTCAAAGATGATACTGATAATCCATAACCCTACAAATGCCAGCACACAACCAGAAAAAAGATGTAACACAGAATCCCACCATTGGTATTTTCCATAGAAATTCAGTCCATCGCCCATCACCATGGCAACAAAACCGAAAATGGCGCATAGTACTGTGATAATCAGTGGTATTTGCACCATAAAATGCTTACGAAGTAAGATGGGAAAAGTAAGAATTAGCAATATAACAGCATATTGTAACGCACAGAAACATAATGCATTCATCGTTGTTTCGGGTTGGAAATAAAGATATAGCATATTTCCAATTCCTAAACCAATAGTTAGCGCAAACAATATGTAGTATATGCGTTGCAGACTCTGGTGAAGCGTTCGTTTGGGTGAAGGATTTTTCATCGAAGATAGGTTTTAAATTCTAATTTACAGTGAATTATGAATACTCTATTTGTACAAGATTAAATCGATCACATCATCCGAAGTGTGTGGGTTGGCATGGGCGCGTTGATTGCGTAGCATTTGTTGGCGATATGCTTTGTCTTCGCATAAACGCATCGCTATTGCTACTTGCTGTTGCGGGTCAGTGGTATGATAGGAAAGGCCATGATTATGAAAGAAATGCGCATTGTAGTTTTCTAATCCAGGTATAGGGAGCGTGTGAATGAGTGGGATATTCTTCACAATCGCTTCCGTGGAAGTGATTCCGCCTGGTTTGGTGAAAATGACATCTGAAGCATCCATAAGCATAGATACTTTGTCGCTAAAACCCATTAACCATACTTGTGATTGTTCCCCAAAATGCGATTGCAAGGCATGCAATAGTTCTTCGTTTCTACCGCAAATACAAATTACGCTGTCTTCGGGGCGGATTTGTTCTACTAAAAGTTGCACCAATTGCTCTACATTGCCATAGCCCATAGAACCTGACATGACTAAATACCAGTTCCCATATATGTTTAGATTGGGAGCTAATACAGTAGCAAGTAATTGCTGACGTGCTTGTTTTTTTGGCAGACGGTGGGTGAATTTTTGTTCATCAATGGGTATGCCAATCGGCACAATCTTTTCGCGTGGAATGCCTTTTTCTACAAATTCTTCCACCAAATGTTCATGTGGAATAATATAATGGTCTAAATCGGTTTCTTGTAAAAATGGGATGCAAGTGTAGTCGGTCATGACAAAATATGTAGGCAAACTGAATGGCATGTTGCGTTTTATGGCAGTAATCGCTTCGGCAGGAAAAAGATGTACACATACTACAACATCAAAATGATTGGCGATAATATGATCATAGAGTTTTTGTGCGTAAAGTCGATTTGCCCCATAAAGAATGGATTGTCGCGATTCGCTGTTGTCGCTAACAAATCCACCGAACTTATACACAAATTCAAACAATGAACCGCGTGTGGAATACACATATGCATTACCTATTCGTTGGGAAAGTTCTTTGCTAACCAAAGCCAATGTGTCTTGAATCTCGCATGCAATACCGCGACGTTGCATGGCTTTTTGTAGTGCTTTTGCACAGGAATTGTGTCCTTCACCTGTGTTGCAAGATAAAATCAAAATTTTCATAGTTAAAGTAATAGATTTACTCAATAATAGACAAAATTCGTGCCATACAAATTAGCATTATTGAATTTTTCTGCCATCTGTCGTATAAATTTCGTCATTATGTACAGGAGTCTCACCTGCTTCCCTTAACTGAATGCACTGCAAAATTCCAACAAAAAAATGATATGGACAAGAAAAAAGCACGAAAAATAATTTTTTCGTGCTTTTTCGTTTTTTATAAAGTGTTTAGTCAATATATTGCACTTTGTTGATGTCGCGAGGTTTGGCTGCGGGGGATTCGTTGGCATAGCCAAATCCGACGCAGAGGCATAACTCGTAGTTCTCGCTGAAACCAAGTAGAGCAAGAATCTCTGCGCTGTTTTGTGCATCATTGATAAAGCGCACAGGGCTGCCGAGGCAGATAGAGCCAACGCCCAGCGATTGAGCGGCGAGCATCATGTTGCCTGCGAGTAATCCGCAGTCGTAAGCCGAGAAATCGTAACCGAGGTCACGAGCGATAAAAGTCATCACAGGTGCACCACGCATACATCCGCGCACCATCTCTGGTTGGAGAGCAGAATTGCCCGTAACCATCAGATCTTGAATTTGTTGCATCTTCTCTGGGTTGTCGATGATACGTACTTCCCAAGACTGTTTGTTTTGACCATTAGCGGCATTGATACCACAGGTCATAATCTGCATCATCGTGTCGCGTGCTACAGGGGTAGCATGGTACTGACGGATGCTTCGACGTGCCATAATGGCGTTGATGACTTCGTTGTTCATAGGCTCGTTGTTTTGAGGAGTAGGATTGCAACCTACCAATGTGAGTGCCAAAAGTGGCAGGAGGATAAGGAATTGTTTCATAATTATATTGGAATTGTCTGGTTATTGTGTGGTTATTGTGTGGTTATTGTGTGGTTATTGTGCGGTGCGCACTGGGAATCTGGAGGATATATGTATGTATTTTATCCAAAAGGTTCGGCGTAGGTGCAACCTTCGCGCCAACGTGAACAGCCATAGCGTGTCTTACCACGGATAACAGTGCCCTTGCCACAAACAGGGCAACGCATACCCGACTTGTCGGCTTTGACCTCGTGGACTACTTCTGCTGTCATTTGTTTGAGTTCGTCCAAAAAGAGCTGCGCTGTATAGTCGCCACGCTCAATGGCACGTAGTTTTTGTTCCCAGCGTCCTGTGAGTTCGGCAGATTTTAAGAGTGGTGAAATGATGGTATGTATCAGGTTGATACCCACTTCTGTTGCTTTGATATTCTTCTTTTCGCGTATGATGTACTTACGTTGGAAGAGTTTTTCTATGATTGCAGCTCGTGTACTTGGGCGACCAATTCCATTCTCTTTCATCGCATCGCGCAGTTCTTCATCTTCTACTGTTTTTCCTGCGGTCTCCATAGCACGGAGTAAAGTGGCTTCAGTATAATATTTAGGGGGTGTAGTTGTTTTTTCTTGTAATTGTGGTTCGTGAGGTCCTGATTCGCCTTTTCGAAAAGTAGGTAACGTCTTTTGCTCTTCGGTTTCATCATCGTTTTTCTCTTTAGCGAAGACTTCGTGCCAACCTTGCACGAGAATTTCTCGTCCTGTCACCTTAAATATTATTTCGCCCGCGCGCGCGAGGACCGTTGTGTTAGCCACTTGACATGGGGGATAAAAAGCCGCAATAAATCGGAGTACCACCATATCATACACCTTTCGTTCAATTTCAGTGAGATTGTTAGGACGTTGCCCCGTAGGTATAATAGCATGGTGGTCTGTTACTTTGCTGTTATCAAAGACTTTTTTTGATTTTGGCAGGCTGTTCACTCCTTTTCCCCCATCTGCTTTGAGCGGTAGAAGTGGCTCTACTTGTGGAAAATAGTCCTGAATACCGCGCAAGGTGGCAGGTACTTTAGGGTAAATGTCATCACTAAGGAATGTTGTGTCCACACGTGGATAAGTTGTGACATGCTTCTCATAAAGGCTTTGAATGGTCTTGAGAGTATCATCAGCAGTCATACCATAGCGTTTGTTGCACTCTACTTGCAGCGATGTGAGGTCAAACAAACGTGGAGCATACTCCATACCTTTCTTTTTCTCCACCGAAGTGATTTCGAGGGGGAGGTCTTTGATACTTTCTACCAGTTTTTGTCCCTGTTCGAGAGAAGTAATCGCATACTCATCTTCTTCAGCAGGCAATTGGGCCGAGAAAAGGGTATTGCGGTAGAGGGTTTTGAGTTCCCAATATGTGCGTGGTACGAAATGCTCAATCTCGTGTTGGCGTTTGACGATGAGTGCGAGGGTCGGCGTTTGTACGCGGCCTATACTGAGGACTTGTCGGTCTTTGCCTACGCCTTTAGCAAAACGCAGGGTGTAGGCGCGGGTGGCATTCATGCCCAGCAGCCAATCGCCAATAGCACGCATGAGTCCCGCCTCGTAGAGGTGTTGGTATTCGCTTTGGTCTTTGAGTTTCTGAAAGCCCTCACGGATAGCATCTTCGGTCAATGAAGAAATCCACAGGCGTTTGACAGGCACGCGACATCCCGCTTTTTGATAAACCCATCGCTGGATGAGTTCTCCCTCTTGCCCCGCATCACCGCAATTGATTACCATTTCGGCTTGTGCGATGAGGTTTTTGATGGTGTTGAATTGCTTTTGTACACCTTTGTCATCTGTTACTTTGATGCCAAATCGAGTAGGTACCATCGGAAGTGATGACATGTTCCATCCTTTCCATTGTTCATTATATTCGTTGGGATCGAGCAATGCACAAAGGTGTCCAAATGTCCATGAAACACAATAACCATTCCCCTCCATATAGCCATCTCGCGAGGTTGTTGCACCTAATACCCGAGCAATATCACGCCCTACAGAAGGTTTTTCGGCTATACAGAGAATCATATAAGTTAACAGTTTATAGTTGTCAGAGGTAATTATTTTTTACCACTTTTAACATTGGAACCGTAACCGTAGCCGTAACCATAACCCGCTTTACCAGCATTAACACCATTGAGAACAGTGACAATGTTTGGCAAACGTTTTTGTTCATGCACCTGATTAAGATAATCAATAAGATCGAATGTTGTATAGCGTGCACGACAAACATAGACAGTCATATCCGCTACTCGATTGAGTTGGAATGTGTCGCTAATGAGTGCTACAGGTGCTGAGTCAACAACAATATAGTCATATCGTTGGCGCAATTCGGCAAAGAGCTGTTCAATGCGATCACTAAGCAGCAATTCATTAGGATTAGGAGGAATGATACCCGCAGGAATGATGTCTAATCCTTCTGCAATATTGGATGGAATTACCAAATCGTCCACACTGTAATCTTCATCCGATAAATAGGACGTGAGACAACCAGCCGAAGGTAGATTGAGATATTGTGCGAGCATAGGTTTGCGAATGTCAAGTCCCACTAATGCTACTTTTTTGTCCAACAAAGCGAGCGAGATAGCAAGATTTGTTGCAACATATGATTTACCTTCACCATTAATGTTGGAAGTTACAAGAATAACAGGATTCTTTGCATCGGATGGCAACATAAAACGGATGTTAGAGCGGAGAAGACGGAATAATTCAGCAGAAGCGGAGTTAACACCGTCTTTGACTGCAATATGCTCGCCATGATGGTTTTGCACCAAAACTCCACCGAAAGGCATACGAATCTTGCGTTCAAACTCTTTGGAATCATCACTGAGTTTATTATTGAAAAGGTGGTAAAGGTAAATAATAGCGAATGGCACAGCGCAACCTAGCAATAAACATATGAATCCAATAAGTTTGATGTCTGGTGATGTAGGGGTTGGGTTCATTTGTGGCGATGCAATGATTTTTGCAGGCATGACCGTAGAAGCGAGTGTGAGTGCATTTTCTTCTCTTTTCTCATATAAGAACAAGTACAATTGCTCTTTAAGTTCTCTTGTACGAGCTACTCCTACATATTCTTTTTCTTGTGTAGGGATGTTATAGCGTTGTGTATTGATGCTACCTTGTCTTTTTTCAGCATCTTTTTTAGCAATAGTCAGACTTTTGCTTACGCTATTGATACTGGTGATAATGTTTTCGCGCAGCATTGCCAACTGATTGTCCATCTGGCTAAGAACAGGGTTGCTATTTGTAGCTGTACGCTGTACGCGCATACGGTTGAGCATTTGTTGGTTATACTCTGCGATAAGAGCAACCAATGCTTCATCATCTATACCAAGATTAGCAGGAATAAGTGCATTATTCTTGCTCTCATCTGCTACATATTCTGCAATGTATTGAATAAGATTGAGTTGCGTTTCAATCTCTGCAAGTTGTTTCTTGTATTCAGCTCCTTCATAGAGATACAACTCTGCTTCTGTGAGCAAATCTACAATGCCATGTTTAGCTTTGTAATTCTCCAATTCGTTTTCTGCTACAGCTAACTCTGCCTCGATGAGTCTAAGTCTTTCCTCTATAAATGCTGCGGTGTTGCTTGCCATGATATTTTTATCTATGACAGCCTCCATGTTGTAGAATTCTATTTCCTTGTTGATGAAATCAATGGCGCGTTGTGGCATGTCTGTAGAGGTAGATATATTTATGACATTGGACTCCTTTTTATAAGGTTCTGCTACAATCGTTTGTGTGTATCTATCTACAGCTGGCAACATAGGAAAAGTGCGGATAGAGTATTGTGCCCCTTGTTTGATGGGTTTTCTTAATTGGAAATATATGTCTCCTGCGCAAGTATTGAAAGGTACCGTGAGGTCTTGTACTTTGTGCCGACTAAAATCCCAACGGCCGTATCTCACTTTGACCAGATAGTCATTTTTACGTGCTTTGATTTGTATTTTTACTGTTTTTTTTGTCGTGTCAAGAAATGTTTCAGGATACACGACGCTAAGATCGCGAGATGGATATTGTCCTTCCCACTTTAGATTTTTTTTCTTTCGGTACTCGCTTTGCAAGTCCAATTCTCTTACCACTTGAGTAAGAATATCGCGTGAAGTGAGGATGGCTACTTCATCTTCTATTTGTTTTGTTCCACCCATACCAAGCATGGATAACATTTCCATTTGTGCCAATGGTGATTCTGCATCCGTGTTGCGAATCATAAGTTTCGCATCAACTGTATATTTAGATGTAGTTGAAAAGTACGAATATACTCCCAATGCACCAAAGAGAATGCAACTGAGCAAAAACCAGTACCAATTTTTGAGGATGCGAATAATCCACATGCGGAGATCTATTTCTTGTGTTTCTTGTGCCATAGTCGTTTTGTGAAATGCGTGACGAATTTTATAAATTGTTTTTGCTAATGTTTATTTAGATGCAGACATAACGGATACAATAACAGTAGCAGCACTAGATACAGTACCAACCATGCTGAGCCACAATCCAATCGTTTGATTGCTTGTAGAACGTGCTTGGTTAGGTTCTACCACGATAACATCGTTTTGTTGCAGATAATAATAAGGTGATGTAAAGACCTCATCGGATGTGAGGTCAATGCGGGCAAACTCTAATTTGCCATTATTCTCTCTTGTGATGAGAATATTGTCTCTTCGACCGTATTGTGTAAGGTCTCCAGCAGCACCGAGTGCTTCTAACAATGTCATACGTCCGTTGTTAAGAGGGTATGAACCTGGAACTTTTACTTCGCCAAGAACGGTTACGTTTGCGTTCAAGAATCGTATTGTAACCAGCGGATTAACGATTTGCTCTTTGAGCTTATCTTGTATCATGTTAATCACTTCTGCCAGTGTTTTCCCCGCAACATGGAGTTTGCCCAATACGGGGAAAGAGATATTTCCCTCTGTATCTACAGTATAGAATTGATACGTAGATGCAGTAGGTACATAATCGCTGTTAGGAGATACATAAGGTGCGCTGGCTAAGTTGTATGGAATAGCGGCTTCGGGGTCGAGCGCAGTAACGGTGATGATAAGAGCATCATTGACTTTGACCGTGGGTTCGGGCTGAGCCATGTTGTGTTGATTGATAGCTTCAGCACTTTCTGCTGTAATAGGATGAAAGTAAGTCAATTGCTTACGCGATACGCATGAACACATCAATAAGGTGATCATGAGCAAGGTGAATTTTGTTTTCAAGGACATATCAAATATTCTTGTTTGTTAATAATTTCTTTTTATTGATTTCTATATCGAGCCTGCAAAGGTAGTGAAAATTATTGATATGGGCAAATATTTTTATTGAATTGTTGCTGTTTATTGGTATTTTGCTGTGAAATGTGACGAATTTAACCTTTGTTTTCGATAAAAATGCAAAAAAATTTGGTCATGTCAAAAAAAAGTCGTACCTTTGCGCGCTTTTTCGGCTTTTGGGCTCCAAAGTAGCGCTGCTGAGGGGACGGATGATGCCCATTTGGGGTATGGCAACGTCGATGACTTAGTATCTCGCCTGACCGATGTTAATCATTAATAAACATTTTATAAATGTACGCAATTGTAGAGATGCAAGGCCTGCAATACAAAGTAGAAGCAGGCAAAAAACTCTTTGTTAACCGTATGGCAGCTGAGAAGGGTGCTGAGGTAACATTTGAGAAAGTGCTCCTCGTGGAAAACGATGGAGATGTAAAAGTAGGTACCCCAGTTGTTGAGGGTGCAAAAGTAGTTTGCGAGGTGCTTGATAATGAGTGCCGTGGCGAGAAAGTTCTCGTTTTCCACAAAAAACGTCGCAAAGGCTACCGTAAATTAAATGGCCATCGTCAAGATTTGACTAATCTTGTAGTTAAAGAGATTGTTTTGGCTTAATTGTTTAACCTTATTAAAAGCAAAGTTTAAGAGATATGGCACATAAGAAAGGTGTCGGTAGTTCTAAGAACGGCCGTGAATCAGAAAGCAAACGACTTGGTGTAAAGATTTTTGGTGGTCAATTCGCTAAAGCAGGTAACATCATCGTACGTCAACGTGGTACAGTACACAACCCAGGCGAGAACATTGGTATGGGTTCTGACCACACTCTTTTCGCTCTTACAGATGGTATCGTATGCTTCCAAAAGAAGCGTAACAACAAATCCTACGTTTCTATCCAACCTATCGCTGAGGCATAATCGGATAGAGGGATAAGTCACTACATTTCTCCTACCGATTGCTTCGGCAGTTGGCAGGAGAAATTTGTTTTATTTACACATTAACGTGAACGAAGTGAGCCACTAATGCGAAGCCATTTTCGCATAGCCACTAACGTGAGCAAAGTGAACGAATAATATGCTAACACTCAAACAAATATACGATAATAAAGCCGCCATTGTCGCTGGATTAGAGAAAAAACATTTCGCCAATGCGGCAGAAATCATTGAGCAAGTAATTTCCCTTGACGCAGAGCGCAAAGCTGCTCAACAGAAGAAAGATGCAGCTTCGGCAGAGATGAATAAAATCTCTAAATCCATCGGTGCGCTCATGGCACAAGGCAAACGCGAAGAGGCAGAAGCGGCCAAAGCGCAAACTGGTGCGCTCAAGCAAGCCATTCCAGGATACGAACAAGAAATGGCGAAAGCAGAAGATGCGTTAACATCTCTCCTGCTCACTATTCCTAACGTGCCATACGACCTCGTGCCAGAGGGCGGTAGCGCGGAGGACAACCTCGTTGTAAAAATCGGCAATTGGGCTAACCAACCTATGCTTGATGCGCTTGCCCAAAATGGCTCCATCGCTATTCGCGATTGGGATAATGCCACCGATGAACGAATGGCAAACAACGATAAACTTCCTCATTGGGAGTTGGCAAAGAAATATAATCTCATCGACTTTGACCTTGGTGTAAAAATCTCTGGTGCAGGCTTCCCTGTATACATAGGAATGGGCGCGCGTCTGCAACGCGCGCTGATTAACTTCTTCCTTGCAGAAGCAAGCAAAGCAGGTTATACCGAGATTATGCCTCCTACAGTAGTGAATGAAGCTAGTGGTTATGGCACAGGACAATTACCTGATAAAGAGGGACAAATGTACCACTGTCAACTCGATAATCTCTATCTTATCCCTACTGCAGAGGTACCTGTAACCAATATCTACCGCGATGTAATTCTTGAAGAGGCACAACTCCCGATTAAGAATTGTGCATACACCCAATGTTTCCGTCGCGAAGCAGGCTCATATGGCAAAGATGTACGTGGACTTAATCGCCTTCATGAGTTTAGTAAGGTGGAGATAGTTCGCATCGATACTCCAGAGCACTCTGATGCTAGCCATAAAGAGATGTTAGAGCATGTAGAAGGACTACTCCAAAAACTTGAACTACCTTACCGCATTTTGCGCCTTAGTGGTGGAGATATGTCCTTTACAGCAGCATTATGCTATGACTTTGAAGTGTATTCCGAGGCGCAACACCGTTGGTTGGAGGTGTCTTCTACTTCTAATTTTGATACTTATCAAGCCAATCGTTTGCACTGTCGTTATCGTCGTGCAGAGGATAAGAAAGTTACTCTTTGTCATACACTTAATGGTTCTGCATTGGCATTACCTCGCATTGTGGCGGCACTTTTGGAAAATAACCAAACTCCAGAAGGAATTCGTATTCCAGCCGCACTGCAACCTTATATGGGGTGTGATATGATAAAATAATGAATATGGTTAAGTGGAGGGGCTGCTCGTTAAGTAGCCCCTTTTTTTGTGTTTCTACATTATAAATGCATAAAAATGACTTTAATCTTGCATATGTGCGTTTTTTTTTGTAACTTTGCGCCCAAATTAATTTGGGCGATTATGATAGAGATTTTAAAATACTGTGTACCTGCATTATGTGTGCTTTTAACTACATGGCTTGTAATACATAAGTTTTACCAAAGTGAGGCTGAAAAGCGTCTATGGGAACTGAAACGTCTTTCGCAAAAAGAGATTTCTCCGTTGCGTATGCGCGCGTATGAACGTCTTGCTCTGCTTTTAGAGCGTACCACCCCTGAACATATGCTTCTGGATCTGAATTTGGCAGAAATGACTATTCTGCAAGTGCAGCAACATTTGATGCGGACAATTCGCATGGAATATGACCATAATCTAAGTCAGCAAATTTATGTGAGCGAAGAAGTGTGGACGGCTATTCTTGCGTCGCGTGAACAGATGGTAGCATTTATCAATAGTGTGGCGCAGCAAATGCCTAAGGATAGTTCTGCCTTGGATTTTGCTAAAGTGATGATTACTGCATATGCTGCTAATGGAGAAACGACAAATGAGAAGGCTATGCAATTATTGCGTTCTGAGGCACGTGCGTTATTATAAATGAGAGGATAGATGCGCAAACAGTTAGGTGTATATATTGTTTTGATGACTATGTTGGCGGGTCTTCTGTCAGCATGTACAGGTGATACTACTTGCCGAAGGGATATGGAGGTAAAGATGGTCGTATCATTGCGAGCAGACTCCCTAAACGAGAAAGGACATTCGGTGAAATACACCACATGGGATAGCCTTACGGTTGAGGTGGTTGGTAAAGATGAATTATGGATAGATAATGCGCATGGATTGAGTAAACTGCAATTGCCTTTGCATCCAGATACTACTATATCAGCTTTTGTGATGATTTTTCACGAGCAAACGGACACACTTTTTGTGGAACATACTCCCCGCCAGTATTTCGTTAGTTTGGCATGTGGTTGTGCGATTTATCATACCATTACTGCTGCATGGTCCACAGATATGCGTGTTGATAGTGTGGAGATTATAAATGCGAATGTGGAAAACGCTGTTCTAGAAAATTTGCGAATACATTTACATGAATAAGCGTATTCTTCTCATATTGCCCATCTTGTTTTTTGCCTTGCGCGCGAGCGCGAAAGACTCAACTACTGTCGCGATGCAGTCAAAACAATACCCAGATACCGCTATATACCAAGGTCTGAGTGTTAAATTGGACATTGCTATGCCAATACTAGAGTTAGCACGTTCAGCGGGTAAGGTGCAAGATTATGAGTTGGCTGTCAATGTGCGTTTGGCAAAGCGTTTTTATCCAACATTAGAAATTGGATATGCCGTTGCAGAAACTGCAGCTGATGGAGGATTGTATAGTGGACATGGAGGTTTTGCGCGTGTGGGAATGGATTTGAGTGCATTGAAGAAAGGGGTAGGGGAGAACTGTTTGATGATTGGTTTGAGAGTGGCTGGATCGTATCAAGGCTTCCAGATTACAGATGTGCCTGTTCATAGTGATTATTGGCCTATGGGAATGGTGAACTACTATGACCAGCGAAAATTTGATTGTTGGGGAGAAATTGTAGCTGGCTGTCAGGTGCAAGTGTGGAAAGGTTTTCAAATGGGTTGGTATGTCCGCATGAAGTTGCTGTTTACCCGTACCGACAAGCAAGGCGATGCATTACCTGCATATCTACCAGGATATGGTTATCGCAGAGATACCAATTGGGGTATCAATTATTATGTAGCATATAAATTTTAATGATACAATCATGAATACAAATCAACTTATGACAAAAGCGGCAGATAACATCCGTATCCTTGCCGCAGCAATGGTCGAGAAGGCCAAGAGTGGACACCCAGGTGGCTCAATGAGTGGGGCAGACTTCGTTCAAGTGCTCTACTCCGAGTTTCTTATCCATGACCCAGAGAACCCATGTTGGGAAGCGCGCGATCGCTTCTTCCTTGACCCTGGTCACATGTCACCAATGCTCTATGCACAACTCTGCATGACAGGTCACTTCACTATGGACGAACTCAAGCAACTCCGTCAATGGGGCAGTGTTACACCTGGTCACCCAGAGCGTAATGTAGAGCGTGGCATTGAGAACACCTCCGGTCCTCTTGGTCAAGGTCATACGTTCGCAGTAGGTGCAGCTATCGCAGCGAAGTGGTTCAACGCTCGCTATGGCGAGGTGCACAATCCTACCATTTACGCCTTCATCTCTGACGGCGGTATCCAAGAGGAGATTAGCCAAGGTGCTGGTCGTATGGCTGGACACCTCAAACTCGATAACCTCATCATGTACTACGACTCCAACGAAGTTCAACTCTCTACCAACTGCAACGAGGTAAGTTCCGAGAACGTAGCTATGAAGTACGAGGCATGGGGTTGGTACGTACAAGACATTGATGGTCATGACCCCGAGGCTATCCGCCAAGCCATTCTCAATGCTCAAGCAGAGAAGAATCGCCCATCGCTCATCATTGGTCATACCTCTATGGGTAAAGGCTGCGTAACCGCCGAAGGCGAGAGTTGGGAGGGTAAGACCTCTACCCACGGTCAGCCACTCAGCAAGTCAGGTGCAAGCTTCGAAGCTACCGTTAAGAACCTCGGTGGTGATCCAGAGAACCCATTCCAGATCTTCCCAGACGTGCAGGCACTCTACGACCAACGTGCCGAAGAACTGCGCGAAATCACTAACCAACGCTATGCCGCTTACCACGAGTGGGCAACCGCTAACCCATTGGCTGCCAACGAGTATGAGACCTTTATGCGTGGCGAAGCACCTTGCGTGGACTGGAGCGAAATCATGCAAAAGCAAAACGTGGCTACCCGTGCTGCGTCTGCTAATGTATTGGCTTACCTATCAGAGAATGTCGGCAACATGATTGTATCCTCCGCCGACCTCTGCAACTCCGACAAGACAGACGGTTTCCTCAAACATACCCATGTCATCACAGCCGATGACTTCACCGGTCGTTTCCTCCAAGCAGGTGTCAGCGAACTCACCATGGCTTGTGTCTGCATCGGTATGGCACTCCACGGCGGTATCATTCCTGCCTGCGGTACTTTCTTCGTGTTCTCTGATTATATGAAGCCTGCTATCCGTATGGCAGCGTTGATGGAGATTCAGATGATGTTCGTATGGAGCCACGATGCTTTCCGCGTAGGTGAAGATGGCCCAACCCACGAGCCAGTGGAGCAAGAGGCACAAATCCGCCTCATGGAGAAACTCCACAACCACTCTGGTCGTCCAAGCGTGATGGTACTTCGTCCTGCTGATGCAGAGGAGACTACCGCTGCATGGAAGATGGCAATGGAGAACATCTATACCCCAACTGCCCTTATCCTCTCTCGCCAAGATATTACCTCTGTGCCTAACACCTCAGAGGCAGGCGTGAAGAAAGGTGCGTATATCGTAAGCAAGGACGAGAACCCACAAGTGGTGATGCTCGCTTCTGGTAGCGAAGTTTCTACCCTCATGGCAGGTGCCGAACTCCTCCGTGCTGAGGGTATCCGCCTCCAAATCGTGAGCGTTCCTTCAGAGGCTATCTTCCGCCAACAAAGCAAAGAGTATCAAGCTGAAGTCTTGCCACAAGGCGTTACTCGCTTTGGTTTGACCGCAGGTCTGCCATGCAACCTCGAAGGACTGGTAGGCGAACATGGTACTGTATGGGGACTCAACTCCTTCGGTTTCTCTGCACCATACAAAGTGCTCGACGAGAAACTCGGCTTCACCGCACAAAACGTGTACGACCAAGTGAAGAAGTTGCTCTAATAAGTAATCACATCGCAAAGGCAACTGGTTTAATGCTCGGCGTTCATTCGCCGAGCATTTTTTGTCTTAGGTACCCACCGCTCACTGCGTGAGCCGCTACCGCAGCTCTGCTGTCACCACCTCGCCTTTAGGCGACACCACATCACAAAGCACCACCGCCTGCACTTAGCGCAAAAAGCACTTTTATTAAGATTCCCTTCCCTAGTACCTTCCCAATCTGCTCCGTGTCAAAGACCTAAGACGAACCAAGGACGAACCAAGGATGAACCTAAGAACTCCAAATTACAAAAAAGTACTTTTATTAAGATTGCCGTCTCTTTCTCCTCTCTTATACCTTGCCTAATTTTACCGACCGACGACCGAGAGAAGACCGAGAGAACTCCGACTCCCCCCCCCGCAACCAAAAAGTGCTTTTTGTTAAGATTGGCTTCCTAAAAAAGTTGACTCATTTCCTGAAAAGGTTGACTCATTTCCTGAAAAAGTTGGCTTATCTATTTAAAGAAAAATCACCTCAAAAGGCGATTTCTCTTGCTCAATCCAAAATATTTCACTACCTTTGCGAACAAAATCAATAGTATAACTTTTATGAGCAATCTTATTCACATAGATAAGGATTACAAACAGTGGATTCAGTCACTAAGCCAACGTTTTCGTCAAAGTCAAATCAAAGCATCTGTGCATGTCAATCAAGAGATGCTGCGCTTCTATTGGGAATTAGGTAGTGAGATTGTCGCACTCAATGTAGAAGAACGTTGGGGCGAAGGTATAATGCAATCCATTAGTCAAGATCTAAAAGATGCGCTGCCTGGTGTTAGCGGTTTATCACCAACCAATTTATACTACTGCAAAAAGTGGTTTCTGACTTATTATCAAGAATTTATAAACTTACAACAACCTGTTGTAAAAAATGCCTCTCACACTTTCGAGTCAAATTTACAACAACCCGTTGTAAAAATTCAAGAAGTGTCAATTGGCGAAACAGAAACACTCTTTAATAGCAAGAATCACACATTACAACATATTGCTACTGAATTCTTTTCTATTCCATGGAGTCATCACATACGCATCATTGACAAATGCAAAAAAGATGCTTCCAAAGCACTATTCTATGTGCATCAGACTTTTCAAAATGGTTGGTCGCGTGATGTGCTTCTTAATTTTCTTGACACAGATTTGTACGAGCGATCGGGCAAAGCGATTACAAATTTCTCCACCACATTACCTGCCATTGACAGTGATTTAGCACAACAATTGACTAAAGACCCCTATCAATTTGACTTCTTCAAACTCAAAGACCGCTACAAAGAAAGCGAACTAAAAGACGAGTTAGTTAAGAATATTGAAAAGTTCTTGCTTGAACTCGGTCGTGGCTTCGCATATATGGGACGTGAATATCGCTTAGAGGTGAATGGTGAAGAATTGTTTATTGACATGTTATTCTATAATGTACCGCTTCACCGTTATGTCGTAGTGGAAATTAAAACTGGCAAACTAGAGAGTGCAAATGTAGGACAACTTGGAGGTTATGTAGTAGCAGTTAATCATTTGCTCAACACGCCACAAGACAATCCTGCTATCGGCTTGCTCATCTGTAAAGAAAAGAACGATATTTTGGCGCAATATGCTGTGGAGGGCTCCTCGCAACCATTAGGCATTTCGCAATATCAACTTGCAAAACTCATCCCCGACGATTTCCGTGGCACAATGCCAACCATTGAAGAAATTGAAAACGAGTTGAATGACAAAGACATTTAATAATTACAAACGAGGCTCCAGTTAATTAACTTATAATAGATACTATGCAATCCGTATCCAAAATAACTATTCCAGAACTAGAGATGTATGGATATTCAAATATAAACGCTGTTAAGGCGTTACTTTTGTTGTTTGGGTATGAATTAAGCCAATTAAAGCAGAAGTATCCTGTCAATAATATCAATGATTTACATGGATATAAAGCGTCCATGCTAGAAAACACAATGCATTCTATAGCGACATATATTATGGTCGTAGAGGAATGTCAAGATTATGTGGTAGCATCATCAATAATAAGGATGTTAATGGATAGTATCTCGGTTTATCACTTAATTTATCATGCTGACGATAAAGAGGAGATATCATTAAGGCACTATCTATATATCTTGGATGGAGTAGAACAGAAATTAAAAATTGCATCAAGACATCCACTCCAAAAAACAGACCAAATTACGAAGCAAGAGTATGATGCACTTTTTCTACAACTTTCATCCATGAGGAATAATCTAAATCAAGTGAAAGTTTTCTGTTATAAAGAAATAAGAAAATTAGATATTTACAACAGCCACACGAACAGGATAGAAGGATGGATGAAAAATGGAATGTGGAAGTTTAAGACTTTTGATAATAAAGCATACTATCATTGGACTGACTTACATGATTTACTTCCGTCAAAATTCAAAAAATTGAATTCTGATATTGGTTGTTACTTGTCTCAATATGTACATCGATTAAGTATAAGCAACTTAGTACTGGATAATACGAATGAAGATATATACGAATCATTATCAGCGCAAATCATATTAATACTGAATTTTATTCATGAGTCTATGGTAAATGATTTTGGTGTTGACATACAATTTTTAACTAAAGGATTTGTACAATCAGTTAATTTCCCAGCATATCTTTCGTTTTGTAATAAAAAATACCAAAAGACATTCTTTGAAGGGCTATGTGGAATAAATTTATTTTAAAATTTGCGTATGTCATAAAAAAAAACACTATCTTTGCACCCGAAATCACTTTCCAAATAACAAAAAAAATACGATTTGGAAAGTGAATCATCTATAAAAATAGGTATATACACATGAAAATCATTGCTCGTACTCGTGTACCTCAATATGATTACCAAGGAATCCAAATTATTGACCTTGCCGAATGGCTAACTAATAGCATAGAGTAAATGGGACTATGAAGACATTGGAATATATTTTTGCAAATGCTAGTTTAATATAACGTTCGCCCCCTGCCATTTATGCAAAATCCGCATAAATGGCATTTTTATTTGCACTACTCTTGCTCAATTCAAAAAAATGTATTACCTTTGCACCGTGAACCTGCGCCGAGGGATGTCTGACATCAGCGGCGGAGGGTAGCAGACATATTAAAAAGGCGTTTATTGACGCTTAGTTCTGATGTATTGAAATCTCGCAAATTTCTATGTTAGTTTCAGGACTTAGCAACGGTAGATGTCCTACGGGATATAGATTATCCCTCTTGTTCCTATTTGGTACGTCTTTTGCACATATACATATGCGCACACGCGTACCTTAACTATGTGGCACGAGAGTATATTTATATTCGGCGTGGGCTTCGCGTTGTTGTTCTAAACTAACAGGCAATGCGAGAGCCTCAATACGTGGAACGACAGCTGTCGGAATCCACGTTTTTTTGTATGCCTCTCAAGTTGTTAAACAATCAACTAAATAACAAACGGAGGCAGCCGAAAATCCGATGAAGAGTAGGCATGACAATTAAATTTATTTATTATGAAAAAAAGTTTTATTTTTGTAATTATTACATGTGCTGTTTTCTTTACAGCATGTAGTACACCCTCTGCCATTGTTCCAACGGCTATCAACACAGTTAATTCAGTTCGTTTGAGTGAATTAAATTTAGAACGCGAGGATTATAAGATCCTTAATACCATTACGGCTGAAGCTTCTGTTATATATCGTCATAATGTCGGAACTATTGTAATAAAAGAGGCTGATGGAGATTTTTCCGTTACATTCAAAAAAGAGAAGGTAGATGGAAAAACTCAATGGATATACACTGGTTGCACAGGTGTTGCTCGTTATGGTTTTTTAACAAATGATTATGCTAATGCAGGTGGTGGTGATGATATTCATCCAGAACAAATGGCCCGTAATCTTGCTGTTTATCGTTTGATTAATGCTTGCAAAGTAGCTGGTGGTGATGGGGTGATTGAACCTGTTGTATCAACCAATGTGGGACAAGAAGGACGTGATATTATTTTCAAAACAACCGTTTCTGCTAAAGTTATTAAAATCAATGTAAATAAATAATTCTAAAAAGATTTCGTATGAAAAAATTATTCAATGTTATGGCAATTATGGTTGTAGCAACCATGATGGCTTCATGTGGTTTTGGCAAGAGTGTTACTACAACTCCAACTCTTCCAAGTGGTATGCTTAATTTGACTATTACCGAAAATCCAACTCCTGATAAATATGCGAATATGGATTATGGTATTCGCTTGAATGTAGCCGACGCGCGCGCAAAAATGGCATTGGTTCATGTGTATGATGCAAGTACAATTTCGCTACCACAATTTAGTGCTAATCCATCAGTTGGTTCGTTTGTATCTGAAAGTATGCGTCGTTATATGCGTACTATGGGCTTCAATTTGGACGCAGATCCTGCTACTGACTATTGGATGGAAGTATCACTTACTGAGTTCCATGTGGATTATTTATCTGGTATTGGTTGGAATGCAACTGTGATGATGAGCGTAAAAGTGTTGGATCACAATCGTACTTTGGTTTATCCTACAGTAGAGGTAGCAGGTCGCTATAGTTTAGCAGGTAGTGCATATTCTAAAGATATTGCAAACCAAGTTCTCAATCAAGCTTATACCGAGGCTTTGAAAGATATTGATTGGGATCGTATCGCATTCTTCTTGCACCGTGCAAGCTCTCCTAAACAAGAAGCAAACAAACAAGTCACAGGCGAAGGAAATACCGCATTAGAACATTTGACTATTCACTGGGATGTAAATTCTCGTCCACAGGGTGCAGACATTTTCTGGCGAGTAATATCTTCTACTCCAGAGGTAAAGAATCAAAACTATAGATACTTACAAACAACTCCATATGAAACAACGGAAGTGTTTGATATCAAGGGTTTGACATATAATAATGCTGGTAATGTACAAATTGAAATCAAATGCGAAAAGACTGGTTATTACACCCAATCCAAGAAATTCAATGTAAGTTCAATCATTGAGGAGAAAGAGATTAGTGCTTTCTTCCGTTTAGTGGCAGAAGAGGAATAATATGAAAAAAATATTGTTTGTAGTGATGCTTACAATATCTTCTATGCTTTCGTTTGCAAGCGTTATTGTGACTACTAATGGCGAAAGAATAGAAAATGTGAGTATTCAAAACGAAACAAACTCTGCAATAGTTTACTTGCTTGATGGCATAGAAAAATCTATTGCCATTGAGCAAGTATTTGCTATCTTGTATGATGATGGGCAATATAAAGAACTTAATCAATCAATCGTTGCAGAGAGTTCTCTTATCAAGGATTCTATTCGCAATATTGACTCTTTGAGACTTCCTAATATGTCCAAATTGAGAGTTGATCCAGCTTACTTCCCTTGCGAAAGAAATGTAATTAAGAATGCGCAAAAAGAGTATCGAATAGCATTTCAACATGCAATATCAAAAGGACAACCAAAACAAACAGCTCAACAAATTGCTAAAAGGGCGAAAGATAGTGTGATGTTAGCAGGAAGATTGGATTGTATGGAAATGTATGCTGATCCTACGACAATAAAATATGATTAAATTATGAAAAAAATATTTGTACTTTTATTGGGATTTATACCAATGTTTTTGTTTGCTGGAGTCATCATGACCACTAATGATGAGAGGATAGCAGATGTTAGTATTCAAAGTGAAAATGATTCTACAATTATTTATTTGCAAAATGGCGTAAAGAGATCTATTTCTATTGAACAAGTGTCAGGAATTTTGTACGATAACGGGAAATACAGAGAATTTGTAAGCAAGTTTATTGCACCTGATAATCTCATAGAAGATAAAAATGAGAAGTCTGCCGCTGTTTCAGCAACTCAACATGCACAATCTGAGCAACAAAGAAAAGAAGAGATGCAATATAAAGAATGCCAAAAAAACGCAAAAAAAATATTCAATAAAAAATTTCAAGAGGTATATTCCCAATGCATAAAAGAAGGAAAAACACAAAAAGATGCAAAAATAAAAGCACGTGAAGAAGCAAATTTTGTAAAAAATCAGTCTTTAAAAGAATGCATGGGAGTAGCTGAATAATAAACACACAAACTCAATTAGTCATTTGACTCCTCTTGTACATTGTGCAAGAGGAGTTTTATTTTTTTATAGAGGCATGTTAAATCGTGATAAAAACGCTTTCAAAGAAAAATACTAGCCAAGCGATGCTAGACACACAAAAGCCACCGAAAGCCAAGAGATGTCCCACAGATCTCCTATCGTGGTCCCGAAACTTGTAATTCCTTTCTTTCTCTAATAATAACTCCCTCATTAATTCTATTTGGTGTGAAAAGATATAATACATTTGCAGGTATGAAAAAAATGTAGTATCTTTGCATGCATTTTTGTTATCCAAAATCCTCAACAACAAACAAATACAATAATTATGGCAAACATAGAGAGAAAAGGTCAAGACATATTATCGCAGGTGGCGATTATGACAGAGCCGTTGATTAAGCATTTGCGAGAACTTATTGAGAACACTCGCAAACGCGTAGCGTCTGTCGTTAGCGATGAGACAACGCAACTGTATTGGAATGTAGGATATGCTATCAATACATTTGTGTTGCAGGGCAACCGTGCGGAGTATGGCAAACAAATTGTCGCAACAGTGTCGCGACAATTGGCACAAGAATTTGGAAGTGGTTTTGAAGAGAAGAATGTTCGCCGTATGATGCAGTTTGCAACTGAATATCAAGACTTTGAAATTGTCGCAACACTGATGCGACAATTGCCATGGTCGCACTTTACACTTCTTATCCCTATTCGTGAACCACTCAAACGCTCTTTCTATGAGCAAATGGCTATCACCGAGCACTGGAGTGTACGCACGCTGCGTGAGAAAATCAGTTCCCAACTATTTGAACGTACAGCCATAAGCCGTCAACCTGAAGAAACGATTAAGCACGACCTTGCTCTTTTGCGAGAGGAAAATAAAATGACACCTAATCTGGTCTTCCGTGATCCATATTTGCTGCATTTGTTTGGACTAAAAGATACATATTCTGAGAAAGATCTGGAAAGTGCCATTGTCGCAGAAATGCAGCGGTTCATTGAGGAATTGGGTACTGACTTCGCTTTCCTCGCACGACAAAAACGTATTACTATTGACAATGAGGATTACTATATAGACTTGCTTTTCTATCATCGTCGCTTACGTTGTTTAGTGGCTATTGATTTGAAAATCGATTCGTTCAAAGCTGCACACAAAGGACAAATGGAGTTGTACTTGCGTTGGTTGGAAAAATACGAGCGAGTAGAAGGTGAGAATGCACCAATCGGTTTAATTCTTTGTGCTGGCAAGAATGATGAACATGTAGAATTGATGCACTTGGAGGAAAGTAATATCCGTGTAGCTGAATACATGACGATGTTGCCAGACAAGAAAGTGTTGGAGCTGAAATTACAAAAAGCCATCTCTTATGCGCGCGAACGCATGGCTATTCAAGAGCAAGAATAGTTTGAGCTGCAGGAATACTAGACCTTAAGAACACTTTCGGTACAAAAAACTTCCGCGCTGAAGATTTTTGCAGCATTATTATAGAGACACGTTTATAAAAAGCCACCGAAAGCCAAGAGATGTCCCACAGATCTCCTATCGTGGTCCCGAAACTTGTAGCATTGAGGGAAAAAAAACGGTCATTCCTCTTTCTTTTTGAAAAAATTTGCATATATGCAATTTTTGTAGTACCTTTGCAGCGCAAAGGTCGCGCCTAAATGACCACGGTATAAGCAGATTGTTTGAGGCTGCCAAGCCGAAATCGGAAATGAATAAATAGCAAATAATTAAATCACAAATAATTTTATGGATTACAATTTCAGTGAAATTGAAAAGAAATGGCAAGCCGAATGGGCGAAAGCTGGCACTTACCGCGTAAGCAACCAAAGCGATAAAAAGCCATTTTATGTGCTCGATATGTTCCCTTACCCATCGGGCGCAGGTTTGCACGTAGGTCACCCTCTCGGTTATATCGCTAGCGATATCTACAGCCGTTACAAACGCCTACAGGGCTTCAATGTCCTCCACCCAATGGGCTTTGATTCTTATGGCCTGCCTGCCGAGCAATATGCTATTCAAACAGGTCAGCACCCAGAGAAGACCACGATGGAGAACATCGCCCACTACATTGAGCAACTTCAGAAAATCGGCTTCAACTACGATTGGGACCGCGAGGTAAAAACTTGCAACCCAGACTTCTACAAATGGACACAATGGGCATTTATCCAAATGTTCAACTCCTACTTCGACACCTCTTTGCAAAAAGCACGGCCAATCAGCAAGCTCATCGAGAAGTTTGAGCAAACTGACCCTACATGGGCAACCCTCTCCGAGCGCGAACAACAAGAACGCCTGATGAACTATCGTATTGCTTATCTGGCAGATACGAAGGTGAACTGGTGCCCAGAGCTCGGTTGCGTACTTGCCAACGATGAGGTGAGCGAAGGTCTTTCTGTTCGTGGTGGTTATCCTGTAGAGCAACGCGTCATGCGCCAATGGAACCTCCGTGTAAGTGCCTACGCGCCACGCCTCTTGGAGGGTCTTGACCGCGTGGATTGGACCGACTCCCTCAAGGAGACCCAACGCAACTGGATTGGCCGTAGCGAAGGTGCAGAGATGCGCTTTGCTATCAAGGGTCAAGACGAACCATTCACTATCTTCACCACCCGCGCAGATACTGTCTATGGTGTCACCTTCATGGTGCTTGCGCCAGAGAGTGAGTATGTGGCTCGTGTCACTACCGATGAGCAACGCGCCGAGGTGGAGGCGTACCTCCAGATGGTGAAGAACCGCACCGAACGCGAGCGTATTGCCGACCGCCGTGTCACAGGTGTATTCACGGGCTCGTATGCCATCAACCCTCTCACCAATGCCGAGATTCCTATCTACGTAAGCGATTATGTGCTAAGTGGTTATGGCACGGGTGCCATCATGGCTGTGCCTGCACACGATAGCCGTGACTATGCGTTCGCTAAACACTTCAACCTGCCTATCATCCCACTCATTGAGGGTGCAGATGTCAGCGAACAAAGCTTCGATGCCAAAGAAGGTATCATGATCAATTCGGGCTTCCTCAACGGACTCGAGGTCAAAGAGGCTATCCAACGCATGAAGGAGCATATCACCAACACGGGGCTCGGTCGCGTGAAAGTGAACTACCGCCTCCGCGATGCGGTCTTCAGCCGCCAACGCTACTGGGGCGAGCCCTTCCCTGTTTACTACAAAGACGGCATGCCATACATGATTCCAGAATCTTGCTTGCCACTCGAACTCCCTGCTGTGTCGGACTTCAAACCTACCACCACAGGCGAGCCACCTCTCGGCAATGCGGACCTCTGGGCATGGGACACCACTAATAATAAGGTCGTTTCTAAGTCCCTGATTGACAACGTTTCTGTCTTCCCACTCGAGCTCTGCACCATGCCTGGCTTCGCAGGTTCATCGGCTTACTACCTCCGCTATATGGACAATCACAACGATGCTGCACTCGTAGGCAAAGAGGCCAACGACTACTGGCGTCAAGTCAACCTCTATATCGGTGGTACAGAGCACGCTACGGGGCACCTTATCTATAGCCGTTTCTGGAATAAGTTCCTCTTCGACCTCGGCTATATCTGCGAGGATGAGCCATTTAAGAAACTCATCAACCAAGGTATGATCCAAGGTCGCTCTAACTTCGTCTATCGCTATATCGGCGAAGGCGCAACGGGCAACCTCTTCATCAGCTACAACCTCATCGATAACCCTGAGTACAAAGATAAGGTACAACCTATCCACGTGAACGTGAATATCGTCAAGAACGATGTATTGGATATCGATGCTTTCCGCAATTGGATGCCTGAATTCAAGAATGCGGAGTTTGTCTTTGCAGACGGCACTTCTATTGAGGATAATCCTTACATCGGCTCTCCAATGTATCCAAAGCAATACATTTGCGGTTGGGCGGTAGAGAAGATGTCCAAGTCTATGTTCAATGTGGTGAACCCAGACGATGTAGTGGCTAAGTATGGTGCTGATACACTGCGCCTTTACGAGATGTTCCTCGGTCCTTTGGAGATGTCTAAACCTTGGGACACCAACGGTATTGATGGCGTGCACCGTTTCTTGCGTAAGTGGTGGAATATGTTCGAGACCCTCTCCAACGACGAACCAACAGCAGAGGAGTTGCGCAGCCTTCATAAGCTCATCAAGAAGATTACTTGGGATATTGAGAACTTCTCGTTCAACACCTCTATCCCTGCCTTCATGATTGCGCAAAACGAGTTGCAAGCCCTCAAGTGCAACAAGGTCGCTATCCTCAAGACCTTCGCTATCTTGCTTGCTCCATACGCTCCTCACATTGCAGAGGAGGCATGGCATCTCTGTGGCGAAACAGGTTCTGTCTGCCACGCCGAATGGCCAGAGTGCAACGAAGCGTATTTGGTTGAAGCAACGCAGAAGTACCCTGTTCAGTTCAATGGTAAAGTTCGCTTTACTATTGAGGTGGCAAAGGACACTCCCCGCGAGGAGGTTGAGAAGATTGTCATGGCTCACGAACTGACCGCCAAACAATTGAACGGCGCCGCTCCAAAGAAAGTCATCGTTGTCCCTAGCCGCATCGTGAATATCGTAATGTAAGGTGACACCTTATAATATATATAAAAAATGCACTCCCCTCGGAGTGCATTTTCTATATTAGTTACTTCTGTTGTCCATTATTAAATTCTTCAAACACTTTTATTATATCTTTATACTCAGTCTTTCCTTCAAGTTGTTCTTCTAAATTCTCTTTATTGATAGTACAATCAGTTTCTATTAATAAAGCTATGAAATTCGTTAAGGTCTCTACATATTCCCAATCTAATTTGTAAGGAGATAGCATTAATTTTTTCATCACAGACATGTATGCTACATTAACAGGAGACTTATCTAATAATTGATTTCTATATTGTTCCTGTACTGAAGCCATGCGTTTCGTTACCTGCAATTTATACTCATCATCAACAGGTGTTATGTCAGAATCCCCTAGAAATGTATTTTTTGGTTCCTGAGGCTGAAGTTTTAATCCATAATTTGTTTTTACAGGCTCTATTTCTTCATTGAACCAAATACGTTTAACCCAGCGATACTCTTTATCTGTCCCCCATTGTACATGCCATGTTCTTCCATCAATTTGATCAAGTAAAACAAACTGATACATATTCGTTGTTGCATACAAAGTAAAGCGTCCGGGAATCTGTTCCTCATAAGATGATGTCAATATTTCATTGGATAATCTATATGACATTCTATCACCATCTAGACTCCATTGCACCAATTCCATTTGTCCCGTGCGTGTGTCCAATTTAATGAAATTGTACTTATTTTCTGTCTTGTACAAGCGAAAGTTTGCTTTTGGATCTTGCGTATATTCCGTAGCAGGAAAATCTATTACTGTTTGTCCCGCGCTATATTGACTACAAACTAATAGTACTGCAATAATGTAAATGAATCGTTTCATGATATTTTTATTTTTCTTTGAGCGCGGCAGGGAGTTGATTGCCGCGCAAGTTGTTTATGTTGTCGTCAAAAAACAATACAAGTTGTCTTCTATAAAATAAAACTATCTGTATTGTTTTCCTTTCCGCCTACAAAAGTACTACATTTTTTTGAATTATGCAAGAAAATGATGATTTTTACCTTGTATATACAAAAAATGCACTCCCCTCGGAGTGCATTTTCATTTCCCACAACAGCATCGATTATTCCTCAAACTCAATCACATAGCCATGAGCAATTGCACGTACTTTCGAATAAACCAGTGCCCATGTCTCCACAGATTGTGTGGTGGTGATGTTAATAATCTGTTGATTACCAGTCAGTCCTGCGTTCTTGTACATTTCGCTTACCGCGTTGTTTTCAAGTGCCTTCTTAGAAAGACCACCAATACCAAAGATATACGTTGCACTCCATTCGCCACTTACTTCTTTCACAATGTAGTAGTTAGACTCCGACAAAATCACCTTTGTCTCTACTGGATCATTAGCATAAGGAGTCATGTTTAGCCCTGCACAACTTGCAAAAAGTACTGCTACAAGGCAAAAAAGAATTGTTTTGATTGTTTTCATTTTGTTTTATATTTTTTGTTTGTTATTATTCAGAAGGTTTTGTTGTCCAGCAGTCTTCTTGGCTATGACGGTTCTTTTTGTAGGTTATTTCAATAAGGTCAGAAGGAACGCCTGCTGTTTCGAGTGCAACTTTCATCTCCGCAATTATAGCGTCCAATTCATTGGCTGTAGCCCAAATCTCTGTTTGGCGAGTAACTGTAGTTCCATAAATAGGATAGTGCTCCTCCACTACATAGCAATAGTTGGTGTCGCCACAAGAAATAAAAAGTGTAGCCAACATACTAATAAATAAACACTTAATTGCCTTCATTCTTTTTTGTAATTCATTTCTTGCCTACTCTTCATCGGCTTTTCGGCTTCCTCCGCAAATTTTCTGCAAAGGTACTGCTTTTTTTTCATATATGCAAATAAATTTTACCCCCCCCCATTTTCTTTGTAATATATTAATTATCAATACATTATAAAATGTACTAAATCACAATCCTCCCGTCTATTACCTTTTCCTTCCACCACAATGATATTTTTTTCTCTTAAAACTTGCATATTTCACATAAATGTATTACCTTTGCGCATCGAATCAATAATTAGTGATTAATTAGTGATTAATTAGTGATTAATTAGTGATTGATTAGTGATTAATTAGTGATTAGTTAGTTATTAACGAGTCTTAAGCGTAGGAAGAACATACATTTATCATTATAATTTAACCCTATTATGGCTGAAATTCAATTTATTGACCCTGTTGTAACCATCAAGGGCAAACTGCAAAACCGCGACAAAACCATTTTCCGTCGCAAGCGCGTTTTTGATGCAGACGGACGTGTTATCGGACAATTATCTCAAGAGGCGTATGTCGTTCACAACCCTCGCGACTGGAAAAAGAACCCTCCAAAAGGTGCTGAAAAACAGCGCATTGACAATTGGACTACCGCATGCCAACAAGCCTCTGCTATCCGTAAAGACCCCGAACAATTCGCACAATGGAAACAACGTTGGACTGCGCAACTCCAACACCCAGAAGCAGACGCCCCCATTGACAAGAATACAGGTAAACCTAAAATTTACATTCACTTAGATAGTTTTATTCGTGCCACTATCTTCCGCGAGTTGCGAAAATGAAAGCAGTTTACATTCACGGTTTCGCAGGGTCTATTCACTCCGACACCATCACCAACTTCCGCAAATACTACCCCGATCTCGAGTGGTGCCCACTCGAAGTCAATCACCATGTGGATGAGTCCGTTAAAATAATCAACGATTTTATTGCAGCCAATCCCGATGTCAAATACCTGATTGGCAGCTCGTTAGGCGGTTTCTATGTGTTGTGTGCGGACTTCGCAGGGCGTAAGATTGTCATCAATCCTGTCCTCAATCCCATGTCCTCGCTCAAAAAAGCTGTAGGCGTAAATAAGTACCGCGGCCGCCGCGAGAATGGCGAAACGGAGTTCAAACTCACGATGCAGGACCTCTTCCGTTTTAAGGCGTACAAACCCAAAGACACCCCCGAAACTATCTGCCACTACACACCCCACGACCCTAATCTTGGAGAGGACATCAAACGCGAATATCAAAAGTTCTTCGCCCATGCAGAGATGACTCCCCACCTCCGTTCTCACTTTACTGACGAACATTACATCAAGCACAAACTCCGTGATGCAATGAAATAAAAAAGAGAGCAGAAACCAATTGGCTTCTGCTCTTGTGATTCAGCTGGGGCTCGAACCCAGGACCCCATCCTTAAAAGGGATGTGCTCTACCTGCTGAGCTACTGAATCCCGAAATCGGCTGCAAAATTACTGCTTTTTTTTGACATGACCAAATATTTCGACAAAAAAATGCAAAAATTAGTGTTTTTTATTGCTCATGCCAAAATATTTGCGTAACTTTGCACCAAATTCGGGCTTTTATGAACATATAATTGACTATGAACATACAATTGACATATAATCGCCGACAGACTACTACCACCCATGTAGGTACTCTATCAATCGGTAGCGAATATCCCGTTCGTATTCAAACAATGGCTAACACTTCTACCAATGACATCGAAGGTAGTGTGGCACAAGCCGAGCGTTGCATAGCTGCAGGTACTGAACTACTTCGTTTTACTACTCAAGGTATGCGCGAAGTGGACTCCCTTGCACAAATTCACCAATCACTACAGGGCGTAGCCCGATCTACAGCGAACGATGTGAGCGATCTACCATCTACAGCGCAGCGATCTCATACCCCTCTCGTGGCTGACGTCCACTTCCAATCCGATGTGGCGGATGCAGCGGCAAAAGTGGTGGAGAAAGTGCGCATCAATCCAGGTAACTATATCGACCCTGCGCGCAAATTCAAACAAATAGACTACACGGAAGAAGAATATCAAGCTGAATTGCAGCGACTTCGCAATCGCTTTATCCAATTGCTTAATATCTGCAAAGAGCACAAGACTGCCCTGCGCATTGGTGTTAATCACGGCAGTCTGAGTGACCGTATCATGTCGCGCTATGGCGACACGCCCGAAGGCATGGTAGAGAGTTGCATGGAGTTCTTGCGCGTGGCAGTGGCAGAAGATTTCAAAGATATTGTCCTTTCCATCAAAGCCAGCAACACCCGCGTGATGGTCACTACTGTCCGTCTGTTGGTTTGGCAAATGCAGGAAGAGGGAATGGCTTTCCCGTTGCATTTAGGCGTAACAGAAGCAGGCGAAGGTGAAGATGGCCGCGTGAAGTCCGCAGTCGGTATAGGTGCTCTCCTTGCGGACGGCATAGGCGACACCATTCGCGTGAGTCTAAGCGAGGCTCCCGAAAAAGAACTGCCCGTCGCCAAAGCGTTGGTAGATTACTTCGCTGATGAGCAAAGCACTCGCTATGCAGCTACTACCCAAGTTAAGATAGAAGATAAAACCGTCTTTTTCTCCAACGCTGACACCGATTGGCAACTCTTCCAACTTCATGCAGCTGCCGAATGTGGTCGCTTGTTGTGGGATCACAACTGCACAGAGTTAGTGCTCAACAATGACCACTTCGCCGCAGAAGATTTAGCACGACTCAGCAAAGACATTCTCCAAGCCGCGCGCGTGCGTATGTATAAAACGGAGTATATCTCCTGCCCTGGTTGCGGTCGTACGCTCTTCGATTTGGAGCAAACCATCGCTCAAGTGAAAGCGGCCACATCCCACCTACAAGGGCTTAAAATCGGCATCATGGGCTGTATTGTCAATGGTCCGGGCGAGATGGCGGACGCCGATTATGGCTATGTAGGCGCAGGACGTGGCAAAGTAAGTCTCTATCGTGGCAAAGAATGTATATTGAAAAATATCCCTCAAGAAGAGGCTGTAGAACAGCTTCTCGCACTAATTGAGCAAAATAAAGAGTAGATATTTGTGTATGTGAGAAAATTGTTGTACCTTTGCAAGCGAATATGGCAATCGAAATATCCCATTTAAATAAGCATATAGGCAAACAACACGTGTTGAAAGATATATCTCTTTCCATCGCAGATGGTGAGATAGTGGGATTATTGGGCCCTAATGGCGCAGGAAAATCTACCCTGATGAAGATTATGGTAGGTGTTTGGAATGCTACCAATGGAGAGGTGCAAGTGCCTAAATCCATTGGCTTCCTTCCCGAACAAAATCCGCTCTATGAGGATATGTATGTCCGTGAGTATCTGCGCTTTTTCGTAGAACTTCGCACCCATAGCCAATTGCCAATATCCCATAGCCAATTGATCGAAGACCTCATCACGCGCGTAGGGTTAACAGCTGAAGCCAACAAGAAGATTGGACAACTCAGCAAGGGCTATCGCCAACGTGTGGGCTTGGCGCAAGCGATGATTGGTAATCCCGAATTGCTGATTTTAGATGAACCAACCACAGGTCTTGACCCTAACCAATTGGAAGATATCCGTGCGTTAATTCGCAACTTATCGAATCCAATAGCCAATAGCGACCTTGTCGCGTCCAATATCCAATATCCGAATAACGGTCGAACCGTTATTCTCTCTACTCACATATTACAAGAAGTCAAGCAGATGTGCAGTCGCGTGGTGATTATCAACCACGGAGAAATCAAAGTGGACAAACCTATTGCAGAGATAGACAATCTAGAGGAAACGTTTAAGCAAGCTACAAACAATGAATGAGAATTTTGATATAAGAGGACAAATGACGGAGAAGGAGCAAGACAATGCCTTGCGTCCTTTGCGTTTTGATGATTTTGCAGGTCAATCCAAGATTGTCAGCAACTTGCGTATCTTTGTTGAAGCAGCACGTATGCGTGGCGAAAGTCTAGACCACGTGCTCCTCTTTGGCCCTCCTGGATTGGGTAAAACTACCCTTAGTAACATCATTGCCAACGAATTGGGGGTGGGGTTCAAGGTCACTTCTGGTCCTGTGCTCGATAAACCAGGCGACTTGGCGGGATTGCTTACTTCGCTTGAGGAAAACGATGTGCTTTTTATTGATGAGATTCACCGCCTTTCTTCTATTGTAGAGGAGTATCTCTATTCTGCGATGGAAGACTATCGCATTGATATTATGATAGATAAGGGACCTTCTGCACGCACAATACAAATTGACCTCAATAAGTTCACACTCATTGGTGCCACTACTCGCAGTGGTCTGCTGACTAGCCCATTGCGTGCGCGTTTTGGTATCAATTGCCACTTGGAGTACTACGATGCGCATATTCTTGCGGGAATTGTAGAGCGTAGTGCACGTCTGTTGGGTATTCATATCGACAGCAAAGCAGCAGCAGAGATAGCACGCCGCAGTCGTGGCACCCCTCGTATTGCGAATGCCTTGCTCCGTCGTGTGCGTGACTTTGCACAAGTAAAGGGCAATGGTGCAATAGATTTGGAGATTGCGCGTTATGCCTTAGAGGCATTGAATATTGACACCTTTGGTCTGGATGAGATTGATAATAAGTTGCTTAGTACTATCATTGATAAGTTCAAAGGCGGACCTGTTGGTTTGAACACTATTGCCACCGCCATGGGTGAAGATGCGGGCACGATAGAAGATGTCTATGAGCCATACCTCATCAAAGAGGGCTTTATCAAACGCACTCCTCGCGGTCGTGAAGCCACCGAGTTGGCATACAAACACCTCGGCAAGACACCGCTTATCAACGGTCAAATCACATTGGAATTTTAGCAATTAGTATTTTTCTTTCACATCAATAATAGATGTGAATACGCTATGGTCTTTCACGCTCACCACGATTGGGCGTTTGCTCTTGCGTGTAATCACACAAACATTCATAGGGTCTGTTACCAAAGAGAAATGGTCGCCGCATTGGGGACTAGAGAATAATCCAATATTACCAAAGAATCCGCCCATTCCTACTACACGACTGGATTGAATGCCGTTGGGATAGTGTTCAATAGATACAATTTCATCTTGTGGTACATTAATTTTCCATGCCAACATATGCACGTTGATACTATTTTCTTTTACAACCACTTTGCGAGGAATCATAACGATAGCCGAGAGTAGTGTCAATACTAAGATGACAGAAACAATGATATAGGTCCAACGCATGGCAGGTGAATGTCCACCTTGTTGCCATTGATTAACCATGATGACAATAGCTGCTATGATAATCACCATAGCCAAAATAGTCGTTGTCTTGATAGAACTACTTAAAGGAAGAAAATGAGTTGTTGCGTTCATAGTGATATTGATTATGTGGGTGAATTTTGCTGCAAAGGTATTACGATTATTTGATATATGCAAGCCATCGGCAGTGTTGCACACGTGGCAAATGATAATTTTCGCTGATTATCAGTCCATTCTGCAACTATTTGCACACGCTCGCTTTTTCAGCAAAAAGATGTTCAAACAGATTGTTTTGCAGAAATGTTAATAGTTCTGCTGAAGATAATCCAAGTTTTTTGGCTATGCGATATTTATAGTTGCGAATACTTTTTTCTGTATAGCACATATAGGATGCTATTTCTTCCAAAGTCAAATGGATATAGATGATATAATATGTACAAAATTGTATCTCTCGCTCCGAGAGGGAGGTTTTTTGTTCTAAGTTGTTTATCCAACCATTTAAGTGCGAATCAAGTGTGTGTTTCAGTTGTTCATAGTTCATCCATGTTTTTTGTGGGGTAGGATATTTTGCGCGTATATGTTCAAGTCGTTTATCTAAGTCATTCCATTGTTGCTGTTGATTATGTTGTGCCTCTTTTTTCTCTAACTCTTCAATTCTTTGGTGCGCTGCTTTCCATCTAATATAACTATGCTTATTATCAGTTACTATGGAAATAACCAAAATCGCACAAGCCAATATCATCATAATAGACTCTATCATACGTAAAGTTCTTAATTCTCGCTGCAAAGGTAATGAATAATTTGCATATTCGCAAAAATTGTTGTAATTTTGCAGACAAATTATGAAGATATGAAGCAATACAAAGCAATATTGATTGATTGGGATGATACTATTGGTGATTTTGTAGGGGCAGCGAATACTGCCCTACATGAGATGTTCGAGAAATACCAACTGAGCGAATACTTCGATTCTTACGAGGAGTTTGATACACTATACCACGAGCATAATATCGAACTATGGAAACTCTATGGTGAAGATAAAGTCACCAAAGCGTTTTTGCGCGTAGATCGCTTCTTATTCCCTTTGCTGCATGGCAACAAGGTGAGCGATGGGGTATTAGGCGATGAGGCGAAAAGGGTTGTGCTCTCCGCTCTTGCGGAGCAGATGAGCGAGGATTTTCTGCATTTGACAACGAAATACTTCTCCTTATTGCCTGAGGCTGAGGAGTTGGTGCGTTACTTGGCGAAGAAATATCCGCTGACGGTGGTGACCAATGGTTTTATAGAAGTGCAGTACGAGAAGTTTGACAAAAGCGGACTACGCGACTGCTTCTCGCATATCGTGTTGAGCGAGGAAGTGGGCTGCCAGAAACCCAATCCACGTATTTATGAGGAGGCACTGCGTATGAATGGTGTATCGGCAGCAGAAGCTGTCATGATAGGCGACTCATGGAACTCCGATATACAAGGGGCTATCAATGCTGGCATTGACCAGATTTGGGTTCGTAAATCCAAAGACCCACTCCCCGAAGGACAGTCTGCCACTTATCTCGTCCAATCACTATCTGAGGTAATGGAAATTTTATAAAGAAATACTTTCCACTAAGGTCTGCAGTTGCTCCTCGTATTCCTCTTTCCACGCGCTGCGGATGGTGAGGGTAGGTGCTACAATGTCAATGTTTTTCATCGTTTCCAACATACTGCGCATGGTCTTGCCCGCGGTAGGTGCCCATGTGCCGTTCTCAACCAGTGCCACGCGGCGTGACTGATAGCCCTTGATGCCCAGTTTGTATAGGAAGATATGCATGGGTGGGAAGACGCCCGAATCATAACTGGATGCGCATAGCACCATCTTGCCATATCGGAAAGCTTGGCTCACTGCCTCTGATATGTCGCTTCGGCAGAGGTCTATCTCTCTCACTTCCACGCCTTTAGCGCGTAGTGCTTCTGCTATGCGGTGCGCCACTTTGGCGGTATTGCCATGTATCGAAGCATGCGCAACCAATACGCCCTCGCTCTCAATACGATAACTACTCCATATGTCGTATAGTCGCAGGGCTTCTGCTAATTGTTCGCCATCCAATACGCAACCATGCAGCGGTGCGATAGTTTGCATGTCTAAGTTATGTATCTTGCTCAGTATCATGCTTACGGGCATACCATACTTACCACAGATATTTGTGTAGTAGCGGCGGGCTTCGTCTGCCCAATTATTGGGATGTGCATTGCGCACACCGAACGAGCCAAATGCATCTGCCGAGAAGAGAGTTTTCTCTTCAGGGCAATAACTCATCATCACTTCGGGCCAATGCACCATTGGTGCTGCGATGAAGTGCAATGTCAGTCCGCCCAAGTCGAGTGTATCGCCTGCTTTTACCAGTAGCGTGTTTTGTGGCTTGTAGCCAAATTGCTCCATGAACTGCAATGCCGCTTTGCTGCCCACAATGGTAGCATTGGGGTATTGCTCCAAGAATGCACCGATTGACCCGCTGTGATCGGGTTCCATGTGCTGGACAATCAGGTAGTCAATGCTAGTTTTCAGTTTTTCGCTTTCCGCTTTCAGCTTTTGTAGCCACTCATCTGTTTTTCTGGCATCTACGCTATCCATTACGGCTGTTTTCGCGCCGTAAAGCAGGTAACTATTGTAGCACATACCCTCCGATAGGGGATATTGACTCTCAAACAAATCCAATGTTGCATCATCGCAACCAATATATTGTATTTTATTGCTGTACATAATCGTATAATCTTGTTTGTAATTTCGCTGCAAAGGTACTACTTTTTTTTCAATTATACAATTTTCGTGCCTGTATATTCATTATAGAAATGTCGTATCTTCGGTATTATAGGGTTTTTGTGCCGAAAAATAACATGCGATTAATCGTTCGAACCCATTGGGTGATATAAGACGATTGGAGAATTTGGAGGGTAAAGTGGATATACAACACGCGGAAGCATCTGTATGACAAGAGTTTCCGTGTGAGTGTGTTTTTTGGAAAAGTTTTTAAGTGCTAAAGATTGTGCTGAACAATGAGGTGTAGAATTATTATTGTTTCACTTGTTCTTCTATCACTTGGCAAATCTTGGGTGTTACATATTTGTATGCATCGCGCGCTGCTTGCTCGTAGTTGTGAGTGTGTCCTCCCTTTTCAGTAAACATATTTTCATACACGCGCTGTCCTGTAGCGGTCTTTGTTATAGCAACAGTGGCATCCACATACACAAAGTACGTACTCACATTGCCCATAGTTATTACATTATATTCGCGAGCTTGTGACTGGATTTCTATCACCCAATCGGCTGTACTTGGATCTCTCACAAAATTACAGCCCAACTTGCTCAAATGTCCTTGCAGTGCGGATGACAGCGTAGAGTAATTGGTGCCAAAGATGCTGGCATCGCACTGAATACAGATACTAAGAGCATTTTTGAGTTGTGCAACCAACGCCATGAGACGTTGCTGCAATTGGCGCGTTTCGTTGAGCATCAATGTCTCTTCGGTGGCATCGGCATCTACAGCCGCTAATAGTTTCTGCGCCTCATCTACTTCCGCGAACAGGGGCAATGCTTTCTCGGCTGCGCTGCGCGCTTGCAGTTTCTGAGCTGTGGCGATGAGTTGGTCCACTTGGTCAAGCGACATCTCCACTTTGGTGAGTGCTACTGTGATTTGCTTCTCTAATTGGCGGATAAGAGTACTTTTCTTCACGTAGGCAAAGGCGTAGATAGTACCTGTTTGTGGGTTGCGCCATGCGTCTATCTGCAAACCAGGAATTTTCATATCCACGGAGGTGGTAGTAGAGGATGCAAAAGTATTCATCACATTCCAGAACTCCCCTTCCATATTGCTCAGTTGTTGGCTAATGAGATCGTTGGTCGATTGGTTGGTGATGTGCACGCGAATAGTAGAAACGGCTTCTACGCGCGCTGCATCTTTGAGGCGTTGGATGGCTATTTCTGAACGTTCACCACTCATAGGAGTGCCTTCGGCGTAGCCCGTAAAATACTCGCTGTCGGGGTAATCCAAACGGCGTAAATCGTGATCGTACCACGATGGTGGCATTTGAGCAAATGCTGTAAAGGCAGTTATTGCCCAACAGAAAAAAGATGTCAAAATGGTTTTCTTCATATTGTTTGATTATTTGTTGTTCGTTTGAGGTTCTTGGGTATTGAATATTTCAAATAAAAAAAGATGGCATAGATTGCTCTATGCCAGTCCTATCTACGATATGTAATAACGGATTATTTCGTATTGAAGATCAAATCTAGTCCCTGCTTTTTATAGAAAGGGAAACGCGTATCACATGAGATTAATGGTATTCCCAACGTAATCGCGTGTGAGATTATCACATGGTCAGAAGGATCTTTATGTCCTTGTGCATTGTTAATAGTCAAGTTCGCGTATGTACGCATGATATTATTATCCAGAGGAAGCACAACCATGCCATACGTATCTTCTAATGCACATATAAAATCCTCACAAGTTTTCCAACGTTTTGTTGTAAAACCTTTATTTTTATATGCTACAATAATTTCCTTAACACTTTCGGCACTTATACAAAATGTATTATCTGCATCTTGTAATATCGCAGCAACATCTTTATCCAACTTCGAGTGATCAGTGGTATAATAGATGATGGTATTTGTATCTAATAAATACCTCATGCGAATGCAGGATCATTAATAATAATACTACCTTGTGTTTTCAATGATTCAAGCCAACCTTTTGATATTCTCTTTGGCTCTTTTTCTGTTGTTTTAGCTGTTGCCATAGTTTTGTTATTTATGCGTTTTACGAATTTCGCTGCAAAGATACACAATTATTTGGAATAATGCAAATAATTTGTGCGATTTGCATGATTTTACAAATCTGCTACAAATTTCGTACCGCAATAGATAGAAATATTCAATATGTCAAAGAACGATTATATTTATAACTTTCGTTAAACACTAACGCATTTTGCAAAATTTTACAAATTCTATACTAAAAGGACGAATACTACCGAGAACACAAAAAAAAAGCGATAATTGTACTCATGGGTAATATTGTATCTTATATTATTCGCTTAAACATTATATTATTTTACATAACGAACAGAGGCACCACAATCGCTGTCACTTGAAGATAGGTAATAATGTTCTTCAGTAGTAAAATAAAATTTCAGTTGGTATGTGAGGTTTTTATATTTTATATCTTTATCTTTAGACCAATAAAATCCTTTGATATATCGGCTACTTCGACTTAAATCACCGACAACAAATCCTGCAGCAAGAAGAAAAATACTATTGCCATTAGGTCCTTTGATCTTGTATCCTGGAACATTATTTTCATACATCCATGTCCATGTACATTGATTGATTAATTCTTCGAATTGTTCTTTTGTGGGTAAATCTTCCGTGTAAGGGATCTCGTAATATTTATACAATTTATCATCATAACCTTCATTTTTTTCTGCCCACAAAGTATTACTTGGCAATCCTAAATCAACATAACCCTGATTAAGATATACGACTCTATCTCCGAATCTTTCTTGAAGAATCTTTTGCTCTTGTTCTATACGCAGTCGCTCTTGTTCTTTCTCATATGCTATTTCTTGAATAGTTTTATCTGATAATTTTTCTGCAATTTCTTTGGCCGCTGTTATAACACCAAGAGCATTCGACAACTGAATACCTTCCATATTATAAGAATTGATTACTGTTGCAGTTTCTACATCAATCAAACGAGTAGAAATAAAGTAATCACCAAATATTTGTGAAGTCTTAGCAATACAAACATAGTGTACACCAAATTGTTTTCCCAATCGGGTCAATTCAGCATCATCTACTGCACCTGTATGTTGATAATCTTGCTCTTTGCTTAATTGATTTAAGAAACCTTGTGTGCGTTCAATGGCAAAATATCGACCACTATGCGCAAATCCAGCCACCAATTGATCACCTAAAATAATATCCACATCCTTATTGCCTGTACGACTAACATATACTGCCACTTTTTTGGCTGTTGATAATTTCGATTGCTCAAAAGAAGATAGCAATCCATCGGATAAAGTATTCAACGCGGCAATAAGCTCTGAACTACTTGCGATACTACCATTGGAGCTTGAAGATACAATTACCTCTGCACTTTCTACATCAATCAAGCGAGTAGAAATATATTTTTCTGCACCCCAAACATCAAATACAGATGCTACACATACATAATCCACACCGAATTGTTTTCCCAAACGAGAGATTTCATTGTCATCAACTGCACCTGTTGATTGGTAGTTCTGTTCTTTAGATAATTCACCTAAAAAGCTTGCCGTGCGTTCTATTGCTAGATATTTTCCACTTTTAGCGATACCATCCATCAAACGACTACTCACAATGTCATTGATTGGATCATTACCTGTGACATATACAGCCACTTTCTTTTGCTGTGCGAATACTGTCAGCGAGAGGGCTGAGAGTAAGAAGATAAAGATTTTTTTCATTGTTATGTTATATTTTCTATTATTCCACTTTCGTTTAAGCGTTTTTCGATATGTGCGAAGATTTTTTTGTATGCAGAGCAGAGGAATGTTTTTTGCTTGAAATCGCCAGAAGTGAGAAAACCATCGTGCATACATCCACCATGGCAGATATGATACCACTTACATTTTGCACATCCACTATTAGCTATATATTCTGCACGCTTGTAAATCTCTGATTGTTTGATACGAGGCAAAATATCTGCAAGTGATTCTGCATACAAATTGCCATACGAATAACGCAACAGGTCATTATCACAAAATCTACCACATGGCATTACATCTCCCGTAGGGGCAATCGCCATAAAATTGTCTTGGCAGTTCTTTGAAAACATACACCCTGAAGGTTTGCCTGTGGCTATATTACTCGCAATTTCCACAAAATTAGATTCAGTTATTTCGCCCTGTTGGTCATTATACCACAAGTCAAATAATTCAATTGCCATTTGTGCATATTCATCGGGCTTTATGCCATATTCATCTATATTGTTTTGTGCTTCACCCGCTTGGAACAAAGGATTGAACTTGAAACTAATCCCCTCATCACGCATAAATTGATAGAGTTCAGCAATCCGTCCAATATGCTTTTTGCTTCCTACAACAATGCAACCGATACGCATTCCGCGTTGCTTGCAACGATGATAATTGGTAATGATGCGCTTAAAGGTTGGTTCTCCATGAATGCCTACGCGTTGTTTGTCGTGAATCTCTGCCATTCCATCCAGCGAAAAGCCAACGCGTACATTATACTGCAAGAATAGGTCAATCCACTCATCATTGACTAACGACAGATTCGTTTGCATCGAGTTTTGCACCTCATAATCACCTAACTCTTGCTGCATATAGGCAAATATCGCGCGGTAATTTTCAATGCCCCATAGCATAGGCTCCCCACCATGCCAAATGATGGTGAGTTTTCTGCGTGGCGTTTGTTGCAAAACTCGTTTAATTTGATCTATAATGCGCTTTGCAAAGTCTAAATTAAATAAACGCAATTGCTGCTTGGTTTCATTATTCAAATAGCAGTATTTGCAACGCAGATTACAAGAGTATGTGGGTTTAATGATGATTGTCATATCTAGTTTTGTGTTCCACTTTCACTATCATCGTTGGGAATTGTTCTAACACCACCCTCCTCAAAGTGCACATTTTCTTCCATATCTTCTGTAAAATATCTGTTTGTAATTACCTGCTTTGCTGTTCCTGTATATCTATCATAACAAATAATGATAATATCCAGGAAGGCTTTATTTGTGTTTTTTGCAGGAGAATTTGCCAAAAAATTAGTAAGAGGCTGGTACGTTTCCCTTCCTATCTTTGGTCCCGTAAACCGAATTTTCATTTCATATGGTTTATCCCCTTGTTCTACTTTTTTTTTCTTACTAAACCATGGTTTATGTTTTAAATATGCTACAGTTGTCAATTCTTCTCGATGATAATTCTCGTTTGCTGTACAATATACAGCATGAATAATTATATTATATACACCACGGAAATAGGAACTATTGTGTATTTTTATCAAATAATTATCAGACGATTTTTTTACTATTTTTGAAGAAAGTAATAATTGTGGTGTTGTACTTTTGAGAATAATCCACCAGATAATCCCAGAAGATAACATTCCCATTATAAAACTAGAACTATCAAAAACCTCGCATAGTTTATTGATAATCAACATCATAATAGTCTCCATGAGCATCATTATAATCATTATAATCATCATATTCCCCCCATGCCATATTATATGCAGGCGTGAGTTTTTGTAAAATTAAATTTTCTATTGCTTCTTGAGCATGCGTTAATGTTTTTGTTTTCATAATTTTAGAAATTTATATGTTAAACATTTTTATTATCAATCATTTATGGCAAACAAACCACACGGAAGCCAAGGTAGTAGTAGCGATAGCCAGGAGAGTAGTAGTTACGGTAGGCAACGCGACAGCAGGAAGCACTGAAGTACCAGCTACCGCCCCGAATCACGCGGTCGGACCCCGACGAAGGACCTACAGGGTTGTTGGTATCGTAACTTACATACGAGTTAGCGTACCAGTCTTTGCACCACTCCCATACATTACCCGACATGTCATAGATACCTAAAGCATTCGCACGCTTTGAGCCCACAATATGCATACTGCTACCACTATTGTCGGTGTACCATGCTACAGCATCAATCATATTGCTGCCTGCGTACTTGGCACCTTCGTTCTTATTACCTCCACGAGCCGCATATTCCCATTGTGCCTCAGTTGGTAGGGTATAGGTGCGCCCTGTCTTATTGCTCAATAGGCGACAGAACTCCATCGCCTCATCCCAACTCACATAATACATTGGATAATCAGGACCGACACCTTTGAGAGAATAACCTGAACCTTTTTTATTTCGTTGTTGAGAGATAGATGTACCTACTACCTTCTCCCATTGGGATTGGGTTACTTCTAACATACCTATGTAGAAGCCATCCACGGTTACGCGACGGACATTTTGTTCATCAGAGCCACAGTCACCACCTTGCTCGGAAGTGCAGCCCATGAGGAAATCGCCCCCTTCTACCCAAATCATCTTCATATTGATGCCCCAAGCCGTTTCGGTAAAGTCCTGATTAGCAGCAGGAGCAGGTTGAGAAGCATAGCCCGTTTGAGAATAGGTGGTAGTGGTGGTACGGGTTGGCATTTTGCCACCGACCAATGTTTGCGAGCATTTGATACATGCCTCTGCCATTTTCATTGGGTCTTTGGGTGCCACAGCAGGAGGGGTACTACTCATCACACCGCCTGTTTCTACATCCAAGATCTTGGCTGCAATGATGATGTTTTGGTCATCGTAGAGGGCTGCTTCCGCAATCAGCACATACGCTGCGCCTGTCATCTCGCCCAAACGCTTAATTTGTTCATCACTCACCATACCTGTGCGTTGGAAATTCTGCTCGCCGGTTATGGCAGCCATATCCACACGGTCGTAGCCCTCGTAGCCCGCATTGCTGGAGATAGCATAGGTTAAACTACTTCGCACTTGCAGCAACACGCCATAAGGCACATTGCCCATTTTGTCCACCGTCTCAAGGATGGCTACTTTTTTGACGTCTGTTTGTGCATAAACGCTCAGCGAAATCACTGAGAGTAAGAGGATTAAAAGTTTTTTCATGTGTTAGTCTTATTATAAATTGGGGCTACCGATGGGGTAATCAGCCCCATCGGTGCAATAGAGAAAAGAGGATATTAGTTGATTGGGAAGTGCTTCTCAAACTCCTCACTAAACTCTTCGAGTGATAGTTCTAATTTGGTAGCCTGATCCTTCTGAATTTCATCATACAAAGGTTTCAAAATGGTCTCCATATCCAGTTCCACAACCATATAGTGTTTGTAGATTTTCTTGCCACTCTTCATGAATGTGGTAGTCTTACGGCATACAATACGGAAACCTGTTGTTTGATCTACGATGTTTTTAATCTTCTCGTTGAATAAAACTTGTACGTTGATATCATCAGCTGTGGTCAAACCTGCTTGTTGGTTGGTAGCCAAAGCCTTTACAGTTGTTTCGATTTGTGCTGCAAACTCTCCTACAGCCAATACACGCGCTTGCGACATAGCTACTTGCTGGATAGGTGACTCTGCTACACCGCGTCCACGAATCAGATCTTTGGTGCTATAATACTCCTCACAAGGCTCTGAGATCTCTACCTCTTGCGCTGCCAGTGCTTCGGCCTCTGCTTTGGCTTGTGCATCAGCAGCAGCCTTCTCAGCAGCGGCTTTTCTTTCTGCCTCTTTGCGTTGCTCTTCTGCTACTTTTTTAGCATTAGCAAGACTATCCATCTTCATTCGGTGGCGGAGTGCTACCTCTTCGGCTGCAAACTTCTGTTGTTGCTCCCATTGTGCTTTCTCAGCAGCTTTTCTGTCTTTGCGTGTTTGTGCAGTTGCAGGAACGGCTACAATAGCCATAGCCATAAGGGCTAATACGATTGTCTTTTTCATTGTTTTGTTGTTTTAATTGTTTAACATATATGTTATTCTCATGCATGAGATTTCTCAACCAATTAGACACAACAAAAAAGCGTGGAACCTGCCTATTGCCAGTTCCACAAATAGAGGCTCTCGCATTGCCTTGATATTAGAACCGACAACGCGAAGCCCACGCCGAATATAAATATTCTCCGTGCTACATAGTTAAGGTACGCGTGTGCGCATACGTATATACACAAAAGACGTACCATAAATAGGCACAAGAGGGACAATCTATATCCCGTAGGACATCTATCGTTGCTAAGCTCTGAATATCAATTCGAAATTTGCGAGATTTCTATTTGTCAGAACAGAGCGCAATAAACGCCTTTTTAATATGTCTTGAAAGCCACGACTGGGGTGTTTGGTCAAACGAGTTGGCTTTCCGAGAGGGGACATCTCCCACCCTCTAAACCCCGACGTTGGACTTTCGGGTGCAAAGGTAGTACTTTTTTTTGAATTGAGCAAGAAAATAGCGACTTTTTCGCTATTTTCAGTTTAGGGGACGGCGCAACGCGCCTACTGTTTAGAGGCAAGAGGATTTCTCGCCTGAGACGAATTTGAAATTAAAATCTGCCATAATGGCAGTCAAAGTGCTGATGGCATGGATTTTGAATACATATATTACGTAGTAATAAAAAACGGATTATGAAAAAGAATAAAGATAAAAAACAAGTAGAGCAACCTGTTGAAAATCAACAGGAAAACTTAAATGTGCAAACTGAAAACGGAAAGGTGGAAGTAGAGAACACTGAGAGTGTACTAACTGAAGAAGTGTCAGAGACTGAAATGCTGCAAGCCAAAGTGGCAGAATTGGAAACACGCGTGGCAGAGTTGGAAGACCTGAAACTGCGCCAAATGGCAGAATTTGACAACTTCCGTCGCCGTACCAACAAAGAGAAACTGGAGTTGATGACCACCGCTGGTGAGCGTATCTTCAAAGATATGCTGCCCCTTGTTGATGACTTTGAACGCGCTCTTTCGGCTATGAGCCCAAAAGGCGATGAGGCTACAGGCGATGAGGCTATAAGGCAAGGTATTGAGTTGATTTACAACAAGTTTATTGGTTTCTTGGCGGCAAACGACGTGAAAGTAATTGATACAACCGATGCTGATTTTAATACCGATTTGCACGAGGCAATTACCACTTTTGCAGCAGGCGAAGACAAAAAAGGTAAAGTAATCGATTGTACACAAAAAGGATACACCTTAGGCGAAAAAGTGATTCGCTTTGCGAAAGTAGTCGTAGGAGAATAAGATTATGGCAGAGAAAAGAGATTATTATGAGGTGCTGGGCGTGGAGAAGAACGCCAGTGCGGATGAGATAAAAAAAGCGTATCGCAAGAAAGCGGTGCAATATCACCCTGACAAAAATCCAGGTGACAAGGCTGCTGAGGAGAAATTCAAAGAGGCAGCCGAGGCATACGAGGTGCTTTCTGACCCGCAGAAACGCCAACGCTATGACCAATTCGGTCATGCAGGTATGGGTGGTGCTGGATTCGGTGGCGGCGGCATGAACATGGAAGATATCTTCTCGCAATTCGGTGACCTGTTCGAATCATGGGGCATGGGCGGCGGAGGATTCTCCAGTTTCTTCGGCGGCGGTAGTCGCGGCGGCGGTCAGCGTGTGCGTAGAGGTAGTGACTTGCGTGTTCGTGTGAAAGTAACCTTGGAGGAGATTGCCACAGGTGTGGACAAGAAAATCAAGGTGAAGAAAATGGTGAACTGCAAGAGTTGCAACGGCACAGGTAGCGCGGACGGCAACGTGGAGACATGTCCAACATGTAAAGGTTCGGGACGTGTGGTGAGTGCGCAACGCAGTATCTTCGGTATGATGCAGGTGCAAAATGAGTGTCCGACCTGCCATGGCGAGGGCAAAATCATCAAAAATAAGTGTACACATTGCCAAGGTAATGGCGTGGTACGTGAGGAGGAAATTATTGAGATTCATATCCCTGCTGGTGTGGCTGGTGGCATGCAGATTCCAGTGCATGGCAAAGGCAATGCGGCTCCTCATGGCGGCGTGAATGGCGATTTGCTGGTACTGATTGAGGAGGAAGAGCATAAGGATTTCTTGCGCGATGGTAGCGATTTGGTGTATAACTTGCTGCTGGATATGCCGACTGCAATCTTGGGCGGACAAGTGCAGATACCAACCTTGCAAGGCGAGGCGAAGATTACTATTACTTCTGGTACGCAACCTGGCAAGGTGCTGAGAATGAGAGGAAAAGGTTTGCCGATGATAGACCAATATGCACGTCAATACGGCACAGGAGATATGCTGATTAACGTGGGTGTATACATCCCAGAACACCTCAATAAGGATGAGAAGAAGATTATCGAGCAGCTGCAAAAGAGTGAGAATGTTCGTCCTGGCAGCAGCGATAAGAAGAATTTCTTTAAGAATCTGTTTGGATGAAAAAGTTTGCACTTTTGGTTATGATTTGCCTCGGTATGCAATTGCATGCTGAGGTTTTTCCGTCTTTTGGAGTAGATAGCGTGAGTAGCGAGTTCTTTCGCGAGTGGTATGTAACCAACGATTTGGTGCACTATTTGGATAATGGCTCCGACAACATTTTCTACGAAGCCGAAACAACGGGTGAGTGGAACATGCCTGACCAAAAACTATTCTCCATCGCAGGCAATCCATACAAGTGGAACAAGTATTATCTCAACGGTTTTCGCATAGATAGTCGTTTTCAAGTGGGTAATACCTTGTATCACGCTGACATGAATGACCATAGTGTGGCGGTGGATTATCATCGTGGCAGCATGTCGCTTTGGACAGATCGCACACGACGCAATCTGGCACAGTTAAGCTATAACCTCGGTCGAGTGGGGAATGAGGTGTCGTGGGGTACTAAACAACTGATTAACCTTTTCCACAAATCGGCTTCTGAGCGCAATATGCCAGGCAATGACCTAAGCCGTCGTGCATTTATGCGTGGAGCAGGCGAATTGGAAGTTGGCTATGGTATTCCTGCTTTGGGCAAGACCTATTACCAACATTTGTATGCCAATATAGGACAACGCAGTGTGGTATATTTCGACCAAAAAGGTACAGCAGGCATGTATGATGCAGGCTTTTACCAAGTGCAATTGGATGGTGAGTTGCCCATGAAAGCGAATCCTGCATTCGATCACTTATATTATTTGTTTAACGCAAACGCGCGCGAAGATTGGGGCTCGGAGTTTGTATATAACGAAAATGAAGTAGCGAAATTAGAAGCATATAGTTTGTCAGTTTATGGCAAGAAAACCTATAACAACCGTCATCGTCTAACTACGGGTCTCACATGGGCATTATCGGATATAGCCAAACAAGATGCTTCGTTTGCGCGTAATCTAATTGACCAAGACGGAGAGGGATTTGAACCCTATTATGCGGATGGTCAATTGAATGAGTTGAATTGGGCAGTGAACTACGAATATGATATTTTGCCATGGCTGAAGTTGCAACTGGACGCCTACAACTCGCTGCTACATTGGTCGCCTTCAGCAGAACAGTGGAGTACATCCACCTACTATCAACGCTACAACGATTCACTACCGACCCCACTATATACCTATCAATGGGAATCACATTCCTTTACCAGCGGACTCTTAGAAAACGCAGTAACAGTGGAAGCAAAGAAATGGCTCAAACCATGGTTGCAAGTGCAGGGATTATTGGGTATCTCATTGGATGGCATGTTGCTCAGCGGAGGGAAAAGTGTTGTTTCACCCAATTGGCTCGCGAAAGCAGCTGTGTATATGAAACCAAAGGATTGGTTTGAGATGACCATTTCACTGAGCAAACATCGTGGAACCTATACCTTTGACGATATTCGATATATGTCGGACGACTATATGTCCGCTAAGGCATATTACACAGCCACGGGCGAGTTAGCAACTACTACTGGCGGCAAATACCATCAATTCGAAAAGTATCTGCGCCAGCCATCGTATATAGTATTGGACCTGCCTTTCAAATTCACGATTGGAAGACATGAGATTAGTATGTTGCAGAGTATGCGACTATACTACGATTTGTGGATGACCTATTACGATCAACCATTTGATGCATACGGATTCTACCAAGAACATACTACCACATTGACGGACAAAGGTGAGACTTGGACAGATACTAATCCCATTTTCTTTGAGAATCCTGGAGAAAAGCATTACGTAGTAGGATATGAAAACAAGGATTTGTTGGGCAATAACTTCTTTACTAACAAACCATTGTATCTCTCCAATGTGGTAAAATACGCATACAACGGAAAAAAAGTATTCTTCAGTTTTAGTTGGCAATCGTATTTGATGAGCGGTTTGTCGGCAATGGGCAATGGCGTACAGAGCAACAATATTGGCATATTGTCGGAATCTACTGCCAATCCAAACACATATCTCAACGAGAAGAATACAGAGGGAGCTTATCGTGCATCGGGACGATTAGACCAAGATCGTTCGTTTATTGCGCGTATTCAACTGGGCTATAACATTACTCCCAATTGGGCTATTCATTTGAATGGTAAATTCAAAGACGGAACACCTATTACTAACTTCCGTACTTTGGCATATACTGATAACAAAGGAAATACACAATTGGCTGTGTATAATGCAGATACTAAGGGAATTAACTTGTCGGCATATCACTTTGGTAAACGCAAAGATGCGTTCTTTAATATTGATGTGCGTCTCCGATATAGAGGACATATTCGTCAAGTGCCTTTAGAAGCAGAGGTGATGTGCTACAATATTTATGACTTCGGAACCGAACTCTTTGAGTTCAATTTCGATGAGGATATGGGTCGGGCACGTCGTGCGATGGTTTTGAATATCCCTCGCGGAATGATGTTCACTTTGCGAGTTGGGCTCGGGAAAGAAGGGAAATAGTTACTAGTGTTACACACGTAATAATAACGCCATCAATACGATCTAACATGTTTTCAGTGAGCATATTAAGTCCTAATATGAGTGCTGCTAACGTGGCGAATTGTCGTATTCTCCCTTTGTACCATATCGGATAGAGCAACCATATCAGTAGGAAGAAAATGGCTGCAAAAATACCAAGATCAATCAATGCACCAAGATATTGGTTGTGTGTGTTGAATTGGCGTTCGTAGAATCGTTTCCAATTGAATGAGGCAAAAATAGGTTTGAGATACTCAGAGTTACCACCTGCACCTACACCTTTCCAAAAATAATCTTCGGGGGTTTGCAAAGCACTATACCAGATGTTAATACGAGGTTCTATCTCTGATATGGAAAAATTCTCGCGTTCTGTGATATGTTCGATATGAAGTTTTTCAAAACGTGGATGCAAAGTGAATAACAACGCGCACATTGTTATGCCCATTATTCCTACTAAAGATGCAACCAAATTTCGTACTTTTCCGCGCAAAGGTTGAATCATTGCTACTGCGCTGATAATCAATAATGTAAGCATGTTTGCTCGTGAAGCACTCAAGATAATTCCAATCACTAAAATTACTAATTTTAGAAAAAAGAAGAAAGTGTATGCTTTATTTCCCCTATTTAAAGATAGCAATGGAACGCGGATTTGTAGTAATGCCACAATAGCAAAATTCAACACTGTTCCATAATAAAGACGGTGCTTAGTCCAAGATATATTGTCGCCAAAATAATTCCAAGAATATGCATTATCTGGCAAACGATGAAATTCATGAATATATCCCCATTGCTGAACGATATATAAGTAAATGATATATATAAAAACTGATGATATGGCACTGATTACAAAGCATCTAGCTGCTTTCCAAAAATCATACTGATTATTTACACCCCATAGAGCAACAGGTATAATCAAGATGAAAGATAAGTGCCGAATCAGCATGTTGATCGTATCTGTTTTGTGAATAGACCAAGTGCAAGAGATCAGTTCCCATAACACCCAAACTGCACAAAGTACAATAGGTATGATGCCTTTGTGCCATTGTATATTTTCTTTGCGCAAGAATCTTCCTTCTAATAACCAACTGACAAGCCACAATTCCCAAGCATACAAAGAGATACGTGTTGGAAATGGTAGCATACATATAGCCACGATAAACAAATAGTAATTGATTTTCTCTACAATTTGTAGGTATTTGCTCTTCATAATAATGGGATATTAATTATGTTTATTTTTATGTTTTCTCCATCGCATCTTGAGCACCAAACGCACACATTCTTCTACATTGTAGCCTCGTGCTTGTGCGTATGCTTGTGCAATAGTAGATAATGCTTCATGATCAGTATCTATTCGTTCGAAATTACGACACCCTCTGCGACAATTGATTCGTTGCCCAAAGCGCATGCGATTTAAATCTACTAACTGAAATTCTGCCCCTTGTTTCGTTGGCTCAAAGAGAATATTCCCCATTGAGTAATCTGCATGTAACATTCCCTGTTCGTGCAAGCGAGCCGTAAAGCGACCAAAAGCGGCAAATATCTGCATACGATTAGGGAAATGTGTATCTTTAATCACTTCTTTTAGCACATGTGTACAAGGTGATAGATGACTAATATAATAACTTTCATATAACAAGCCATGTTTATACGTTTCGATATATGTCATGGGCTTGGGTGTCATGTTTCCCAATCGTTGTGCATAAATAAATGACCGTTTTGCTTTGCTATCAAAAATAGTGTAAATGAATCGTTTAAATAGTGATGGTATAGCGAAAGACTTAACCACAAATTCGCCATCTATTAGTTTGATTGTATTACGTTTTTGGTAGAGAATATCCGTAGATTGGGCAAATAGCTCGGGCAGATGATGTAGTAATTTCGTTTGCTGTTCCAACTGCTGATTGCTCCATAGATAATCAGTCCAATTGCTTCCATTCTCATGTAAAAACGAACCGCAACCATCTTTTTTGGCTTGTTGACGGGTTTTGAATCGTTTTTCCATTTGCTGTGGGCTACGATATTGATAGTGATCTACGGTGATACACTGCTTGGCAGTACGTCCTATAGGGTGGGGGTATCGCCATTTCTCGCTCCATACGAGCCATGGGCGATGGCGCATGAATCGTCGCTCTTTGCGTTTCTCAGGCAAGCAATGGGTGATATATGCGCGATCTGCAGTGAAGTTACCCGCAAAATGATATGTATCTACATCTTCCTTCGTGAGAATATAATCTGTACTTAATTTTTTGATAGTTGTGTATTGTTGTGGAACACGTGATAAGAACTCGCGAGGGTCTTCGCTGTAGAATTCATCTGCGTCCAAGCGTACACACCACCAATCTCGGCATGATAACTCATGACGAAAAGCACGAAATGCTTTCGCACGTAGTCCAATATGAAAACCACCTGTATATTGCATAAATGCCACAATACGAGGACTTTGCAATGCCAATTCCTGTACAATTTCCCATGTGCCATCTTGACTACCATTATCTATCACAATCACTTTGTCACTCCATTCCGCAGCAGCCAAAAGCGATTCGCGAATAATATCTGCTTCGTTTTTGACTAACAATAAACTATATATCTTAAATGGCATCATATCTTATCTAATTGTTGAGTGAACTTACGCCAATAGTAGCGCAAAGGGTGGGTATATTTCAATCGCTTCCATGGACGTGAGGCATGTGGAAAGTGTAGCACAGGGTTATCCAGCATAAGTAAATTAGAGAGTCCTAAGCGTACAGACCAATGCGAGATAGTTACATCATACCAATTTTTAGTGGGATCAAGTAATTGAAAATCTGCTTTATGCAATAATTCATTGGTCAATAATGTGCAACAAAACGAAAAACGTTTTTTAGTGGAAATGGTTTTATTTCTGCATAATCGATAACGCCAACCACGAGCATAGTGATATGGGAAATTGTATATCCCCTGTTCATCTACAGTAACAGCAGCCACCATACCTACACCTGCTTGTACTTCCGCTTGCATTTTATTTAGCGTATCTTGTTGAATTATCACATCACTCTCCACAATAACCAAGTGCTTATTTTCTGTCAATGCCCGTTGTTGCGCCGTTTGCAGAACGAATCGATAATTAGGAGAAGGATGATCTGTAAGTTCAGAAATATGCACTACTTGAATATTCAATTCTCTTGCCAACTCGTCCAATCGTTGTGCATTTGCATCAGTGGAATTATCATCGAAAACGCACACATTGTTCCCACTCGCTACTATTGCACGAATTGCCTTTTCCGTCATTAGAATGGAGTCTTTGACGGGCATGATGATATGTAGATTCTTCTGTTGCATAGTCTCTCAATTTCGCTACCCTTGCGCTACCTTTGCGCTATATTCTTGTTTCTAATATTTTGTTAATATTCCTGTTTTGCCTATCCTGAGATAACCACCAAACGAATTGCCATATTGTGTACCTATATCGCCTGACAGAGCCAGTGTAAATTCTAGCCCCCATGCCTTTTCTACAACATGACTGACTTCTAACAAAAGGGCTGTAGATGCACTATGGATAGGCTGTTGATAGGTGCCATAATTATTGACATGAGAACCCATCAAACGATACTTATATCCGTATATATCACCTCCTAATCCCACAAAATGTGCACGTACACGGCTATTATTCACTTGTATGTACGGATTACCAATGATGGAGCCAAAATAAGTCCAACCTGCTTGATAAGCTGAGTTATGATAATAGGAGTCTTGTCCAGCAAATACTAATCCGTCCTTATCATGAATAGGACCTGACTGACTAGTTGTATTCAAAAATTCGTAAGTAAATTCGTTGATAAACGACCACTTTTCTTGCTGAATATTCAGTCCCCATAAGCCATCAGCTACGTTCATACCAAAACCTATAAAAGCAGCACTCATGTCTTCAAAAATGGATTGCCAGTAGGTTCTAATTTGCCAACCATCTTTCTTGTAAGTAAGTGCTAGCTCCTGAAATCCCATATGATTTCCTTGTGCATTGAGTTGGTCGCTCATACTAACACCACCTGAACGGAATAGAAAAACATTCCAAAAATCAGAGATGGTATTTCCGTAATCTACGTCCATTTCACCCGTCTGCAATGCTTTTTTGTAGCCTCCCCATTGTGCAACATGGTGCATTTCGTAGGCAAGTGTTACAGGAAAACGACCGCCTAAACGAAATCCTATAAATTTGTGGTGTAATTTTATCTTATTTACGTATAAATTATTATCATCCAACCATCCGTATGTAAGCCCACCTTTTATTTCCAAATACCCGAACAATCCAGGAAATGCAATATAATCATCAATTCCTATTGAAAGACGAGGAATAGGATGGGCATTACCCGAAAAAAGCAAACCACCCATGCTCAAATTTTTTGATTGTGAACCATAGGCTATAGGGCGAATACCTGCTGTTAAATCTATGATATACAAACGAGTATGTGCATACAATTGCTCAAAGTAGCCAGTTAGTATGGGCGAAGGGGGTGTTGAGATATTGTCTGGATAGGAACCTTGTATGCGCCCTGTCAGTTGTACTCCGAAATCATAATCCCACCAACGAGTAGGGCAAGTTGCTGATTTTATGATGCCTATGCTAAGGTTGCTGCTAAAAGGAGTATGAGCGATATTGCCATGGTGATTAGCTCGCAATAAAAAGGGGGCTTCTTTGCCCGATGAACCCAATGCAGAGATATAGGCACAATATTGAAGTGTATCCGCACAAGGCGTAGTGTCATTGATGGCTAATGGCCACCAATCCCATTCTTGTGCAGCAAGATGGCTTGCAAATACACAGAATATCGTTATTATTATCAGTTGTTTACTCCTCAAATCTGTACCAATTATTTTGAATCACTCCGTTATTTGTTTCTCCTAATCCAATAAATACCTGATTATCAACATTTACCATTATCATGTTCTCTGCTTTGTATGGCAGACTGCCCACGTACTCCCACTCATCACATTCGGGAATATATCGTAGTACAGTATTGTATAAAAAACCGTTGGTAAGTGTATCTCCATAGTGGCGTCCTCCTGCCAGATAGACATATTTTTCTGTAGCGCAACATGCCACAGCATTACGCCCTGCTCCAAGAATGTTCTTGCAGGCCACTATACTCTGCTCTGTGGGATGCCATTCTGCCCAAAAGCGTAAACTACCATGATTAAATCCTGTTCCTAAAAAATGACGTCCCGAACATGTCACACCCACTATATCCATAGCGCGAGGAACATTTTTATGTGCATTGATGTTCAATTTCTCCCAACGATTTTGTTCTATGTTATATTGATAAACATCTTGCGTGAATTGCCTATAGAATCCGTACATCGCATAGATAGTTCCATCTGCTGCAAAGAGACAATTTTTGACAGTAGTATTTGCTGGAAAATCTGCTAATTGTTTCCATTTTTGAGTACGAGGCGTGTATTCCCAGAAATCCTGCAAATAGGAACTATCGCGATGAATGTGTCCTGAGTAGCCCATACCAATATACACTTTATCTGCCACAACACATGCAGATGCTGATACGCGCGCTTTGATAGGAGCTTCACCCAACGACAGCCATTGATTATTGGATGGTGAATATTTCCACAATTGATTGGTATGTTCACCGCTATTGGTTCGACCTCCGAAGATATACACTTCGCCATCATAAGTAAAATAGCAGCCCGCTGCTACGGCTGCGGGCATGGGTGAACAATCAACAAGGCGGAGGAGTGGAAGGGATACATCTTGCTGACAAGCTGTGCAAAATAGTGCTACAAATAATATGTTAATCCACCGATTCCTCAACTTTTGTCTTCTTTTTCAATTCAAAGTCTCGTCCCAAGTAGTTCTTTCTCACGATAGGGTTCTCTGCTAATTCTTCCGGTGTGCCGTGGAAGAGAATCTTGCCTTCAAAAAGCAAATAGGCACGGTCGGTAATCATCAATGTTTCATCTACATTGTGATCGGTGATTAAAATACCTATGTTCTTGTCTTTCAATCGCCAAACCACGTCTTGAATTTCCTGTACAGCTATGGGGTCCACGCCTGCAAATGGCTCATCAAGCATCACAAACTTCGGCTCAATGGCCAAACAACGTGCAATCTCTGTTCGACGACGTTCTCCACCAGAGAGTCGATCGCCAATGTTATGACGGACGTGTCCTAAGTTGAACTCTTGAATCAGTTGTTCTAATTTTTCTTTTTGGTACTCTTTGGTAAAATTAGTCATTTCCAACACGGAACGGATATTATCTTCTACCGTCATTTTGCGAAAAACGCTGGCTTCTTGTGGTAGATAGCCAATTCCTAATTTCGCGCGGCGATACATAGGCATATTGGATATGTTTAAGTCGTTAAGGAAAATTTTTCCACTATTGGGCAAAACCAGACCTGTTGTCATGTAAAAAGTGGTTGTTTTTCCTGCACCATTAGGCCCTAATAATCCAACGATCTCACCTTGTTCAAGGTAGATACTCACATCATTCACCACGGTACGTTTACCGTATTTTTTATACAAATGTTCTGTTCTTAGTCTATCCATATCCTCTCTAACCTTTAACCTTTAACCTCTAAACTAACTGGACAATGGTCAGAATGTACTACTTCTTTTAATATCTTTGCATCTGCAACGCGTTCTTTCATTGGTTCGCTAACCCAATGATAGTCAATGCGCCATCCGACATTTCGTGCTCTGGCTCCTGAGCGGAAACTCCACCAACTATATTTTTCTCCGCTTTGATCAAACATGCGGAATGTGTCCACCATGCCACTGGCTTCCCAACGATCCAACCATGCGCGTTCTTCGGGCAAGAAACCGCTGACGCCTACTTGACGTTCAGGATGATTGATGTCTATTGGCTTGTGTGCAATATTATAATCGCCACACACCACAATATTAGGTCTTTCTGTACGCAAGTCATTTATCCATACCAAGAAATCTTCAAGAAACTCCATCTTATATTCGTATTTTGGACCTTCGGCTTCTCCTGAGGGGATATAAACGCAAATTACGGTTACATCGCCGTAGTCTGCACGGATGACACGCCCCTGGCAGTCGTATTTATGATTACCCATGCCAATAACCACGCGGTCTGGCTTGATGCGTGTAAAAATGGCAACTCCTGAATAACCTTTCTTCTCTGCTGAGTGGATATAACTCTCATAACCAAGTTCTTGCATGGTTAATACGTCTATCTGATCTGGCTGAGCTTTGCTCTCTTGAATACAAAATACATCGGGCTGCTCATTGGCAAGCCAGTCAAATAAGCCTTTGTTTATGGCACTACGAATACCATTGAGATTATAGGAAATAATTTTCATCAGCGAATAACAATTTTCTTTGTTCCTTGTGTTGTTTTAATTATATAAGTACCTTGATGCAAGGATTGAAGATTATCGGCAGCTATTTGTTGCCCTAAGATATTATAGATAGCCAGTATCTCATAATTTTCTTGGATATTATCAACAGCCGATTTGATAGCATCTTTATAGTTGAAAGTAATTACGCCATCACTTTCTTGAATATCTTTGATAGGGTGGTTTTCAATGCTAAGATATTCTGTTGCACCAGCGGGGAAGAGGTCTGTTGGCTTGCCCCAATAATTCGCATTGTTACCGCTACTTGAGTAGTTTGCGGCTATGCCATCTGCTTCGATAATGTCCACGCCCATGCTGCTGGAGCGATTGTTGACAGTGTTGTCGGACCATGTTTTGGTTTTATAAACAACTTTTGTCATCATCATACCATGTCCAGCTAAATATTCATCCCAATTATTTTGTTGTCGATTTTCTAAAAGGTAGAAGGTGCTTGGAGTTGGAGAATTGCCTACAAGATTATGGGTATCTACATCGCAGATAAGTACTGCTTCGTTGTATGTTTGCAAATCTCGTAGGGTAACGATTTCGCTTTCTTTTAATACGCGTGGGGTCAACCAGCCCATGAAAAATCGTTCATAGGCGGAGTATGTAGGTGGGGTGTTGCCATCATTATTATATGGACCATAGTCCAAAATATCCCAATCTACACAAGTGCGGTGACTAGCTCCATTGGTTGTATATAAATCGGGTAATCCTAATACGTGGCTAAATTCATGGCAGAATGGACCAATACCATCATGCTTTTTAGAATAGAAACTCAACTCATTGCTACATGCATACCGATCTATCTTTTTGCCATCCAAGCGTACTGTCTCCCACCATGATGCGAAATATTGGTGGGGCCATATGGTATTTGTTCCACCGCCATCTGCTTCGCCAAATCCTGCATAATATACATATACAAAGTCCACAACGTCATCGTTATTGTTGTCATACAATGAAAAATCGATACTATCATCCACTAATTTGCAGGCCTCTAATATCATTTCTTCGGGACGCATATCTTGACCGGTAGATGGGTTGTTTTTTCCGTAGTATGCCATTGTCTCGCTTAGAGTTATTGGACCAATGACGTCGAATTGTGGGTTGTATTGTCCAAAAGATGCCTCTTCAAAGTATTGACGTGCAGAACCTTTAGAGGAAATATTGTATGGTTGTTTATTGTAAATATAGGAATAATTACGTGTATAGTTTTGCCCTGTCAACATACTATCCATTTCTGCTTTATCTGTTTGAAAACTAACATCTTGGAAGTTGACTAAAATAATCAGTCCTCGTGGGGCGATATTTAGTGGCGAGGAGTGTTGCTTTTGAGCTATTTTGTAACGTGGGGAGGCGGCACGGCGTGCGTTAATTTCTTCTTGATTTAGGGAGGGGATAATTTCATACAATCCATCTTCATTGAGTTGAATCCAATCGCCATTTTCGTTGGTTTGCCAATGGAAATACTCATCACCATGTTGATATACAGTGATTTGACTTCCATCTTTTTGAGTGATGATTCTTCCGCCTTTGCGAGCTGGCAAGGCCCATAATGACCCTACTACTGCACAAAATACTGCTATTAATCCTAATTTTTTCATATGTTTCACTTTTCCGTTTTCACTTTTCCGTTTTCACTTTTCACCTTTCTACATGTCGCTACAATCTTGCCATTTTTCTTCTCGCGGGCATAGCAGATATATCCTTTTTTATTTTCTATCACTAATTTCCCATCTAATGTAGTCATCCAATGTTTATGTTCATCTCCATGCAAACGTACATAGATTGTATCGCCATTGGGTTGTACTCTTTCTATAGGACCAGGGTAGGCTGGCACACGTGCAGGCTTTTGGCCCCATACACCATACACCATGCATCCAATACATAATATCCAGAATAATCGTTTCATAACATTTAAACTCTAAACTGAGCGCGCTGCACTCTTCACTTTCTTAAACAAATCGCTTGCAAATACAAAGTCATTCAATGCTTCATTCTCTGATTGAAATATCTCATGCCTACTGCCTTGCCATTCTTTCACACCATTGCGCAAGAATACAATGTTGTCGCCAATCTCCATGATTGAGTTCATATCATGGCTATTCACGATTGTACAGATGCCATATTCTTGTGTAATGTCTTGAATCAGTTTGTCTATCACTAAACTAGTCTTTGGGTCTAGTCCCGAGTTGGGTTCATCGCAGAATAGGTAGCGAGGGTTAAGTGCAATCGCACGAGCAATAGCTACACGTTTCTGCATACCGCCACTAATCTCGCTGGGCATCAAACCATACGCTCTTTCGGGCATATCCACACGCGAGAGACAGAAGCGAGCGCGCTCCACCATTTCTTCTTTGCTCATCTGCGAGAACATCTCCAGCGGATACATCACGTTCTCCTGCACAGTCATGCTGTCAAACAATGCTGCTCCCTGAAACAGCATTCCCACTTCTCTATGCAACATCCTCACCTCTTTCTCACTCATCCCTGCCAAATTCTGCTGACCTTGGCGTGTATCAAATATAATCTCGCCAGAATCAATAGTATGAAGTCCAATCATCGACTTCATCAGTACAGTCTTACCTGAGCCAGACTGACCGATAATCATATTCACTTTTCCGTCCTCAAAGTCTGCAGAGATATGGTCAAGCACCATATTCCCGTCAAAACTTTTTACTACATCTTTTACCTGAATCATAATCTCTCGCCTCTAATCACTAAACTCTAAACACTAAACACTAAACTAATTAAGCATCAAATTCGTCAGCACCACATCCAATAGCAATATCACGATACTGCTGTTTACCACGGCTTTAGTGCTGGCTTTACCCACTTCCAGCGCGCCGCCTCGTGCGTAGTAACCGTAGTACGAAGCCATACTCGCTATCACAAACGCGAAGATCACAGTCTTGATAAACGAGTACCACACATAGAATGGTATAAACGCATACTGAATACCCAGCAGATACTCCGAAATCGGCAATACGTTTGTGATAGCACTAATGCCATAACCGCCCAACAATCCCATGAACATAGAGAGTGTTACAAGCAGCGGCATCATCACCATAAACGCTACTATCTTTGGCAATATCAAATAGTTAGCCGAGTTTACACCCATGATCTCCATGGCATCAATCTGCTCAGTGATACGCATGGTACCAATCTCAGAGGCGATGTTACTGCCCACTTTACCTGCCAATAGCAAACACAAGATTGTGCTTGAGAACTCTAGCAGGATACAATCGCGTGTCACCAAACCAGTAGAGTAGGCAGGTAGTAGCGGATTCTCTGTGTTCAGTTTGGTCTGCAAGGTCATAATTGCACCCATGAACACGCTCACGATGAGGGTGATTAGTATGGACTGCAATCCTTGTTTCTCCATTTCTTTGCTCATTTGTCGCCAGAACATTCTCCATCTATCTGGCATACGAAATACTTTTTTCATCAGCAAAAAGTATTCTCCTATTTTCTCAATTCCATTCATTTCTTCTCAATTCCGTTCATTCTTATGAACTAAATTTATTCAATTAAATTTATTTAACTAAGTCTATTTAACTAAGTCTATTTTTTGCCAATCTAATTCAAATAGCGCGCAAAGTTACAAAAATTTCCTGATATATACAAGATAATACAATAATTTGTATTATAAATCCTATTTTTTATAAATTGTATGATATGTTTTTTATTATTCTAACAACTATTATGCCATTTCATTCTTTGCTCATTCGTTGTCTTTCTTTAACCCAGTCAATAATTAGTGATTAATTAGTGATTAATTAGTGATTGATTAGTGATTAATTAGTTATTCATAAGTGATTATGCTACCTTCACCGAAGGATCACAATGAAATCCGCATAATTTTCTTAAACTTATCAAAGAAATTCGAGCACAAAAAAAGGTTGCCTTTCGACAACCTTTCTACTTTTATCTTAAAAATGTTATTTTCTCACCAGCACAACATCTGCATCAAATCCTGTAGGAGGTTCAGTTGAACTGCTATAATACAAAAGCACATTTAGTCCGTTGATAATCAGCTTATTGCCTTCGAGGTTATATTCGCACTCATATGCATAAAGCTGCAAATCTGGCGAATAGACACCAAAGTAGATAACATCTTTTCGAATCACATATTCAAAGTAATTCTTACTAAACATTTCGCCATTCTCGTCGTAACAGATAACGGTTGCTTTGTCATGGTCAAACTCTACTGTACGATTCTTATCGCCCTCTACTGCCCAAAGGCCAACAATAGGAGAATTCTCGTTGTTGATAATTTCACAACTTACCAACCCCATTGCCATAGCGCACATTGCCAAACAAACTAAAATGCCTTTTGCTTTCATAATGCCTTGATTTAAAATGATATTTTTTGATATTTTGTGTTTCGACCGCAAAGGTACTTATTTTCTATCATATACACAAATATTTATTACTAATAATCTCAAATAATCTCATTTTTACCCAAGCAACCACATTTTTTGTTTCGAAATCCGCTGCAAAGGTCCACACACCCTCTCGTTATGAAAAAAAGTCTTGCTGTCCAATTTTGACAACAGGTTTCTTATCGCTTTCGCGTAATTTGAAAGTTACGGGTATTGTGAATATTACACGCACAGAATCACCATTTTGTATTCCTGCACTCCAATTAGGCATGTTCAATACTACTCGCATTGCCTCTACATCTAATAACTGATAACCGCTACTTTTTACAATCTCAGCATTGGTTATGGAACCATCTTTTTCAACTACAAACTGGCAAATAGTGCGTCCTTCCCATTGATTTTCTTTTGCTTTAGAAGGGTACTTGATGTTCTCTCCAAGATATGTCATCAACTCGCCCATACCACCTGGAAACTCTGGCATTTGCTCAACCACCACATAAATTTGTTCTGTGGTGTCATTGGAGATGGTTGTTTGCTCCACTGGCACTTCATCTAAAGTACTTTGATTCTCTGCTTTTTTTGCACACGCCACACATGCTATGGCTGCCATAAGAATTAATGCTAATTTTTTCATAATTGTACTATTTATAGTTGTTTAACAATATATTCGAACTCTGGCAATTCGATTGCCTGCTGCTGATCATAGCAACAATACTCTGGCAGTTTTACCACTTGTTTGATTGTTTTTGTTTCGGTATCTTCAAAGTGCGCAGTTACTTGCTCTTTGAAATTAGTATTTACTTGTATGCCCAAGCCAATGATGATTCCTGCCAGAGCGGCAGCAGGCGTTGTAATCCATAGTAGCGAACGCTCGCGTCTTCGCGGATTGATAATAGGGCGCATCTGTTTGGTAGTTTCGGCATATCTGTGCTTACCGAAAACTGCTAATTGTGATTCAAAATTACGCATAGTCTTCTAATTTTTTTCGTAGTTTGAGGGTTAGTGTATGAAGGCGCGATTTTACAGTCCCGTCGGGAATACTGAATATCGCTGCAATCTCTTTGATGGATAGTTCATCCGTGAAACGGAGATCAAATAGCAATTGTTCTGGAGCGGAGAGTTGGTTGATTTCGTGAGTCAGTGCCTCAAATAGTCGCTCGTTGTCTATTTGCAATGCGGTGTCATCTTCTTGGGCTTCTTCTGCTGTAGCAACTACTTCTGCTGTATAAAGTGCTTGATAATCAATATCTCGGTAGGTGTTGCGCAGTAGGTTAAATGCGATTGTGAATAGCCATGGGCGAAACTTCTGAGCGGTTTGATATTGTGTACTTGCGTTCCAAAGTTGCAAAAAGAGGTCTTGTGTAAGGTCTTCTGTTAGAAGTTGATTTCCTCCTGTTCGGCGGAAGAAGAAATTTTGCATAGCAGGCATATAGCGTTGCCAAAGTTCATCGAATGCCTTTTCTTCTCGACATTGCACCAATCGCATCAGTTCCTCATCCGAAATACTTTTATATGGTCGCCAGAAAGTAATCATTAGTCTGTTATACGAATCATTTTCATTTGCTTTTCACTGATGCATACACACGAAAAGAGGAAAGGTTCATTTTATTGGACAAAATTACGATATTTTGTTGAATTGAGCAAGAGAAGAGCGACTTTTTAGTCAACTTTTTCAGGAAAGTAGTCAACTGTTTTAGGAATGAAGACAACTTTTTCGGGAATCAAGTCAACCTTTTTAGGAAGGGAAACAATTTTTTTAGGGAAGCAATCTTAAGAAAAGTGCGGAGTTCTTAGCCGCAAGGGCACGATAACGCTTCGCTCTTCTCTCGGTCGTCTCTCGGTCGTCGGTCGGTGGAATTAGGTGAGGTATAAGAGAACTAAAAGAGACGGCAATCTTAATAAAAAGCACTTTTTTACTTAAATCTAATGACCGATTTGGGATTACCCGTCACGGAGTGTGGAGCTTTGTGCAATTTTTTCAAAAAAAATGCTAACTCGTCCCTTAGGGAATCTTGCACATTTTACCAAAAAGCAGTACCCTTGCACCGTTTTCGAAAACAAAGCATTTATGAAGCAACTCAAATTACAAATTGGAGAGTTCTCTCGCCTTTGTGGAGTGACCATAAAGACGCTGCGACACTATGATAAATTGGGTCTTTTGATTCCAGAACACATAGATCGCTATTCGGGTTACCGATATTATTCGGTTGGACAAATGCAAAAGATGGGAGCTATACGCGAACTGAAATCATTGGGGTTTAGTCTTGTGGAGATTGTTGACCTATACAAACAAGATACACATTATCCAGATCCAGCAATGTTAGTAACAAAGATCGCAAGCACCGAACAACAGTTAGCTCAACTGCAAACCCGACATACGCAACTTTTGGCGATATTGAACGCTCGTAAAAAACATGAAGAAATGGAAAAATTTACAATTCAAGCTTTACCGTCTTGCACGGTGGCCAGTTACAAAGGTAGTATTCATAACTATAGCGAATTAGGAAGTCTATGCTGTGAAGTTATCGGTCCAGAAATGGCTCGCCTCGGCTGCGAATGTCCCGAACCTGGATTTAGTTTTACTCGGGAATTAGGAAATGAGTATAAACCCGAAAGTATTGATATAGAATACTGCGAGCGGGTAAAAGAAGCCAAAGTTGACTCCGAACTCATTCATTTCTACGAACTTCCATCGGTAGAAACCGCCATCTGCTACAAGCACTACGGACCTTACGAGCGACTCATTGACGCTTACGCAGAGGTGTTTGCTTATGCAGAAAAAGAAGGTTATACCATTCTCGAAAGTCCCCGCGCTGTGTACGTTGATGGTATTTGGAATCAAGAAAATCCAGATTTGTGGTTAACTATTGTCCAACTACCTGTAACGAAGTAATAGAAGCGGTGATATTTAATCCAAGATAGTCATTATTATCCTTCACGGAAGTGATAGGAATTGTGCGCTTATTGTGCGTGTATTGTCCGTCTATTGTACGTGAATAGTGCATGTATTGTGCGTAATTGACAAGAAAAAAGAAGGTGCGTCTAATAGACACACCTTCTTGGAATATTTATTCTCTATGGGATTAGAGTTGTGGGCCAGCTGCAACGAGAGCCTTACCTGCCTCGTTGGTGGTATATTTAGCGAAGTTCTTGATGAAACGGCTTGCCAAATCCTTAGCTTTCTCTTCCCATTGGGCAGCGTCAGCATAAGTGTCGCGTGGGTCGAGGATGGCAGGATCAACACCTGGCAATGCAGTTGGAACCTCGAAATCGAAGAATGGGATCTTCTTGGTAGGAGCATTCAAGATGTCACCACCGAGGATAGCATCGATGATACCGCGTGTATCGCGGATAGAGATACGCTTGCCAGTACCGTTCCAGCCAGTATTAACGAGGTAAGCCTTAGCGCCAGATTTCTCCATGCGTTTTACGAGCTCCTCAGCATATTTAGTTGGGTGCAACTCCAAGAATGCTTGGCCGAAGCAAGCAGAGAAAGTAGGAGTTGGCTCGGTGATACCACGCTCAGTACCAGCGAGTTTAGCAGTAAAGCCGCTGAGGAAGTAGTATTTGGTTTGCTCTGGAGTCAAGATAGATACTGGAGGCAATACGCCGAATGCGTCAGCAGAGAGGAAGATAACGTTCTTAGCTGCAGGACCAGCAGAGATTGGGCGAACGATCTTCTCGATGTGGTTGATTGGGTAGCTTACGCGGGTGTTCTCAGTAACGCTCTTGTCGGTGAAGTCGATCTTGCCGTTCTCGTCCACAGTAACGTTCTCGAGGAGAGCGTTGCGCTTGATAGCAGCGTAGATGTCTGGCTCAGACTCTTTGTCGAGGTTGATAACCTTAGCGTAGCAACCGCCCTCGAAGTTGAACACACCGTTGTCATCCCATCCGTGCTCGTCGTCACCAATAAGGAGACGCTTAGGATCGGTAGAAAGAGTGGTCTTACCTGTACCAGAGAGACCGAAGAATACTGCGGTGTTCTCACCGTTCATGTCGGTGTTAGCAGAGCAGTGCATAGAAGCGATACCTTGCAAAGGTAAGAAGTAGTTCATCATAGAGAACATACCCTTCTTCATCTCACCACCGTACCATGTGTTGAGGATTACTTGCTCGCGGCTGGTAGTGTTGAACGCTACGCAAGTCTCAGAGTTCAAACCGAGCTCTTTGTAGTTCTCAACTTTAGCTTTAGAAGCGTTGTAAATTACAAAGTTAGGTTCAAAGTTCTCCAACTCCTCAGCAGATGGTTGGATAAACATATTGGTTACGAAGTGTGCTTGCCATGCTACCTCAACGATGAAGCGAACAGCAATACGAGTATCAGGGTTAGTACCGCAGAATGCATCAACTACAAACAAACGTTTGTTTGAGAGCTCTTTGATAGCGATGTCTTTTACCACAGCCCAAGTAGCCTCAGACATAGGTTTGTTGTCGTTCTTGTACTCTTCGCTTGTCCACCAAACATTATCGTGACTTTGTGCGTCGTCCACGATGAATTTGTCTTTTGGAGAACGACCAGTATAAACACCAGTCATCACGTTAACTGCGCCAAGCTCAGTCTCTTGGCCCTTGTCAAAGCCAGTTAATTCTGCTTTAGTCTCTTCTGCAAAAAGAACTTCGTAAGAAGGGTTGTGTACGATTTCGGTTGTACCTACGATGCCGTACTGGGTCAAATCTAATTGTTTCATCTTTTAATATTAAAGGTTATTTAGTTATTATTTTATTCACTTTCTTGGCAAAATTTATGCCATTTGCCTATTAACGCAAATTTTATCGGGTACAAAATTACTGCAAAATTCTGAAATAGGCAAATTTTTCAGTATTTTACTGCTTTTTTGTCAAATGGAAGTGGCAAATTGTTGAAAAATGTGCTTTTAAACATATTTTTTTATCAAAATATTTGGTGGGTTAAAAAAAAAGCAGTACTTTTGCACCGTGTTTTTCATGGTATTAGATTTAAGGTTAAGTAAAGATTGGGTTGTCGGGATGACAATCCTTCTTTTTTTTATACATATTCTTGCCTTTAACCTATCACCTTGCACCTTTCACCTCTAAAAATTTGCGTATCTGCAAATTTTTGCTTACCTTTGCAGTCGAAATGGAAAATCGTTACAAAAAAGATGATCTTCAGAATGCGCTACGTGTGTTACGCAACGGAGGAGTGATACTTTATCCTACTGACACGGTGTGGGGTATAGGTTGTGATGCAACCAACGAGCAGGCGGTCGCGCGCGTGTACGATATAAAAAGGCGTATAGATTCTAAAGCGATGCTTGTGCTATTAGATGGAGCAGGGAAGTTGCAAGGATATATGGAGCGCGTTCCTGACACCGCATGGATGTTGCTTGAATCAACTGCTGTATCGCCAAATGACACCATGAACTCATCACCTCATCGCCCCCTCACTATCATTTATCCAAATGCACGTAATCTGGCACAAAACCTTTTGGCAGAAGATGGTAGTGTGGGCATACGTATCACAGAAGAACCTTTTACTAAAGCACTTTGTGAACAGTTGCATCATCCTATTGTATCAACCTCCGCTAATTTTAGTGGGGAACCTGCTGCAAAGAATTTTCAAGATATTCATCCCGAACTATTGTGTGCAGTTGATTATGTATGTGAATTTCGTCGTCAAGATACTACGTCACATCAACCATCATCTATCATCAAGATTGATGAAGCGGAGCGAATAACTATTATCCGACCATAACATATAAAAAATATGCTACCACATATCACCAAATATCGCCAACGCCAATTGATGTATATTTTAGTAGATATACTCTCCTCGTTGTTAGTGTGGGTAGCATTTTTAGGGTTTCGTTGGTTGGTATATGAGGGAAAGGTGTTTAGTGTGGATGCATTTATTATACCGATGTTCGATTTCTATCGCCCATTAGTGTTCTATCCATTAGGTTGTTTGATAATCTATTACTTATCAGGGTATTATATACGTCCTATTCGTAAAGATTATGGCAAAGAGTTGCGAACAACTTTTATTTCGGCATTGATTATTGCTTTGGGGGCTTTTTTTGTGATAGTCATTGATGATGTGGTGATAAGTTATCATCGCTATTTGACTTCGCTTTTGGTTTTGGTGGGATTGCAATTTGTATTGAGTTACCTGCCACGTCTATTGATAACCATGATATTGCATCGTAATGTACCTAAATATCCAAATTCTTATACGATTCATGATGTATCAGAAGTGGAGGTTTTTCTGCAAAAACAAGAACGACACACATATGATGAGGTGATAATTGATTTGGATGAGCATACAAGCGAAAAAGATATTTACTCGATTATAAATTATCTTTATCCACACGATGTGGAAATTTCAGTAAAGCCACGTTTGTATGATATGTTGACAGGCGCAGCCAGTATTAAAGAGGTGGGTGATACGCCATTGGTGCGGATTACAGAGCATAAGATGAGCGATGCTAGTTTGTGTATTAAGCGGGCATTAGATGTTCTTTTATCATTATTTGCTTTGGTGGTATTGTCGCCTCTGTATGTTGTTTTGTATTTCATTGTCGGCTGCACATCAGAAGGACCAGCTATTTATCGCCAAGAACGTATAGGATTGCATGGTCGCCCCTTCCAGATTCTTAAGTTTCGTACCATGAAATTACATTCCGAAGGTGAAAAACCTTTATTGAGTGGCGATAATGACCCGCGTATTACTCCTGTGGGAGCGATGTTACGTAAATATCGATTGGATGAATTACCACAGATGTGGAATGTGTTGAAGGGCGACATGTCTATTGTGGGTCCACGTCCCGAGCGAAGATATTTCATTAATCAAATAGAACAGCAGGCACCATACTATTGCCTTCTCTATAAGATTAGACCAGGCTTAACCAGTTGGGGACCTATCAAAGTGGGATATACGGATACGATGGAGAAAATGGTCCGTCGCTTGAACTATGATATTGTATATATGGAGAATATGTCCTTATTGCTTGACTTAAAAATCCTATTTTACACGATTGGTGTGATTCTTGATGGAAAAGGAAAATGATAAGGAATAATAAATTTTGAATGATGACATACGACGAGGCAATACAACGTATAGAGCAGATTGTTCAAGAATTAGAACAGTCAGAAGCATTAAGTATGGATGCGTATCAAGCCAAAGCCAAAGAAGCAAAAGAGTTACTATCTTTCTGCCAAAAACAACTCACTGATTGGGAAGAAAAAATGGCTGCAGTCTTCTCCTCGGAAGACCGATGATTAGCTAAATTGCGATTTTACTCTTCGGAGAAGTGCACAAGCAAGTGGCGATAAGAGTTGAATATCTTAGACTTACTAACAAAACCAAGATATTGCTTGTTTTCGTCTACTACGGGGAGATTCCATGCACCTGTATCTTCGAAAACCTCCATCACTTTACCCATCGGCATCGTATTAGTAAGTAGTGCTTGCGGAGAGTTCATCAATTGCTTGACCGTAAAGCGATTGTATAAACGAGGTTGGAACATAATATTGCGCACCTCATCTAATAGCAATATACCCAACAAATGTCCTTCAGTATCTACAACGGGAAAAATATTTCGTTTACTTTGGGCTATCACTTTTACTAACTCGCCCAATGTCATTTCTGGATGGAGAGTAAGCAAATCTGTTTCTAATACATTTTCCATTTTCATCAGCGTGAGCACGGAGCGGTCTTTGTTGTGTGTGAGCAATTCGCCCTTTTGCGCCAAACGCATGGCATAGAGACTATGTGGTTCGAAAATACGTATTGTTAGGTAGGAGATAACTGCTACTACCATGAGTGGCATAAATAGGTGATAGCCGCCTGTGAGTTCAGCAATAAGAAAGATTCCTGTCAGCGGAGCATGCATCACGCCTGCCATCAATCCAGACATACCTGCCAAGGCAAAATTGGCCTCTGGCACACCAATGCCTATTAAGTTCATAAGTCGTGCGCAGATAAATCCTACGATGGCTCCCATGAAAAGTGATGGAGCGAAGATTCCTCCCACACCACCTCCACCATTGGTAGCAACAGAAGCAATAATCTTTAATAATACAATAGCGGAGAAATATCCTACTAATATCCATGATCCTGTACCGAAACGCTCAAAAGGACTATTCGCAATTGCAGAGACGGAGTCTCCGTTGATAAGTTGTTTGATTACATCATAACCCTCACCATAGAGTGGGGGAAAGAGGAATAGCAATACACCCAATACCGTTCCTCCAACAATAAATTTTACCCATGTGTTTTGGATTTTACGCTTAAAAAGCTGTTCCAATGCATTCATTCCGCGGGTGAAATAGAGGGATACCAATCCGCACATCACACCTAAAATGAGGTACCATGGCAATCGCTCTACGAAAAATGGTTCATTGTGGGTTAATGGAAACATAGCCTCTTGCCCATTAGCAAGGAAAGAGATAGCTGTTGCCGTAACAGAAGATATGAGTAATGGTGCCATACGTGTCATTGTAAGGTCCATCATCAATACCTCCAATGTAAATACCAATCCTGCTATAGGGGCTTGGAAGATGCCTCCGATTGCGCCCGCCGCACCGCAACCAATCATCAGCATCATGGTTTTTTGATCAAGACGGAAGAGTTTAGCAAGATTGCTACCGATGGCAGCACCAGTAAGGACAATAGGAGCCTCTGCACCAACAGAACCTCCGAAGCCAATAGTCAACGCAGAACCTACCAACGAGGACCACATGTTATGTACCTTAATGATAGATTTGCGTTGTGAAATGGCATATAGAATTTTGGTGATACCATGTGATATGTCATCTTTAACAATGTATTTAACAAATAACCCTGCCAAAGTGATACCAATCATTGGAGTAATGAGATACCACCAATGGTGTTGTTCAATGAGATAATGCTCCACAATGTGGTGGATGCCATGAATCATCAGTTTGAGCAACTGTGCAGCGCATGAAGACAATGCTCCGACAAAAAAACTCAGCATTAGCACTAAGTTTTTTTGCGAAATATGCTGCTCGCGCCACGCTATAAATTTGTCGTATGTATTCTTATCTCTAAACACGAAACTCTAAACTCTAAACTACTCATCTTGCGTATCCCAACCTATACCACGATACTTATCATAATCCCATTCCTCTTCCACTTCGTTGAGATAGATAGTGTGTGGTTCATCATCTTCGTCATCGTCATTTTCTACATGCTCAATCACTTTTACGTCAATTGGGTTATGCGAGATTTCGATTACTTGATTTTGTTCTTTATTGAGTTCTTCCCAAAGCATATCTTTCAGTTCGGTTATTCCCATACCACTGGCAGAAGATATGCATATAACTGGAATTTCTAATGCCTGAGAGAGTTTTGCAGTTAACTCTTCTATATTGATTTCCGCATCGGCAATATCACATTTTGATATGGCTAGGATGCGGGCTTTGGTTAGCAACTGTGGATTGTATTTTTCCAATTCTGCCAACAAGATTTGGTACTCATGCTCTATATCTTCAGTAATAATGGGCACCATAAAAAGGAGTACTGCATTTCGCTCTATATGCCGCAAAAAACGCAAGCCTAATCCACGTCCTTCAGCAGCCCCTTCGATGATGCCAGGTATATCTGCCATACAAAATGACTGCTCATCGCGGTATGAAACGATACCTAATTGGGGAGTGAGTGTGGTGAACGGATAATCTGCAATTTCTGGCTTCGCGGCACTCACTACGGATAGTAAAGTTGATTTACCTGCATTAGGAAAACCTACCAATCCTACATCAGCTAAGACTTTTAGTTGTAGTATTACGTTTGCTTCTGTGCATGGCTCGCCTGGTTGGGCATAACGCGGAGCTTGGTTAGTAGCAGTACGGAAGTGCCAATTGCCTAATCCTCCTTTGCCGCCCCTGAAGAGAATAATCTCTTGATTATGCTCTTTCACTTCACACATGTATTCACCTGTATCTCCATTGTACACCACGGTGCCACATGGTACTTCAATAATTTTATCTTCACCATCTTTTCCGTAGGAACGTGACGGACCACCTTTCCCACCATCGGTGGCAAAGATATGCTTTTGGTATTTGAGGTGTAGCAATGTCCAAAGATTGCGATTACCACGAAGGATAATATGCCCTCCTCGTCCACCATCGCCACCATCAGGACCACCTTTGGGCACATATTTCGCACGATGGAAGTGCAAACTACCTGCACCACCTTTACCCGAGCGGCAGTATATTTTTACATAGTCAATAAACGAGGATGAAGCCATTATGTGTTGTGTTTAGTGTTTATAAAATCGTTACTTCTGAATCAGTTTCAGAATATTGTCAATTTGGCAGAATGTATCTTCCATTGAGTTATTGCCGTTAATCGCAAAATAGTTATGACGGTGGAGATAGAATGTGCAAACAGGTTTGGTTTCTGCTTGATACACTTGCAAACGTTTTTTGATTGTTTCGTAGTTATCATCTGCACGACCACTTGTTTTTCCGCGGTTGAGAAGGCGTTTGATTACTTCATCTTCTTCTACGAACATATCAAGAAGTACTGCCTTCATATGGCGACGTTCAAGCAATAGTTCTAATGCCTCTGCTTGAGCTACAGTGCGTGGAAAACCATCAAAAATTACACCCTTACAATCGGCAGGGAGGTTATCCAAATAGCGCTCAATGAGGTGGATCATTTTATGATCAGGAACAAGGTTACCCGCTGCTATTAATTCACCAATTTCTTTGCCAAGTTCGCTACCCGATTTTATTTCAGCGCGGAGTGCATCGCCAGTAGAAAGGTGCTGTAATCCATATTTTTCTACGATAAGATCAGATTGTGTGCCTTTTCCACTACCTGGAGCACCACAAAGTATAATATTCAGCATAGTTATAAAAAAAAAAGGTTTATATGTTTTCTGTTTTTGATGTAACACAAAACGAGTTGCCCCATAGAAGCAACTCGTTATATGATTGATGCTAATTAGAGAACCAATCCTTTACCAGCTTTGAATTTAGCCACTTTTTTAGCAGCAATCTCAATCTTAGCACCAGTAGCAGGGTTAACGCCTTGGCGAGCAGCTTTCTCTACAACAGAGAAAGTACCGAAACCTACTAATTGTACGCTCTCACCATTTTGAAGAGCACCAGAAATTGCTTTAACAGTTGCTTCAAGAGCATTTTGTGCTTGCACTTTTGTCAAACCAGCTTCAGCTGCAATTGCAGCTACCAATTCTGCTTTATTCATACCAAAAATAAATTTTAAAGTTAAACTTAAACGTTTTCATTGAAAAAATCAACGAATTGCATGCAAAGTTACTACATTTTTCTAATATTACAAATAGTTGTGGCAAAAAAAATAGAATTTTCTGCCATTTTGTACTATTTTTTCTGCCATAGCACGGTTTTTGTTTGTAAATTCGTGAATTTTTACTACTTTTGCAACAAATTAATCATTCCTATAATAATGTTTAGAAATTTACCTCCTATCACGAAAAATCTACTTATTATTAATGTAATTTGCTTTTTTGCAGATTATGTATTTGGTAGATATGGTATAGATTTTTCGCACATATTCGGTTTGCATTATCTCACTGCATCTGAATTTGGTTTTTGGCAGCCAATTACCTATATGTTTATGCATGCAAACTTCTCGCACCTCTTCTTCAATATGTTTGCAGTACTCATGTTTGCACCTGCTATTGAAGAGCGATGGGGGAGTAAGCGTTTTTTGATTTATTACTTGGTCACAGGTATTGGTGCTGGTGTTATTCAGGAGATTGTGTGGGCGTGCCAGTTGCAACCTATTCTCAATAGTGTAGATCCTATGATGGCTGCTGCATTGGCAAATCGGGTTGTGACAATAGGTGCTAGTGGTGCAGTATTTGGAATACTGTTAGCTTTTGGTTGGCTATTCCCCGATGTACGAATGTTTATCATGTTTATCCCCATCCATATACGCGCGCGTACATTAGTTATTATTTACGCGCTGATTGAATTATTCACAGGTTTGGCTCCTTCTGCAGGAGATAATGTGGCACATTTTGCGCACTTAGGTGGAATGATTTTTGGTTGGCTATTGATTCTTTGGTGGCGTCATCGTGGATATGATGGATTTGATTCTACGCCTTGGAATGATGGTTCTTTCCGCCGTTGGATAGAGAATATAAAGCGTTGGATTCGAAATAAGTGGGAAGATAAGTTTCCTCCTCGTCATCCTCGTATCAAACGCGATAAGGATAATGATTATCGTGATTATCATTATCACGAATCATTGTAGGGTTTATTGATGGTTGTTCTTTTACCAACTAATTGTGGCAATCATAGGGAAGTGGTCAGAGTATTGCACTTTGTCCACTTCGCATTTTATGGGAGTGAATTTTTTAGAACATAGGATGTAATCAATGCGAATACCGAAAGGTCCTTTCTTATAGGTGTTGCCCAACTTACCAAAACTACCCTCTAAAAAGCAGTCACGTAAGCCCCAACGGATTTTCCAATATACATAGGATAGCGGTATAGCATTGAAATCTCCCACAACAATCACGGGGTGTGGAGATTGATTAATTTCATCTTTTACCGCATTTGCTTGTGCATGGCGTAATCGATCAGCGGCATCCATTTTTTGTTTAAGTGGACTATTTTTCAACTGTGAACCGATAATGGTGTCTATCATCAAATCTCCTTTTTGCAGGTGGTAACTTTCTAAGTGATTAACAATAAGACGAATGGTATCCTTCCCGATGGAAATGTCACAGCAACTGCTAATATTGTTATTCGATTCGTATTGCACAGTGTGTTTGTTGGTTAATGGATATTTGGAGAATATCACGTTGCCAAACTGCCTTTTGCTGTTGTATAGTTTGAAATCGTAATATGTATATGGATATTTCCTCATCGCCTCACGTAGTTCGGGCAAGGTGATATGGGGAGCTTTTTTATATACCTTTACTTCTTGCAAACACAATACATCTGCATCGCTTTCGCAGAGATATGCCAACATTTGTTTCGCGGTATTCTTCTTCCCTAAACACAAGGCTTGGGTGTTATAAGTTAGTACCTTGAGTGTATGCGAAAAGGTTGTTGTTGGTTTTTTGTATTGGTGCGAAATCATCGAATAGACAATGAAAAGCAGCAATAAGGATAGAAGTAGGATGAGAATCCGTTTTATCTTTTTCATCATTATTTAGGTTCAAGTGTCACGATTGGAATGAGCATCTCTTCCATGGAAATACCACCATGTTGGAAAGTGTCTCGATAGAATTGTGCATAGTGATTGAAATTATTTGGATAGGCAAAGAAATCGCTGTTGGTGCAGAAGATATAACTACTGCTTACATTTGGACATGGCAATCCTACTTGCTTAGGACGGGTAATCTCAAAGCAGTTTTTTGCTTGGCAATTGAGTGCCTTACCCACTTTGTATCGCAGATTGGTATTGGTGTTTTTATCGCCAATGATTTGCACAGCATTGTCCACGCGTGTGGTGCCATGATCAGTAGTTAATACAACTTTGTAGCCTAATGCTGCAATGCGACGAAACATCTCCGCTGTAGGTGAATGTCGCATCCAACTGAGTGTTAAGCTGCGATATGCTGCTTCATCATTCGCCAGTTCGCGCATCATTTTGCTTTCTGTGCGTGAGTGCGATAACATATCAATGAAGTTGAGCACTACCACATTTAGTGGTGTTTGCAGACCTTTAAATTGGCGGGTAATCTTTTCGCAAAAATCGCTCTCATTCACTTTAAAATACGAATAACTATATCGCTTGCGAAAACGCTCTAATTGTGTTTGGATTAAATCTTTTTCGTTGTTATTTTTGCTTTCTTCCTCATCTTCGTCAATCCACAGATGAGGATACAGTTCTTGTATTTGTAGCGGACTTAATCCGGAGAATATAGCATTTCTTGCATATTGGGTCGCAGTTGGTAGTAGGGATGTATACATCTGCTCCTCTTTTACGTTAAACCACTCAGAGAGTAGGGGTTGAATCGTTTTCCATTGGTCGTAACGGAAGTTATCTATTACCACAAAAAATACTTTTTCGCCTTTATCTAGAAGCGGGAAAACATGTTTTTTCATCACATCTTGCGACATGGTTGGGCGGGTAGATGGATTGCTCCACCAATTTTCATAGTTTTTGGCAATGAATTTCGCAAAGGTTTTATTGGCTTGTTCACGTTGCATACGTAGCATGTCGTGCATGGAAGAATCCACTGTTTCTAATTCCAATTCCCACCGTGTGAGTGTGCGTTCAATTGCCATCCACTCTTCGATAGTATTGGCGGTATCAATCATATAGGTAATATCAGAGAACTCTTGACGGTAGGTTGTATTAGTATGTTCTTCTACTATTTCTCGTTGGTGGATATGTTTTTTTAGACACAGCAGTATTTGACTAGGATTAACAGGTTTGATTAAGTAGTCAGCAATCTTCTGTCCAATAGCTTGCTCCATGATGCGTTCTTCTTCTGATTTTGTAATCATCACTACTGGTAGGGTTGGGCATAGCGTTTTAATTTCTTGCAATGCTTCCAAACCTGACAAACCAGGCATATTCTCATCTAAGAAAACGATATCGAATTGCTGCTCGTGACAAGCCTCTATGGCATCTTGTCCGTTATTCACTGGGGTAACTTCGTACCCTTTTTCTTGTAGATAAATAATGTAAGGTTTTAGCAAATGAATCTCATCATCTGCCCAAAGTATTCGGTTCATAGGACCTCCACTTGTTTATTAGGTTTAACATATCTTCAGCCCAAGGGCTATCAAAGTGCATTCTTTCTCCCGTTCTGGGGTGAGTGAAACCCAATGTCTTGGCATGTAGTACTTGTCTAGGACAAAGGGTAAAACAATTTTGGATATATTGTTTATACTTCTGTGTGGGCAATCCTTTGAGTATTTCCATACCGCCATATTTTTCATCAGCAAAAAGTGGATGCCCAATACTTTTCATATGTACGCGAATCTGGTGTGTACGTCCCGTTTCTAATCGACATTCTACTAGTGTGACATATGCGAATCTTTCTAATACGCGCCAATGTGTGACGGCTTCTTTAGCATTGGGATTTTCTTCTATATCCCATATGCGGTATATCGTTCGATCTCGATTATCGCGCGCTAACGCACCATTTATTGTCCCCGCATCTTCGATAAATGTTCCCCAAACGAGGGCATTATATGTACGCTCGGTGCTATGCTCAAAGAACTGTTTACCCAAATGTGTTTTGGCTTCGGGGGTCTTGGCAATTAGCAGCAGTCCGCTTGTATCTTTGTCAATGCGATGCACCAGACCAATGTTAGGGTCATTGATATCTAATTTATCGCGAAAATAGTATGCTAATGCATTGAGTAATGTATGCTCATAGTTACCATGCCCAGGATGTACTACCATACCGGCGGGTTTATTGATGACTAATACGTCTTCATCTTCATACACGACCTCTAATGGAATATCTTCGGGATGGATGGTATAGTCGTGTGGTTCGTGGTCAAGTAATACTTGTATAATATCGAATGGTTTTACTTTGTAGTTACTGCTTACTGGTTTACCATTTACCCAAACATTGCCTGCATCGGCAGCATTTTGGATACGATTCCGCGAAGTACCTGCCATATGTTCTGCCAAATACTTATCCACACGTTGAGGTGTTTGTCCTTTATCCACTTCGCAACGCCAGCGTTCCCACACCTCTTGCTCTACTTCAGGTTCGTACATTATCAATACTCAAATGAATAAATTGTCAATTGTCAAATAGTAAATCAGAAAAACTCTTCTTCATCCTGTTCGTTATCAGCAGTAACGGTTTTTTCGATGTCCAACGATAATTTGAGGTTCACGCTATTGCCTTCCACAATAACTATGCCACTTTCTGGAGCTTGTGAATATACGATATAGGATTGGATGTTTTCTTCAGTGGGTGGGGTATCATATTCCACTATACCTACAGTTAGTTTGTGTGATAATAACCATGCTCGGGCCTCGTCCAAATTTTTTCCAACAACTGATGGGATAATGATTTCTTCGGTGCCTTGTCCTTGTCCAACTACTAATACGATAGGCGTACCTTCTACGAGACGGGTACCTGCTTCTACCACTTCTCCTTCGCTGCGAATGTCGAGGATGATATCACGATAGGCTGATGGCTCATATACAATGCTATCAATCACCAAACCCAATGACCGCAACGTGGCTTCCGCTTGACGAAGACTAATGTCACGCATAGGGGGCATTACTACAGGACGACGCATACGAGCGTTTTGAATAACATAAATCGTGCGACCTTCTTTTACTTTGGAATTGGCTATCGGATTTTGCTCTACAATAGTGCCTAAAGGGGCTTTGTTGGAATAGGTGGAGTCTATCACTTCCAATAGCAGTCCTTCGGCTGATAAAGTGATTTTTGCCTCTTCGATATACAAACCATTGATATCGGGTACAGTGATTTCTTTACCATGTTTAGTATAGCTACGGAGTGAAAGAACTAACACGACAATAAGTAATGCCACTACAACTGCTGCGAGTAGTATGTTTTTTATTATCAACCCCCAAATGGTGTCTTTTGTGAATTGTTTTTTTGCCATATAGAAGAAAAATCAATGAATTTCGCTGCAAAGTTACAATTTTTTTTGCGTATATGCAAAAAATATCTTACTTTTGCACGAAAATTGCAGCCATGTCAGTTAGAATAGCAAATTTTAACAACTTGTAAAGCTGCAAAGAAACATTGAAATAACTATATTAATTATTTATTGTATGAAAAAGATTTTATTAATTGCTGCCATAGCTGTAGCTGCTATGGGTTGCTGCAAGAAAGCTGCTTGCAAACAAGACAACTGCTGTGATAAACCTGCTACCGAGTGCTGCCAAAAAGCAGAGTGTGAGAAAAAAGATGCTTGCTGTAAAGCAGAGTGCCCAGAGGCTAAACCATGCCAAAAAGCGGATAGTTGCTGTACAAAACCTGAGTGCCCAAAGGCTGAGTGCCCACAAACTGGTTGCGAGAAGAAAGCAGACTGCCCTAACGCAGCTTGCAAGCACGCTGAGTAATTATACTCATACAACATAAAACAAGCCGCCTAACAATTTGTTGGGCGGCTTGTTGCTGTATTAATGGCTTAAATTTTCAAGTTGATTCCAGCGAAGAACGTGCGAGGGGTAGCAGGACCATATACATAACCTGCATCGCGGTCCATACCTTGGTCAATGTCGCGTTGGAAATGGTCGAGCAGGTTCTTTACACCTGCGTTAATCTCCAGTGTATAATGTTTGTACAGCGGAATATCGTAGCAGAGTTTCACGTCCCACTCGAAGAATACGGGTGTTTCTACCTCTTCATCTTCTGGCACGTAGCCCGCAAAGTGCTGCACGAGCATACTGCCAGTGACCTTGCCGTTGGTGACAATATGGAAATGCTTGAACGGCTCAATATTGCAGAGGAAGTAGCCATAGTGGTCAGGGGTGCGGAACATGCGACGTTGAGGGGCGATATTGGGATTCTCGCTCCATTGTTCGGGTTCGATATAACGGCTATGATTGTAGGTATAACCCGCTTGGAAAGTGAGCAAGTGACCGTAGCCGACTTTGGCTTCTACATTCAGTCCCGCTACGCGTGCGCCGCTCGCGTTAGTGCGCGTCAAGAGTAGGTTGCCTTGTGCGTCATGTCCGTTCTCTACGAGTGTGAAAACATCGTTGAGTTGGGTGAAAAATCCTTCAAGGGTAAGGTTGAGATCCCATTTGCCAAAGCGTTTGTACATATCAATGCTTCCGCTGACGGAGTGGCTGTATTCGGGGCGTAGGTTTTCGTCTAAGGATATGAGCGAAACTTCGCCACCCACTGCACCTACGTGCAAGTCCTCTTCGTAGATTTGTGGTGCGCGGTAGCCGCTGGCATAGCTCAGGCGCAAGATAATAGGGTCGATAGGCGTATAGCGCACATTCGCACGAGGGGAGAAGACTGGTTTCTCCAGCAAAGAGTGCTGCTCCAGACGTCCACCTACGAGAATCGACCATTGTTTGTTCTTCCATTCGTTTTGAATGTATCCCCCTCCGAGATGTACGCGTTGGAGGGTGTTGCGGTCGTAACCAAGAATCTGGTCGCGGAGTTGGTTATACGAATACTCGGCACCCGCGCTGAGGTCAGCATTCATCAGACCACATGGATAAGAGAAACGGTATTGCGCGCCCGTAACCGACACAATATCCGTGGATTTGCCATAGGCATTAGGATTGTAGTTCGTGCCGAAATAACTGTTGCGGCCGATATGCTGGAAACTGCTATATACACTCAAGAAGTGTTTGTTGTCAGCGGTGAACATATCCCATTTGAGGGTAGCGGCATCGATATTGTGTCGCAGTTGTTCGCAGAGAGGCGATTCGTGTGGTTGCACGCTATCAATGCCATATCCGCCACGGCGATACTCGGTGGTGTGATGGTACTCGGCTGTGAGTTTGGAGTAGTCGGAAGTCTTGAAGAACGAGCGGAAACCAGCGGTGGTGGAGTTGAGCAGCGGGATATCGGAATAGCCATCTTTGTCGCGGTCGTATTGCTCGCGGTTGCGCTGCACGCCAAAGAGGAAGATACCTGCTTTTTGATTCTCCGACACGACACTGGCATTCATAGCGGTGTTGATGTCATAGGTGCCACTTTGCGTGAAAGCAGTGGTATGATTGACATTGAAGAAATTGCGTGAAGGCTCTTTGGTGATGATGTTCACTACGCCCGCGATGGCATTGGCACCGTAGAGCGCGCTACCGCCACCACGAATGACCTCGATGCGATCCACCATACCCGCAGGCAGTTGCTCCAAGCCATAGACCGAAGCCAACGAAGAGAAGATAGGACGGGAGTCCATGAGGATTTGAGTGTATTGTCCTTCTAGACCGTTGATACGAATTTGTGGCACACCGCAGTTGGAGCATGTCTCCTCGACGCGCAAGCCCGTTTGGAAATTGAGCACGTCCGCCATCGTATTGGAAGTAGTGGACTCGATGATAAGAGGCGAGATGACATTGACAATGGTTGCCACTTCCTTCTGTTTGGTTTCGTACTTATTGGCAGTAACGACCACGTTGTCAATCATAAAGGATGTTTCTGCAATCTCCACGTTCATCTCGATAAGCGTGTCACGTTTCAAACGGAGAGAGCGCTCTATGGTCTCGTAGCCAATCATGGAGAAGACAATAGTGAGGTCGCCTTCGGGGAGGTTCTTGAGGTAGAAGTGCCCCGATTCATCGGTTAGACACCCCAGCGAAGTGCCCTTGACTTGCACATTGACAAAAGAAAGATGCTCGCCTGTGTGAGCATCCAATACGTGTCCTGCGATATGGGCATCGGACTTCTTGTCGGAGTGATGATGATGGTGCTGGGCATACACCGAAGTCATATTAGCCAATATGCCCGCAAAAATAAAAAAGATAAGTAATTTCTTGTTCATATAGTGATAAATTTTTGTACCTTTGAAATCGGCTGCAAAGGTACTGCTATTTTGGAAAGTGTACAATCCCCAAAAGTAGCGAAAAAAATGGTGTGCCATGTATATTGACACACCATTTTTAGGTATTTCGAATAGAAATTACTTGGTTACTTGTCCCAAGATATTGAATTGAACACCGTCACGGATGATATACAATTGTCCGTTGCGGATGATTTTCTTGGTATGACTATCTGCTTGTACGTCCTCCACTGAGCTCACAACTGGGAATGTTACCGACAAGGTCTTATCAGCATATGTCCATACGAAAGTATATGTGCCAGCCACATCCGCTACAATTTTCGCGTTGGTCTCCTCGCCATCCAATACATCAAAGAAGATATTGCTGCATGCATCGCGAGTAATCTCTGTAATGTTAGATAACCAGCTATTATCTACTACCACCTTGAACGCATAGGTCTGCGCTTGCAATTCTACGGCAACTGAAGCAGTTAGACTATCTGCAGCTGCCACAAATGGTGTAGCGGTAGTACTCCATTCGTTCATCTCACCTGCCAATACTACGACAGGCAATTTTACCTCCTGATTAGGGTCTTTTTGAGTTAGTGTGGCTTGTGCAGAAAGATTATCCAAAGCAGCATTCAGCGTAAAGGTGACTGTGTATGTGCCTGCAGTCTCGATTTTAAGTTTATTGTTCCCTTCTACAGGAAGACACCAATCCCACGAGTAGTTCTTTGTTACTTTGTATTCGTAGCTGCCGATGGCTAATTGCAAGTTCTCCTTCACCAACTTGTATGAACCATCCGCTTGCTTGGTCATCTTATTCACTGGGTCTGCAGTACTCCATTCGCTACCCATCAGCGCACTTTGACCTGCAACGATATACACGTCTTCAATAGGTTGTCCCAATTTCTCTGCCACCTCTTCTTTGGTGTACCAACCATCAATCACATAGTACTTGCCTGCATTCCATTTCAAATCGGCTGTTTGCTTTGAACCATTAGTAAAAATAATGTTTGGATAAGTACCTGCCTCTTTGGTATAGGAATATACGTCCTTACCTGCAATCTGCTCGGTTTCTTTGGTCATAGGATTACCTGGCCATGTGTCATTTTTAGTACCGCCCCATCCGTATGCTTTGATAGTTCCAGTCCAATCAAGAGCATTCACAAAATAAACGGTTTCTGGTGCTGCGTTCATAGACAATACAAAAGTCATTGCAGCAAAAAATGTAAAGATTTTCTTCATAAGTTGATATTTTTTAGTTGTTATTTTACGTTAAGTAATAAAATCACCGCAAAGTTACATATTTTTATTTGGATACGCAAATAAATGATGATAAAATCACTCTTTTTGCCACATGTTTTTTACGCAAACGGTTGCATTTTCAACGGTGAAGTCAATCGCCCAATTTGCATAGTCAAGGTGATAGATGCGCTCCGAATCATTTTGATAGGCAGGTCGTGGGTCCTGACTCAATATCTCGTGAATAGCATCCCATGGACAATCTTTACGCACACTTTGCGCTAACAACTCCTCTGCTATTTCTACTTGCAAACGATAATCTTGTGATGCTTCTGCAAAACCACTTCTGGCTTCTGGATGACTATCTGAGAATGTCAAATAAGGCTTGATATCATAGATGGGCGTACCATCTAAAAGATCCGCTCCTGATACTACTAATACCAAACCATTCTCTGTTGTGTCTTCTATACGCAATAGTCTAACACTGGTTAATCCTATCGGATTAGGGCGGAAAGGCGAACGGGTAGCAAATACTCCCATACGTTTATTACCACCCAATCGTGGTGGACGTACGGTTGGAGACCATTCTAATCCACCATCTTTCACCTTTGACCTTTCACTTTTGACCTGTTCGCATTGCGAAAATCCCCATAATAACCACAAATGCGAATAATCCTCTATTCCACGTAATGCTTCGCGCACGCGGTATGTGCGCGTAAATATAATATGTGTTTCGATACAAGAGCCTTCTCTGCTTTGGCGAGGAATGCCAAACTTTTGAGAGAAACCGTTGTGAGCATGTGCAATGACTTGTAATTCCATGGAAGTGATATTTGTCTGCAAAGTTACACTTTTTTTCTGATATTTACGATGTTTTTATTCAAAAAAGTAGTTTTTTATAAAAAAAATGTCAAAATATTTGGTCAGTTCAAAAAAAAGCAGTACCTTTGCAGCCGATTTGGAAATAAATCAGGTGCCATAGCTCAGTTGGTAGAGCAAAGGACTGAAAATCCTTGTGTCCCCGGTTCGATTCCTGGTGGCACCACAAAAAAAGACTTTGGATTATTCCGAAGTCTTTTTTGTTTTGTGCTTGCAATAGTGCATTTTATAATGCTGCAATGTATTTCTCGGCTTCCATAGCAGCTTTGCAACCACTCGCAGCAGCTACGATGGCTTGACGATAGTGTGGGTCAGCGCAGTCGCCAGCTGCGAATACACCTGCCACGTTGGTGCGTGGACTATCACCTTCTACCACGATATATCCTTCTGCATCGCGGTTGAGATATTCCGCAAAGAGGTCGGTGTTGGGCTTATGCCCGATAGCAAGGAAGAAGCCATCAATAGCAATATGGCGAATCTCCTCTTCGGGTGTACCTTTTTTGTAGATGAGGTCAGCACCCTCCACTTTGTTTTCGCCAGTGAGATTGCGGGTGTTGTGCTCAAACAATATCTCAATCTTTGGATTGTTCTTCACACGTTGTTGCATGATTTCTGATGCACGGAGATAGGGTTTGCGCACAATCATATATACTTTCTCGCATAGTCCTGCCAAGTAGTTTGCCTCTTCGCAAGCGGTATCACCACCACCTACTACAGCTACCGTCTTTTTGCGGTAGAAGAATCCGTCGCAAGTGGCGCATGCCGACACGCCACGACCCTTATAGTCTTCTTCGGATTGAATGCCGAGGAACTTGGCACTCGCACCTGTAGCAATAATCACGGCGTCTGCTTCGTAGAGTTGGTCGTCCTCTACCCACACTTTCTTTGGCGAGCAAGAGAAATCCACCTTTGTAACCATACCAGATACGAATTGGGTGCCAAAACGTTCCGCTTGACGGCGCATATCGTCCATCATTTGATAGGGTTCTACGCCATCTGGATAACCAGGAAAGTTCTCTACTTCGGTGGTAATCATGAGTTGTCCACCCACTTGCATGCCCTCGATGAGTACAGGGCTAAGGTTGGCACGTGAAGCATAGATTGCTGCGGTATAGCCCGCAGGGCCAGAGCCGATAATAAGACATTTCATATAATTTGTTGTTTATAATTACAGTAATATATTGTGAATAGGCTGCAAAGGTAGTGATTTTATTCAATATATGCAAGCGTAATGGATAAAAAGTGTAAATTTGTCCATTTCCATCGCCTTTCTATTTCTATAATAATGCTGCAAAAATCTTCAGCGCGGAAGTAGTTTTGCGCCGAAGATTAGAGAATTTGGAGGGTAAAATGGTATATACAACACGCGGGAAGTGTAGTGTTTACTGACTATCCCGCGTAGGTGTATTTTTTTAGAAAAAAGTTTTTGGGTGCTGAAGATTGTGCCGAAAGTCTTGTAGTAAGCAAATGTTATTTTAGTTTCCATTCACGCCAAGAGGCATCTAACGATGCAGATGGTGTCACGCATGGCGTTTGTGATTTGCCGTTGAGAAGAATGGATTGTTGGCTCACATTGCGAGTGATGTATTCTCCTAATTCTTGTAAAGTAACATCGCCTTTAGTATCTTGCAATTTCTTGAGCAAGAAATACGTAAACATGCCATGTTTTTCATCATTATTTGGATAAGCTGTTTCATCGCCTTGCGCTGCGGAGAACACTACCATATTGCCTTGTGGCATTCCACTCTTGGCTTTGATAGCTACACCACGTGCGGAAGCCAACATACCTTGCTCACGCTTACTACCAGAGAAACATGCATCCATAAACACCGTTACATTCTCCGCAGGCATTTTGCCCAATACAGCATAGAGGTCATCCAATTTATATCCTGTACTTACATCCGTTCCGATGCCGTCCACAGGCAATAAGTACGCAGTACGACTACTCTCGTCAGGTATTCCGTGACCAGCATAGTAGAATATGATATGCGGATCAGTAAACACCTCTGCAAGTGTTTGTAACCAGTTTATTTGTGCTTTGATTTGGTTGCCAGTCGCATCAGGAATATATTTGATTTGCTTCTCTGGTATGCCCAATGTCTTGATACAATACTCACGGAAAATATTTCCATCGTTGAGCGCGTATGGCACAGAGGCTACAGATTGATAATTCTCGTTAGCAATAATTAGCGCAAAAGTATTGCTGTTCTTTGTATTGGTTTCTGGGATATTCTCATCTACTGCAGATGTCAATGAAGCCCGTTTAATCTCCACCTCTTGATCTTGGCGTTGTACATTCATCGCTATGCTACTACCAATATGCTGACCAAATTGTAGAGGGATGTCTGCGTTTTCTGCATATTTGCCTTGCTTCTCAGATAGGGCAATTTGAATATCCATTTTTTCTGCAGCTTCTTGGTTGGCGATGAGTTCATATTCCAATGTTCGACTCTCACCTGCTTTTAATGAAGCGATTGTCACATTGTCCATCTCTCCGCCAATACGATTTACATTGTCGGGAATGGTTATTCCTACTTTGATATTTTCTGCTGTACCTTGGTCTGTGTTTTGTACAATCACCTGTAAACTAAATGGCTTTCTTCGTTCCAAGATGCCAGATGCTGCACCATGTACTTTGTAACTTACAACATTCACAAAAGGTGTTTTGAGCTTGTGTGTACCAATGACGGATTCTATCTTCTCAGTACTAAATCCATTGGGTTCATTCACGACGATATTGAGTGCAATCTCCCCTGTTTGGGTAGATGCACTTGCTGCGATAGGAACTTCCACCCATTGTTTTGCACCAGCTGGAACTACAGGAAGACGTACATCAGAGATAACGATACCTTGAGTATTACCAGTCGCTGTAGTTCGTGCCACGCATCCATAACCATCACCCCTACCCGAGTTGACAATTTGAAAACGAATTTGGCACTTTTCGTTAGCATCAATCACATTGTTGTTGTCTTGATCTACGAATTGCAATGTACCTGGCACTACATTAAGTACCGCAGGCACCACTTCTTTCTCAATGTGAAAATCCATTGGTGCGCTGACGTTGGATTGGGCAAGAATATTGCAACATAGTAATAAAATGATAAATAAATTTAGGTTTCGCATATGTTTAGATATTTAGTTCATCTATTTATTATATTGGTATACAGGACGAATACTAGCTCCAATATGCCGCCCATCCATGAAACAACTCACACGACTAGAATCGAAAATCATCATACATGCACCATTTGTCTGATAGGTGCAGAGCGAACTTGATAAGTAGTATCCGATGCAGTCATTTTCTTTGATGGAACTGTTATAATAATAACCTGCTGCGGGGAGGAATATACAATTACCATTGCTTCCTGTCACTCTGTAGCCATTTACTCCGTTTTGATTGACCCATGTCCAGATACAGTTATTTTTTAGTTCAGTCAATTCGGCATCAGTTGGCATACGCCAAGCATCACCACAAATGACACTAGCAGCATCATCTGATAACTCTAATTGTATTTTATTATCTACTGAACCAAAATAACTATCCGTGTTGTACTTGGTTATTGTTGTCCCTGAACCTTGGCACCATATATACGTACTCCAATTATAGATTGCTTTTGTTGCAACTTCGCCCCACGCAAAGTAGTCACCATAATCCTCGTGGCTTTTAGCACCTATGTTATAGGTTCCCCATTTAACACTCAAGCCTAAATCTATAGGTATGATTTCTTCTAATGTTTTGAACTCACTTATTTCTTCAGTCCTTGCAGAAGAATAGCGATTGGATGCTACATAGCGTATGTAATAAGTAGTATTATCTTGTAAATCATTCAATTGTACTTTATAAGAATAATCTTTCCCGTTCATCAATGCCTCTTCATATTCTGCAAAATCTGCTCTTGTAGAACATTGCACAAAGACCGTTTTTAACGTGGGTCTATAGAAACGTTCAGGTTCAGTTTTAAATTTAGTTTCAATCATTACAGAATTGTAATATGAAACGAAAGTCTCACTTGCTACAGAGATTGTACTCAACATAGCCTCATCATCTTTTTCACAAGAAATAGACACTACTACTAAAATCAAAGTCCATATTATAAGATATATCTTTTTCATTTTCTATTCCTCCATTAAAACATAAATCCGATACCCATTTCTACTTCCATATACGCAAAGTTGATTGTACTAACACCTGCACTAATCGTTGCTCCTGAAATACTACCAAATATGCCGATATTTGCACTAACCCCTCTTTCTGTGCTTCCATTAGCTATATTAACCCATGTACCATCCGTTGTTTCCCACTGAAGCGTACGATTACCATATCCAGCACCAATGTAGCAACCAAAAGTATTGAACTTGTTTTTAGTACTCCATTCCAAGAAATTCATCATAAAACCTACATTCACGTCAAAATGTGATTTATGTGATTTGCCTGAGAAAAATGGAGTTTCATCCAATCCATTTTGCCATGCATATGTCCACCTACCAATGTATAAATCTGTAGGGTACCTGCTTTGAAAATCTGTACGCACATTAGCAAACCATCCTATACCCTTGTACATCTGTCCTATCATTACACCATAACTCAACTGCGGAGCAACAGAATAGCCCAATTGTCCCATCACAAGCGTTTTGATTTTTGCGTTTTGCGTATAATATTCATAAGCACTCTGCGCTTCCACTTTGAAACGAACATTTTGTGCGATGAATTTCTCATTTTCTTCCAATGGTTTCCACACAATTTTGCGATTTTCGCCAGCGGGTACACCTTTACCCACATTGCCACTAATAGCTTTGAGTTCGGTATAACTTTCCGAGTTGCTAGATGCCATTAACAAGCGGACCACAGACTTTTGGCTGAGGTCGTATGTAATAATAATACTCTTGCCCTCCTGTCGCACACGGACATTGGTGGCATTCTCTGCAAAAGAAGTAATTGCAGAGAGCAAAAAAAGTAATAGGATAATGTATTTATGCATAATGTTTATTTTCGTATAGTCACTACTTCGCGTCTAACTACCATATTTTCATCACGAGTTTGGTTTTTAGCAAGCCATTTCATTAAGTCTTCATAACTCAAGAAGCGAGGCAATTGCTCATCACGCCAGTTCTTACCTGCTTGTTGGTCAGCAGCTTTGGTAAACGTGTTCGGGGAGAAAACCACATACAAAGCGTTTTGTTCGCTGCTCTGCATGCAATTTAGAGTATATTCATTTGCATTAGGATCGGTAATGGTGGAGAAGAAAAGATACTCTTGATTAGCATCTACAGATTGATACCCTATAGCACTTGATTGATAAGGGAGCAGACAATACGCATTTTGTTCTGCATCAACAAGATAGACACATAATGCGCCACTCACAGGAGAAGAAAATCGCAGGAAAATATCATCACCATCGTAGTATTGGTCACGGTTTTGCTTGTCGTGAGCATTATTGATAAAAGCATACTGTATTGCGGGCTTATCTGTAGAATGATTACGTGCACGACCTGCGATATATACCTTCACATGCCAGAAACCCTTTTCAAAAGTCTTTTCCAAAACCTTTTGCGAAGTTGTCTCTATCCACTCGCCACGCACTGATATTTCGCGCATGGAAAAGACATCTGATGTAGATGAAACTTTTTGTCCTTCTTGGCGGTTGCGTTGCATTGTGCTCGTAATACCTACTACATCCAATCCGAAGTGCTCCTCCAATGCTTTTTGCTGTGCCATTTGAATGGCTATTTGCTCTGCTTGCTCAGGAGTTTCGTTTGGATTGTCGGAGATATACTCATAGGTAATACTGATATGCTTAATGTCGCCAGCAAACGACACCAAGCATATCAGTAATGCACATATAATCAATAAAGTGCGTTTCATTAGAAACCAAGTACTTGATCCAATTGTTCGTGCAATTTCTCACCTTTCTTCTCTAATTCTTCGCGTACAGCTTTCTTTGCTGCTTCTTTTGCCATTTCGCCATTATAAGCAATGCGGACCATTACTTCGCGGTTCTTGTTATCCAAAACGCGGTAGCACTCTACTACGGTAATCACACGACCGATAGATTGGCTGATGAGATTCTTGCTTGCCATGACAGTTTCAGAGATACTAGCTGCATCTTCGGCTGCCAGTTGTTGATTAGCAACAGTATTTTCTATAAGTGCAGTTACTTCTGTTTGAATTTGACCTGCGAGGTTGGTAATTGCTAACGAAGTGGCTGCGGTTTTGGCAGCATCATAGTTCTCTCCTATGGATTGAGCGTTAGCCATGATATACTTAGGGAAGAGGTTCTCATCATATTCAAACTCCATGAGGTAAGAACGCTCTAATTGTTTTTCTAAAGGTAATGCGCCAGGACTTACAACCCAACCTTCTTTTTTAAGACGTTTTGCCTCCTTTTTTGTAGTTTTGTTCACTTTTGCGCTGAGTTCTTTCTTTGCCAATTTAGCAGTTGTTTGGCGTTCTTTCATAATTTCCTTTGCATCTTGTGCAAAACTTGCGCTGCATGCTACCAGCAATGCCATCGCTACGAATAATACTTTTTTCATACGATTAATTTGTTTAATAGTTTGATTATAAATTAATTTATTTATTGTTTGTCACATAGGCATATAAAAAAAGCGTGGAGTCCGACTATTGCCGTTCCACGAACTGAGGCTCTCGCATTGCCTACCATGTTAGACCGACAACGCGAAGCCCACGCCGAATATAAACATTCTCCGTGCCATATAGTTAAGGTACGCGTATGCGCACACGTATATACGCAAATGACGTACCAAAATAGGCACAAGAGGGATAATCTATATCCCGTAGGACATCTATCGTTGCTAAGTCCTGAACATGGTTGAAACTTGCGAGATTTCAGTTCGTCAGAACAGAGCGCTAATAAACGCCTTTTTAATATGTCTTGAAAGCCACGACTAGGGTGTTTTGTCAAACAATTTGGCTTTCCGAGAGGGGACATTTCCCACCCTCTAAACCCCGACGTTGGACTTTCGGGTGCAAAGGTACTACATTTTTTTGAATTGAGCAAGAAATGAGTGATTTTTTTTGGTGTTTTTCTGGTGTAGGGTATATGGTGTAGAGTGTAGAGGCTGGGGAATTCTCGCGTGGGAAATCACGAGAGCCAGACTGATGGCGGGAGCGATAAGGGAGAGGACAAAGGATATTGCCAGACCACTGGCAAAACAAAACAGGGGCGGGGATATAAAGATACCCGAATAACATTCGGGGAAATGAACATATAAGGCGAGGATTTACGCGCGGAGAAATCCACAAGCACTAAACCATTGGAGAGGGGGCTTTCTTAATAAACAGTCAATATTAATAAAACGCACTTTTTGCAATTGGGAGTTCTTTGGTAGTTCTTTGGTAGTTCCTTGGTTCATCCTTGGTTCGTCTTTGGTTCTTCCTTGGTTTTTTGCCCGAAGGGAATAGGGAAGGTACAAAGGAAGCGAATCTTAACAAAAGGTACTTTCTATCTCAAATCATTGATAAAGGCACCTTCTTTTTCGATGGTGAAAGAGGGTGTTTCATCTGTATAGTGAGCATGGTTAAGACGCAAAGTAGTGAGTTTGCCGTCTGTCTCGTGAATATCCACGTTAGTGGGCAATAAGGTGGCAGTCTCTACGTGTAACACAAATTTCATTATCCCTGCAGTTTGGTCGTTGGGCGTTAAGGTGATTTGTGTTTTTTTACCTACCACTTTTTCTGCGTATTGACACACAGGCAGCAACGCTTGGGCATAAAGGAAAGGATTGGTTTGTACTAATTCTTCTTCTGTTGGAGTAGAAATAGTTAATTCTTCCAACTCTTCGCTATATACATATAAGGTGTTACCGTCGTATGCAGCATCCATAGCGAACATGCTCAGCGTAAATTGCTTGCCGTGCATAGCCAAATTACCCGTGTAGGTCATAGGCGATTGGGTATTGGCTATGGGCGATTGGGTGTAGGTCATTGTGAAATCCGACACCAATGTCTTCTGTTCCAATGTGGCGAGAAGCGATTGCAGAACCGTTAATGTGATTAGCAGTAGTTTCATATTAGCACCCCAACTCTTGCAATATTCTTTCTAACGAATCTAAATCTTGAATTAACACATCACGCCCTTTAGGTCCCTTATTAGGTCCTACGATGCCTGCGGCTTCGAGTTGGTCGGAGAGTTTGCCTGCACGGTTGTAGCCAATCTCAAAGGCGCGTTGGATGCGTGAAGTAGAGCCCTCCTGCTTGCTTACCGTATAGCGAGCAACGTCTGCAAACATCGGATCAAGGCGTTTCAAATCTACACTACCTGGTGCCAAGGAATCGGTATCACTACCTTCTGGCACATACTCAGGCAATTGATATGGCTCGAAGTAGTGTTGTTGTTTTTCTATATGCCCAACAATATTCTCCACCTCTGGTGTATCTACGAATGCACACTGAATACGTGTGATAGCACCGCCGGCAGAATAGAGCATATCGCCCTTACCGACAAGTTGATCTGCCCCTTTGCAATCCAATACGGTACGAGAATCTACTACCGACTGTGTTCGGAAAGCAATACGCGTTGGGATATTGGCTTTGATAGTACCTGTCACAATCTTAACATCAGGGCGTTGGGTGGCAAGAATCATGTGCATGCCCACGGCGCGTGCCTTTTGTGCAATACGTTGGATTGGACGTTCCACTTCTTTGCCTGCTTGCATGATAAAATCACCATACTCATCAATCACAATAACCAAGTAGGGCATAAAGCGATGACCTTTTTCTGGATTGAGATGACGTTTGATGAACTTTTCGTTGTAGTCTTCCAAATTACGACACTTAGCTTGCATGAGCAATTGGTATCGATTCTCCATTTCAATAACTAAAGAATTGAGGGTATTAATCACCTTTTGGCAATCGGTGATGATGATCTCATCATCTTCTTGATCTGGCATCGCAGCCATATAATGCTTCAATAGCGGTTTGTAGATGGAGAATTCTACCATTTTAGGATCTACCAACACGAACTTCAATTCTGATGGATGTTTCTTGTAAAGTAATGAAGTTAGAATCGCATTCAAACCAACGGATTTACCTTGTCCCGTAGCACCTGCTACTAATAGGTGTGGGGTTTTAGCAAGGTCAAAAGTAAAGACTTCGTTGGTAATTGTACGACCAATAGCCACAGGCAAGCGCATTTTTTGCTCCTCTTGGAAACGTTTGGATGCAATAACTGAGTGCATGGAAACAATTTGCGGTTTCTCATTAGGAACCTCTATACCAATCGTACCTTTGCCTGGCATAGGGGCAATAATACGGATACCAATAGCTGCAAGGGATAGCATAATATCATTTTCTAACCCCTGAATTTTAGCAATCTTAATACCTGCCTTAGGCACAATCTCATAGAGTGTAACGGTAGGACCTACAGTAGCTTTGATAGATTCTATCTCAATATCAAAGTTACGCAAGGTGGTCACAATGCGATTGGCATTGGCTTGCTGCTCATCTTTATCAATAATAGGTGCCGTCTCGTTGTCATACACTTTTAGCAGATTGAGGGAAGGGAATTTGTAGAACTCAAGGTCTTTGCGAGGGTCGTATGGACCGTACTTCTTGAGAAGATATTCAGGGTCGTCTTCCGAGAGCTCTACCTCTTTTACATCTACTACGGAAACATCTACTTTTTCTTCTTCCTCCTCCGTGTCTTCCTCTATGGTTTCTTCTTTAGTTGGTTCCTCAACATCTACAGTGATGGTAATTGTGGATGGCTCGTTTGTTTCTTCTTTTTCTACATCTAGATCGATGGCAGGTGTAGTCTCTTCTGTTGCTGAATCGGGTGTAGTTTCTTCCTCATCTTCCTCATCTTCCTCATCTTCTTCATTGGTTTTACGTTGGAAGAGATTGGCTACCCATTGCCCAAAGCGATGACAATGTTCCACGAAATGTTTATCCGCAACAATCAAAAAGATAATCAGTGAGGCTAATAAAATCAGTGCCATACCAATTGACTGAACGTATGAGATAGCTCCCACAGCAATATATTTGCCAAAAGCACCACCCCAATGAATAAAAGTACCTGCATTAAAGACTTCTTGAAAAAATGCCAACGTGATAGACCCCCAAGCAGTCAAGAATAAGATACAAAATAACCATTTCCATCCCTTGAACTGAAAATGTGCAAAGAGATATACAGCGTAGATACCAAGCAATATAATAGGTAAGATAGAGGCAATACCAAACATATCGTTAATCATCCATTTGGCCAATACCGCCCCTAATATACCTAAAGTATTAGTGATTTGTTCACGCATAAGTTTGCGCTCCATACCTCTTTCAAGAATAGAGATATCTTCTGCACCAGTGAAAAGGAAACTGATGTAAGATACGAATAATGTGAGGACGAGAAGACTGAGCAATGTGCCAGCTATCCATTGAAATTCTCGACTTTGTAGAAAATTCCATGTCGAATGCATACCTTCGGCCAATGAAGGTTTATGTGTTGGGACTGTTTTTGTAGTCTTGCCTGTAGTAGGGCGAGTGGGACGTGTGGTTCTTGTTGCCATAGTTTACATTAGTTTCATAGTTAATTGGGCTCAATCATTATTTCAGCCTGCAAAGGTACAGAAAAATTTGCACATTCGCAAATTTTCCGCAGAAAAAAGTTTATTTGTGGGTCTAAAGATAGATAGGAATAATCCGCTGAATAGTATCTTTTATATTCTTTGCTGCAAAATCAGGTTGCATTGCAATGACCAGTGGAACCTTTTCTTCCAATATAGGATATATTCCCGCAAAGCCCATTTGTTGAACACTATCGCACATTTCTACACAACCGCCTATAGCCACCACAGGTATACCTTGTTGCTTAGCACGAGTCAAAACGCCTGCGGCAGTCTTGCCTTTGGCTGTCTGAAAATCAATCTTGCCTTCGCCCGTGATAACAAGGTCGGCGTTTTGGATGATTGTGTTAAAATCAATTGCATCAAGCACCATGTCAATGCCTCGTTTGAGGGTGGCATGTAGAAAAGCGCGGAACGCGCCGCCCATACCGCCTGCTGCGCCTGCACCAGCAATGGGCACGATGTTGATGTGATATTTGTCTTCTATCACTTTCGCCAGCGATGCCATGCCTGCATCTAACTGCTGCACCATGGCGGCATCAGCACCTTTCTGTGGAGCGAATACGGGTGCTGCACCTTCAGGACCGCAGAAGGGTGTATCCACATCGCATGCAATGGTGAAAGTGAATTGGCGCACACTATCGGGTACATCACTGTCGTCAATACGCACAATATCTTGCATGGTGCCACCGCTGCAATGGAGAATTTCATTATCATTGGCATCGTAGAAACGAAAGCCCATGGCTTGCAACATTCCTGTGCCTGCATCATTGGTAGCACTACCGCCTATGCCCACAAGAAATTGGCGACAACCTCTGCGAATAGCATCCATGATCATTTCACCCGTACCGTGGGTAGAAGTGAGCCACGGATTGCGTTCTTCGGGGCAGAGTAGGGGAAGTCCACTGGCTGCTGCCATCTCGATAATAGCGGTTGCACCTGCTATGCCATAGCGGGCTTGAATAGGGCGACCGAGCGGGTCGCTCACAGTGGTAGCAACTATCTCGCCGTGCAATGCTTCTACAATGGCATCTACTGTGCCTTCGCCACCGTCGGCTACGTTCACTGCCACCACTTCGCAATCGGGATAAACGGTTTTGATACCACGCGTAGCCGCCATAGCTACTTCTGTGCTACTCAACGAACCTTTAAATGAATCGGATGCTACAACTATCTTCATACTCCTGCCTCTAACCTTTTACCTTTCACCTCTCACCTTTCATCTCTAACCTACTATAAAATACGTAGCCACACTTCCCAAAGTGAGTATTAGTCCAACTAATGTCTCATATGGAATTAGTCGTAAACGTTCACTCACAGAGAATCCCATCGAACCGCCTGTGGCATGGAAGAAGGAACCATGAGGCAGGTGGTCTAAGGTAGTAGCACCTGCATTGGTCATCGCTGCTCCCCATACGGCTGTCACGCCTGCTGCTAGGATAGCTTCCGCAAAAGATGCCGATGCGATGGTGGCACCTGCGGTGGTGGAAGCGGTAGCTGCGGACATCAGTGCGCCTGCAATAGGTGCCATGAAAGTGCCGCCATTGCTCCAACCTGCCAGCATACCCACCAATACATCTTTGATGGCAGATGCTTTGATAATACCAGCCAATGTACCTGTACCTACGAGCAGAATAGCGATGCCAGACATCTTCTCCAACCCGTACGAGAGGCAGTTGGCAGTCTCACGCCATTTGCCTGTGGCAAGTATGCCTACCACACCACCCACGGGCAGAGCAATCATTGGATCAATCACTATGTCTGCGATAGGACGTAGAGCCAATAAGATAATTGTAACGATAGGACCTATAAGACTGCGCCATAGTGGGGGCAATTGCTCTTCTTTCTCATCGCCTTTTCGCCTTATCGCCTCATCGCCTTTCATGAGTTCGCCTTTGGGCATTAGCGGGATAATCACAAACACGGTAACTGCCAATCCCACCAATGCAGGTACAATACCTGCTGCCATGACGGAGGACAATGGTGCATCGAAGTTCTCGGCTGCGATAATCGTATTAGGATTAGGCGAAAGGATATTGCCGCATTTGCCACCGCCAATCATGGCAAGTAGCAGTTTGAATTTGGATAGTTGCAACTTATTGCCCATGATAATGGCAATAGGAGCAATGGTGATAACTGCCACATCAATGAACACACCCATTCCTGTAAGAATCATAGCGGATAGTGCCAACGCAAGATAAATATATTTCTCGCCCAATGCCTTGATGATACTATGTGCTATGGTGGACGCTGCACCAGTTTTGACAAGCATGCCCGTAAGTACACCTGCCGCCAGAATGCGCACGATAGCAGGTGTGATGTCTTTCACACCCGCTATCATTTCGCTCACGGTGGTTTCCAGTCCCCAACCTGCAAGTAGTCCGCCCACTATGGCACCCAGCATCAAACTGAAGACAGGCGATACTTTCTTGATAATCAATACGATGGAGAGTAGCAGTCCTATCACTGCTGCCAATGCGCTATTCATAATCTTTCACCTTTTACCTCTCACCTCTCTACTCCGTCCACACTTGTTTGGTGAATGCCTCGGCATATTTAGTATGACACTCCATGCCGCGGAGGATTTCCATTGCATCGTGCCATTCTTGTACCAGAGGCATATCTTGGCTCTTGTGGCAGTAGTAGGCCTTTACTTTTTGGTCGTGTTGTTTGGTGATATTCACCCAATGGTTTGGAGCAAATGTTTGTGTTTGCATACCCGTCATTACTTCGCCATAGTATAGGTCGAAAGTATATCCAGTTTGTCGCCAAGCATCATACACGAGCATTGAGCATACGCGGTGGTCGCGGTGCGAATCGATAGGCCAGTGGGTAATTACCATGTCGGGTTTCTCTGCCTCGATGAGGGCTTTCATTTCGGCATAGCGTGCTTTGTTCACTTCGGCGTTGCCATCAATCTGCGTCATGAATACGGCGCGTACACCCATCACCTCGCATGCTTTTTTGGCTTCTGCAGTACGGATAGTGCGTGATTCTTCGTGACTCTTGCCTGGAATACCTGCTTCGCCACCTGTGAAATATACGGATACAACCTCTACGCCCATTTCGCGCAGTTTGATCATGGTACCTCCGCACATAGTTTCTGGATCATCGGGGTGCGCCCCAATAACGAGAACTTTCTTATAACCTTCCAACCAGCGTTCTGCAGCTTGTGAAGAAGAGGATAAAAGAAGCAAACTAACAATCCCGAACAAAATAACGATATGCTTTTTCATAATAATAATTGTCTATAATTGATTATTGTAAACGTTCTAATTCTACTGTGAAATGACGCATGAGCGGAGCTTCTTTGGTAATCGCCAAACCGCGAGTGATACTCTCACGACGGTCATAGACGTTCTTCAGCGCAGCAGCGATGACCTTCATATGATTGTCGGTATATACACGGCGAGGGATACACAGGCGTACCAAATCCAGTCCGCCAAAGCGGTTCTCTCTTGTTACAGGATCTCTATCTGCCAAGATATAACCAATCTCACATGCACGAATACCTGCCTCCAAATATAGTTCGCAAGTTAGTGTTTGCGCAGGGAACTCCTCAATAGGCACATGGGTCAGCACCTTATCTGCATCCACGAAGATAGCGTGACCACCTGCAGGGCGTTGGTATGGAATACCATACTCATCCAACAACTCAGCCAAATACTCTACTTGGTGAATACGTGTTTGTAGCATCTCAAACTGGGTATTTTCTTCCAATCCAACGGCCAATGCTGCCATATCACGACCGTTCATACCGCCGTAAGTGATAAAGCCCTCGTAAGGGATACAATAGCGTTTGCAACCCTCGTACCAATCTTCGCGATTTGTTGCGATGAATCCGCCCATATTCACGATTCCGTCTTTCTTAGCGGACATGGTCATGCTATCGGCATAGGAGAACATCTCCTTGGCAATCTCTTGAATGCTCTTGTCAGCATAGCCCTCCTCGCGGGTCTTGATGAAATACGCATTCTCTGCAAAGCGCGCAGAGTCCATATTCACAGGTACGCCATACTTGTGGCACAACTCGCATGTCTCGCGGATATTTTTCATCGAAACGGGCTGTCCGCCTACGGTGTTGTTTGTTACGGTCAGCACCATAAATGGCACATTGCCAGGGTTGTCTTTCAGCAATTGCTCCAGATGCTCCAAGTCCACATTACCTTTAAAAGGAATCTCCAATTGGGTGTTCTTCGCCTCTTTGATAGTTACATCAATGGCGTGTGCTTTGCGTGCCTCAATATGCCCTTTGGTCGTATCGAAATGCGCATTGCCAGGGATAACTTGTCCCTCTTTCACAAGGTGAGAGAACAGCACATTCTCCGCTGCACGACCTTGGTGCGTTGGGATAACATACTGAAAACCAGTGATACGAGTGATAGTGTCTTTCAGTTCGAAGAACGACTTACTACCCGAATAACTCTCATCGCCGAGCATCAATGCAGCCCATTGGCGGTCGGACATAGCACCTGTACCCGAGTCGGTCAGAAGGTCGATATACACTTGCTCGCTGCGGAGCATAAAGATGTTGTTCTTGGCTTCTTTCAGCCATTGTTCGCGCTCTGCGCGGGTGGATTTGCGGATGGGTTCTACCATCTTGATTTTCCACGATTCTGCAAAAGGTAATTCCATGGTATTTTATATTAGTTTGTGGTTTTCTGCTGCAAAGGTACAACAAAAAATGCGAATATGCAAGTCCAAATAAGTTATTTTAGTTTTTTTCCATCGGCGAAGGCGTTGCCTACGCGCTCACCGAGTTCGATATAGCCCATATGAACGGGATCGAAAGTGATTAATCGCATTTTCTCTACATCGGGTTTTCCATCAGCAGCAAGATACTGCTCATCGCAGAGGATATTCACAATGTCTGCCACAAGGCAGTAGCCACCTTCTGACTCCTCGTATTTCTGTACCAAGCGGCACTCCAGTGTCATCGGAAAGTCGATGAATACGGGCGCATTTACATGTTCAGCAGGAACGGCTGTCCATCCTGTCTTTGCCATTTTCTGTGGGTCGTTCTTGGCACTCACAATGCCCACAAAATCCGACGCTACAACGGTATCGGTGGTCGCAAAACTTACGGTGAAATCGGGCGAAATCGCCAGATTCTCGGTCGTGGCGTGTATGCCCATCGAGATAACGATTTGTGTCTTATCCCATTGTCCGCCCCATGCAGCGTTCATGGCATTGGGAGTACCGTCAGCATTGTAGGTGCCGATAATCAATACAGGTTGGGGAAGTACCCAAGCATTTGGTTTAAAACTTTTCATATTGTGGTTGGATTATGTCAATTTATGATTTGCTGCAAAGATATTTATAGTAGCCAGTCTAAATAATTTTCTGGTGTGATGATGACAGTCTCTTTTATAGGATATGCTTTCAAAAATGTTTCTGGAATGGTGGTGTTCGCTTTTTTGGGATTCCATTTCATCTCGAAAACGGTCATCATACCATCTCGCTCTTCGATATAATCAATCTCTTGTTGCGACTGTGTACGCCAGAAATATATATTGCAATAGTGTTGCTGATAATGATTGCGCTTGATTCGCTCTGAGATAAAGAAGTTCTCCCAAAGGGCACCTACATCGTTACGCATCTCCAGAGGAGCAAATTGCTGAATAACTGCATTGCGTATGCCATTGTCGTAGAAGTAAATCTTTTTGGCTTTCTTGAGCTCGTTGCGCAGGTTGCGACTAAGCCCATTTAATCGGAAGATAATAAAACACTTCTCCAATAACTCAATGTATTTCTCTACTGTTTTGCTGTCGCTGCCTACCGTTTGTGCCAATTCGTTGTACGATACTTCTGATCCCACTTGGTATGCCAACGCACGCAATAGTTTGTCTAATAAATCTGGTTTGCGTAGATTTTCCGTTGCAAGAATATCTTTGTACAAATAACTATCAGTAAGGTTACGCAGCAGCATTTGTGTGTTGGTGCTTTGATTGAGTATATCTGGATAAGAGCCATAAATAAGTCGTGGCTCTAACATCCGTTGAATGTCGATATATCCTGATGTCTTGTAAATCTCATTCGTAGAGATAGGGAACATTTGATATTCGAATTTTCTACCTGTTAATGGTTCATTGAGGCGGTTGCGTAATTCAAAAGCAGATGAACCTGTAGCAATGATTTGTATATCAGGCATGTTATCTACTATGATTTTGAGCGTTAGACCGATGTTATCCACTTTTTGCGCTTCATCAATCACAACGAATTTGTTTGCTCCTATCAACATTTGCAACTCCTTCAAGTTTCTGTTGGTAAGTGCAACCACTGTTTGAGGTTCATCGCAGTTAAGGTAGAGTACTCCGCCATTTTGCTCTTGTATAATTTTTTTGAGCAGTGTTGTTTTGCCTACTTGTCTTGCGCCGAGCAGTATAATGGCTTTCTGCTTGAAGCATTGATCAAGAATGATTGATTGTAACTCTCGTTGGAACATAGTGGTGTGTCGTTTTGAATTTTCGCTGCAAAGGTACTATTTTTTTTTGAAATATGCAAACTTTTTGGATTATATTCCGAAAATTTATTCGATTTTTTGGATTATATTCCGAAAATTCGTTCGATTTTTTGGATTAGAGCATTAGATTAGTGGCGGAAATACTAGATACACTTGCGGACGGAACCGCAAGACTAAACAGATGGCGGAGAGGCAAGGAATACCCGAATGGTATTCGGGGAAAGGAAAGAAAGGTTATGATGCAGAGTGTAGTTCTTTTCCGAAGGAGTGTTTGAATACGACCTTTTCAACTTACACCAACAGAAAGGGTATCATTATTAAGCTAGTGCGAAGCAATGATTATCCTTATGAAGATAATGGTATAAATTAACTTGAATCATAATATATGTCCAAATAATCCGAGCTATCTTGTCCAAACACCTTTCGAAGTGTAAAGATATTATGGTAAAGACTCCCCTACAAGTCATTTGATTTGCAGGGGAGTATTTTTATTCAAAAACTTGTTTCGTTTTTGTTACTTTGCCCGTACCATGACAATGAGAACATTCTCCATTTGAGCAGTTCGGGCAATCATGTACACCATCAACTCCTAATTTATTATATTCCCATCCTTTTCCATTGCATGTCCAACATTTTCCAAGACCATGACACATGTGACAGTCTTCTTGATAAGTAACTGTTCTCCATTTCTTTTGAGGGGAACTATATGTTGAAGATTCTTGAGTTGTTGATGAGGAATTCTGTGCACTAGGGTAAATAGGTGCTGTATAAACAGGGGCTGGATTATACCCACCGCTACCGCTACTGTTAGAAGAATTACTTTTTTGTTGTTTTATTAACGAACATGTATATACTCCCTCAGGAGGTGTTGTGCGCCTATAGACATATATTCGTCCATCCGACACCACAATGTTCATTAAGGACATATCACTCGAAAACTTATACTGTGCATCTTCCCCAAAATAACACTTACCTTTGTATGTGTATACACCGTTTGTATATCTTTCATAATACAAACTGCCATTGCCTACTGGATCTCCGTTCTTATCAGAATCATAACAAATATCATCTTCAATTGTTATGAATTGCCCTCCACGAGTATTCGTGTATATGTTATCTCCGTCAATTTTTTTGATCAATTTGTAATAATAGGTATTTGCAAAAATGCTCTGTATAGTTAATAAAAATAGGATAGTAACTAGTATTCTTTCCACTTTATTCATAAATAACATCACTTTGAGATTGTTGTTGCATTCTATATTTAGCGGGTAATAATGTGAATACATCTACTCGTTTTAATATATTTGAATTAGGATGAGTAGATGTGGTAAAAGCCGATGCAGGTTCAAAGCGAACACGTGTACGATTTTTATCAAAATACATATAACAGGTCCTATTAGACATTCCGTATCCATAATTTGTTCTGTAGGAATAAACTGTATAGTATGAGTCTGATTTTTCTGGACAATACTTCGCTACACTATAATAATCATCACTTTTCCCATTCCCACGAACCCATGCATCGAAATGTTTGGAATTGCGTTCTAAACGATTTTTAACTCCTAGTAGTGTCGCTCTACAGCTGTTGGCAGATTGAAAACTCCAACAAATAGCTTCGTTTCCGTCAAAATGTACTATGCAAGCGTGACCAGATTGCCCATTATCATAAATGTATACTTCATATTCCCCGTAGGAGTGTTGAAATTGTGCATAAGTAAAATTTGCAATCAATAAAGTTGTTAATACAAACAATAGTTTTTTCATTTTGCGTTTTTGGTCGCTTATATCCCATAGACCATCGGTTTTGTTGAGTTTTACTTTGTGGGATGTTGGCTCCAAACGCCCCGTTGGTATAAATATAGAAAAAGCGTGGAACCTTACCTTTGCTTATTCTCTCATCAGAGGTCCTAGCAAAACCCTTAACCAAGAATAAACAATGAATGCCCACGCCGATATGCTAATCGTTGTAGGACACAACGTATATAACATACCAATGGGCATTTATCGCTTTCTTGTTTCGGGGTTAGAAGTTTGCTAGATTTCTGATGACCAAAACAAGCGCCAATAAACGCCTTTTATTTATGTCTGCTACCCTCCGCCAGTTGCATTGTTTAGAGTGGTGTAGCGTTGTGTAGAATGGTGTAGCATTGTAGTCGCCAACTCACAAACTCTACTCTATAACCCTAACGCAGACATCCCCGACGTTGGTTCACGGTGCAAAGGTAGTGAATTATTTCGAATTATGCAAACTTTTTGGATTATATGCCGAAAATTTGTTCGGTTTTTTGGATTAGAGCATTAGACTGGTGGCGGAGAGATAGTAGCACTAGGAGTTCTAGCCGCACTAGATATCCGAATATCATTCGGAACAATAAACATAGGTCTCAGAAGAAATTAGAAATGTCCGAAAAGGATGTATCAGGCACTCTTTTGGAAATTTATTGCTATAGGATTTTGGGAATTGAGAAATTTTTATTACCTTTGCGCTCAAATTGTATTAACCTTGAAACAAAGAAAACTATGATTGTGCATGTAGCATCGTTTTTAGAAAGTATTGGCGGGTCAATCGACAAAGATCATTACCTCCGTCCCATCCCTGGCAGGTTGGGTTATGCTGCCTATTGTCACAAACCAGACTACTCAAAGAAGAAACGCAAAGAAATGGCGGAACGCCCTATGGTTAAGGCATTTAGCAAAGTGTCAGAAGAGGCAAGTGCCATCCTGCGTGACCCTGCGCAACGCGAAGCATGGGCAGAGAAACATCGTGCCGCATTGCGTGAGGCAAGCAAACATCAGCGTATGCCACAAAATGGCAAACCTGCTGTGCCTGCAAGGTTGTATGATTACATTAAAAAAGAACTATTTAAGTCTCGGTGATGACTGCTTGATGATACGCTCATCACTCGGCGAGGTTCCGATGAGGTTCCGATGAGGTTCCGATGAGATTCCGATGGAGATAGGTGGCATATAAGTGGCATGCAAAAGGGGAACACAAGGAAATAAGAGAAGAAAAAAGGCAAAATTGTTGATTTTACTTGCGTATGTGGAAAATTTTTACTACTTTTGCATGTTTTTTTGCAAAGCAAAAGAAATAATGTCAAAAACACTCTACATAATCGCAGGATGTAATGGTGCAGGAAAAACAACTGCATCCTTTACCATTTTGCCAGAGATTTGGCATTGTCAGGAGTTTGTGAATGCAGATGAGATAGCACGTGGATTATCTCCGCTCAACCCGAACAGCATGGCTATTCCCGCAGGGCGAATCATGCTGCAACGCATAGAAGAACTGCTACAACAAGGCGCGTCGTTCTCTATTGAAACAACATTGGCGACACGCTCGTATCTGCAATTGGTAAAACGCGCACAAGCAGAAGGATATGTGGTGAATATTTTGTTCTTTTGGCTTGAGAGCCCAGAACTGGCAGTGCAACGCGTAGCCCAACGCGTGAGCGAAGGAGGGCATGATATAGCCCCAGATGTAATCCGTAGGCGTTATGAATTGGGATTGAAAAACTTCTTTCATCTCTACAAGGACGCAGTAGATACTTGGACATTAGTAGATAATGCTTGTAACCCACGGCATGTGATTGCTACGGATGAGGATATATTGGATGTAGAACTTTATAAAAAGATTGAGACGTATGTCAACGACTGAAAAGAAACAATATCAAGAAGATTTGCTTCATGGTCTTGAACTGGCGGAGTATCGTATGCTTCGCGATAAAGCTATGCGAAATGAAACGCTCATTCAAGGAGACGGCAAAGGCGGATGGGTGGAAGTATCCGCACGCGAGTTGTTCGTGAAACTATACAACGAGCCAGTGCCAACTTTCTAAATGGTTGAAAAGGTTTTAAGGGATCTGAAAGTTTTAGAGGTAGGCGAATGATCAAACATGACGGCATAATAATCGCATTGAATGAGGACGGCACCGCCCTCGTGCGTATCGTGCAAACAAGCGCTTGCGCCGCATGCAAAGCCAAAGCCATGTGCGCCAGCGCAGAGAGCGTAGAGAAAGAGATGACAGTTGTTCTTTTAGGCGATGAGGCGATGAGGCGAGAAGGCGAAAGGCAAGACTTCGCAGTAGGCGATAGCGTAGAAGTGATGGTGCAACAGAAGATGGGATGGAAAGCGGTGATATTGGCATATTTGCTGCCATTCTTTGTGATGTTGGCGGTGATGTTTGTAGGCAATGGGCTATTGGCAATGGACGATGGGGCGACAGGGCTATTAGGCGATGAGGCAAAGAGAGAGGCTGTATTAGGCACGATAGCACTCTGCGCTATGGCGCTCTACTACCTCGTGCTGGGCATGTTCAAAGACAAACTGCAAAAAGAGTTTAGCTTTACAGCAAAGAAGAAAAATAACTAATAAAATTATAAAAACACAATGAATTTAATTCTGATTTCTTTAGCCGTTTTGAGTGTGACGGGATTGGTGGCAGCGGTGCTGCTGTACTTCGTTGCCCAAAAATTCAAGGTGGAAGAAGACCCACGCATCGATGAGGTGCAAGAGGCGTTGCCTGGCGCAAACTGCGGTGGATGCGGTTTTGCGGGTTGTCGCGCTTTTGCCGAGAGTTGCGTGAAAGCGGACTCGCTGGATGGACTTCTCTGCCCTGTAGGCGGTGCACCTACGATGAAGACAGTAGGTGAGATTCTTGGAATGGCGGTCGGAAATATCGACCCCAAAGTAGCAGTAGTACGCTGCAACGGTACGTGCGAAGCACGCCCAAAAACAAGCACCTACGATGGTGCTAAGAGCTGCCAAATCCTGCATAACTGCTATGTGGGTGAGTCGGCTTGTCCGTTCGGATGTTTGGGCTGCGGCGACTGTGTGGCTGCCTGCGAGTTTGATGCCATCCACATGAACCCCGAGACAGGGTTGCCAGAAGTGGACGACGAGAAATGTACAAGTTGCGGTAAGTGTGTGAAAGCGTGTCCACGCAACATCATCGAGCTCCGCAAGAAAGGTCCAAAGAGCCGCCGAATGGTAGTGATGTGCGTGAACAAAGACAAAGGTGCTGTAGCACGCAAGGCATGTACCAACGCATGTATCGGTTGTAGCAAGTGCCAGAAAGTCTGCGAGTTCGATGCTATCACTATTGAGAACAACTTGGCGTACATCGACTACAACAAGTGCCGCCTCTGCCGCAAGTGCGAGGACGCTTGCCCAACAGGGGCTATCCATGCAGTGAATTTCCCACCAAGGAAGGTGAAAACTGAAAACGGAGAGGTGAAAACTGCACCTGCAGCACCAAAGGCTGCGCCAGTGGCTACGCCAGTTGAAAAGGTTTCAGAAGTTTCAAAAGTTTCAAAGGTTGAAGGAGAGGAGGCAAAGGCATGAAATCGACATTCCGTATAGGTGGAGTACATCCACATGATAATAAGCAATACTCTGTTCATCAACCTATCACCGAGTGCGCTTTGCCAGCGAAAGCAATCATTCCGTTGGTACAACACATCGGTGCGCCTGCGCAAGCAGTAGTGGAGAAAGGACAGAAAGTGAAAGTAGGCGAACTGATTGCCAAAGCAGGTGGTTTCGTGAGTGCGAATATCCACGCTCCTTTCAGTGGTACCATCACCAAGATCGACTCAACCATCGATGCATGGGGCATGAAAATGCCTGCCATCTTCATGGATGTAGAGGGTGACGAGTGGCTTGAGACCATCGACCGCAGCAAGGATATCGTTCGCAAATTAGACTACGAACCAAAGCATATTATAGATAAGGTACAAGAGGCAGGTATCGTAGGTTTGGGTGGCGCATGTTTCCCAACCCACGTGAAACTCCTTCCTCCTCCAGGCAAGAAAGCTGAAGTGCTGATTGTGAACGGCGTGGAGTGCGAGCCATACTTGACTTGCGACCACCAACTCATGCTTGAGCACGGCGAGGAGATTATCATCGGTATTCAACTGTTGATGCGTGCGCTCAACATTGAGAAAGCAATTATCGGTATCGAGGCCAACAAACCTGACGCTATCAAGCACATGACTGCACTCGCAAGCAAAGTGCTGGGCATTGAGGTGAAAGCCCTCAAACTCAAATACCCACAAGGTGGCGAGAAACAACTCATTGATGCATGTATCCGTCGTCAAGTGCCAAGTGGTGCGCTGCCAATTGAGGTAGGGGCTGTGGTGGACAATGTGGCTACTATCTATGCTGTATATGAGGCAGTGCAAAAGAATAAACCACTCATCTCGCGCGTGATGACTGTCACAGGTAAAAGCTTGGCTAAACCAGGCAACTACGATGTGCGTTTCGGTACACCATTGACCGAGGTCGTGGCTCTTGCAGGCGGTGTGCCAGAGGATACAGGTAAAGTGATTGGCGGTGGTCCTATGATGGGTCGCGCAATGAGCAATATCGATATGCCTAGCAACAAGCGCGTGAGCGGCCTGCTGTTCTTGCCAGAGGCAGAGAGTCTGCGCCAAGAGATTACGAACTGCGTGCGCTGCGGCAAATGTATTGGGGCTTGCCCAATGGGCTTGGAGCCATGGCTCCTCAGCAAACAAGCATGGCACAGCATGTGGGACGAGATGGAAGACCACAATATCATGGACTGCATCGAGTGCGGTTGCTGCCAATTCACCTGCCCAAGCCACTTGCCACTGCTCGACTATGTGCGTATGGGTAAAGCAAAAGTAGGAGGAATAATTCGCGCTCGTCAAGCGGCGAATAAGTAGTTTAGAGTTTATAGTTTAAAGTTTAAAGGCTAGAATATATGAAACAACTTATAGTATCTCCCGCACCACACTTCCATAGCGGTGATAGCGTGCGGAAAAATATGCTGTTGGTGATTATCGCCCTCCTGCCAGCTTACGCAGTCAGCGTTTGGCAATTCGGTTGGGGCGCACTCATCACCACCGCCATCAGCGTGGCAGCATGCGTGCTGTTTGAGTGGCTGATTGCGAAATATATCTTGAAACAAAAGTCCACTATCGGCGACCTCTCTGCTGTATTGACAGGTCTGTTATTGGCATTCAACTTGCCAAGCAACTTGCCTTGGTGGATCGTGATTATCGGTGCCTTGGTGGCTATCGGCGTAGCGAAAATGAGTTTCGGCGGATTGGGACAAAACATCTTCAACCCTGCTCTTGTGGGTCGTGTGTTCCTGCTGATCTCTTTCCCTGCTCAGATGACTACATGGCCAGTGCCACAAGGTTTTGCTACCTCTTATGTGGATGCAGCTACAGGTGCTACTCCTTTGGCAGCCATGAAAGTGGCGCTGACAGGTAGCGACAGCATGATGAGCGCAGTGCCAGAGATGTGGGATATCCTCATCGGTAAGATGGGCGGTAGTCTTGGCGAGGTGAGCGCATTGCTCCTGCTCGCAGGTGGTATCTTCCTCATCGCTACCCGCGTCATTACATGGCATATCCCAGTGAGCATCATGGCTACTGTGGCGTTGTTTGCTGCGGTAACTGGTTGGGCTGGAATGTTGCCAGAGAGCGTATGCACTGGCGAATATGTGATGCTGAGTCTTTGCACTGGTGGTATGATGCTGGGTGCATGGTTCATGGCTACCGACTATGTTACTTCTCCTATGAGCAACTGGGGAAAGATCATCTTCGGTGTGGGTATCGGTGTGATTGTGATGGTGATTCGTACTTGGGGTGCTTACCCAGAGGGTATGTCATTCGCTATCCTAATCATGAATGCATGTGCACCATTGTTGAACCTCATTCGTCCAAAGCGTTTTGGCGAGAAGAAGAAATAAAAATGACCGCCCTGCGGGCTGTTAGAAGCTAGACCGGCTCGCCTGTTAGACCGCCGCATGGCGGCTGTTAGCCCTAAGAAATCTAACATCTAACAGCAAAGCGATCTAACAATGAAATGGTCTAACAACGCAGTGGTCTTAAAACAAAAATATTATGGCAAAATTACAAAGTTCATTTAAGAATATGTTGCTATCGCTGACGCTCATCGCGTTGGTGGCTGCGGCTGCTTTGGCTGGCGTATATATGCTGACCAAAGACCCTATCGCTGCGGCAATGACTGAGAAGCAACAAAGCGCTATCATGCAAGTGCTCCCAGAGGTAGAAGGCGATATCCGTATCGCTGAGGCAGAACAGAGCAATGGCGTGACCCTCTACAAAGCGTATGTAGGCGAAGAGTGGGTAGGTACAGCCGTTGAGGCAAGCACCGAAGGCAACATGAACATGCCTTTTGGTGGCACCTTCCGACTGATGGTAGGATTTAATAACGTGGGCGATGTCGTTCGCTACGTGGTATTGGAGCAAGCCGAGACTCCTGGTCTGGGTGCGCTGATGAGCACATGGTTCTGCAATCCTGAGAAACCAAAATCCAATATCTTGGGCAAGAACCCTGCAACTACAGAATTTCGCGTAAGTAAAGATGGTGGCGATATTGATGCTATCACCGCATCTACCATCACCTCGCGCGCTTTCCTCGAAGTGGTAGTGAAAGCATACAACGCTATTGCTCAACAGCCAATGCTAATCGAGGCAGTGAGCGGTGCAACACAAGTAGAAGCACCTACCGCACCTGTTGCAGAAGGCGCTTGCCCTTATGGTAACGACCCTGCTACATGCTCAGGTTGCAGCGAGAAACATTGTCAAAAGAAAGGAGGCCAACAATGAAAAATAAAGCATTAAACACCGTTCTTAACGGTATCTTGCGCGAGAACCCAGTATTCGCTCTCGTGCTCGGTATGTGTCCTACTTTGGCGACTACCACTTCTGCTATCAATGGTATGTCTATGGGACTCGCTACTACCTTCGTGCTTATCTGCTCGAATGTGGTGATTTCGCTCTTGAAAAATTTGATTCCCGACAAAGTACGTATCCCTGCGTTTATCGTGGTGATTGCTACTTTCGTGACGATGGTACAACTCTTGATGCAAGCATATTTGCCTGCTATCTATGAGGTGTTGGGTTTGTTTATCCCGCTGATTGTGGTGAACTGTATCGTGCTTGGTCGTGCAGAGGCCTTTGCTGCTAAGAATACCGTTGGCTTGTCTGCTTTGGACGGTCTGGGTATGGGTCTTGGCTTTACGCTGGCATTGACTTTGATTGGTGCAGTGCGTGAGTTGCTCGGTACGGGTTGCGTCTTCGGACTGAACCTCTATAGCGAGACTTACGGTATGCTCATCTTTGTATTGGCACCAGGTGCCTTCATCGTATTGGGCTACTTGATGGCATTGGTACAGAAACTCTTGAAGAAGTAAATGGTAAATCGTCAAATTGTAAATTAGAATTATGGTATATTTCTTGATATTTATCTCTGCGATATTCGTGAATAATATCGTATTGAGCCAGTTCTTGGGTATCTGTCCATTCTTGGGCGTAAGTAAGAAAATCAATACTGCGCTGGGTATGGGTGCTGCCGTGTTGTTTGTCATGACATTGGCAACATTGGTGACCTACCTCTTGCAACAACTCTTGAACGCATGGGGCTTGGGCTTCTTGCAAACCATCTTGTTTATCTTGGTGATCGCTGCCCTCGTGCAGATGATTGAGATTATCCTCAAGAAGATCTCTCCATCTTTGTACCAAGCATTGGGTGTGTTCTTGCCTTTGATCACAACGAACTGCTGTTTGCTCGGTGTGGCTATCATGGTAGCTAGCGGCACATACAAATTGCCTATGGGTGCAGAACCTGGTTTATTGACAGGTCTTTTCTTCGCTATCGCAACAGCTATTGGTTTTGCATTGGCATTGGTATTGTTCGCAGGTATGCGCGAGCAATTGGCATTGGCTAAAGTGCCAAAAGCTATGCAAGGTACACCTATCGCCCTTTTGACCGCCGGCCTCTTGGCTATGGCATTCATGGGCTTCAGCGGCGTGGTATAATCCTGCTAAATGTATATCCCTACAAAAAAGCACCTTGCATAGGTGCTTTTTTGTTGTTATTTGTGCCCGTTGTGCCGTACAGGGTAGGTACTACCGCTGAATGTATGAATATTTGCAAAAGTACTTTTTGTTAAGATTTCCTGCCCTAATACCGTCCTTGGTACTCCCGTGCTAATAACCAAGGAGAAACCAAGTAAGAACCAAAGATGAACCTAAGAACTCCCAAACTGAAAATGTGCGTTTTATTAAGATTTCCGTCTCTTTTTCCTCTCTTATACCTTCCCTAATTCCACCGAGAGAACTCCGAGAGAATACCGAGAGAAGAGCGCATCAGCTCCCTGTCCAAAAAAAGTTCTGTTTCTTAAGATTGATAACCTAAAAAAGTTGTCTGCATTCCTAAAAAGGTTGACTCCATTCCTAAAAAAATGCACTTTTCTGCAAAAAAAGTGCATTTTTCTCTACATACTGACAAGTTTTAGCAGTTTGTTATAGTAATTTTGCAGCGAAATTAAAAAATCAAGCAAAATTATGGACAACAACAATCAAATCATTATCTATCAAACTGACGATGACCAAACACAAATTGATGTACGTTTGGAAAACGAAACTGTGTGGCTAACTACTCAACAAATGGCAATGCTATTTGATAGAGAAGAGTCGAATATTCGTCGACATGTCATTAACGTCTTCAAAGAAGGAGAATTGAAAAAAGAAAATAACGTGCATTTTTTACACGTTAATGGCGTTAAAAAGCCAGTTCCTTTTTATAACCTCGACGTCATCATTTCCGTAGGCTATCGTGTGAAGAGCCAACGCGGTGTACAATTCCGCCAATGGGCAAACCGTGTATTGAAGCAGTATCTCATCAAAGGATATGCTATCAACGAACGCTTACGCCATGAGCAGATTAGCGAGCTGCGCCAATTGGTTCAAGTAGTTAGTCGCACGCTACAACACCGAGAACAAGAAAACACTATCGAGACACAAGACTTGTTGGATGTAGTAGTGGACTACACCTATGCACTTGACACACTCGATAACTACGACTACGAACGCTTGACCATTGACCAAACAACAAAAGTAGCCTCGTTTCATGCCACTTATGAAAATGCCATGGAGCAAATTCAACGCTTACGCGATAAGTTTGGTGCATCAGTATTGTTTGGCAATGAGAAAGATGACTCTTTCAAAAGCAGTATAGGGCAGATTTACCAAACTTTCGATGGCGATGAGTTATATCCCAGTGTAGAGGAAAAAGCCGCCATGTTGCTATATCTGGTAACGAAAAACCACTCTTTCAGCGATGGCAACAAACGCATTGCTGCCACATTGTTCTTGTGGTTCGTAAATAACAACAAAATACTTTACAACTCCGATGGTAGCAAACGCATTGCAGATTGTACCCTGGTCGCCTTAACGCTGATGATTGCTGAAAGCAAAACCGAAGAAAAAGACGTAATGGTAAAAGTAGTTGTAAACCTTATCAATCAAAGAAATTAAAATACCTATTTCAAAAAATACAGCATATGAGTACAATTTTATCAAGACACCCACTATATGTGGACAAAGACATTCCAAGCAAATATTATTTGGAATCAGAACAACAAGAGTTTGTAGAAGATATTAGTCAAGCTAAAGAAAAATTAAAAATGTTGGCTGCGGCATCACCGTCAGAAATCGTTTCAAAAGATGAGGATCCATTATATAGTTTAAGTTCAACAGTTGATTATCTGGTAGAAACTATTTGTGAAAGTCAAAAAGAATTCACGAAATACCAAAATATGATTAATATTTTAGAACAATGGGAGTATGCATCCAAGCCGCATGTTTTGGGGCTTGATATTCATAATAAAGAAGATATGGGAAAGATTTTAAAAAGTGATTATGCCCCCATCAAAGCGACTATGAATGAAAAGAATCCGTTTCGGACAAAGTCATATGCTAACATACAAGATTACATTAGTGATTTGGAGAAGAATCTGCAAGCCAGAACGATACAAACAAAACGTGATTTATTTATTGCATATTATAAGGATGAATTAGTTATTGATGAAGAAATGAACATCCTTTATAATAACGAAGAAAAAGTTTATGAAGCAATATATAAGATGATGGAATGTTCTGCAACTGCATTGCTACATGATAAATATCTGCAACAAAATTCTCAGTTGTATGATTACTTCCTATCTGTTTTAGATGATGATGCTAGGACTATGCTCACAACCTTTTATAATGCCGAAGGATTTGATTATAAACTGCTAATGGAACTTAGTAAACATATTGATAATCATACACATTCCTTAATATCTAAAAACATACGGATTGTAAAAATCGCATAGAAGATAAAACAAGTAGAATACAGCCAAAACAGCGGCAATATTATTCACTATTGTCGCTGTTTTGTAAACCCCATCCACCATTAATATAATAACGAAGCACACCCAAAAATACATAATCATTTGCATATATCATTTATTTTTCGTACCTTTGCAGCAAATTAAATTCCGTAGATTATGGCACTACCACTAAATATCAATCAATTACTTTCTGGTTCTGTTGTTGAATGGGGACGATTGGATTTTAAAGCAGGTTGGAATCCAGAAGATGTAATGCACTCCATGTGCGCTTTTGCCAATGACATACATAATTGGGGAGGAGGATATATTGTCGTAGGTGTGGAAGAAGAGAATGGACGTCCAATACTACCTCCTAAAGGAATTGATAACACTCAATTAGATGCCATTCAAAAGCAACTAGTACAACTTGCTACACTGATAGAGCCAACAGTTAATTACATTCCAGAACCTGTACGCTATATAGGGAAGGATATTCTTATAATATGGGTACCAGGAGGAGATAATCGTCCATATAAAGCACCATCTGCTTTGGGAAAAGAAGCACTGAAACAAGGCAGAAGATATTATATTCGTAAGGGCTCTGTTACATGTATAGCAGATAAAGAGGATGAACGCCATTTGCTAGCACAAACGAATAAAATCCCTTTTGATGATAGAATTTGTCATCAAGCCACCTTAACTGATTTAAACAAACTTCTTATAGAAGACTTTTTACAGACTGTTGGAAGTGCGCTTACAGAGCAACAGATCATTGACATGCCTATTGACCAACTAGGATGGAATATGCAAATTATTGGTGGATCATCTGAGTATCTGCGCCCTAAGAATGTCGGTCTGCTATTCTTTTCGAAAGACCCTGAAAGATTTATACCAGGAGCACACATTGAGATTGTGAGATTTGGCGAAAATGAAAGCGAAGTGTTTGAGGAAAAAATCCTACATGGACCTATCCACAAACAATTGGAAGAAGCACTCAATTATCTTCAGGCACAAGTCATTACCGAAAAAGTACAAAAAGTATTTGGACAAGCAGCAGCTATACGCGCGTACAATTATCCTTTCGGGGCAATAGAAGAAGTAATTTGTAATGCAGTATATCACAAATCATGGGACGATAGAACCCCTATCGAAATCAATATCTATAAGGATAGAATCACTGTCTACAATATAGAAGGACCTGTCCCTCCTATTAACAATGAGGACTTAAAACAAGAACGCGTTGTATGTCGTAGCTATAGAAATAGGCGTGTTGGCGATTTCCTTAAAGAGCTTCATTTAACAGAGGGAAGAAATACAGGATTCCCTAAGATTTACCGAGAAATGAAAAATAATGGAAATCCAATACCTGTGTTTGAAACCGATGAGCGAAATATCCATTTTATCGCCACATTACCAATTCATCCTCTATTTATAAATGAGGATGCACCCCAAAATGAGCCCCAAAATGAGCCCCAAAAACTCATAGCGCAATTAACACCAAGACAGCAGCAGATAATAGCACTTATTCGAAAAAACAATTGCTTATCAAGACAAGAAATGGCAGATAAATTAGACATCGCTTATAGTACCATCAAACGTGATTTATCGGCTATATCTCACATTGTCAAATACATTGGTGCTTCAAAAGGAGGACACTGGGAGATTATAGAGTAGAACTGAAAAACATTCTCCTATGCAAACCTACGAAGAACTTCAACAAGAACGTGATGCTCTGTTGTTGCGTGTTCATCGACTTAGCGAGGAGAATCGATCATTGCGCAATCAGTTAGCACTGTTACAACCAAATACAACTACTAACTCAGAGATTCTACCAAAACACTCAAACCTTTCTTTGGCAGAGAAAATCCTACTTTTCCAATCCATATTTCGAGGGCGCACAGATGTCTTTGCTCGCAGATGGTATAGCAATAGCACCAACAAAAGTGGGTATCAACCTATCTGTCTAAACGAATGGAATTCAACTCTCTGCGACAAAAAGAAAACCAAATGTGCAGAATGTCCTAATCGACAATTTGCCCCATTAGATCACGATGCAATCTTTAAGCATCTTGAGGGCAAAGACGAGAAAGCAAGAGATGTTATAGGGATTTATCCCATTTTGGAAGATAACACTTGTTATTTCTTATGTGCCGATTTTGATGACAAAAATTCAGAACATGGTTACCAATCCGACGTGCAAACATTTGTTTCTGTTTGTAGAGATTGGGGACTAACACCAACAGTTGAGCGTTCTCGTTCTGGCAATGGCGCGCATGTTTGGTTGTTTTTTAAAGAAGCTACCCCTTGTAGCATAGCCCGTAAATTAGGCTTTGCTATTCTCACGGAAGCAACGAACAGAAATGGGCACATCTCTTTTAAATCATATGATCGCTTCTTCCCGAACCAAGATATGCTTCCAGAAGGCGGCTTGGGTAATCTTGTTGCTCTACCTCTACAAGGTCAAGCTCGAAAACAAGGAAATAGTCTGTTTATTGATGACGATTTTACACCTTATCCTAATCAATGGGAATACCTGCAAAATATCTTGAAGATTTCAAGTACACAAATAAACACCATTCTTGAAACGCACTTAACAAAAGATTTAGGTGAACTTGCAACCTCTACCGAAGAACGACCATGGCTGTTACCTAAATCTCAGCCCCTTACTAGAAATGATTTTCCTGCTCAACTCTCGATTGTTAGGGCAAATGGTTTATATGTGCCTATAGCTGGATTATCCGCCAAAGTTATCAACCACCTCAAACGCATAGCTTCTTTTAAGAACCCTGAGTTTTATGCAAAACAAGCCATGCGTTTTTCCACCTTCACCACTCCGAGAATTATTTGCTGTGCAGAGTTGAACGAGCAGTTTTTAGTTCTTCCACGTGGTTGCGAAAGTGCAGTAGTGGAACTGTTGAACGAAAACTTCATAAATTATAGCATCGAAGATCAGACCTATCAAGGACGGGACATAGAAGTGACATTCAATGGAGAATTGCGAGAAGAACAACACCTTGCACTTTCCAAACTCACACAACATACAAATGGAATATTATCTGCTCATACCGCTTTCGGAAAGACGGTCGCTGCAGCGGCACTAATTGCAGAGCGAAAAGTTAATACCCTTATACTTGTTCACACAAAAACTCTTTTGGAGCAGTGGAAAAACACCTTATCTCGTTTTCTATCTATTCAATACGAAGTACCTGATGCGCCAATTAAGCGCGGCAGAAAGAAAATATTTTCGCCCATAGGAACTCTTGACTCAACAGGCAACCATCTTAGTAATATTGTTGATATTGTTATCCTACAATCATGTATTAGTAATGACGACATCAAAGATTTCGTACGCAATTATGGTATGGTGATTGTAGACGAATGTCACCATGTATCAGCATTTCAGTTTGAGCGAGTACTTAGATTTGTCAACGCTAAATATGTATATGGTCTTACTGCTACTCCTATTCGGAAGGACGGACACCAACCTATTATCTTTATGCAATGTGGTCCTATCCGCTATACAACAAAAAATCTATCTTGCCAGAATCGAGAACTACGTCCTCGTTTCACTACATTCAAAAATATATCCAATGAGCCACGCGACTATAATCAGCAGATACAGGAGATTGCTAAAAACGACTTGCGAAACCATTTGATAGTATCAGATGTTTGCGAGGCTCTTGAGCTTGGCCGTACTCCTATCATTCTAACACAACTAACAGCACATGTCCATGAGTTGGCAAAACTATTAGATCCTCATTGTTCGAATGTGATTTGCCTTACGGGTTCCGATTCGACCAAACAAAAACGCTTAACAATGGATCATTTGCAGTCTATCCCCTCGGAACAAAGTTTAGTGATTATTGCTACAGGAAAGTACATTGGCGAAGGATTTGATTTTCCACGTTTAGACACTTTGTTCCTTGCTCTGCCGATAGCATGGAAAGGGTTAGTGGCACAATACACGGGACGGCTTCATCGTGATTATGAAGGCAAAGATAATGTGATTGTATATGATTATATTGACATACATGTACCGCTGTGCGAAAAGATGTATCGCAAGCGACTCAAAGGATATGCTAACAATGCGTATCAACTTCAATCACCGACTTCGTTTGATTTAGTAGAAACAAATTCGCAGACACCAAACACTATCTTTAATGGAACTAATTTCTCATCGCAATTATTCCATGATTTGAGCCAAGCTCAACAATCCATACTTATCTATGTCCCTTCAATCCATGCGGAGAAGGCATCCAACATTCTTCATCTGTTGCAAGAGAAACAACACATTGGCTACAGTGTACAACTATTCACATGCGAAGTCATTAATAGCGAAACAACGAATCAATTAGACTTATTTACCGTTTCTCCTATAGAGGAATTATCTATTACCAAGCAAGAATCCATTTGTATGCAATGCGCTATCATAGATCGTAAAATCTTATGGTATGGTGACATCAATTACCTTGGAATAAATACCAAACATCACTATTCTATGCGCCTTGCTGATCCATCTATTGCAGAACAAGTCATTAATCTGCTTTTTTAGAAACATAGTCATCAAATCTATGTATAAAATATTACTCCAACATTTGCATATGTCAAAAAAGGTAATTTCGAGGGCACCTTAATCCTCGAAGTTACAGTAAAAAATATAGCCTATGGCAAAAAAGCAAGCTTTTTTTGCACATATACATTTTTTTTTGTACCTTTGCACGCAAAATTGCTAAAACGAAAATAATATGAACATGAAAATAGATTGGAAGAAACTGCTGCCCTATGCCGTGGCAATTGTGGCATTTGTGGCGATAGCAATGATTTATTGTGCGCCTCTATTAGAGGGCAAAGTGCTGGTGCAAGGTGATGTCAATAACTGGAAAGGTGCTGCACAAGAGGCACTTGAGTATAAAGCCGAAACAGGCAAAACTACTTCTTGGACTAACTCTATGTTTGGTGGTATGCCTACCTACCAAATCACAGGTAGTTTGCCTTCAAGTAAGTTCCGAGCAGTTATATCGGATGCCTTACATCTCGGATTTCAAGACAGCAATCCCTTTGGACTTCTTTTTGCTTATTTTGTGGGCTTCTTCATCATGCTTCTTTGCTTCGGTGTTAATCCTTGGTTGAGTCTCGTGGGGGCTTTAGCCATAGGAATGAGTAGCTACTTCTTTATCATCATTCCTGCTGGTCACGTTACCAAGGCAATTGCTATCAGCTATTTAGCACCCATCATTGGTGGGTGCTATCTGGTTATGCAACGCAAATATTGGGTAGGTGCTCCTCTAATCTTGTTCTATGGTCTTCTGGGTATTGCCTCTCACGCACAAATGACCTATTATATATTCCTATTGATAGGTGTCTTGGCATGTGCTGAACTCTATATCCATATCCGCGAGAAGCGTTGGAAAGATTTGGGCATATCAGTTGGCGTTCTTGCTATCAGTTTGCTGCTTGTGTTTGGTACCAAGTTGAGTTGGTGGGAAATGAACCAATCCTATCTCAAAGAAACCATGCGTGGTGGACATAGTGAGCTTACTCGCTCAGGCGATGATAAGTCTAAACCTGCAGGATTGGACTTGGATTATGCTACCGCATGGAGCTATGGCGTGGATGAGACAATGACTTTCCTCATTCCTAACTGGGAAGGTGGTGCGAGTGGCTATAATGTAGGCGAGAAATCGCAACTTTGCGAGACAATGAAGGATAATGGCGTGCCTAAACGTTCTGCCGAGCAGTTCTGCCAACAAGTGCCTACCTATCGTGGCGAGAAGGCCTTTACGAGTGGTCCGGTGTATATGGGAGCGATTATCTGTTTCTTGTTTGTATTGGGCTTGCTGATTGTACCAGGACCATACAAATGGGCACTATTGGTGGCCACACTCTTCTCTGTGGCTTTGGCGTGGGGAAGAAACATGATGTGGTTGACGGAATTGTTCTTCAACTACTTTCCAATGTACAATAAGTTCCGCGCAGTGGAGAGTATCCTCGTAGTGGCAGAGATTACGATGCCATTGCTGGGTATTTTGGCTCTGCAGCAGATTGTGGATAAAAAGATAGCATGGGAGAAACTGCGTGTAAATATGTTCATTGCAGGTGGTGTGACTGCGGGCTTGTGCCTCTTCTTTGCATTGTTTGCAAGCGTGGTGGATGTTACCAGCAGTTATGACGCACAGTGGGCAGGTCAAGTGCCTGCATGGTTGCGCGATGCAATCATGGATGAGCGTGTAGCCATGATTAAGGTCGATGCTTGGCGTTCGTTTATCTTTATCGCTTTGGGCTTTGCAGTGGTATATTGGTATGCTTGGAAATCTAATTCTGATTCTCTAAACACTAAACCCTCAACACTAAACTACATACTATATGCTGCATTAGCAGTATTAGTACTCGCAGACATGCTACCCGTGAACAAGCGTTTCTTTGGCAATGACCATTTCGTAAAAGCCAAAGATGCGGATGCGTATTTTGCTATGCAGCCATACGAGCAACAGATTCTGCAAGATGAATCCTACTACCGTGTGTTGAACTTGGCGACTAATACGTTCAATGATGCGCGCACCAGCTACCGACTGAAGTCCATTGGTGGTTATTCCGCAGCCAAACTGCGCCGTTATCAGGACTTGATTGATGAGCATATCTCCAAAGAGATGAACCCATTGATGCAAACAGTGATGCGCACACAAGGATTTATGTTGCCTGATGAGAACGAAGGCAAAGATTTTCCAGTACTGAATATGCTGAATATGAAGTATGCGGTGGTGCCATTGCAAGGTGGCAAACAAGCCCCCGTGCAGAATCCATATGCGATGGGCAACTGTTGGTTTGTGGATGAGGTAATCATGGTAGATACACCAGATGAAGAGTGCGCTTTGCTGAGCGAGATTGATTTGCACAAGCAAGCAGTAGCCGATAAGAAATTCGCCGAGGCATTGGATATTACCAAACCCGAGGTAACACCATTGATGGCATTTGATGAGAGCAGTATCGAATTGACTTCGTATGCACCTAACTGCCTCCAATATGAGTCAATGAACGAGCGCAACCAAGTGGCAGTGTTCTCAGAGATCTATTATCCATATGATTGGCACTTGTATATCGTAAATGCTAATGGTGAGAGAGTGGAGTTGCCTCTTGCTCGCGTGAACTACACCCTCCGCGCTGCGGTTATTCCTGCAGGTCATCATCAACTCGTGATGGAGTTCCGTCCACATGCGTTGCAAACGGACAAATGGAGCATGGCAATCCTGATATTGGCACTGCTCTTGAGTGTCGGCGGATTGACTTATCCATTGTGGAGAAAGAAAAAATGATTTTGTTTTTTTGCAATTTGTGTTTTAACCACTAACACGCAGCCTATCACCAATAGCCTTTAGGGACCCCATATCCTATAGACGCTTGCGGCGTCCTATAGGCGTAGCCGTCCAATAGCGAAGCGTCCAATAACCACTATTGTCGTAATTGCGATAATCGCCCAAAGGGCGATGGTACATCGCTTATAAAAAGGTGGCACATACCGCTCTGGCGGTAGTTGTACCACCTCTTTTTCTACTCGCACATCCACCACGGTATCGCGTTCCACTCGCGTGCGCCAGCGGTCCCGCCATTCCACCCGCGTTAGATACACCGTGTCACCTCGCATCCTCTCGCTCACAAACACGCTATCTCTCAAATAGACTGTATCGCTACTTGCACTCCTCTGGATGTAACTCGTAGTATCGTTGCTCTGCATGACGGGCATCGATTTCGTACTGCTGCAACTCGCGCTCGCAAGGAGTATTATACCCATACTCAGTACCCGCACGAAAATCCGTGACTTCCAAAATAATCTCTTCATGTTCTTGTTGTGCTTTTAATAGTTTGTTTGTCAATTCCTTCTCTTTCTCCGCAGGCACCAGCACGCACCCTGTCGAATGTTCGGGCTTACTACCTCTGTGTATGCGTATTCCTTGCCTATATCCCATAGCGCCATTGGCGCGTCCTGTAGGCGTAGCCGTCCCATAGCCGCTCTGCGGCGTCCGAGGCACGCCAGTGACCAGTGGCAGCAGTCGTTTAAACTTTGGCGACATAGTCACAGCCACGTGGTAGCACAGCGCAGGTATCTGATACCCAACGCGCTCCAGCGTGTTACAGAACCACCTACCATCAATCACCAGCCGCCCAGTTATCGCATCACTTTTTGCCTCATTTCGTATCAATCGTATATACATAATTTTTATATTCTCTTTGAGCGCGGCAGGAAGTTGATTGCCGCGCAAGTTGTTTGTGTTGTCTTCAAAAAAAAACAAGAAACTCGTTGTCTTATTCTTTGTAGCGGTACTTATAGTCTATGCCTATGAGCGAACCCGAGAATGTCAATATCTCTCCAAATGCTATCAACAGCGAGTGGTGGATCTCGCCCACTGGCGGTGTCACAAAACCTGCTACCAGTAATGCGCAGCCAAAACTGCACATTACGATAGCAGTTGTCAATTGTAAGCGTTTCATGGTCAATTACCACTTTCAATCTGATCGCGCATCAAGTTCCAAACATACTGATAGAATGTCTTGTACTTCGTTTGCTTAATAAAGCCAACTTGATCCGATGCGATGTAGTTTGGATCCATCATGCGGTCGCGAGTAGCCGCACAGATCTGTGCAAATTTCTCTTGCCAAGCGATTTCGTTTGCTCCATATGGAGTCGTTCGCTCGCCCATCACGGCGCATCCGCGTTGTCGTTTACCGCGCTTACGGCGCACTGCCACAAATTTTTGTTTCTTTCCGAAAATCTTGCCCGATGCATTATCCACGGGCGCTAAATAAAATACACTTCCAGCCATAGTTTTGTTTAGTTTTAATAGGTTGTTAATTCATGTTTCTCTCAGCCGTAGGCGGTCTAACAGTGCGCAGCACGGTCTAACCTCCAACAACTACACTGTAGCGGTCTGCAAATCGGCTTATTCGCCGATTTGCTTGAACACTTGCGCCACCACATACCCACGCAGTGTGATGTACTTCTTTTGTGCTTTGAATTTTGCTTCGTAGGTAGCTCGTTGCTCTGGATCAGCAAGGATAGTTGTCGCTTGCGTTTGTGCTGCCTTGAAAGCATTGCGCACTGCCTGCTGCGCCTCACTGTTGCCACCGTCATAAGGGTTCTTCACACGCACACCAATGGTGGCATTGTCTTTCTTGCGGTTACGGAAATGAATCTCATCCGAACCCGAGAACTTCTTTTGAATCGAATCAAAAGGCGTAGAATTTTTGATAATTGCCATAGTTAAAATTTAGGTTTAATAATTAGGATTTTCAATGTCTCTAGAGTATCTAGAATTTCTAGGACATCTATTTTCTCGTTTTTTTATCGCGTAGCGTGTTCCTTGTATCCATCCGAGAACCTCGTGGGTTCGAGGATAGAGCGGAGGTAGCAGTCGCCTAACGATGCAAGGCATCGGTCATTGCGACCTGCTTACCGAACGCGAGTGCAAAGATACACATAAAACCCCTTTTTTGTTGGTGAATTTCACCACTTGTTACTATTTATCGCGATTTTCTTTTCGCCACAATCTGTCTCACTCTCTCTTCGCTCAAATAGAACTGTTTTCCAATCATTACATATAATTCCATCACAGGCATTCCTTTGCCTAATTGTTCATAGAAGCATTTTCGTATTTCCCTATTTCTTCGTGCTTGATCTGTCATACCTCCTTGCCTTTAACCTCTAAACCGCTACCTCGCCCATCGGCGACACTACCGCTCGCTTGCGAGCCATCACCACGGCGCAGCCGTCTATACTGCTGAATAAATCGCTGCCGATTTTCCCTTTCCTTCTCTGTAGCCACATGCCCCTTGCGATTCGGGCATCGTTGCACCACATATTTCCCATGCAGTTTTCGGATATAAAACCCATCCTCCAATCGTATTTTTCCCCTCACCCCTTCCACTGGTTTCTTAAATGTCACTATCATATATTCTTCTATTATCAGTCGTTTTGTTTTGCCCACCAATGACTTTTATATTGTTTTGGGGTTGCCAATGCGCCCAGCGCATTCTTCCAACCCAAACAATACAATATGTTCATTGAATTGACAATAATTGACAACCCTATTGACGTTAATTGTCTTAAAAAAATGATCATTGATTTTTTCTTATTTTTGTAGGCTTCAAGGAAGCCGTATTTTTGTTTTCAAATCACCTGCGCGTTTCGCGACCACCATAGGACATCTCTAGGACATCTGTGGGCTTTCTGTGTCTTTAACTGGCAGCAATGTGGCAGCCACTTTTTGAAACACAAATTTCCGCAATGTCATTTTCCGCGCCCCGTATGTATCTTTCTGTAGTTGCTCGTATGCAGCGCGTTGTGTAGGGTCTGCCATGATGGCTGACACCATTTTAGTAATGATTGAGAATCGTTGCCTTTGTTTCTTTTCTTTTTCGCTGGGTATCCGTTTCGGTATTTTGCGCATTTGATACGCGTATGTTTTCCCCGATGGTGACTTACGAAAAACTACATCACCGATTTTCCCACTGACGGATGCAATTCCGTCCATAAATGTTACTCTTGCCATGATTCAATAAGTTTTAGGGTTAATTAATTTTCGATAATTTTTGGTTCAATTGTTTATAATTTTTGTTGTATATTTTATTCCCCACGAGGGACAGCAGGGACGGCAGGGACAGCACTTTTCTCTTTCTCGTCCCCGTACACGCGCGGACGAGTTTATACAATCTGCTGTACCTGCTGTCCCTCATCAGTCTTTCAATATTCGTCTCAAAGCAGAAATCTCGTCCGTATCTCTTTGATATACAATCCATCCACGTGTTTGGATGTTCCCTATTTTCCTTTTTGTCGCTTTGAATCCTGCTGTCCCTAACACCATCCCCAACCTACTCAACGCCATTGGCTTCTTGATGTTGCCGTATGTCACCAATCGCTCACTTATCTGTGCCGTCGTCAAAAACTCTCCTCTGCCCTCGGCAGGCACATCAAAGAGTATCGGCAGCAACTGCTCCTCATTACTCTCATCCCTAAAGTGCTGATTATGCTCCTCCAGCACCTCTATCTCATCCAAATCAAACCAGTAACTGAACAGCGGATCTTGTGCCAATGCCCATGCTTGCGCATACATCCGCTCGTAAGGCAGGAGGGTGTAAAACGGATTTTGAATACTCTCCACCTCAAAAGGCAACCAACGCCTATTACCCGTGATGTCCGTCAAGAAGTCCCGCCTGTTACCACTCGCGCAGAAACTCGCCAAGCGCACCCTGCGCTCCTTGGTATAGGCATATGCAGCACGCTCGTTCACATCGGTGGCAGTGATGACGGACTTCAGTTGGTTGAGTTCACGGTTGTTCATTGAGTCAATCTCATCCAGCGAGATCAACCCAAACTCCGCAATACGCAGCCGTTCATCTTTATTCAAATCGTTGCTATTCGCCAACTTACACGCATATGCTCGGAGATGTGGCGGAATCAGGTGTTCCAGCCAAGTAGTCTTGAAGATACCTTGTTTACCAATCAGCACAAGTACCTGATGATTCACCACCTCATCTTTCATCCAACTCGCCACCATCGCCACAAACCACTTCTTGAAGCACGCCCGCCATAATCCCTCGCCTCTCGCCTTATCGCCTTTAGCCTCATCGCCTAATGGTTTTACCGTCACTTGCTGCGCAACCCAATCAATCCAATCCGGCTGTTCCTCCGTCCATTCTCCACACGACAACACATACTCCCTCAGCGGGTGTACATCGGGTATAAGATCCGACTGCAGTGCAGTCATCACCTCTCTACTCGTTATATTCGCATCATACTCTTGCGCACAGTGACACACGATAGAGTTGATGTCATGCTTCGTCATCTCTCGCCAGTACTCCCCGCCTTTAACCTCCTCTAAATCCATGCGAATTTGGAGTTTATCGCTCACGACATCATGCCTCAGCCGATTAAAGTCGAGATAATTCTCTGTTATGTACTTGATCGCAGCTTCTTGTTTAGTCATAAGTTCTTCACTATATTTAATATTGATTCTACATATTCGATATCCACATCTATATCCAGATGTATGTGTGCATGTGGTCGCACCCACTTTTTGCTTATTGTCTGCCGAGAGTTGATTAGCTCATTGACATCAATCCCCAGACATTCAGCCCACGGCTCGATATAATCCACAGGTATTGTACCTTGCTTATTGAGCAGTTTGCTCAGTTGCGACACATCCATTCCGATGGCATGTGCCAACGCTGTTTTGGTGGTTGCTTGTGTACTGAGCAAATGGTTTATTCGCTCCTTAATCGATTCGGATTTGATGTGATTTTTCATGCTGCAAAGGTAGTGCTTTTATGTGACATAAATGTGGACAATTTGTCCAGAAAAAACAGCAGAATTGGACGATTTGTCCAATTCTGCATACTTTATTTGCCGAAAGGCATAAAAAACTCGCCCAGTCCACAAAGAACTGGGCGAGTAAAAATACTTTTACCAAAACGAATGAGAAAGTTTAGAATTTATTTCACTTCCATTCCCATAACATTATAAGTTTTATCTCCACTTTGAATTAGTAAATGTCCGTCTTGAAGAGTTTTATAGAAAGAAACCACAGGAGAATCGATAGTTTCTACATTGGTTTCTATACCTTCATTGAGGCATTGGCAAGCTGCACCTAATCGCTTTTGTACATCTTTCTCTATGGTGTATAGCAATTGGTCATATTTACTGACACAGACTAAATATTCGCCAAGATAGCAAGTTGGAACTGCCTCTGGGATAATCAGATGAAAATAGTCCCCGTTAGAATAAGTACCTATTCCTTCAACATATACATATCCTGTATTAAATACCCATTTCTTATATTCCTTACCATCTAATAGCGTTATAGTGGATACTTCTGCTACAGCGATTTTTTCCAAAGGTAGTTTGTTTATAACCAAATCTCCATTTGCATCTAAATCTAAACTCGCACGATAATCAACCACAGAAGGGGTTTCGTATGAATACGAATCTATTGCAAGATGTTGTAGTGAATCACCAACCTCTAATGTCCAGTCATATAAAACTAAATCTTTCTTATATGCGGAACTATAAATTAACACTTGATTATTCTCTTCTCGTAGGTAGGCACCACCAAACTTTACATAAAGTTTGTCATTGATTGTGATAGTTTCAGTCGGAGCATTGAGTATGGAATAGCTATCCTCACAGTCTTCATACCAATCGTGGAAACTTGTTCGCTGCAATCCTGCCAAAGTAGGAAATAATTCGCTTGATATTTCTGTTTGCGAAAATCCATGCATACTTATTAGTAAGCATAATAATATTAGAAGTTGTTTCATATAATGTTTTTTTAATGTATTATTAATTCAGAACCGTCTTCCATAGATAGTTGCTCAATGGTTACTGTACCACCATTGATAACTTCCAAAGAACCTGTATCAGTTATTTTTACTTCTCCTATTCGAATAGGTTGTATAAGCGAACTATCTATAGGAATTTGTATTCCATTACCTAATGTACGTGCTTCAATCTCTGTGTCAATTAGTTCTATTCCACCTATGCGCGTTTCTTCACAACCTGTAACAATTTTTGGACTATCAATAATTTCGGTTGTAATTACGCAACTTGGTTCTATAATGTATGGAATGTAATTCTCTTTTGTAATAACGATAGTGCAACCACCTGGTACATCTGTAAATGTAGCAGAAACGGTATTTGTATCTGTCACATAGTAACTACCTCCATTTGCAATATCACTAATAGTTATTGTACATCCTTCTACATCACCTGTATTGACCACAAGATTACTACCATTTCGTTCAAAAGTTACATGCTCAAATTTGTTAGGGATAGTAGTATATATAGGTAATTCCGCATCTCCAATAGCATTGTTTGCTAACAATATCCAACGATAGTAAGCGTCACTACTTGCGTCTGGTTTGTAGTATAGTTTTGCTAATTGTACAATTGTAGAAAAGTTCTGTGAACAATCAGTAAATAGATATTCGAAGAATTTACCATCTAGATTAAAAGACCAACCTAATTCGGTTAAATTCTTTACTCCCCAGCCAGCACGTGAACTTCCTAAATAAGCGATGGCTCCACCTGTTGGTTTACGAATAAATGCTTCACTCAAACAAGGCTCGTTACCATCGAATGAATTTGTTGAACAGGCCATCGTGATAATAACCATTGGATTGGTATTTGTTAATGTTGTTACATTAGTTGCACAATAATCATCATCATTTTCAATCCCCCAACAAGCTGTATTACCATGGGTCGCAAAGTGCAGGAAATGGTAGTTATTGTTAAACTGAGTTGTTATATTTGTCACATTTAATTGATAATCAGCATCTCCTATAAAATCTGTATGTGTATCATAAAATTTCATTCGATTGCCATTCCAATAGGGTGCAATATAATCACTAATAAATTTGTCAGTTTTAAGATGTGCATCGCTATAGTTCGTACCTTTTTCATAACTCCATAATTTTTGTGCGCAGAGTAGCATAGATGGGTTGGTTGTTGACGGATTTTGCTCATAGTGTAACAGTTTATTGATATATGCTTGGATTTGTTGCTTTGTGTTTACTGGTAATCGAGATATTCCAACCTCTTGATTAAGACCGATATTATCTGTCCATTCTCCTATAACACCATTCCCATTAGCATCCCAATCAAATGCATTATCAAAACTTCCGTAAAAGATATCAGATGGTATTTCTGCATACTCAGAACCAATACTCATTGGAACTTTAAGAATAGGGATAATCCTATCGTCACCCCCAAGGAGTACCCACTTTGTTCTGAAGGTTTGGCGGTAATGTTGGATGCACGCTTTAATACGTAATTGTTCTGTGTCCCATTGACTAGCATAGTGAGAGTTGATATCTTCAAGGGTGATAATTTCTGTATACACGCCTTTTTGGGTTTTCCAAATACGCAATGGTTCAAAACTATTTTTTAAACTATCAGTAGTAATGATTAAGTAATCAATATTTTGTGTGTAAGACTTTTGTAACCTTTGGGGATAGAATAAATCAACATCATTTGGATTATGAACAATCCGTTTAATTATACGATTTTGTATTGGGGTAGTCACATTTCCCATATTATCATTAGTTAACTCAATAGTGATATTAATTTGGGATACAAAGGATAGAGATTTATTGATGGCATCATATACAAAAGGCGTAATACGAAAACTGACATATTGATAATTGTCTATCCAACTCAATCCGCCATATCGAACAATAGAATCAGGGTAAACCCTCAATTCGTAAGTACATGGCGCATCGGAGTAGTTACTATCTGTTGGCTGTCCTATAGGCATTGCCTCTAAATTTATATTGTTCTGCCAACTTGTCGTGGTATATGTGACGGTATAGTTACTTACTTTTTTGTTAGGAGGTAACAAAATGTTTTTTACACATGAAGGAAGTATAGGATCACAAGTATTGCATATCGCATCAAAACCTGTGGGGTGATCAATCATGTGTTTACCATTATTTTCTACAATTGAGAAGTCAGCAGTAGAAAATGTAAAACTATATGTCTGCGAATAAGATATATTAACCAACAGACATATCAATATAAATAGAAATGTCCGTTTCATACCTTATTGAGTTATAATCATTTGTTTTGTGTCAATCAGTTTACCGTCTACAACCAATGAGTAGAGGAAAGTGCCTGCATAGAGTTCATTTGCACTAATAGTAATATTTCCCTCTCCAAATGTGCTAACATCGTATTGGCTCAGTTGCTCTCCCAACATATTATAAATGTATATGGATGCTTGTTTTGCTTCAGTTGGTACAATATACGAAATAGTAGTTACTTCTGTGAAAGGATTTGGATTATTTTGATACAGCGTTGCTGTAATGGTTTCAGTAGTGCTATCCTGTAGTTTTGGCGCCTGCTTGCGTGCAGAAGCACTTGAGGAATTAGATAGCGTACTTACTTGCTCGGACAAGTCTTGTACCGCTTGAATCAATAGTGGAATTAGTTCTGTGTAATTGATACTCATTACACCAGCAGCATCTTCATGCACCAATTCTGGATACAGCTCTTTTACTTCTTGTGCCAAAAGGCCATAATGAACTTTATTTGCTCGAGCTAAATCTTCATTTGATGTAGTCATTGTCATGGTGGAGGCAGTATCGCTTTGCGCTGTGTTTGCGAGAGCGATAGCACTACCTGTAGCCATAGTATATTGCACAGGATTAAGTGCTGCGATTTTTGTTAAAGCGGTAGAATTAATCTGTTGAATATTTGACTTATAACGAGCATCTGACAATGTAGTTACTTCACCTGCTGTCAATACGCCTGTCACATAAGTATCTCCATCAAAATAACCAGCATAACGACCATTAATTTGTGGAACTTGATATGTTGATACTGTTCCAAATACTGCGGTGCCATTATTTGTACCCTGTAACTCTCCGTATATACCATAGTTATATCCAGAACTACGGTTTCCTGCTACTCCCATTACACCATACGAGCGTCCAGATGTAGCAGGGGAAACGTTGCTAGCGTATCCGCGAATTGCGATTTGGCGATCTGTTGCAAACTCAGCATAGGCGGCTACTGCAGGACCCCATGCATTGGTAGATTTAATGTAGGAATAAATACCTGCATCGTATCCTCCAGTTGTGTGAACATAAAGTTTCTTGTCTGTGGTTATGGTATCACCAATACCCACATTTCCAGTAGATGAAACTTGAATTTGTGCAAAGCACATAATGGCAGAAAGTCAAATTGTTAGAAAACTAAATAACTTTTTCATGATGGTGTTAATTTTAAAAATTAATATTAGGGTTTATTTATTCTACTTCAAACTCACCAGTTACGACGGTGTTAGCAGAGTAGATTTGTACGACATACGAACCTGTTTGATTAATGGTAGCTTCTGTTTCATTCAAGAACTCCTCTTCTACTACCACTTCACCTGTTTCTTGATTAATGACTTCTACATACGCAGGCGCATCTGTATCCGCTCCTACGGATAAATGGTTACCATCGATTGAAGCATGAAAACGAGTTGGATTAGGTCGTTCTCCTAATGTTTCACGGTTTGCATCATCTAATGGAACAATAGAATAAAGTTCTGTTAAAACAACTTCTTGAGCCATTGCGAATGCAGATGCATTGCATATACCTAGTATAAACAATGCGAAAATAAAAATCTTTCTCATAGTATTGTAATTAAAAATTTTTTTGCAAAATTACAACAATACTATGAAATGTGCAAGAGAAAGATGAAATTGATAAGTTCTTAGGGGGGGGTATTTGATTGATTATCAATGTGATACGATGTCGAATTGATAAGTTGCGCAAAAAGATATAATTATTCGGTAATAGACAAATTTTGCAAGAAATTATTTAATTGGGCAGAAGTTATGCCTATCTTTTTTGTCATACGAGTTTTGCGAACCATAAGTGCATCTTTGGAAATACACATACTATTTGCAAGATCTTCTATAGACATCTGCGGATAAATAAAACTCAATACGCAAAAGACATTCTCCCTTTGGGTTAAATTTAGTTTCTCCAAAGCAATGAGCCAGCTTTGCAAATAAGGATTAACATCTTTTTTAAGTTGCTCATAGTTATTCCATTGATGACGTGGCTTTGGGTATTTTCGGCGGATCTTGTATATACGTTTGTCGTAATAATGTTGTGCATTATGGTTGTGAAGTTCGTCTGTTTGCTTTTTTATTTGCGCAGACAAACTAATGATTTGTTCACTAGAAACTTTTAATTGAGCTATAGCAAATCTACGATAAACGACAATACCTATTATAAGTATAATACATAGGATTATACAGCATGCTACTATTATCCAACTCCGTAACCATGGGTGAGGATTTAACTTGTAATTTTCAATCGTTGTAACTGCTTGTGTATAAGACTCTTTATGTTCTTCAAGCATACGATTCATGTCCTCGCGGGAAGAAGCATAATTTGATACTAAAGTAATATTTCCTTCTTGTTCTGCACTCTGCATCAAACAATAATAGGCGTTAGAAATGTAATTTGGATTGTTGGAATTTTTAATAATCAGTTGAGAATAAGGTAAGGCTTGCGTTAAATCTCCGATTTTAAGATATATTTGCATGATTTTCAAATAACTAAAGCACTTATCTTCCTCACTTTGCCAATAATTTAATCCTTGATTGAAATACACCAATGCAGAATCGTATTGTTGCTGTTCGTAGAAATATAGCCCTTGTGTTTCATAATAACGAGCTCGGTAAGCACTATCCAACGAATAGAGCTGAGCTATTTGTAAAAGACTATCTGTTTTTGTGAATAAATGTAGATTAATACAGCATGGAATAACATTAATAGGTGATGTGCATAATACCATTCGTTTCCACTCTCCTTAAAATCTTCACTCGCACGCTCATAGAAAATTAATGCCAAACTATCGTTGTTATTCTGTGCGCAGATATAACCCATGCACGAATTTACGCGCCCTCGGTATATCGGGTCATCAATTTGCAAACGGTCTACTTCGATATAACATCTTGCTGCTCCTGCTACTTGTTGATGATAATCTTCTAAGTTTCGTCCCATATAGTAATACGCTTTGCCGAGTGTATTGCTCATCAACACTCTACCAAATGGATTATCTAAGCAGCGTATCGCCTTGCCTAATGCAGCCGTATCATCATATATCACATGCTCCGCCTGATACAAACTATCTGCTGTGATAATAACCTCTTTTGCCTCGTGCCAATGACAAGAAGACAAACCACACACCAATCCTAGCACGCATACCATTCTGCATGCTTGACTGAATATATGTGCTATCGAAATTCTCATTCCGCCGACAAAGGTACTACATTTTTCCGACATGTGCAAACAAATCCGATTAAAGTGCCGTTTTTATTTATACCTAAACATATTTGGCACAATTTTTGCCCATTTTATACAAAAAGTGAACAATTTTTAGCAAATTTTTTAGCAAATTTACCACAAAAATGCATTTTTTTTTGCAATTTATTTGGTCATTCCCCAAAAAAGTAGTACCTTTGCCGAAAATTATGTGTGGATATATGTTTAATTGTAGTGGCTTCGGAAGGACATTTTTTAGAATTGTCCATAAATGGGTTGTCCCATCAATACATTTAGTGTGCTGGTTGACAACTTATCTTTGCTTGGAAGAATATATACAAGACAAAGCTATAACTTATAGTAGTGAATTGTGGTTCCCCTTGTTAGAGGTAGTGCCTGTATGCAGTATGTTCTTTATTGGTTTCATTGTGTCGTTGTTTGATTTGTTTTGTGCAAACACAGATGCTAATACATCAATATCAATACTTCTCCCTATGTTACTAGTTTTTACTTTAGTTACGATAGTGTCAATTTTATTCTTTGTGTTCTTACCTGCCTCTGAAGATGCAAAACATAAGATTTTAGTTGCCATCTTTTTTGTTTCTGCTGGAGCAAAATTTATGGAAAGTTGGATTCAAAACAATATTGCAAGATTTATGGTTCCCCATCGCGCATTGGATAAAGTGAATTCGTATGAACGGGGGTATTCAAATACTGAAAGATAATACATTTTTTTTAATTATTATGTTTAAGATTTTTTTTATTATTTCGATTGTTCTGTTTGCGATTTTATTGATTGCTTTTGCAGTGCGAGTGTATGAATCAATGGGAATTTCTGTGGCTTCTGCTGCTGCGGGTGATGTCCGAATAAATGCCCCTAGAATACAAAAACTTATAAATCTAAATAAGAATGCTTTCTTTGACGAATCACATATGCGTTTAGATTTTAGTCAATTTAAGCACTATGTTGTGTCGGGTAATTCAATGTTGCTCGCTGGGATAGAAGATGGTAATTTATTATTTGTTGAAAAAAAACAAAATGATTGTGACAATTTAAAATATCCTTGTGTTGTAGTTTTGCGCAGAGAACATTTTTCTTATGCAAATGAAAATTCACCAGAATTCAAAATCCGTAGAGCCTGGGGAGTGTATGATTTGAGCAAGGGTGACGATGGATTGCTTGGACTTCTCAATGCAATTATGAAATTAGATGAATTTAATGAAGTCCTACAACTAGGTGAAAGTAAAGGTTGTTGTGTAAATCCAGACGATATAAAAAATGATTTCCTCAATATTAGATGGCGTAAATATCAAACTGATTACCCTTTATGTAGAAAAAGTAGTGATAAAAATAGTAAAGTAATTTTATCAACAACATTGGATACAAAGAGGAATATGATACATTTTTCAATTCATCCATGTCATTGTGTCACAGGAAAAGTTGTACATTCTTTTAAGTTAAAGGATGCAGCGTAATGATATGATTGTGCTTTAGATCTATACTTCCATCGTGAAATTAATTATCATGCAATCTACTCCCTTTTACTCCAATCCTAATAGGCCTCGGGTTACGTTGGCGCGGAAGGAAATCAATTTGTTCCCTTTCTGAGGTTGCAAAATAAGCAGGAAATAGAACCATAGCACAATCGTTCCACCCCATTTGATACCTTCTTTAAAGAGGCGAGTAGCATATTTAGATTTTGAAATTGCGAGTGTCCGTTGACGCTCGCTTTTTCCCATCTGTAGCGTGAGTCTATCAAAGTAATCTTGCTCTAATTTCTTTTGTGGAATGATATGGTGCAAAATCATTTGGGGCAAATAGATAGGTCGCCAACCTTTGGCGCGCATTTTATCAAAGATATCTTTCTCCTCTGCTCCCATTAAACTATCTCCCTTGCGACCGAGATTGGTATTGAAAAGCCCTACTTCTTTGAAGACCTGAGCTCGATATGCAGCATTGCCACCTCCCGGATAACGCTCCCCTGGATAGATACGTTCTTTATCGCCAAAATACATGTAGGCGGTCAGCAATTCTTTGGTCCAATGGCTCATCCATTGAGGTTCTTCCGTTTCGTAGAGCGGTATGATAGGACCACCACAAGCCATGCAATCGTGGTTTTTGTCCATGTATTCTGTGATTGTGCGAAGATACCATGTATCTACGATTGCATCATCGTCTATATATACGAGGATATCTCCCGTCGCCTCTTTGATACCTTTGTTGCGGGCAGCAGAAAGCCCTTGCTGGGGCTCAAGGGTATAGCGAAACATTACATCGGCATGATCGCTAGCAAAAGTGCAGCAAATATCGCGGGTGTTATCCGTACAATTGTTGTCCACCAGAATAATCTCGTAGTCCTGTTTTGGTAAATCATTTGCCACAATACTGTCTAAGAGTGGACGGATATATTTCGCACGGTTGTATGTACAGATAATGATAGATAGTTTCATAGTGATTGTAATAAATTATTCCAAAGAGTTGGTGAAATTTTTGATAATTAGGAAAGGTGTAGATGCTGTAGGATACTTTTGCAACTATCTATATTAGTTGTTTCTCCCCAGAATTTAGCAAGAATACGTTGCAAATCATCTTGGTTGATAGCGTAATCTGCGTGGGTGATTACTTCGAGCAATTCCTCGAAGGTATATACTTGCTTGCCAACAATATTATCTTGAATATCAAAGATAAACTCTCGGCTATTAACATATTCCTCATAATCATAATGGAAAAGTATGACATGCTTATCTGGCATGAGGATATAATCGTATAATATCGATGAATAGTCAGTAATTAGCACATGGGTATATGGCAAGATGCAATACATATCCACATTGCCGTCTAAGAAGATTAGGTTGCTATATTCTACCGACTTGTCAATGATGGTATTGGCATGGGGTTTCATCAGTACGCATGCGTTCTGCTTGACGGCGCAAGTATTGAGGGCGTTGAGATCAAATCCGTTGGCAAAACACTCCCGCTGTGAATCGCGCCAAGTAGGCATATACACCAATACAGTATCATATTGCTGGATATGTGCAACCAATTGCTTAGTGGCTTGTGATTCGTATTTCTGGATAAATTGATTGACCTCATCTAATGGTTTGCTCAACAGTAGATTACGCGGACACCCCGTCTGAATACATTGCTCTTTGCGAATACGGAAGGATTGAGAGAATACTCCATCAAAGAAATCCGTAGTAGATACCATATAGTCAGGACGGCGGAATGGTGCAGGATGGAAGAATGTGTCACGGATATCTCGCTGTATATATCGTTTCGCCAAATCCCCTTTTGTGATGCCAAACTCAATGGCTTTCATAGGTACGCCATGCCAAAGATTGACGATCTTAGCACTACCTGCTAGGCAGAAAGCAATATCCGATGAATAGGAATTAACGAACCAGTATTTTCCTCTAAGCGCATACCAAAGTCCTTTGAACGAAGCCACATGATAAGCATTATAACCGAGGCTGCGGATATGTTCGACTGTGGACTTCTTGGTTGAAATCCACACAAGTTTGCGATTTTTAATGTGCTCGTTGGCGTAGATAAACAGATATTTAGAATTGTCATTGAATCCACCTCTATACGAACCAAAGACCAATATCTTATTTGTTCGGGGAACAAGGTAAGACAATGGGTAAACCATGTAGCATAGGAGGTATGCTATGAACTTAGCCAGTTGTTTCATTATTCTCCACGCAGTTTGTGTAAAGTCTCGTTGATAAGTGTGCTAGAAGTGCCTTTGGTATATGGGAAATACACCACTTTTGCTCCTACAGCATTGAGGTCGGCTTCTATCTTATTCCATTTATCGGTGCCTTTCCAATCATCGCCTACAAACATGACGTTAAAATGGTATTTCTCCCACGCCTCCATCTTGTTCATATTCTCTTGGGTAACTACTTCGTCCACATATTGGATAGCACCGACAATCTCTTTGCGTTCTTCGAATGGAATAACTGCATGTTTGTGCTTGTAACTTACCAATTCGTCAGTAGAAACGCCTACAATAAGGTAGTCGCATTGCGCCTTGGCTTTGCGCAGCAGGTTGAGGTGCCCAATGTGGAATAGATCATAGACGCCTGTTGTATAGCCGATAGTGATTGGCTCGTATATATTGAGGAACTGCTCAAGGCAGTATAGTTGCCATTTCTGATTGCCTGTGAGTTGGGTCATGTCAATATCGCGACGGAACTCTGGGCGAGTAGGACCTTGCCAATCTTTGAAGTATGCATCTACAGGGCGAGGCATAGGCACTTTATTTGGCACAGGAATCTCTGGATATTTTATCTGCATCAGTTCGCGGATAAGATACTTTGATTCGCCATTGCGTACACGAGTCAAATCTAATGCATCTGCCATACGGAGTAGAGCATATGGGTCGGTATATGGAATATCTGCAGCCAAGAAAGCGTTATAGTAGGAACTACTAGATTCAATATCGTATATGTCCAACAAAAAACGTTGGAAATCAATATTTTCTCCTTGCTTGTATGGCTCAAATAGATACGACATATCTACAGGATTTTTCAATACAATAGTAGGATCAAGGAATGTATATCGTTTCTTGAAATCATTAAATTTCCAATCTTTTGATAATAATTGATCTAATCCTCCAAATAAGACGTCGCTACAATCACCTATAATCATATGGGTGACGCCGTCTGCTTTCGCTTGTATGGCTGCTTGGTAGAGTTGTGGTTCGATAGAATGAACAGGGGCGTTCTTCTTGTGCATTACAATAGGCAGATATTGCTCTACAGTATGCCAATCTATGTCCACATAGTGGAGGTTTAGTCCGTAATACTTCGCATAATATTCTGCACGAGCCAATTCTTCTTTTTGATATTCACCACCCAAGAAACGGAAAGTATAGGCATCACCGCCACGCATATAGGAAGCCAAGATAGCAGAGTCCATACCACCAGAAAGGCAGATACCCAGTTTCTCGCCTTTGAGCGGATCAAAGACTTTTTGAATGGCCTTGTCAATGTCCTCTGCTGTATGCACGTAGGTTAACTGCTCAGGATTAGGCAGAGGTATATTTTCGTGATGAAGTCCTTCGTAAAAGTCCATGCCTTCGCGCTCTATATAGCGGAAAGCCAAGTAGGAACTCATGCAGAAATTCTTGTTATTCATGTTATATATCTTCTTTAAATGTTATTTTCTTGTTTTGTTCTTCGCCGAGGACGATGTGGACAGATACTTCTGGCAGATAGTTGAATACCACGCCACAGTCGTCGGTGGCTGGGAGATGAACTTCTGCGCATGCATCTGCACTTAGACTATCCACGCCCAACGCTTTGGTATATGCTTCCGCTATTAACTCCAAGCGGAAAGCTTGTGGCGTTTGCGCACGCATGATGGTAGCGCGGTTTGGAATACGAGCCACTTTACCATCCTTCATCTCATAAACTGTATCTGTGGATGGTATAGCTACTACTACTGCTTCGTGCTCCTTGAGTGCTTCGCATACATTGGCTATAATCTCTTGGCTCACGAATGGGCGGGCAGCGTCGTGCAGCAGCAGGTTGATTGTATTTTGGCAATTGGCAATTGGCAATTGGCAATTATTTTCCTCGCCTCTCGCCTCTAACCTCTCGCCTCTAACCTGCCTAATCGCATTCACACTGGATTCCCAACGTTCTTTGCCTCCTGGGATGATGTGGCGAACTTTTTGCCATGCGTTGGCAAGTAGCATTTGTTCGGCATGCATGATATAGTCAGGGTGCATCACAATGCACACCTCATCAATGCAATCGGCTTGCTCAAAGGCACTTACTGCATGCTCCAAGACACTCTTGCCATCTTGCAATGGCAATAATTGTTTAGGAGTATTACCTCCGACGCGTGCTCCTATACCTCCTGCTAATATGACTGCGATGTTGTACATGGTGTAGTGTTGTGTAGGGTAGTTTAGAGTTGTGTAGTATTGTATAGGGTTGTTATTCGTTGTTGGATGAGTTGCCAGTAGGCTTCTTGTAGGTCTTCGGGCAAGAACGATGTGCGGATGGTGGCTTCCCATTGCGGGTAAATGCGCAAGAACTTGCGGAAGATATTGCTCACCACCTTCTCGTTGAGTCCGCTACTGAGCATAGCCGTCTCGAAGTCGTGTCGCGTGAGTTTACGTTTCTTGCCGTTGAGGGTAAGTGCCAGTTCTTCGTTGTCTTTCGGATTAACAATGGCTACATTAAGCAAGTCGTATGCGGGTGCTAAACGATATTCGCCAATGGTGGGTTGGTATATCGAAAAGTTCTTGAGGTGCATATCGTTATTGCCTGTCAGCCAACAGAACAGAACTAACTCGTAGTACTGCATGACGTCTAAATCTGGCACCGATGAAAATTTGCGTATTGCCTTCGCCACTTGTTCGTGCGAAGAGCGGTATTTGTATTCTGTAGGGCGTTCTGTAAGTTGGCACATATCTTCCATTGCAATCTTCGTACCATCTGCTTTTCGATCAATCCGTCGTGTGATATAGCCTAATTCACCGTCACGCAATCGAATAAGCGAATGTGGAACAACTGCTAATTTGCTTTCTTCTGCAAGGTGCATGGTAACATCTTCTAATTCGGGAAGATAGGGATATAATTCCGTTTGTGGTTTGAAGATATAACCACCCCATAATCCTACAATAGTCAATCGTTTCGACCCTTCATGCTGATTGAGGTGCAATGAGATTTTGGGTTGTACGCCAGTGAGCGTGGTTTGCGACTGAATGATTGCAGCAGCCAATGAATCCATCTCATCGCGCGAATAATTGAGCGTTGGAGGTACACTGTCGCCAAAGAAAGCACGCGAGCAGTGAGCATGAAAGTCTATCTCATGCGCTTTTAATTCCTTATGGCAATACAAACACTTACTCATGTTCTTTTACTTCTTCTACGCCTACCGCACCAATACAATCTTTGCAACACAATAGTAGTAATGACATACGATCTAAAGTACTCACGTCTGTATTGCGTAGTGCCACATCCAACAACCATCCCTCTGGAATCAACCCGTCAAAGAAAGGGAAGAGTACGGTGCTCATGTATGGCGTGGGACGGAGTGGCATGGTTAGTGAGATGGGGTGTGCATTCGCGTTAGCGAGATAGTTGGTGTCATAAACAAAAGAAAAACCTTCTTCTGTCTCTGATAGCCAACCTGCCAAAATGCCTTGATAATATACGTTAGCTTTGCGAAGCATCTTTGCGTTGTGGTACAAGTTCGTAGTTGAATAATCCCAATATCTGATTCACTTTGTCCATGCGCATAGATATTTTCCCCTGTTCTAATTCGCGAACAGAGAACAGACTTACGCCTGACTTATAAGCCAAGTCCTCTTGCGTCAAGCCATATTGCTTGCGAAGGCTTTTTACACATTCTGCTAAAGGTGTCATGATTGTATAAGTATATGCTTTTTCATATAAAACTACAAATACTGTGCCAAATTATATTAAGTTTCATATAATCGCGCTTATTCCGGTACTTTTTATATGGAATTTCATATAGTTTAGTTCGCGGCTTTAGCAGCGAGGATCATTTCGCAGAGTTCGCGGATGGCACCATCGCCACCTTTCTTGGTTAGGTGGATAATGCCAGGCACATTCTTTACTACGTCTACTGCGTTGGCGGGGCATGCGGCTACGCCTGCATGTTGCAAGAGGTCAAGGTCATTGACATCATCGCCCACAAAGCAGACATTTTCTAATGTGATGCCCAACTCCTTGCAAATCTCGTTAGCAGCATCGAGTTTGGTCATTTTCACGCCATCCACTACGCGACCGACACCTGTATATATGTATTCCAAACCAAGTTTCTGTCCTCGTTTCAAGCCAATGGCGGTGTTCTCGCTGGTGAGGATTCCGCAAGGGATTCCCGCTTTGCGCAGGAGCACAATACCCATGCCGTCATATACGCAAAAGCGTTTGAACTCGTCACCGCTCTCGGTGTAGTACATTCCGCCGTCGGTCATGCAACCGTCCACATCGGTTAAAAATAATTTCACTTCGTTCATATTGTGTAGTATTGTGTAGAGTTGTGTAGAATTGTTTAGAGTTGGTTGTAAATGGTGTAAAATGTTTGTGCCATGCCTGTCCAGGAGTAGCGGTCTTTTTGTTGGATGAGATACTGGGTGTAGTCGGCTTGGCGGTTGTGGGTGTAGTAGTCGGTGAGGGCTTGGGCAATGGCTTCGGCTTTAGGTTCGACGGCATAGCCCATCTTGTGGTCGTGGACTATCTCGCCCAATCCGCCGACATTGGTTACAAGCATAGGTTTCTCGAAATGGAAAGCCACTTGCGTTACGCCACTCTGCGTAGCAGATTTGTAGGGTTGGACAATCAAATCGGCTGCTCCGAAGTACTTGCGCAGGTCGGCATCTGCAATAAATTCGTTTTTGATTATTACCCTGTCCGTCAAACCATTATTGGCTATTTGTGCGCGGTACTTCTCTTCCTCTTCGTAAAACTCGCCCGCTATAATCAGTTGCAAATTAGGCAGTTGGTCTTTGACTTTGCCAAAGGCGTCTAATAAGAGGTCCAGTCCTTTGTATGCACGCACTAAGCCGAAGAAGAGCATGTGTTGGTTTTCGGGATTGAGGTGGAGTGCGTGGCATGCCTCCTCATTGCTCATGGGTTCGCCATAGTGGTCGTAGATAGGATGAGGGTAGGAGGTCTTTGGCTTGGTGCCATGGTCAAAGCGGTTGATGTCTTGCACTACGCTTTCGGAGAGTGCGACAAAGCCATCGGTATGGCGCACGAAGAATGGGGCAAAGAGTTTGTCAAGAATACTCGGTTCGTGCGGTATCATATTGTGCACCAATGCAATGCAGCGTGTTTTGCCATTGCGTTGGACAATGCGCTGAATCATGCCATAGCAGGGAGCGAAGAACGCCATCCAATAGCAAGTGATGAGCATATCGGGTTGCATCTTGCGGATACGGCGACCGACTTTTATCCAATTGAATGGGTTGCAGGAATGGACTTGCTGGCTGATTCGTAGGTCAGTAGGTGCTTTCTCGGTGGAGTATTGCGTTTTGCCAGGGAAGAGGAAAGACGGATATTGCAGGGTGAAAGTGATGACTTCCACCGTATGTCCTTCCGCTTGCAGTTGGCGTGCAAGGCGTTCGTTGAAGGTGGCTAAACCACCACGGAAGGGATATGCTGTGCCGAGGATAATTATGTTCATGTTGTGTCACTTCGTGAGGTTGTGCGCCTTAGCGGGTTGTGTCGCTTCGCGAGGTTATGCGCCTTCGGCGGGTTGGATTATTTCGCCTTTTGGGCGTCAAAGGCATTCCAGCCTTGGGCTTTGAGGGAGATCTCTTCTCCGTTGCGGCCGATGAGGTTGATGCCGTGTTCGGGTTTGGTGATATGACCAATGAGATAAACGTCATCCAACGGGATGAGTTTCTCGTAATCATCTAAACTACAGGTGAATAGCAGTTCGTAGTCTTCGCCGCCATTGAGGGCACAAGTCACGATGTTGAGGTTCATCTCCTCTGCAAGTGCTGCGGCTTGGTAGTCGATTGGCAGTTTGTCTTCATAGACAGCGCAACCAACATTGGACTGCGTGCAGATGTGCATGAGTTCGCTGCTCAGTCCGTCGGAGATGTCCATCATAGAGGTTGGCTTGATACCTGCCTCATGGAGTTTTTCAATAATATCGCGGCGCGCTTCGGGTTTGAGTTGGCGTTCGAGCAAGTACTCGCGGCCTTCGAAGGCAGGGGTAGCATTCTCGTTGGCGTTCATGACAAGTCGTTCGCGTTCAAGGAGTTGCAAACCCATGTAAGCAGTGCCGAGATTACCTGTGACACAAACGAGATCGTGCTCTTTGGCACCGTTGCGATAGACAATGTCAGAGTCGTATGCCTCGCCCAGACAAGTGATGGAGATGGTGAGTCCCGTCATAGAAGCGCAGGTGTCACCGCCGACAAGATCGACGTTGTAGCGTTCGCAAGCGAGGCGGATGCCACTGTATAGTTCTTCGAGGTCTTCTACGGAGAAGCGTTTGCTAATTCCCAAAGAAACAGTGATTTGTGTGGGCGTAGCATTCATGGCGTAGATGTCGGAGAAATTAACGATGGCGGCCTTGTAGCCAAGGTGCTTGAGGGGTACATATTCGAGGTTGAAATGTATGCCTTCGAGCAAGAGGTCGGTAGTGACAAGGGTACGTTTATCCTTGAAATTGAGCACAGCCGCATCATCGCCAATGCCAATTTGTGTGGATGGTTGGGCGTGCTTGATGTCCTTTGTGAGGTGTTTGATTAGTCCAAATTCGCCTAATGTAGAAATCTCAGTTTTTGTCATATTGTATATTTTTATGCCTTCTATTGCAAATTAAACGTGCAAAGATAGTGAAAAATTATGATTTGACCAAAAAAAAGGTGCATTTTTTTTGTTCTATGTAGTGGTGTTCTCTGCTTGAAGTTATGTTAATCACTAATTAATCACTAATCAATCACTAATTAATCACTAATTAATCACTAATTAATCACTAATTATTGACAGCATAAAATAAAGATAACAAAAAGCTGCGGATTTTAGAAAAAAACGACTTTTTTTGATTTTACTTGCGTATATGAGAAAATTTTTGTACCTTTGCACGCTTTTCGTGCGTGCGCGGTGAATTAAGGAAAAACGGAAAAGTAAAAATGGAAAACTAATAAACAAAAATTATAAAAAATAAAACCAAAAATTGTCCGAAATTATTGATATTAACGACAACGGAAACAACTATTGCGCTTCGCCAACATTGCTCAGCGCTAAGGTGAAAACTGAAAGGTAAAAATAGGTCAATTATGATTGAATATATAAAAGGAGTTTTGACAGATTTGAGTCCTACTTGTGCGGTGGTGGAAGCTGCAGGGGTAGGGTATGCTATTAATATTGCTTTGCCAAGTTATTCGGCATTAGTGGGTAAAGATGGACAAGTGACCAAACTGTTTGTGACAGAGATTATCCGCGAAGATACCCACGATTTGTTTGGCTTTTTTACCGCAGGCGAACGCGAACTGTTTATTATGCTGATGACCGTTAGTGGTATTGGTGCAAATACCGCACGAATGATTATGTCTGCATATAGTGCTGCTGAGATACGACAGATTATCGCAACAGGTAATGCGCGGGCGTTGGCGCAAGTGAAAGGTTTAGGTCCAAAGACCGCACAGCGCATTATTGTGGATTTGAAAGATAAAGTGCTGAAGATTGATTTGGAGAGCCAAGAACAAGGAACCAAGGGCCAAGATGGATTGCTGTTGTCTGTAGAAGTGGATAATGAAGTGAAGCAAGAGGCTGTGAGTGCGCTGACTATGTTGGGCTTTGCTGCTGCCGCCAGCGGAAAAGTGGTGGATAAGATATTGAAAACTACACCTGAAGCGAGTGTGGAAATGGTGATTAAACAAGCATTGAAAATGCTGTGAAAACGGAAAACGGAAAACTGAAAAGCGAAAACGGAAAGGTGAAAAGACTGATTATCATATTATTGGCGATTGGCAATGGGCTATTGGCAATGGCACAAGACGATTCGTTGAGCATGGTGGTTGATAGTGCTATCATGGCTCCTATGCAAGTTCAATCGTTGGGCGTGGAAACGTATGAGGATTTGAATCGCGTGCCCAGCAGTTTGGATTTGCAAAGTCCAGATAACGTGAAAACCACAATCGAATATGATGCAGCGCAAGGCTGCTATGTGGTTCGTACACGCATTGGCGATGTGGAGATAGCTACTCCGTACATGATGACAGAGGACGAATATCGCGCCTATTCCGAACGCCAACAGATGGGATGCTATTGGCAAGAGAAAATTAGTACCATAGAACATGATAATGAGACAAAGTTTGATATAACCGATATGAAATTTAATATCGGTCCAGCCGATAAAATCTTTGGTCCCGGCGGTGTGCAACTCAAAATGCAAGGTTCTGCGGAACTGCTTTTTGGCTTTAAACACCAATATGTGGATAATCCCGCATTGACAGAACGCTCGCGCAACAATAATATTTTTGATTTTGATGAGAAGATACAACTTACTGTTAATGGCAAGGTAGGTGATAAACTGAACATGAATTTGAGTTACAACACCGAGGCATCGTTTAGTTTTGATCAACAAAATCTGAAACTTAACTTCAAAGGTCAGGAAGATGATATTATTCAATCGCTAGAGGCAGGAAATGTGTCTATGAACTTGAATAGCAGTTTGATACGTGGTAGCTCGGCATTGTTTGGTATTAAAACAGATTTGAAATTTGGTAAGCTGCGTGTTCAAGCATTGATTTCTCAACAAAAGTCTGAAAGTCAATCTGTTTCCAGTAAAGGTGGCGCACAAACAACCAACTTTGAAGTGCCCATTGATTCATATGATGAGAATCGTCACTTCTTCTTGGGCTACTATTTCCGTGATACCTATGAACAAGCTATGACTGCATTACCCTATATCGCTAGCGGTGTCACAATAAACCGTATTGAAGTGTGGGTGACAAATAAACGTGGCAACTATGACCAGTCTAGAAATATCGTTGCATTGGCGGACTTGGGTGAATATGATAGCCGTCACGTGCTGAATGAGGCCTGGCAAACAAAAGGCGCAAGCACTCCATACAATAAAGCCAATAGTTTGTATGAAACTTTAACACAAAATTATCCAGAAGTGCGTGATATACAGCAGACAAGTACTATCATGCAGGGTTTGCCAAATATGGATTCTGGTGAGGATTACGAGAAAGTGGAGTCAGCTCGTTTGCTGAGTAGCAATGAATATACATTGAATGCTGCATTGGGATATATCTCCTTGCGTGTTGCACTTAATCAAGATGAAGTGCTTGCTGTAGCATATGAATATACCTATGGCGGACAAGTGTATCAAGTGGGTGAGTTTTCTACCGATGCAGGTGAATCGTTGAAAACTCCTAATGCATTGATGCTAAAGTTGCTGAAAAGTACCAATAACTCTCCCAACCTGAAGAATAAAGGTACTTGGGACTTGATGATGAAAAACGTATATTCTATTGGTGCGACACAGATGTCTAGTGATAAGTTTGAATTGTATGTGCAATATCGCAATGACTCTGTGGGAACAGAAATGCAATATTTGATGGAAGGTCCCATCAAAGGAAAACAACTGTTGCGCGTAATGAATTTGGACCGCTTGGATAGCCGAAATAATTCCTCTCCTGATGGACGTTTTGACTATGTGGAAGGTTATACAGTCATTTCATCGACAGGTAGAATTATCTTCCCTGTGCTTGAGCCATTTGGAAGTCACTTGGCTAATGCGTTGGGCAATCCTGCCTTAGCAGAGAAATATGTATTTCAAGAATTATATGACTCTACACTGGTTGATGCTCAGGAACTTAGTGAGAAGAATAAATTTGCCTTGGTAGGAAAATATAGCGGTTCCTCCGGCAATGAGATACGCTTGAATGCGATGAATATTCCACGGGGAAGTGTGGTTGTGACCGCAGGTGGTGCTACGTTGGTGGAAAATGTAGATTACACGGTAGATTACACAATGGGTGTCGTGACAATCCTTAATCAATCCATTATTGATTCAGGAACGAACGTGGATGTGAAACTGGAAAATCAATCCACTTTCTCCATGCAACGAAAATCATTGTATGGTGCACATCTGGAATATGAGTTCAATAAAGATTTGACCGTCGGTGGAACGATTATGCACTTGAATGAACGTCCGCTGACAACAAAAGTAAATACAGGTAGTGAGCCATTGGCAAATACTATTTGGGGCGTGAATGCAAGTTGGAAAACCGAGATGCAATGGTTGACCTTATTAATAGACAAGGTGCCATGGATTAATGCAACAGCTCCTTCTACCTTCCAACTGAATGCGGAGTTTGCTCACCTTATTCCAGGGCATACGAAAGAAGTTGGACAAGTGGGAACTGCATATATTGATGATTTTGAGGCGACAAAGACTAATATAGATATTCATTATCCAAGTTATTGGCGATTGGCGTCCACTCCACGATTTGAAAAGTTCCCAGAATATGCATTGAGCAATGATATAGAGTACAATAAAAATCGTGCATTGTTGGCGTGGTATGCGGTAGACCCAATCTTTGGTAAACCATCTAGCAATACTCCAAAACATATTAAAGATGACCTTAATTTGATGTCCGATCACCGTACACGTATTGTGTATGAGCAGGAGATTTATCCAAATAAGGATATGTTGCCAAACTCTGATCCTATTCTCTCTGTGATGAACTTGAGCTACTATCCAGAAGAACGTGGTCCCTATAACATTTCTGCAGATGAGATAGGTCGTGATGGTAAATTAACTAATCCCGCTTCTCGTTGGGGCGGCATCATGCGTAAATTGGATAATACCGATTTTGAGAAAGCTAATATCGAATATATTGAGATTTGGATGATGGATCCTTTCCTTACTAACCCCGATGCAAGTTTTACAGGTGGTGACTTGTATATTGATTTGGGTGATGTGAGCGAAGATATTTTGCGTGATGGTAAGAAATCATTTGAACATGGTTTGCCATTGAATGAAGAAGATCAAACAACCATTGATTATACAATTTGGGGTCGTACTCCAAAGACAACCAGTACTATAGTTGCATTTGCTAATGGTGCAGGTGCGCGTGATAAACAAGATGCAGGATTGGATGGATTAACAACCGATCAGGAGTGGTTGTTTGAGTATAATGGCACGAAACCTTATGCGGATTATGTGGCCACTCTGCGAGAGAAAGTTGATCCAGTAGTGTTGTCCACATGGGAAAGCAATTCATATTCTCCATTGAATGACCCCGCAGGTGATAATTATCATTACTACCGCGGAGAAGATTTTGATGCAAATGAGACACCTATCTTATTGCGATACAAACACTTCAATGGAATAGAAGGTAACTCGCCAGAGATGCAAGAGAATGCAGCATATGGTACAGCTTCTACACTCCAACCTGATATTGAGGATATAAACAATGATAATACCCTAAATGATAATGAGCGTTTTTATCGCTACCATATCTCTCTGCGTAGGGAAGATATGATGCGTGTTGGACAACAACATATCGCCAATATCATGGAGACGGAGGTGAAACTGAAGAACTTGGAGAAAGTAAAGGTAAAATGGTATCAATTTAAGATTCCTCTTCGAGGCGATAGTACTTCAGTACAAAAAGTGGGCAATATCCGTAACTTTAAGTCAATACGTTTTGCTCGTATCTTTATGACCAACTTTACGCAAGAAACACACTTGCGTTTGGGAACTCTGGATTTGGTACGTGGTGAATGGCGTAATTATACAAAAGGTTTATATCAAGATGTGGCTAATAATCAATACAATATTGATAATCCTTATTCTTCTAATGGTTCTTTGGACGTGCAAGCAGTCAACATTGAAGAAAACTCTAATCGCACACCAATCAATTACGTTCTGCCTCCAGGTATCTCACGTCAAACTGACCCTGGACAAGCGCAGTTGATAGAGCAGAATGAACAGGCAATGGTGATGAAACTAAACTATCTTGCACCAAAAGATGCTCGTGCCGTTTATAAGAATGTGGTATATGATATGCGTCAATACAAACGTTTACAGATGTTTGTGCATGCAGAGAGTATGCTCCAATTCGAGCCCTTGGAAGATAAAGAGTTGGCATGTTTTATTCGCTTAGGTTCAGACTTGAAGAATAACTATTATGAATATGAGATTCCGCTCGTTTTGACTCCCGAAGGTTTTTATAATCAAAAGGATCTGGCTGATCGTGAGCGAGTTTGGCCAACAGCTAACGCGTTTGATTTTCCGTTGAGCGTATTCACAGATGCTAAGTCTGCACGCAATAAAGCGAAGCGAGCGGGTAATACAAATGTGGGTAATACTATCCCATATGAGATTTATGACCCTGAGAAACAGGATAATAAAATTACCGTACTTGGTAATCCAACATTGGAAGATGTGCAAGCCATAATGATTGGTGTTCGCAATAAATCTGGTCGCGAGGTGAGTGGTGAAGTATGGGTGAATGAATTGCGTCTTAGCCAATTTAATGAACAAGGCGGTGTGGCAGCCATGGCGAATGCGGCATTGAGTATTAGTGATATAGCGCAAGTGAATGTGGCTGGACGAATGGAAACAGCGGGTTATGGATCCATTGAATCTAATGTGCTGGATCGCAATATGGATAATGCTTATCAACTGTCTGTAAGTGCAGCTCTGGAAGCAGGACGCCTCTTTCCTGAACAAGCGAAATTGCATATTCCTTTGTATGTGTCTTATTCAAACGAAACCCTTTCACCCGACTTTGATCCTCTTGATACAGATATAAAATTATCAGAGACATTGGATAGTTATGAAACGAAAGCCGAAAAAGACTCTGTGAAAGAGATGTCAAATACTATACATGAGGCGACTAGTTTCTCCGTAACAAATATGAAAGTGGATATACACTCGAAGAAGAGAGATATGTTCTATGACCCTGCAAACTTCTCTATATCTGCAAGTTATAATAAACAAAATCAACATACACCTGAAATAGAGCAAGATATAACAACAGATCAAAAAGGTTCGTTTAACTATTCCTATAACTTTAATCCTCAACCTTGGGAACCATTTAAGAATGTGAAAGCTGTTGAAAAAGTGAAATTCTTGAAGGAAATGAACTTCTACTATCTTCCACAGTCATGGGCATTTAATACGACAATGCATCGTACCTTTACACATATGAAGATGCGCGATTTTAATATCGAGGCCACTGGGGAGCAAGAAATGGATTTGACATTCTCTAAGGATTTTACATGGGATAGAAACTTTGATTTTAAATATGATTTAACCAAAAACTTGAAGTTTACTTTCCAAACCGCGATGAATTCAACAGTGGATGAGGGATATTATACACCTGAAATTATCCGTGATTATGCATTCACAAACGATTACTATGAAGCGTGGAAAGATACTATTCAACGTAGTTTGGCTACATGGGGTAATCCGTATACCTATCAACAATTATTCTCTGCATCATGGAATATTCCATTTAATCGAATTCCATATTTAGAGGCAATAACTGCTAATGCTTCCTATAATGCTACTTATAACTGGAATCGAACAGTACAATCTTCACAAAGTACTGCTAATTTGGGTAATGTGGTAAGTAGTACTCGCGCATGGCAAGCAGATGCAGGATTGAATTTTGAAACACTGTATGGCAAATCTGCATATTGGAAACAGATGACACAACGCTTTAATCAACGAGTACGTCGTCGTCCATTCCGTTCTAAAACATATACTGAAACAGTAACGTTAGCAGCGGGCGAAAGTAAGGAGATTACACACAAATTAGGTAGTGAGTCTGTAGAAATTAAGGCCGTGTCGGAAAATGGCAAGACAGTACGTGTGAAGATTAAGCCCATATCTGCTACTCAAGCTACTATTGTTGCAAAAGAAGCATTGGAGAATGCACAAATAACTATCACCACATCAGATCCGAATAAACGCACGCCAGCAGAAAATGTGTTGGATATGGCTGCATACTTTGGAACAATGGTTCGTAAGTTGCAAGTAACTTATCGCAATACAAATTCTATAACATTGCCAGGTTTTGCTCCACAAGCAGGATTTATGGGACAAATGAAGTATAATGATTTGTATGCTCCAGGTTTTGATTTTGCATTTGGTTTCTTTAATGATCAATTTGTTCAGAAAGCAAAAGATAGTGGTTGGCTGTCTGGTGATACTACCGTTGTGCAACCAGCAACACGTTCAATGACTAATGATTTTGATGTAAAACTAACATTAGAACCATTCCCTGGATTTAAGATACAAGTCAACGGAAAACGTTATGCTGCAGAATCGTCATCTATCATCTATTCGTATGAGCAATTGCGTGAGAATATGACAGGTTCATTCAATATCACTCAGGTAGCTATTGGTACAGCGTTCCACCGTGTTGGTAATGCCGATGAGAATTTTGCATCTGCCACCTTTACTCAATTCCTTAATAATCGTGACATATTAACATCTCGAGTACAAGATCAATACGATGGTATGACTTATCCAAATGATGGATTTATTCCAAATCATTTGCGTGGCAAGAAATATGATCGTCAATATGGTGCAATAGGTAGCAATTCAGCAGATGTGCTTGTTCCAGCATTCTTGGCTGCTTATACAGGTAGAGATGCAGCCCATGTTAATCTTAATCCATTCTTAAACCTCTTGCAGGTTCTTCCAAACTGGTCTGTCACTTTTGATGGTTTGGGACGTTTGCCATGGATGCGAGACCACTTTAAATCTGTGAATATTACTCATGCCTATACTTGTAAATATGCTATTGGTAGTTATTCAAGCTATTCTACTTGGATCCCTGCTACTACATTAGATAACAAGACTGTGGGTTTTGTACGTGATGTAGAAACAGAGAATCCAATACCTTCATCAGCGTATGATATATCTTCGGTGACGCTTTCTGAGAACTTCTCGCCATTGATTGGTGTGAATATGACGATGAAAAATTCATTGTTTGCTAAGGTAGAATATCGTAAACAACGTAATATATCGTTGAATGTAAACTCTATTCAGATAACAGAAGGTCACACGAATGAGTTTGTGATTGGTGCGGGATATACTATTAAGGATCTTACCTTTATTACTCAATCTAAGAATAAATTGCAGAAGAAAGTAAGCAATGATTTGAAGATTAATGTTGATGTAAGTTATAAAGATATAAAGACTCTCCTGCGTAAAGTTGAAGAGGGTATTACTCAGGCAAGTTCTGGAAATAAAGTGATTGGTGTGAAAATCAGTGCCGATTATGTATTGTCACAGAAGATTAATCTTCAACTTTTCTATGATCATCAAGGAACTACGCCACTTATATCTTCTTCATATCCTGTTAAATCAGATAATGTTGGTATCAATATTAAGCTGATGTTAACGCGGTGATGGGAGGTTAGAGGTGATAGGTAGAGATTAAAGGTGATAGGTTAAAGGTTAGAGGTGTTCAAAGTCGGTATAATAGGTCCAGAGTCCACAGGTAAAAGTACATTGGCGAGTTATTTGGCAGAGCGTTATGATGCCGTGCTTGTGCCTGAGTACGCGCGTATATATATGGAAAGGCGCGCGCTTGCGTGTACGTACACGCGCGAGGATGTCATTCGTATAGCACAACATCAAATAGAAGAAATGAAATCCCATGAGGGGCTGGAGAAAGATGAACGAGTAGTTGTGTATGATACAGAATTGATTATTACAAAAGTATGGATGTTGCACAAGTACGGAGAGTGTCCTGATTTTATTGAGAAGGCATTGCGTCAGTACCCTATGGATGTATATCTGCTTTGTTATCCAGATTTACCTTGGGAACCTGATCCTGTTCGTGAAAATCCGACTATACGTGAATATCTGTTTGATTGGTATGAAAAAGAAGTGCAGGCGTTAGGAATTCCGTACTATATAATTCGGCATGAGGGAAACTGAAAGGGGATAGGTGAAAAGTGAAAACGGAAAGGTGAAAGAGGAAAAGGGAAGGTGTAATTGTATGATTAAAAGTACAAAAAGAAGTAAAATGCGATTATTTTGCACTTTTTTGTTGAAAAATTTGGTCATGTCAAAAAAAAGCAGTACCTTTGCACCCGCTTTTGAAAAGCAATGGTCCGTTAGCTCAACTGAATAGAGTACCACACTACGGATGTGGGGGTTGCAGGTTTGAATCCTGCACGGATCACAAAAAGACCGCTGAATGGCGGTCTTTTTTGTGTGTGGTGTGTAAGTGTGTGGTGTATAGTGTATAGTGTGTGGTGTATGGTGTATAGTGTATAAGTGTGTGGTGGATGGAGGGGTTATTCTTCTGGGCGGAGCACGTAGAGTGAATCAAGGTTGCGACCTTTTTCATCAAAATCTAAGCCGTAACCCAATACGAATTTTGTAGGAATTGATTTACCAATATATTTGGGAGTAGCATCAGGATATTGTATTGAGTCTGGTTTAAGCAAGAATGATGTTAGTTCTACAGAGCGTGCTCCCTCTTGTTTGAGATATTTGATAAATCCATGCATGGTGAGCCCTGTGTCCACAATGTCTTCTACAATGATAATGTCACGGTCTTTAACCGATGTTTGCAATGGAATGAGCATATTTACTTTACCAGTTGTGGCAGTTCCTTCATACGATTTGAGACGTACAAACGTGATTTCTGCTGGTAAATTGATACATTTGAACAAGTCAGATGCATAAATAAACGCTCCATTTAGCACGCAAATAAATAATGGTTCACGACCTGCGTAATCCTGATTGATTTGGTCTGCAATTCCTTTAACGATTTCGGCAATCTCTGCCGCTGATAAAAACTCATCAAAAGTGAGATTTTGAATAGTGACACTTTTCATTGTTGCAAAGTTTCAACGAAATAATACTGTTGAGGATGACTAAAGTGCAAAATTAGTGCTTTTTTGGGGGATATACAAGTGAAATGTTCATTTTTTTATAAAAAATAAACGAGAAAGCGTAGTTCTGTTTGCATAATTGAAAAAAATGTAGTACCTTTGTAGGCGATAAAGTAGGCAATGCGCCATGGACAATTGGTTATTGGCTATAGGCTATTGGCTATAGGCTATTGGGTATAGGCTATTGGATAATCATTAAAGAAATACAACAATGAAAAACGAAGAATTAGAAAAAGTATTGGCAGTTGCTGAGCAATGGACCAAGGAACCTTTTGATGCGGCTACACAAGCAGCAGTGAAAGCAATGATGGAAGCTGAGGATAAAACGGAATTGATCGATAGCTTCTATCGTACTCTTGAATTTGGTACGGGTGGCTTGCGTGGTATCATGGGCCCAGGTACTAATCGCGTCAATCAATATGTAGTGGCACAAGCGACACAAGGTTATGCTAACTATTTGCTAAAAGTACAGAAAGAGGGTGGTTTTACCACGTTGAAAGGGGATGTTGTGAGCGTAGTGGTTGGTCACGACTGCCGCAATAATGGTCGTTTGTTTGCAGAAACTGTGGCAAAAGTGTTTGCTGCTAATGGTATTAAAGTATATCTTTTTGAAAGTTTGCGTCCTACTCCAGAGGTTAGTTTTGCTATCCGTCATTTGTCTGCACAAGGCGGTGTGAACGTGACAGCAAGCCATAATCCAAAAGAGTACAATGGATATAAGGCATATTGGGAAGACGGTAGCCAAGTACTTCAGCCACATGATCAAGGTATCATTGATGAGGTAAATAAAGTGACTATGGATGATGTGAAGATGTCTGGTAATGAGCATCTTATCGAGATTATTGGTGGCGAGATGGATTATGATTATATGATGGCGGTGAAGACCGTGATGATTGATCAAGAGACTATTTTGCGCCAAAAAGATTTGAATATCGTTTATACTCCATTGCATGGTGCGGGACGTCAGATTATTCCAATGTGCTTGCGCTCATGGGGCTTTGAGAATATTCACGTAGTACCAGAGCAAATGGTTATTGATGGCGATTTTCCAACTGTGCAAAGTCCTAACCCAGAGAACGCTGAGGCAATGACTATGGGTATGAACCTCGGAACACAACTTAATGCTGATTTGGTGATTGCAAGTGATCCAGATGCTGACCGTATTGCTATCGTTTGCCGCAATGACAAAGGCGAGTGGACTATTATCAATGGTAACCAAACCTGCATGATGTACTGCTACTATATCATCAACAATATGAAGAAGTTGGGCAAGTTGCGTCCAGAGCATTATTTGGTTAAGACTATCGTTACCAGCGAGTTAATACGCAAGATGGCAGATGCACAAGGTGTGACTTTGACCGATGAATATACAGGTTTTAAGTGGATTGCCAACCGTATTCGTGAGTGGGAAGGCACACGCAAATACATCGGTGGCGGTGAAGAAAGCTTCGGTTTCTTGCCTTACGATGCGGTGCGCGATAAATGTTCTCCTTCTGCTATCTGCTTGATTTGTGAGATTGCTGCATATGCAAAAGATAATGGCATGACTTTGTATGATTATCTGTTGAATATGTATATGGAGTATGGCTTCCAACGTGAGACTACCGTTAATGTTGTTCGACCTGGTAAGTCTGGCGCAGAGGAGATTCAAGCCATGATGGTGAACTACCGCCAAAATCCTCCTGTAGAGATCGCAGGTGAGAAAGTGGTTAAGTCTAAAGACTTTAAGACTCTTGTTCAACGCGAATTGGTGAATGGCGAGTGGGTAGAGACACCTATTGTGATGGCACTCAATGCCACCAGCAATGTGCTCCAATACTTCACCGAAGGTGGCATGAAGATTAGTGTTCGCCCAAGTGGTACTGAGCCAAAGATTAAGTTCTACTTCGAGATTCCTGCCGAGATGCCAACGTTAGCTGATTATGATAAAGCTGTGGCGGAGGCAGAGGCTAAGATTCCTGCTATCAAAGCAAGTTTGGGTATCTAAAAAAAATAATAATGTTATGTGAGTGCCCCAACCAAAGGGGCACTCATTTTATATAAAATTAAATGATTATGAAAAAGATTTTACTTGGTTTAGTTTTGCTGCTAACCACAGCAACAATGAGTGCGCAATTTGCATTGAAGCAAGAGCATCACTTTGATGGAAGACTGAGTTTCTGCAATAAATTATATGTTGTTGGTTTGGATGATATGTATTTTATTCGAGGAAATGATAGCTTGTTTCATATTTACGATTCAAATTATTCTTTAGTTCATACTTTCCAACAAGAACCGCAAATCATCGCTAAAAATGTCTTTAGTACAGACGGAAAGGTGTGTGTGGTGAATGTTATAAATGAGAATGACTGGTGGAATACTTATAGAATAGAAATACTAAAGGAAGATGGCGAGTGCATTCAACGGTGGGGATTTGAAAACCAAAGTCCGATAGTAAGTCTTGTAAAAGTAGCAGATACATGTAAGTTTGTTATAGAACTGCCTCATGATACTTATATCTACTCCTGTCCTGGCAATGGCGAGGCTACAACAAGTGTGGAGAATGTACCTGCGAAAGTAAAACGCAATGCGTATCCCAATCCTGCAACTGACTTAGTGACATTGCCTTACGAGGTAGAGGATGCAACTTCTATGAAGATTTATGACATGCAAGGCAAGTTGGTTGAGCGTAAGTTCTTGGATAAGAACAAACAAGAACTCCAACTCAATGTAAAAGACTACCCCAGCGGCATGTACTTCTTTGAAGTAAACGGCGAAAGCAATTCGTTTATAGTGGAATAAATGACAGATGATATTGCTAAGTATGAAAATCGTTCTTGAGGGAACGATTTTTTTTGTTGTTCGTGGTGGGAGAAAGCGGGGAGATGGGCTGTTTCTCTCCTGAAGATGTTATGGTGATGATATGGTAATGTTACGGCGAGGTTCCGATGAGGTTCCGATGAGCTTCCGATGAGGTTCCAATGAGGTTCCGATGAAGATAGGTGGCAAGTAGGTGGCAAATAGGTGGCGACCAATAGGCAAACAATAGGAATTACTCACAACTCAATATGATGCGCAGTGATAGGTTCGGAGAGAAAAAGAGATGCCGACTCTGAAAATTTGGCAGCAGATTCAGTGGTTAGGTACTTGCAAGTGCCTCCTTTGGAATCCTGAGAGAACTCAGGATGGCGATGTAGATAATCTGCAAAACTATCTGCAACAATACTACCCTGCGAAACAACAGATATGTGATAGCTATTCTCTGATAAGAACGCTTCAATCTTAGGTTGGAGTAGAGGATAATGGGTGCAGCCTAAAATGATTGTGTCAATCAGTGGGTCGCGGGTGAGAAGTTCGATTAAGTACTTTTCTACGAAATAGTTAGCACCATCGCCCAAATGTTCGCCTGCTTCAATCAATGGTACCCACATGGGGCACGATTGCTGGGTAACAATAAGAGTGGGGTCTTGCTTGAGCAGTTCGATGACATAACTCTCGGATGCCACAGTACCCGGGGTGGCAAGTACACCGATATGTTTGGTGCGGGTGCGCTGTGGCACCACCTCCACTGTGGGACGGATAACGCCTAACACGCGAAGTTTATCGGGGTTGATATTGCGCTGCTGAATTGTACGTAACGCTTTGGCACTGGCGGTGTTACAAGCGAGAATAATCAGATTGCAGCCCTGCTGGTGTAGGTAATTGACAGCTTGAAGAGTATATTCGTAAATGACATCAAATGAGCGTGTTCCATATGGCGCGCGAGCATTGTCGCCCAAGTATAGATAATCGTACTGTGGGAGATGTTGGCGAATGTGATTGAGAATGGTCAATCCGCCGTAACCGCTGTCGAAAATACCAATCATTTTTTTGTTTAGTGTTTAGAGTTTAGTGTTTAGAGGCATGGAATTTGGGCGCAAAGGTACAAAAAATAAATAAAATGCACAAATAATTTGCATAAATCGATTTTTTTTTGTATCTTTGCAGGCGAAATACAAACTGAAAACTGAAAGGTGAAAACTGAGAAGTTGTAAGGTTGAAAAAAGTGAAATAATTAAAACAAAAAGCATATGAAATTTAGTGTATCAAGTTCTAAGTTGTTTGCACAATTGCAGGCAGTTAGTCGCGTGATTGCTGCAAAAAATAGTTTGCAGATATTAGAGGCAGTATTGTTTGACCTTGAAGGTGACGTGTTGACATTGACCGCGTCGGATAGCGAGACAACCATCCGTACATCATTAACGGTGGATAGTGCTGAAGGTGCAGGTAAAGTGGCAGTAGGTGGCAAAATGCTGTTGGAAACACTTAAAGAGTTCCCAGAGCAACCATTGACCTTCCAAATAGATGATTATAACTTTGGTTTGAATATTACCAGTTCCAATGGTACCTATAGTTTTGTAGGCGCGAACGGTTTGGAATATCCTGAGATGCCCGCAGAGGATGGCAATAACACCTTCTCCATGTCAGCAAGTGTGTTGCTGGATGCGATTAATAAAACAATTTTCTGCACCGCAGATGATGAGTTGCGTCCTGTGATGAATGGTATATTCTTTGACTTGAGCGAGGATAAGATTACACTTGTAGCTACCGATGCTCACCGTTTAGTACGCTATAGTAATGATAGTGTGAAAGCTCCTGCGCCAGTGAGCTTTATCTTGCCAAAGAAACCCGCACAATTGCTTCGTCAAGTGCTACAAAAAGAGGCAGAGGATGTTGTGGTGACTTTTGGACAAAAGAATGCGAAGTTTGTTTTTGGCACAACTACCATTGTTTGTCGCCAAATTGAGGGACGTTTCCCTAATTACAACGCCGTTATCCCACAAAACAATACAAATAAGGTGATGGTAGATCGTTCTACCATTGTGAATGCATGTAAGCGTGTGGCGGTGTTTGCGAATACAGGAACAAGCTTGCTGAAATTGGCGTTGAGCGAGAATAAGATTAAGATTTCTGCACAAGATATTGATTTCTCTACTTCAGCCGAAGAGACTATTTCTTGTGACTATAGCGGTGTGCCAATGGCCATTGGTTTTAAAGCACCATTCTTAATTGAGATCTTGTCTAATGTTGCTTCGCAAGATGTTCTCTTGCAATTAGCAGATCCCGCTCGTGCAGGTTTGGTTCTTCCAGCAGAAAATGAAGAAGGTCAAGATTTGCTCATATTATTAATGCCAATGCTCCTGAACGACTAATGAAGTTGCAATTAAGTCGCCCATTGGTTTTCTTTGATTTAGAGACCACGGGATTAAATATCGCATCCGATAGAATCGTAGAGTTGAGTTATTATAAGGTCTTCCCCGATGGTAGTTCGGAGGGGAAGACTTTCCGTGTTAAACCAACTTATATGATGTTGGGGCAAGAAATACAAATGCATATCTCTGATGAGGCTAGTGCTGTGCATGGAATCTATGATGAAGATTTAGTTAACTGTCCTACCTTCAAGGAGATAGCTGCCGATTTGGCGCGTGTGTTAAATGATGCCGATTTGGCAGGTTATAACTCTAATCATTTCGATTTGCCATTGTTGGCCGAGGAAATGATGCGTGCAGGTGTAGATATTGATTTGAAGAAGAAAAAAATGGTGGATGTTTTTACCATATTCCAACGTCAAGAACCTCGTAACTTGGTGGCAGCATATAAATTTTATTGCAATAAAGACTTGACTAATGCACACTCCGCAGATGCGGATACTATGGCCACATATGAAGTGTTGATGGCTCAGTTGGAGAAATATGATATTCCTTGCGATGTGAATGGCTTGTCTGATTTTACGGCCGGCAATGTACGTTTTGCGGATTTTGCAGGACGTATCGCGTATGATGCTGAAGGTGTGGAGATTTTTAACTTCGGAAAATATAAAGGTCAGCGCGTGATAGATGTTTTTCGTCGCGACATAGGATATTATGGTTGGATACAACAAGGAGATTTTCCACAGTATACCAAAAATGTATTTACTCGCATTTATCTGAGTTTGCGGAAGTGAAAACGGGAAACTGAAAAGTGAAAACGGAAAAGTGAACGGGAAATTAACTATATTAGGTTGTGGTAGTGCTATTCCTACCTATCAAAATTCTCCCTCAGGACAGGTAGTAGAGTTATGTGATAAGTCCTTCTTGGTGGATTGTGGCGAAGGTACGCAGTTGAAACTGCGTCAGTTGGGTGTGAAAACAGCTCGGCTATATACCGTATTTATTTCTCATTTACATGGCGATCATTGTTTTGGTTTGATAGGTTTGATTTCTACTTTAGGAATGATGAACCGTACACAGCCATTGCATATCTATGCTCATGGGGATTTGGAGAAATTGTTGCGTCCATTATTGGATTATCATTGTCAAGATTTGAGTTATGAAGTCATTTTTCATGCGATAAATCCTCGCAAACGGGAAGTCATTTTTGAAGATCGGACGCTAACCGTTGAGACTATTCCATTGAAACATAAGGTGCCAACCTGTGGTTTTCTTTTTACAGAACATCATCGCGATGAGGCACCTCGCAAGCGGTATGCATATTGTTCTGACACAGCATATAAAGAGCAGATTGTGGAACAAATAGCAGGAGTGGATGTGCTTTATCATGAGGCTACTTACACGGAAAAAGATGCTGAGAAATGTAAACTTCATACGCACTCAACTGCTAAACATGCTGCGCAAATCGCATCGTTGGCAGGTGTGGGGCAGTTAGTGATTGGTCATTTTAGTGCACGCGAGGATGACCATACCATATTTTTATATGAGGCTCAAGAAGTATTTGCAAATACTATATTAGCAGAAGAAGGAAAAACGATTGAATTGTAATGAAGAGTTCTACGCAATATATCTGCTCTAATTGTGGTGCCAAAGCTCCGCAGGTGATTGGTCGTTGTCCAGTATGTGGAGAGTGGGGAACGTATGAGGAAGAGACAAAAACGGAGATTAGCAAGGGGAAGGGTGGAACGAGTTTGCGGCGAGGAGCAAAAGCATTGCGATTACATGAAGTGGAAGCAAAAGAAGATATGCGATTGGATATGCATTCTTCGGAATTAAATCGCGTGTTGGGCGGTGGTTTAGTGCCAGGAAGTTTAGTGCTTTTGGGCGGCGAACCTGGAATAGGTAAGTCAACTTTGGCTCTTCAAGTGCTGCTGAAAATGGGGGATTGCAAAACCCTTTATGCAAGTGGTGAAGAGAGTGCCAAACAATTGAAACTCAGAGCGGAACGTTTGTCGGGTGACGCAACCAACTTATACATTTTGGCGGAGACTTCATTGGAGCGGATTTTGGATAGTGTGGCAGAAATACAGCCGCAAGTTGTTGTGGTGGATAGTATTCAAACGATTGGTACAGAAGCAATCGATGCTAGTATAGGAAGTTTAACTCAAGTACGCGAATGTGCAGCACGTATTTTGCAATATGCGAAAGAAAATAATGTGCCATTTATTATTGTTGGTCATATCAATAAAGAAGGTTCGTTAGCTGGTCCTAAAGTGTTGGAGCATATAGTAGATACGGTTTTGCAGTTTGAAGGCGATCAACATTATGTTTACCGTATTTTGCGTGCTCAAAAAAATCGCTTTGGAAGCACAAGCGAATTGGGCATATTTCAAATGCAACAAGATGGTTTGCGTGAGGTAGTTAATCCAAGCGAGTTGCTCCTATCGCATAATCGTGACGGATTGTCTGGCATAGCGATAGCAGCTGCCGTAGAGGGCATTCGTCCGTTGCTAATTGAGGTACAAGCTTTGGTGGCAAGTGCAGCATACGGCACACCTCAACGGAGTAGTACGGGCTTTGATGGCAGACGATTGAATATGTTGTTGGCTGTGTTAGAGAAAAGGGTAGGGTTTAAGCTGATGCAGAAAGATGTGTTTGTGAATATTGCAGGAGGGCTTCGCGTGAATGATCCTGCCATTGATATGGCAGTGTTGGCTGCGGTGCTTTCTTCTAATATGGACATTGCTTTGGATGAACAGACATGTATCACTGGAGAAGTGGGGTTGGCAGGAGAAATTAGGCCAGTAAATCGTATTGATCAGCGTATCAAAGAAGCGGAAAAACTTGGTTTTAAGCAGATTATAGTTCCTTCAGGACAGAAGTATTCAACTCATAATTTGCATATCAAAGTGATTGAAATTAGCCGCGTTGCAGATGCATTTAAATTTTTATTTAAAAAATAATTTGTGTATATCAGAAAAAAGTAGTACCTTTGCGGGTCAAACTTGTGAAATGTTAAAAATATATAACGTTATGAGAAATTTTAGAGTCGTATTAATACTGTTGGCGATAGCCTTTTCATCAGTGACTTTTGCGCAAGAAACCAAAAAAATAGAGATGTTTGAAGTAGGTGTGCAGTTTGGAGGCGGTTTTGCATGGAGTAATACAGAACCTATTCCTGGCGTAGCTCGAGAATATGCTTTTGGTTGGAAGCCAGGTGAAGCTATTCCTGCAATGGAAACGTACGGTGGAGTGTTTCGCCTTAATCTTCATGAACGTTGGGCTGTGCAATTGCAAGGAATGGCGCAGCGAGTAATGTTTAATGAAACAATGCCTAAGAAGTATGATGCTGATACTCCTCCCACCTATTACTACTACAATACTATGTGTAATTTGGATGCAATGGCAGAGTTCAATATTTTAAAATATAGCTTTTCTACAAGACAAGCAATTACTCCATATGTAGCATTAGGTCTTGGCGTCTCTATCTACAATAAGGATGCTACTTTTGCGTTTACATCTGACGGTGATGGAGGTTCAAAATTTAATACATCCTATCCTACCATTGGTAAAAATCGTGCTGCTGCATTATATCTTCCTGTTGGTATTGGTGTGAAGATGCGTTTAACAGGTTTCATGCAAATCAAAGCTTCTGTTCAGTATGATTTTTATGTGTCGGGAACTGATAAGATGGTTGATTTGTATGGTGCTACTTGGGAGAATATAAAAGAAGTGACAGTACGCGAAAATAATTCGAAATGGAAAGATAATCAATTGCTTGGCAAGCTTGATTTTTCGGGTAGACCACAATATGCAGATTTAAAAAGTGCATATCGAGATAAGAGTGTGATTGGAAATAGTCATAACATGGTCTTTTCTGTAGGTGTAATATTCAACTTTACAAAGACTTACAGAGATATGATTGTTGAGTACTAGTGCTTAATCTTGTTCGTGTTCATATCATTCTATTGGTGCTATTAGCTTGGCTATCGCTTCCAATGTTTGCCGCTGATTCCGAAACTACGTTTTATAATTGTGAGTTGGGACTGCAAGCAGGTTTAGGATACTATACTGGAGATGCCGCACGTTTGTTTGGAAAATGGGATGAGAATAGTTTGAGATACGTACGCGAAGCATATGGTGCGGTGGCACGGTATAAGTTTGATGAACGTTGGGCATTAAGACTAAAAGGACAACGACAACGCATAGCATATTCGTATGGCGATACGAAGTATAATCATCCGAATTGGAATGTAGATATAGCTGCGGAATTTAACTTTTTTCGTCTTGGTACGAATCCTCATATGGCGGGTTTGAAGCGAATATCCCCCTTCATCTTTTTGGGAGTGGGTACGAATATAGCTAATGGTCAAGCTACTATTGAAGGAGAAGAGGCAACATACAAAATTCAATCGCCTTACAAGTTGGGTATGTATATCCCATTGGGCATTGGTGTAAAGTGGATTTTTGCGAGACGTTGGCAGTTGCAAGCCGCATGGCAGTATCAAGTACATCTATTTTCGAAATTGGAAAATAGCAATAAATTCATGAGTGGCGATGCTGTAGAGGGTTTGAGTGATTTGAATAATCCGTATGAAATGAATGGGAGTAATTTCATGAACAACGATTTGACCTCCTCATTTACGATAGGGATTGTTTACGAGTTTGGTGAAAATCAATATAGACGATATAGCCATGAGCCTACTGGTAGAACTGCGCAAGGTAGAGTAGGAGGAGATATCGGGAAAGATTATAGAAGGAATAAATGAGTTATAAAAACGAAATACAACAAAATCGTATTCCGCGTCATATAGCCATTATTATGGATGGCAACGGACGTTGGGCAAAACGCCAAGGTATGGCTCGCATGTTTGGGCATCGTCAAGGTGTTGAGACCGTGCATCGTATCACAGAGGTGGCTGCTGCACTGGGTGTTGAGTATTTGACTTTATATGCCTTTTCAACGGAGAATTGGAATCGCCCTAAAGAGGAAGTGGATGCACTGATGTCTTTGCTGATTGATACTATTGCGAAAGAGACACCTACACTAATGAAGAATAATATCCGCTTGCTCACGATAGGGGATTTGGAACGTTTACCAGAGAATGCTCAAAAGAAATTTCGTGCATGTATAGAGGAAACGAGTCAAAATACAGGTTTGCGGCTTGTTATTGCGTTGAGTTATAGCGCAAGATGGGAGATTATTCAAGCAGTTCGTGGTATTGCACAGGAAGTACTTGCAGGAAATAAACTTGTGGAGGACATTAATGAAGAAGTTATTTCTGCTGCTATGACCACAGCACAAATGCCAGATCCAGACTTGTTAATCCGCACAAGTGGAGAATTGAGAATAAGTAATTTTTTATTGTGGCAGTTGGCCTATACAGAATTGTATTTTACCGATTGCTTATGGCCTGAATTTACAGAAGAGGAGTTCTATCGTGCCATAATTGATTATCAACATAGAGAAAGAAGATTTGGAAAGACCAGTGAACAAGTTCGTTAGTATCTTAATAGGAGTGCTATTTGCATGCCCATTAATCGCACAATCAGATAGTATAGTCTCTGTAGCTGACTCTTTAGCTGTAGAGGATGTTGTGGTTCCCAGTATTGAATATTCTATGCAACCGAAAACGTATGAGATTGCAGATATTCGTATTACAGGAGCAGATAGTTATGAGGATTTCGTGCTGATTGGATTCTCTGGATTGGCTGTAGGTGATAAGATTGAGGTACCAGGTGAGCAAATCACAAAATCTCTGAAGCGTTTTTGGAAACAAGGATTGTTTTCGGATGTAAAATTTAAAGCCACTAAAATAGAAGGAGATAAAATTTGGCTTGAGATTGCGCTTAAACAACGTCCTCGTATTTCTGAATTTGTATATAACGGATTGAAGAAGAGTGAAATTGAAGATGTGGAGGTAAAAGTCGGAATCCAAAAAAATGGTCAAATGACACCCGACTTGGAAGATAGAGCGAAAAAGGTTGTAACCAAATACTTAGCGGAGAAAGGTTTCCGTGATGCAACGGTGCAAGTTATACAGTATGATGACATGGATCATCCAGGTTATGTGAAAGTAGCCGTTAATGTAGATAAGAAAGCGAAAACACGTGTAGGGAGTATCTATATAACTGGAAATGAGGCCCTTTCGGATAACCAAATCAATCATGCAATGAAGAAAACGAATGATAATAACATTATCAATCTTTTCCGACCTAAAAAATTCGTTGCTGCAGAGTTTGAAAATGATAAAAAATTAGTTATTGAAAAGTACAACGAAGTTGGTTATCGCGATGCAATTATTGTAGCAGATTCTGTGGTACAATCTCCAGAGGATTCTAGTCGTGTGGATGTGTATCTCACGATTGATGAAGGTAGAAAATATGTATTTGGTGATATTATATGGGTTGGTAATACTGTTTATCCGTACGAGTACCTTGATGCGGTATTGGGTATTAAAAAAGGTGACACCTATAACTTGAAGGAACTGAATAAACGTCTGAATGAAGATGATGATGCTGTGTCTAAGTTATACACGGATCAAGGTTATTTGTTCTTTAATGTAGATCCTGTTGAAGTGAAAATTGATGAGGACTCGATTGATTTTGAGATGCGCATGTACGAGGGACAACCTGCCACTATTAACGAGGTTAATATAGTAGGTAACACGCGCGTGTACGAGCACGTGGTACGTCGCGAATTATATACGAAGCCAGGTCAACTGTATAGCCAATCTGATATTATGCGCAGTTTACGAGAGTTGGCACAAATGGGGCACTTTGATCAGGAAAATATTGTTCCAGATATTCAGCCTAATCCTGAAGATGGTACCGTGGATATTACTTATCAGTTGGAAACAAAGTCCAGTGATCAGATTGAATTCTCTCTTGGATGGGGTGCTACAGGTTTGATTGGTACATTAGGATTAAAGTTTACGAACTTTGCCATTCAAAATCTATTTAATGGAGATTCTTATCGCATTGTGCCACAAGGCGAAGGACAAACGTTTAGTATTAATGCTCGTACGAATGGTGTGTATTACACTTCGGCAGCTATTAGCTTCTTAGAGCCTTGGTTGGGCGGTAAACGTCCTAACTCATTGAGCGCAAATATCTTCTTTGCTTCTCAAACAGGATATTCTGATCGTTATTATGAGGCATATCAAAACCTTTATAACACCTATTATAATTACTATTCTTATTCAGGTAATAGCAATTATTTGCAACAACTTCAAGAGTCTGAAGCAGACCCAGATAAATATCTCCGTACTTTTGGTGTAAGTATAGGTTATGGTAAACGGTTAAATTGGCCAGATGACTATTTCTCTTTCTATGGCGAACTCAGCTACCAGATGTATATGATGAAAGATTGGCCATATATGATTTTGACCGATGGAACAAGTCATAACTTGGCAATTAATTTACAACTTTCTCGTTCTAGTATTGATAACCCTATTTATACTCGTCGTGGATCACAGTTCACTTTGGGCTTGAAGATAACACCTCCATATTCGCTTATCAAGGGTACGACCGATGCGCAATACGCACAAATGACCAATGTGGAGAAGTACAATCTTCTGGAATATCATAAATGGCGTTTCTCCGGAAAAGTGTTTACTCCACTTACACCAGATTCTAAATTAGTGCTGATGACACGTGCTGAGTTTGGCTACTTAGGTCATTACAATAAAAATGCAAAATCACCATTTGAAAGTTTCTATATGGGTGGCGATGGTATGTCTAGTTACTCAAGTTATTCTACTGAATACATTTCCATGCGTGGTTATCAATCCGGTTCATTAACGCCATATGACCCTGCAACGGGACGTAACATGGGTTATGTATATAACAAATTTACCATGGAATTGCGTTATCCAATTGCTCTTGAGCAAAACGCAACGATTTGGGCATTAGCATTTGTTGAAGCAGGTAACTGTTTTGCAGACATCAAGGACTATAACCCATTTAATCTCAAACGTTCAGCGGGTGTGGGTGTGCGCTTGTTCTTGCCTATGTTTGGTTTGATGGGTATTGACTGGGGATGGGGCTTTGACCCAATTAATGGCTCTGATTCGTATGGTGGTTCACAATTCCACTTTGTTTTGGGACAAGAATTATAATCAATTATATAATGAAACGACTTATTCTTTGTATTATAGCAGCATTTTGCATTTCAGTACCATCAATCGTGGCGCAAAAATTTGCTGTGGCATATATTGATATGCAATATATACTGAAAAATCTTCCTCAGTATGAGACTGCAAATGAACAACTAACAATGATTTCTAAACGTTGGCAAAAAGAAATTGATGCTGCTAATCAAGAAGTGCAGATTTTGGTTAGCAATTATCAAACGGAGCAAATCTTCTTGTCGGCGGATATGAAGAAGAAAAGAGAAGATGAAATTTTGGAGAAAGAGCAATATGTATTAGAGCTAAAACGTAAATATTTTGGTGAAGGTGGCGAGTGGTATAAAAAACGTGAAGCCTTGCTCAAACCTATTCAAGATGAGATTTATACTGCTATTCAGGATATTGCAGCGGAAAAACGTTATGATATTGTTAAAGATCGTTCTGCGGATCCCAGTTTGATTTATATGTCTAGCAAATTGGACATCTCCGATCAAGTTTTGGTTAAATTAGGTGCTAAGTAGCATACGGCACCACACATAGATAGAGAATTTTAATAACATTAAATAGATTAAACAAATGAAAAAAATTATTTTAATGCTTGCTATGGTATTGCCTATGCTTGCAACTGCACAAAAAATTGGACACATTAATTCACAAGAATTGTTGGCTCAAATGCCTGAGTTGAAAGACGTACAAGCAAAGTTGGATACGTTGGCTACTCAGTATGAGGCTCAATTCGCTAACATGCAAGAGGAGTTCAACAAAAAAGTGGCTGCTTTCCAAAAAGAACAAGCAACCATGACCGCTGGTGTACGTGATTTCCGCCAACAAGAGATTGCTGAGATGGAGCAACGTATTTATCTTTTCCGTACCACAGCGCAAGAAGATATTCAAAAGAAACAACAAGAATTTATGATGCCTATCCAACAAAAAATGGTGGCTGCTATTCAAAAGGTTAGTGAAGAGCAAGGTTGCACATATGTGTTGGAAGCAATGACTTTGCATTATATTGCTAAGGATGCATTGGATTTGATGCCATTGGTTAAGAAAGAGTTGGGCATTCAATAATTCATTTATCCTAATCCTTTGCTATTATTATGGCAGATGGTTATTTGGAATCTCACTATGCTGAATACGAACAACGTAAAGCAGCATGGCTCAAAAAAAAGAAAAAAATAAAGCCTCGTCCCTTGGTTGAAAAACCAGAGGACGAAGCCTTGTAAATACAACACAATACTACACAACTATGGTACAACAACTTCAACAAACTCTCCGCGACTCTGCTGTTGCACGTTGGACGGTGCTTATTCTGGTGGCATCGATGATGTTCTTCGCGTACATGTTCGTGGATATCCTTTCTCCATTGGCATCTGTTCTCAATGACACACTCGGTTGGGACCAAAGTGTCTTTGGCACATATGCTTCTGCGGAGTATATCCTCTGCGTGTTTGGCTTCCTCATTTTTGCAGGAATTATTCTTGATAAGATGGGCGTTCGCTTCACGGGTTTGCTTTCTGCGGGCTTGATGGTGCTTGGTGCGTCTATCAAATATATCGGTATCTCTGACTGGTTTGATGCCAACAGTATCGCATGGCTCAACTCTTGGTGGACGGCTATGCCTGGTTCTGCTAAGATGGCTGCTTTTGGTTTTATGGTCTTTGGCTGTGGCTGCGAGATGGCAGGTACAACTGTTAGTAAGATTCTCGCTAAGTGGTTCAAAGGCAAAGAGATGGCACTTGCTATGGGTCTTGAGATGGCTATTGCTCGTATTGGCGTGTTCGCTGCAATGGCGTTCTCTCCTGCTATCAGCGAGCATTTTGCTGCTAACGGTCAACCATCTGTAGTGGCTTCATTGCTTTTCGCTGCGCTTCTGCTCGTAGTGGGCTTGCTCAACTTCTTCGTGTTCACCATTATGGACACCAAATTCGACAAGCAACTCGTGGCTATCGGCGAGGCGACAGATATGCACGACCCAGAGGATGAGTTCCATGTTTCTGACCTTGGTAAGATATTCCGCAGTAAGATGTTCTGGATTATCGCCCTCTTATGCGTACTCTACTATTCTGCAATCTTCCCATTCCAACGCTTTGCGACTAACTTCCTCGAGGAGACATTGATGATTAGCAACGCTGAAGCGTCTGGTTTATTCAAGTGGTTCCCAATCTTGGCAATGGTCTTGACTCCATTCCTTGGTATGTTCATCGACTATAAGGGTAAGGGTGCTTCAATGATGATGATTGGTGCGATTATCATGGTTATTTGCCATAGTATTTTCGCGTTTGTCTTGCCAGCTTTCCCAAGCAAGACTTTGGCTCTCTGCACTATTCTCGTGTTGGGTGTTAGCTTCTCTTTGGTGCCTGCATCTATGTGGCCATCTGTGCCAAAGATTATTGATGAGAAGATTTTGGGTTCTGCCTATTGCTTGATTTTCTGGGTACAGAATATCGGCTTGTGCTTAGTGCCCATGTTGATTGGTACGCTCCGTGTTTCTACTAATGGCTATGTAGTGCCAATGATTGTCTTTGCTTCGTTTGGCGTGCTGGCATTCTTGCTCAGCCTCGCTTTGAAGGTAGAGGACAAGAAGAAAGGCTACGGCTTGGAGCTGCCTAATAAAAAGTAAGAAATATGCTTGTGCACTAGTACGGTGCAGAATGATAAATCCCTTCTAATCGCCATTTGTGTTTTCGGACATGAATGGCGATTTTTTTGTGACATATCTTGCACATATATATTTTTTTTTGTACCTTTGCAGAGGAAAAGTAGTGCCCGAATGACATTCGGGATAATAAACATAGAAGAACTCGGAAAGAACTCGGAAGGGACTTGGATTGTCCCATCCTGAAAAAGGTTTACACATAAACAGATAAAAAAAGTATCAATTATTAAGATTTAGTATTATGTGTAACCAAGAAAAAAAACTCAAAAAAATCACTCGAACAAGCTATTCCTTAACAGAAAAGCGCTCGATTCTAGATTTGTATTTTAAGTCAGGCTTATCATGTCGTCAATTTGCTCTGCAGCACGGAATAGAACGTTCCACCCTATCT
>JAZNSW010000004.1:0-136692 GCA_045591505.1 Paludibacteraceae bacterium
GCAAGCAACGCTTATGTGGATGGATTGTGTATCAATATTCACACGAAGAGATAAATGCAATGAGACGCATCCATGCCAAACAGGTAGACGTGGTGACGCGCTGACGTGCAATTTCTAAAAATTCACCCGCCCGCGCGTGCGTGAAGTTTATAAAAGACGACGTCAGCACGTCACCACGTCTACCTATGTTCGTTATTGCGATAAAACAATTATTGTGTAACCATAAAATTTTTTCAACTATGAACAAGAATCAAATTCGATTTGTTCGCACATTGACTGCGACATGGAAGGTCCTCCGCGACCCAGTATTAACCACTATCTACATGAAGAAATGGAAAAATCGAAAAGACAAAATGCAGACTATTTATGGCTTTGTGTTTAATGAGATGTATAAAGCAGCCTAAATCGTTTGTTCGGCATTCCTTCGGCAAACCTTCGGAAGAAAGAGGCTGAAGGAATGCTTTATCTAAAGACCTAAATCTAGCGTTATGCACGATAGTAAACGAAGAAATAGAGCCATGTGTGAGCGGTTCTACACAGCATTGGGAAAAGGTATGTCCATTATGCAGGCATATGCCAATGTGGGAGAAGAGTTTTATCTCAGCGAAGAACGAGTGAGAAAAATCATTGCGCAAAAACACAAGTGGTTAAAATGACCAACAAAAATGGGATTTTTGTAGTACCTTTGCAGTGTCTTTTGAGAGAATATATGGGGCGATAGGGCAATGGGCTATTGGCGATAAGGCGATAAGGCGATGAGGCGATAGGGCGAATTCTTTTAACGACAACTTAGACAACTTCTGCGCGCACCCAACATTGGTGCTTGCTATGGGGCAATGGGCAATGGGCGATGGGCAATGGGGCGATAGGGCGAGGAGGCGAATAGGCGATGAGAGGGCGTTCCGCCAATATCCAATAGCCCGTAGGGCGTCCCATAGCCAATAGCGAAGCGTCCAATAGCCAATAGGGGCGATGAGGCGATGAGGGGGAATTATCAATAACAATAAACAAACAATAAAGATAAGATGCTCTAGGAATTCTATATGCCCTGGAGTGTTGAAATCCTAAACCTTAACTATTTATTTTATGGCAAAATTTAAACCGATGGAGCTTATCGATGTGATGCACGGTAAGTTCAGCCGCAAGTCAAAGTACTATGCAGCAGAGAAGTATGGCACCCAATACACGGGTGTGGTAGGCGAAATAACCGTTCCGCCCACCGAGAAACAATTGGCACAACGTACACGTTTTGCAAGCGCAAAAGCCAATATAGCACAGCTCACTGAAGAGCAATTGGCTGAGTACAAAGAGGCATTCAAGAAACAAAGTAAGTACAAATCGCTGCAAGGCTATATGCTGGCGATGGAGATGGCAAAGATTTAATGTCCTTGCATAGCAAGAAACAACCTGCGCATAGCGCATAAAACCTAAAAAACAAAACTATGGCAAAAATTGATTTCGCATTTCCTGTGGACAAGGTCCACGGCAAATTGGCTAAGAGCCACAAGATCGGCTTCGCTCACCGCGTAGCAAGTAAACTGAACTACAGCACCGCCTATGGCGTGCGTTCGACACCTGTCACCTCCAAAGAGACTGCACATCGCAGCAAGTTCGGAGCAGTATGTCAATCCACTGCAATCCGCTTGAAAGACCCAACGAAGATTGCAGCCGACCAAGCAGCCTTCAAGGAGCAAACGAAATACAAGACTATCCGTCAATACGTGTTTAACATGGAGATGGAAGCGTATGAGGGATAGGAGATAGGCGATGAGGCTATAAGGCGATGAGGCGATGGGCTATGGGCTATGGGACGCTTCGCTATGGGACGCCCTTCGGGCTATTGGATATGGGATATGGGACGGCGTTCCGCCTATTGGCGATAGGCAATGGGCGATAGGCAATGGGGGCGATGGGACGAGGAGGCGAATTCTTTTAACGACAACTTAGACAACTCCTGCAGTGCCCCCAAAAAATCAGCAGATTTTTCGGGGGCCCCGCCGCGCACCCAACATTGGTGCTTGCTAAGGGGCGATGAGGCGATGGGCGATAGGCTATTGGCGATGGGGGGATTAGGCGATGGGGGGATTAGGCGATAAGGCGATGAGGCGATAGGGCGATGAGGCGATAAGAGGGCGTTCCGCCAATATCCAATAGCGAAGCGTCCAATCGCCAATCGCCAAGCAACATTACAAAATGATGAAAAAAGTACAATTGATATTAGCAGTAAGTCTGTGCGTATTTGGAGGCATGTTGCTGCTTGCGGGATTTATTGCTCCGCCAGTGGGTGAGATTCACCATAGCGTCCTCATCGCCTTTGGCGAGATACTCACCTTCAGCGGGAGTTTGATAGGGATAGACTATAAGTATCGGTATAAAGAATAATAAACGACAATTCATGTCAATTAAAAACTAATCCTAATAATTATGTATCTACGATTGATTAGAAACGAGGCAAAAGGGCATGCCATCACAGGACGTCTTGTGATAGACGGTCGCTGGTTCTGCAACACGCTGGAGCGCGTGGGGTATCAAATACCCGCCATTTGTTACCCTATACGCGTTACGCAATCGCCTAAGTTTAAACGGCTGCTGCCCATTGTGCAGAATGTCCCACAACGTACAGGCATCCGCATCCACCGTGGCACGAAACCCAAACATTCCACTGGCTGCATCCTCGTCCCCGTGGACAAAGAAATGCAATTAACTAACCTCATCCTTCAAGCACAACAAGCCCATGAAGAAATTATCCTTGATGTCACGGCCTTTCGTTCTGGCACTGAGTATGGTTATAATACTCCTTGTGAGTGCATCCTGCAAGAGCACCAACGCGATGCCCGTCGTGCAGAGCAACGATACTACGAACTCTTTCCAACGGAGCACCAAGTCTGATATATTATATCAGCACGATAGCATACTTATTCGCGATAGCACTATCTATCGCGAACGAACAATCCACGATACGGTGTATATCACTAAGGAAGTATATCGTGACCGTACTTTGTCCGCTGTTAATGCCCAAGTAACTACTAAAACAGACACAGTGATAGTGACTGAGTGGCGCGAAAAGATCATCGAGCCCCCGCCACAGAAGTATGTACCTAAATTCTATAAGTGGTGCACCATCGCCTTATGGGTGATGGTTACACTAGCCGCTATGGTGCTTATATATCGGATTCGCCCTCACTAAAACGGGCGATGGGACGGCGTTCCGCCTATTGGATATGGGACGCTTCGCTATTGGACGCCCTGCGGGCTATTGGCGATAGGCTATGGGGCGATGAGGCGATGGGGCGATAAGGCGAGGAGGCGATAGGCGATTGGCAATGGGCTATTGGCGATAGGCGATAGGGCGAATTCTTTTAACGACAACTTAGACAACTCCTGCAGTGCACCCCAAAAATCAGCAGATTTTTCGGGGGCCCCGCCGCGCACCCAACATTGGTGCTTGCTAAGGGGGGATTAGGCGATGGGCAATGGGCTATTGGCGATGGGCAATAGGGCGTCCAATAGCCAATAGCGAAGCGTCCAATATCCATTGGTGTTTTTGCAGATTTTGATTGATTATTCCATTGGATTTTTACAAAAAAATGAATGATATTCCATTGGATTTTTACAAAACATTTGCGTAAATCAAAGATTTTTAGTACCTTTGCAGCGTTTTTATAAAAAAATCAATAATTATGTATATAAAGCGCTACATTGACCACTACTTGTTGGATTGGAAAAACACCTCAGATCGTAAACCATTGTTGCTGCGCGGTGCACGTCAAGTAGGAAAGACTACTGCCATCAAAAATCTAGGTGAGCAATTTGAATATTTTATTGAAGCCAATTTTGAGAAGCAAAAAGACTTGAAGGCATTATTTGAGCTGGGGTTGCACATCAAAGAAGTAGCCAATCGCATAGGTATTATTTATGATACACCTATAGTTCCAGGTAAGACCTTGCTGTTTTTAGATGAGATACAAGTCTGTCCAGAAGCAATACATAGTCTTTGGTTGTTTAAAGAGGACTATCCCGAACTGCATGTGGTAGCCGCAGGCTCGTTGCTTGAATTTGCACTGAAAGGACTTCACTCATACGGCGTTGGTCGCATACGCTCGCTATTTATGTACCCGTTGTCATTTGATGAGTTTCTTGAAGCACAAGGCAAAGTAAGTTGGTTGGAAAAGAAGCGTGACGCTACATGCGAAAAACCGTTGTTTGATGAACTTCATAGCCAGTTGGTAGAGCAATTCCGTTCCTATCTAATGGTGGGCGGTATGCCCGCAAGCGTAGTAGCATGGATAAAGCATGGTGACTATGTATTGTGTCAAGAAGAATTGTCGGATATTGCACAAAGTTATTTTGATGACTTCAGCAAATATAACACTAAGATTGCTCCTCGAATACTGCGCCTCACCTTTCAAAGCGTAATACAGCAGATATGTAAGAAGTTTGTATATAGTCATGTAAAGGGGAATTATCGCACAGAGCAGATAAAAGAGGCACTCGCTCTGCTTTGCGATGCAGGGCTTGTATATCGCGTTCAATATACAGCAGCGAATGGATTGCCTTTGGGCGCAGAAATTAATTTGAAGTTCAATAAGTATATCGTTTTGGATACTGGGTTGTTGCTCACGCTATTGAATAATTCAGCGGGTAGTAACATATTGGCATCTGCTGATGTAGTATCTGCGACTGCTGCCGATTTGGTAAACAAAGGTAGTCTGACGGAGATGGTTGCAGGTTGCGAGTTAATCAAATATGCAAGACCAAATATCAAACAAGAATTATATTATTGGGAAAATCTCAGCAAGAATGCCTCGTCTGAGGTTGATTATATCCTATCGCGCAACATGAAGATAGTGCCCCTTGAGGTGAAAGCTGGTACTAGCGGAAAGATGAAAAGTCTGCGACACTTCATGGAGAAGAAGAAACTATCCTATGCTATTCGAAGTTCGCTTGAGAACTTTGCACGATTAGAGAATGATGCTATTGATATTATTCCATTGTATGCGCTTTCTAATTTGTTTTAGTGAATAGCCCGTAGGGGGGGGCAATAGGGGCGAGGAGGCGATAGGCAATGGGGCGAGAAGGCGATGAGGCTATGAGGCGATAGGGCGATGAGGCGATAAGAGGGCGTTCCGCCAATATCCAATAGCCCGTAGGGCGTCCCATAGCCAATAGGCGGAACGCCGTCCCATATCCAATAGCCCGCAGGGCGTCCAATAGCCAATAGCGAAGCGTCCCATAGCCAATAGCGAAGCAGGGGCGATTCTGATTTTTTTATAAAAAAATCCCGCCTTTTGCATAAAATTCTTGCATAATTCAATAAAAATGATTACCTTTGCAGCGTGAATAAGATAAATATTCCTACTATCATTTATACGTCAATGGAAACAATGCTTGATTTACCGATAGGAGAACAGTCGTACAAATGGGTGGGCTATTGATCGTGTAAATAATAGTGACCATGATGGTGACCATGATAGAGAACCTGTGGAAATGTTGCTGTTAGCTATTGGACGTGAAGTTAAAACGCGCGAACAAATAATGGATGTGATTGGTATTAGTAGTCGTAGATATTTCCGCGAAACCTATAAAGTACCTGCTGAACGAATAGGATATATAGCGTCAACTATACCAGATAAGCCAACTAGTAAAAAACAGGCATATTATCTAACCACAAAAGGATTAGAGAAATTGTGTGAATTAGAAGGTTGAAATGTAGGTAGAAGTATAATCCAAAAGTTTTTTGTAACTTTGCAGCGATAAATAACAAGAGAATATGAGTGCATCTATTATTCCATTAAAAATATCACAGTTGGCATTGTTGGTTTCGCAGCGTAAGCATATTCCTGTGAGAGCAGCGTTGGCGTATATCTATGATTCACCATTTTATGTCAAGTTGTACGATGAAAGTGCCAAGTGGTGGTATCTGGATACAGAATCACTTTATCGTTTATTGGAACAAAGTGCTGAGTCTAAAGAACGTATCGTATCGAATAATGTAATAGTGTTTTTAACATTTTGCGCTGAAAATTATGCCAAAAGACATGGCATGACTTCTTTAGAGGCATACGCTCTTTTCCGCCGTTATGGGGTGGATGCGTATTTGGTCAATGGATTTGATATGCTCCATACACAGGGTGAGGATATGATTTTGCAGGATATAGATATATTTATCAACAATCGAAAACAACAGACAAAATGAAACTATACCATGGATCAATAGTAACGGTCAGAAAACCCCATCTTCGTCAGGGTAGGGCAAATACCGATTATGGTAAGGGCTTTTATACGACAGTAGATTTCGAACAAGCAGCTCGTTGGGCGCGTATTCGTCGCGACCGTGCGGGGGAGGGTAATGCCGTGGTGTCTGTATATGAGGTGGATGATAATCTGTTGAATGATGGTGCATTGAAGATAATGGATTATAATGGAGCAACCAAGGATTGGTTGGACTTTGTTGTTGCTAATCGCCGCTTTGCTCCGTTGCACGATTATGATATTGTGCTTGGTCCAGTGGCAAATGATAACTTGTATGCTACTATCAGTTTGTATGAGAATGGAGAACTGAGTGCAGAAGCTGCAGTGGTGCAATTGAAGACGCATGTGCTATTTAATCAAGTGTCGTTTCATACAGCCGAGGCATTGTCGCAATTACAATTTGTGGAGTCAATAATTGTAGATAAGCAATAGCAGTAATTTACCAACCGACTCATCACCGAGAGATGAGCGAATTAGCGAATGAACGAATTAAGGAGTGAACGAATTAACGAATTAACGAGTGAAGGAGTTAACGAATGAAGGAGTGAAGGAATTAAGGAGTGAGCGAATGAAGGAATGAAGGAATGAAGATGAAACAACATATGATTCATTTAGCTGCTGCTGTGGATTGCACAGCATGTGCAGCATGTGTGTCGGTTTGTCCAAAGCAATGTATAAGTATGCGAGAGGATCGCGAAGGATTTCTTCAACCTAAGATTGATGCAAAGCTATGTATAGAGTGCCATAGATGTGAAAAAGTATGTCCGATACTTAATCCTGTGGCTATTCCAAATGATTTTGAAACGAAGGCATATGCAGCGATTAACAAAGATGATGAAGTGCGCGCACAATCATCATCAGGCGGAGTGTTCTTTCCATTGGCTCAGTGGATAATTGAACAGGGTGGAGTGGTGTTTGGTGCACGATGGAATGATAAGTGGGAAGTAGTGCATGACTATGCAGAAGATTTAGCGGGCGTAAAAGCCTTTATGCGCAGCAAGTATGTGCAGAGTGTAGTAGGTGATACTTTGAAACAAGCTAAGAGTTTTTTGGAAGCAGGTAGATGGGTGTTATATTCGGGTACACCCTGTCAGATAGGTGGATTGAAATCATATTTAGGAAAGGAATATGACAAGTTGATAACTGTAGATTTGATATGTTATGGTGTACCAAGCCCTGGTGTATGGCGCAGTTATTTGAAGGATTATTTTGGAAAAGACAAGATACTGGATATAAACTTCCGCGATAAGAGTGAAGGGTGGTTAGGTTTTCAAACTGCTATCAAAACAACTGCTAGTAAAGTATGTGAAGGTCAAATGGAGAATCCATATTTTCGTGGATTTTTGACTAACGTATATTTGCGAAAAAGTTGCTATAACTGCCAGTTTAAATACATTCATAGGATTGCAGATATTACTTTAGCGGATTATTGGGGAGTAGATAAAATGTGCTCTGAAATGCATGATAACAAAGGTACATCATTGGTATTTGCACATACAAATCGTGGAAATCAACATTTATATCGTTTTGCATCTGCATTAAAGATGCAAGAGCAAGACATAAATAAGTCCATTGTTTACAATCATATGATTGATCAAAGTGTATTGCTAACAAGTAAGCGTAATCGGTTTTTCTTATATTTCAATTTATTGCCATTTCATAAATTGAATTTTGCTCTCAATAAAGACTGGTGCTATAAACGATGTATTAACAAGATTAGAAAATTATTTTCAAAAATCAAATGCAAGCAAAAGTAAATATAGTAACACCAGTATATAATGGAGCTAATTTAATACCTCGTTTATTAGATTCTGTACTTACACAAACATATTCTAATATTTCGATGTATGTAATAGATGATGGTTCAACTGATTCAACCCAATCAGTGGTACAAAAATATATTCCATTGTATAAGAATAGAGGTTATGAATTGTATTATATATATCAAGATAATGGAGGTCAAAGTACTGCATTGAATAATGGTCTTAAATTTGTTGATGGCGATTATCTTTTATGGCCTGATGCAGATGATTGGTATAAGACAAATGATGCTATAGATATTATGGTTCAAACTATTCAGCAGACAAGTGATGAAGTTGGCATTGTGAGGTGTCAGTTGGAGTATGTAAGTGAGAACGGGGGGGGGGGTATTATGAAAAAATCAACATTCGCACCATGCGACACCCCATGCAATTTATTAGAAGAAGCGATATATCAAACCAACGGTTTTGAATATGCACCAATTGAATGGATAATAAAAGTTAAATTTTTGGATAGATTTATACCTAATAGAGATATATTTGTTCATAAGTATGCAGGACAAAATGCACAAATATTATTACCATACTTTTGCTACAGCAAGTGTGTCACAATAAATAAAATACTAGCATGTTATTTAGTAAGTGCTACTTCACATAGCCACAGAAAACGAACCTATGAGTTAAGTATGGCATATGATCAAGCAATTTTGAATACTTTTGTTGAAACATTATCGCGATTGGTAGGAATTAATGAAGAAAAACGATGTGAATACATAAGAGCACGTAGAGTATTTTATTACGAACGTTTTTTTAATTATGATTATGATTTTGAACGGACAACAGAATTTCGTACTCATTATAGAGAAGCATTGCAATATGGATTACCAATTCGTAAAAGACAAAAAAGATTATGGTATTGGACATCCATTTTTAATATAAAATTGTATAAAAGATTACAAATGGTCGTGCATCGTATAAAAAGCGAATTTTATCTATGACCAAGAAAAAGAAAATAGGGATAGTGACGATAACTAACGATGGTTATAACTTTGGTAATCGTCTCCAGAATTATGCACTTCAAACGTTTTTGGAGCGTCTGGGATTTGATGTGGAAACACTTAATAGACCTATTCGTGGTAATCAACGTTTATGGTGGCTAAATATTAAAATGTTATTACATTATTTATTGCCATATAAACGAAAAATCGAACACATAAAGGCCAAGAACTTTTTCTTTTGGAATAATAAATATATAAAGTGGTCGAAGCAGGTTGCAACTGATGATAAATTACCATCTTTAGCCTTTAAATATGATTATTTTGTAGCTGGAAGTGATCAAGTCTGGAACCCAATGTTCTTATGGGGAAAAGATCCATATATGTATTTACAATTTGCCTCTCCTAAACAACGTGTAGCTTATGCACCAAGCATTGGTGTTGATACTCTCAATGAGAATGATAGCCAATTATACCATCAATATTGGGCCAATTGGAAAGCATTATCCGCTCGTGAGTTTGAGGGTGCAAAATTAATTAGTAATATTACAAATATAAAAGTTCCAACATTGATAGATCCAACTTTATTACTTTCACAGATAGAATGGAGTAAGTTGACTAGCGGTATAAAAGTACCGCATAAATATATTGTGGTTTATATGCTCGGAAATATCACAGACGAATATAAGGAGTATTTGGATAAACTAGCACAGGCGGAGAACTGTGAAATTGTAGACGTTATGAATGATACTCGTTATGCGATATGTAATCCGAGCAAGTTTGTAGCTCTTATTCAACATGCGGAGAGAGTTGTCGCAGATTCATACCATGCAATGGTTTTTGCAATGATTTTTCATAGACCTTTTACTTTTATTGATAGAGTGGGTTGGGGAATGAATATGAACTCGCGGGTAACTACTTTATTAGATATTTTAGCTATTCCAGTAACGCAATTATCTAATATAACAGAATTGGATGTGGATTGGGATATATTTGAAGAAAAATTAAAAATCGAACGCCAAAAATCGCTGACATATTTACAGAGTGCTTTACAATGAATATACGTATTTCATTCATAATACCTGCCTATAATGCAAGCAGTACAATAGTACATTGCTTGGATAGTATTTATACTCTTGAACTTCCAGAGCAGAGCTTTGAGGTTATTGTAATTGATGATTGTTCCAAAGATAATACTATTACAATTGTTGAAGAATACGCTAAGCAACATAATAATCTTACTTTACTTCGCCAAACTAAAAATCAAAGACAAGGTGCCGCTAGAAACAGAGGAATATGTATAGCTCAAGGAAAATATATCGCTTTTGCTGATGCAGATGATGAAATAGTTACAGAAGGGGTAATGAATGCTCTGTGTGCTATGGAAAATAGCGATGTTGAAATTTGTTATTATGATTTTGAATATGAAATGCCAAAAGGTATTTGGCATAAATGGTCAACACCTAAAGAGTTTCAAAATAAAATACTTTCTTCGTCAGATTATTTGAATAATCACTATACCTGCTGTTATAATGCTCCATGGCGTACATTATATCGTACCAACTTTTTGAGGAATTGTAACACCCTATTTGAAGAAGGGGTAAGGTGGGAAGATTGTGATTGGACGGTTAAAGTATATTCAAAAGCAACAAGGATTCAACATGTTGATGGTATTGGATATCGATATAGATACGGAGAAAATGCTACAAGCCGACAAAAAACTATTCAAGCGATGTATGAAAGAGTATTAGCAGGAGTTCGATTATTGAAGTTTTCAGAGGAATGTCAAATAGATGGTTTAAAAAAAACATTGTATGATGAAGCATTATCACATTATATATATGCAGAATTGAGATTAAGAAATCTTACAAAGTACAAATTTATGGATATAAAAGAGTTATTTGATAAACTTGAACCCAATGAATTGGCATACATATCACAACATGCTACAAAATGGGTGTATTTTGTAAGTACATATACAATATGTATTAAGTCCATTCTTTTTTTCGCTTGTCCTATTGCTAAAATAGGAAGACGAATGATGAAGCTAAAACGAGAACTACTATAATGACTAATTTGAATATGTCCAAAGAAACAATAATCTCCTTTATCATACCCGCCTATAATGCGAGCAGTACGATTGTTCGCTGCTTGGATAGCATATATACACTGTCGCTCAAAGAAGATGACTTTGAGGTGATTGTGGTGGATGATTGCTCAATAGATAATACTGTGGCAGTTATAGAAGATTATGCAAAATCACATAGTAATCTTATTCTACTTCGTCAAAAAGAAAATCATCGACAAGGCGCAGCAAGAAATAGGGGAGTGAAAATTGCCCAAGGTCAATATATTTCATTTGTTGATGCGGATGATGAAACAGATGTCGGTATTGTAGAAGCAGTTTCTTTAGCACGTAAGTCTCAATTGGATATAGTGGTATTGCACTATACATACATAAATCATTTAGGGGAAATAAATGAGACGGAGCCTATTTGTCTCCCCATATGTTCTGGCATAGAATTTACATCGAAGGCGAAAGGTTGGTCATGGGCACCTTGGTCCTATTTATTCTGTAGGGCATTTTTACATAAAGTAAATTATCCCTTTGCAGAAGACGTGTTGTTTGAAGATGCGGATTTTGTGGGTATTCATATGTATTATGCATCGCGCATAGGGTGTTGTTCTACTTGTTCATATAAAATGCATTCAACATCAGGATCAACAACACGCACTTTAACATTTTTACATGCAACTGATAGAATTCTTCTAGGAATCCGTAATAGAAATTTTTCTTATATTTGTTCTATTAAGAATCCGATAAATTATGCATATTATCAAAAGATGTTGCACGGTGCATCAACTAATATTAATATAGGTTGCCATCTATTGCCTAAAATGAAAAAAGGGGGGGGGAAGTATTGCGCTTTTACAAAAGATTAGATCAAAAGTTAAAACGAATAGATATAACATCTGATAAAGAACTAATAGATAGACTTACTTATTGGAGTAAATTATGTTTAAATCATAGATATATAGCAACATGTTTGGCTATTATATTGATATTTTTAAGAATTTTTGTGAGGATATGGAACAAAGTATGTAAGTTATTACATCATAAATAAGACAAATAATTTCTATGATTCCTAAAATTATTCATTATTGCTGGTATGGTCGCGGAGAGAAATCTGCTGCAATACAGATTTGCATTGAGTCTTGGCGTAAATTCTGTCCCGATTGGGAAATAAAAGAATGGAACGAAGACAACTCTCCGATGCACATACGTTGGATGCATGATGCGTACAAACATCAAAAATACGCATTCGTTGCTGACTATGCTCGCTTTTATGCGTTGTACACTGAGGGGGGGGTATATATGGATACGGATATGCTACTCATTAAACCTATAGATGAGTTCTTAGATGATGATATGTTTATCGGCCGAGAGGATCAATATAACGCCAATATGGCTATAATGGGTATAGCCAAAGGCAATGCTTTTTGTAAAGAAATAATGGACTATTACGATCAATCCACATTTGATTTGGTCAAGCCACCCATTATTACTCGCTTTCTCACTCCTAAACTTTTTCAATATGGATTAACGGAAGAAGATATTACACAACATCTTAGCAATGGTTTGGTAGTATATCAGAGTGACTATTTTTATCCAATACATTATACGCAGGACTTTGAATTGCAGGATGTGTATGCATATCAAAAGCCGAATACATATGGCATTCATCTATGGAACAAATCATGGACAGATGAATTTCGACTATTTGAATCTGGTGAATATAAGTTAGGTTTTACAGAAGTAAAGAAACGCCTAAAGCGCACTCCGATATTACCGTTTAGTTATTGGAAAAAAGTCATAAAATATATAGGTAGATACTTAGGATTATGGAAAAGATGACCACTCCTCTTTTAATAGTCATGACCCCAGTGCGGAATGAAGCTTGGGTATTGCACGCTTTCTTGAAGACTACTTCGCTTTGGGCGGATTATATCATTGTGGCAGACCAAATGTCCACGGATGGTAGTCGAGATATTTATCCACAGTATGAGAAGGTGATTGTTATAGATAATACTAACCCAAACTTCAACGAAGCAGAGCGTCAGTCGATGTTAGTCGCAAAGGCACGAGAGGTGGCTGCTGGGCGCGATTGTATTTTGTTCGGATTAGATGCCGATGAGATTATGCCTGCCAATTGGAGAGAAACGAATGACGGAAAGCATATACTTAATTCTGTCCCAGGAGATGTTTTTTGGTTCAAGTGGGCACAATTAGCACCTGATAAAAAGCACTATGGCGATTCGGTATTCTACCCATGGATGTTTCATGATGATGGGGTGACACCTCATGGCAACTATGTGCGCAATATGCATAGTATGCGTATTCCGTACCCAATAGAGGAAAAGCAGATGTATTATGTAAATGATTTTCGCGTACTGCATTGTGGGTTATTGGATGTAGAGCGTATAGCTGCTAAAAACCGATTCTATCAGTTTGTGGATTGGGAGATGAATCATCGCAGTCCAATATCATTGGGACGCTCATATTCACAGCATTACAAGAAAAATATCCGCTACGATATTCAATATATACTAAAGGCTGAGGCGATTGCATTCCCGTTTGATTTATGGTCGTTGATAGATATGGATGCCACTCATACATGGTTTGATGATTATATCTATGAGCGTATTAATAATTATCCTTCATCGGTATTGCGCAAATTGGATATTTGGGATGATGACTTCTTGCGTTATTACAACGTAAAAGATCCACGCAGTTTTGTGGATAGGATGGTACATTGGTATTTACATTGTACAAGCAGTTGCAAAAATAATATCATCATTCGAGTGATTGACAAAATATTGAAAAAGGTTTATTAACGAATGAGCGAGTTAGCGAGTGAGGGAGTGAGGGGATTAGCGAGTTAGCGAGTGAAGGAGTGAAGGAAGATTAACCGTTTTTTTAGAGAAACGCGTAATTTGTTTGCTTATTAGCAAAATAATCACTACCTTTGCAGCAATTTTGTGCAAGAGAGTGAGAAGAGCAATAGAAATACTAGTAGCACTAGTGGGACTAGAAAAAAATGATAAAGAAATATATGAAAACAGCATTAATAACTGGCGTTACAGGGCAAGATGGCTCATACTTGAGCGAGTTTTTGTTGGAGAAAGGATATGAGGTGCACGGTATCATCCGTCGCAGCAGCGTGGATTATCGTGAGCGCATTGCGCACCTCGAAGGGAAACCACATTTCCACCTACACTATGCCGATATGTCCGACTCGATGGGTCTAATTAAGGTCATCGGCAAAGTGCGCCCCGATGAGATATACAACCTTGCCGCGCAAAGCCATGTGCAAGTGTCGTTCGATTCACCAGAGTTCACCGCCGACATCGACGCCGTAGGCGTACTGCGCATACTCGAAGCCGTGCGCGCATGCGGACTAGCCGACACCTGCCGCATCTACCAAGCATCCACATCCGAGCTCTATGGCAAAGTGGAAGAAGTGCCACAAAACGAGAATACACCTTTCCACCCATATTCGCCCTACGCTGTGGCGAAGCTCTATGGCTATTGGATTGTGAAAGAGTACCGCGAGGCATACAATATGTTCTGCTGCTCGGGCATCCTCTTTAACCACGAGTCCGAGCGTCGCGGAGAGACCTTTGTCACCCGCAAGATCACCCTTGCTGCTGCACGTATTGCGCAGGGCAAGCAAGATAAACTATATCTAGGTAACCTCTCATCGCTACGCGACTGGGGGTATGCAAAGGACTATGTGGAGTGCATGTGGCTTATATTGCAGCACGAGACACCAGAGGACTTTGTGATTGCTACAGGCGAGCAGCACTCCGTGCGCGAGTTCTGTGACCTCGCATTTCGTGAGGTGGGCATCACGCTGGAGTTCCGCGGCGAAGGTGCGGAGGAGAAAGGTGTGTGCGTAGCAGGACCAGAGCATTTGGTGGGCAAGACACTGATTGAAGTGTCGCCAGATTTCTACCGTCCAACGGATGTGGTGAACCTGTGGGGTGACCCAACAAAAGCAAAGAAAGCACTGGGGTGGAACCCTGCGAAGACGAGTTTTGCAGAGCTGGTGAAGTTGATGGTGAGACATGACATGCAAAAAGTGGCGGCTGACCATGCGGCGGAGCAAGCGAGGGTGAATCTGGCGGAGTATTTGGAGAGGGGGATAGTTAAATAGTACGCTTCGCTGGAGTACGGGCGGAGCCCTGTAGAGCGCTGACGCTGTAGAGCGCTGACGCTGTAGAGCGCACTTGTGGTGCTGTAGTGGAAGTAGAACGCTTCGCTGGAGTGCGGGCGGAGCCCTGTAGTGCGCTGACGCTGTAGAGCGCACCTGTGGTGCTGTAGTGGAAGTTGTACGCTTCGCTGGAGTACGGGCAGAGCCCTGTAGAGCGTTGACGCTGTAGAGCGCACCTGTGGTGCTGTAGTGTACTACAATATTATGAGTAAGACTAACGAATGACAATTAAGTGAAGTAAACAAAAGAGATATGCATAGTTTTAGAAAATTACAAGTGTATACAACTGCTAGAGAACTTGTTAAGGCAGTATATGTATTATTAGAAAGTTTGCCACCTACTGAAAAATTTGCTCTCTCCGAGCAATTACGTAGAGCAGTAATCTCAGTGCCGTCTAATATAGCTGAGGGATTAGGTCGCTCTACTAATAAAGACAAGGGACATTTTATGCAAATAGCTTATGGATCATTAATGGAGGTGTTGGCACAGTTGGATGTGGCTAATTATATCGGTTATATTTCAGATGAACAATTTCAACAACTAGAAAAACTAATAATTGAAGAATCCAAGTTATTATCAGGAATGATTAATCATTTGAAATAGAAAAAAATACAGACGCAGTCGTCCTCCAGCAAAGCGTACTACAGTGAGTTTAACGAACGCTCTACAGACGCAGTCGTCCTCCAGCAAAGCGTACTACAGTGAGTTTAACGAACGCTCTAAAATAACATGAACAAAGATAGTAAAATATACATCGCAGGGCACCGCGGGATGGTGGGCTCTGCTATCCTGCGGGAACTACAACGCCAAGGATACACCAATATAATCACTCGCACTCATGCGGAACTGGATCTATGCCGCCAAGAGGCGGTGGAGCAGTTTTTTGCTAGTGAAAAACCCGAATATGTCTTCCTCGCTGCTGCCAAAGTGGGCGGCATCGTGGCCAACCAATCGGCCCTCGCGGATTTCATGTACGACAACATGATCCTCGAGATGAATGTTATCCATTCCGCTTGGAAAAATGGCTGCAAGAAACTCCTGTTCTTGGGTTCCAGTTGCATCTATCCCCGCATGGCACCACAGCCCATGAAGGAGAGTTGCCTGCTCACAGGCGAACTGGAGAAAACCAACGAAGCATACGCGCTGGCGAAGATCTCTGGACTCAAATACTGCGAGTTTCTCAACCGCCAATATGGTACGGACTACATCTCCGTGATGCCAACGAACCTCTATGGCCCGAACGATAACTACCACCCTGAGCACTCGCACGTGTTGCCTGCGCTCATCCGTCGCTTCCACGAAGCGAAAGAGAGTGGAGCAGAGGTCGTCACCTGCTGGGGCGATGGTAGTCCGCTGCGCGAGTTCCTATATGTGGACGATTTGGCAAACCTATGCGTGTTCCTGATGAACAACTACTCGGGCAATGAGACGGTGAATGCCGGTACGGGCAAGGAACTGACAATTAAGGCCCTGACGGAGCTGGTGGCGAAAGTAGTGGGCTATGAAGGTCGCATCGAATGGGACACCACCCGCCCCAATGGCACCCCACGCAAATTGCTGGATGTGAGCAAGGCGGAAGGATTGGGATGGAAGTATAAGACGGAGTTGGAAGAAGGGATTGCGCTCGCATACAAGGATTTTCTAGAGAATCCCATGCGGGCGGAGAGGTGATTTGTGAGGCGATGAGGCGAGAAGGCGATAGGGCGATGGGGCGATGAGGCGAGAAGGCGATGGGGCGATGAGGTGATAATATAGATTGACTATACAAAAAACATGAAAAGAATAAAAGATTTAATAGTGTATCAGAAATCAAAAGAACTTGTGATTTTTGTATATAAGATGCTTGAAGAGTTTCCAGAAACGGAACGTTTCGCGCTCTGTGGACAAATGCGCCGCGCTGTGGTTTCTATACCATCTAATATCGCCGAAGGAATGGGACGTTTGTCAGATAAAGACCAATCGCATTTCCTAAATATCGCCTATGGCTCACTAATGGAACTATACGCACAAGCGGATATTGCGCATGACTTAAAATATATTAATGACGAAACGTTTAACCTATTAGAGAAACAGATAGAAAGCATAAGCAAAATGCTCCAAGCAATGTGTTTTTTAAGAAAAAGTTCTTCTGACAAAAAATAACCCGCCTTATCGCCTTATAGCCGAGCGAAGCGATATCGCCTTATAGCCTAAAATAAAGAATATGAAACTGAGCATAATAACCATAAACTACAACAACGCCGAAGGTCTGCGTAAGACCCTCGCGTCCGTGGCTGCGCAGACATATGCCCATATCGAGCATATCATCGTGGATGGCGGTTCTACGGATGGGAGCGTTGAGATTATCCGCCAATATGCGGATGATGAGGCGATGAGGCGAGAAGGCGATGGGGCGATGAGGCGAGAAAATAGCAAAGCCAGTGGTACCACGCCTAATTGCCTAATCGCCCAATCGCCTAATCACCATGAAATCCGCTGGATTTCAGAAAAAGACAAAGGCATCTACCATGCCATGAACAAAGGAATTGAGATAGCATTGGGTAAACGTATTGTCAACGAAGATCATACCTCTATCCCTATCGCCTTATCGCCTCATCGCCTCATCGCCTCAGATTACATCCAAATCCTGAACTCAGGCGATATCCTTGCAGCAAACGATGTGACGGAGAGGATGGTGGAGGCGATGAGGCGACAAGGCTATCAGGCGAGTAGGCTATCAGGCGACAAGGTTCCTATAGAAAATGGTGTTGCGATTTTCTATGGCAACATGATCAAAGAATGGCCAGACGGCAAACGTGTGAAAGATACCTGCGGTGGCGGTGAATATACGCCAGAGTCGTTCTTGTATTTCTACAAAGGTACACTCAACCACGATTGCACGTATATCCGTAGCGATTTATTTGAGAAATATGGTTTGTACAACGAGGAAATGAAAATCTGCTCCGACTGGGAATGGTATGTGCGGGCAATTGTGCTCGGGGGAGAGAAAACTGTATATACCAATATCGATGTCACCGTGTTTGATATGACGGGCATATCCGAATCGAATGGCAAAAATAAGGATATTATTATCAAAGAACGTCGTGAATACTTGGAGTCAATCCTGCCTGCTGCAGTGCTGCGCGATTATGATAGGTATTGCTTTCCTATAGAGCAATATCAACGATTGAAGAAATATCATCTTTGGGGATTGGTGTGGTTTGTGGAGAGAGTGATTTTCAAAATGGAAAAATGGGCGATAGGGCGATAAGGCGATAAGAGGGCGTTCCGCCAATAGCCCGCAGGGCGTCCAATAGCCAATAGCGAAGCGTCCAATAGCCAATAGGGGCAATGGGCGATAGGCGATGGGTAATGGGTAATGGGCAATGGGCGATAAGAGGTCGTTCCGCCAATAGCCCGTAGGGCGTCCAATAGCCAATAGGGGCAATGGGCGATAGGCGATGGATAATGGGTAATGGGCGATAGGTAATGGGCGATAGGCGATAGGCAATAGATAATAACAATAAATATGAACAATAGTTATAAAAAATTGGATGTATATGCAAAATCACGGCAATTAGTTGTGACAGTATATGCTTTATTAAAACATTTTCCTGCTGAAGAAAAATATGCATTGGGAGATCAAATGCGTAGAGCCGTTATATCTGTGCCATCCAATATTGCAGAAGGCTTATCCCGTACTGCAATTAAAGAACAAGCACACTTTTTGGATATCGCATATGGCTCTCTGATGGAGATAGATTGTCAACTAGATATATCTCTTGACCTAAGATACATTTCGTTAGAAATGAGACAAATGTTAGATCTGGAAATAATGGCTATAGCCAAGATGATTCAATCATTGAAAATGTATCGAGTACCTACACCAAAAACCAATAGCCAATTGCCAATAACCAATAGCCAAATAACCCTAAAATGAAACTCAGCATTATAGTGCCAATATACAATGTTGCTCCGTACTTGAAAAAGTGCGTAGATAGTTTGCTGGCGCAGGATATGGAGGATTATGAGATTATCCTTGTAGATGATGGCAGTACGGATGATTCTGGCGCAATAGCGGACGAAATCGTTAGGGAGGCAATGGGCAATAGGCAATGGGCAATGCTGCGCGTTATTCATCAGGAAAACGCAGGATTGAGTGCAGCACGAAACACTGGTACACACGCTGCAAATGGTGAGTACATAATGTATGTAGATAGCGATGATTATTTGCAGCCGAATGTATTGGGAACACTGATAGAGCAGATGGAGCGTGATCATCTGGATGTACTGCGATTTCGCTACCAGAATGTACGAGAGAGTGGGGAAGCGTTTGCTCCCTATAAAGACATGACCAACTATAATGATTATGCTACTACTCCTGTGGACGGCTTAACATTCCTCAAAGAGCGAATGGGAACTCAGTGCTACGCATGGCAGTTTATATTACGCCGTGAGATTGCGCAGCAAGAGTTGTTTACGCCAGGCATCTATTTTGAAGATACCGATTGGACACCGCGGATGCTGCTGAAGACAAAGCGAGTGGCTTCTACTGATTTGGTGGTCTATAATTATCTTTGGCGCGAGGGGAGTATTACCCTTAGCCAAAAAGATATTGCAAAGCAGCGCAAGCAACTTGAAGATAAGATGGGACTGCTGGAGCGATTGAACCTATGGGGCAATCAGGTGCCCGATCGCCGCTGGTTTGATAGTATGATTAGCGGTTTGGTGGTGAATATGGTCGGGATAATTGCATCTACTTTTTATTCAGAGCGTCGATTGCATATTCAACGCATAAAATTATTGAACATATTGCCTATTACCACCTATCATATCGCCCCAAGGGCGCAACGAAAAGTAAAATTAATCAATTGGTCTATTGATTTGGCTGTGTGGATGTTGAAGTGGAGATAGAAATTGAATAATATATGATACCCAAGATAATACATTATTGTTGGTTTGGAGGCGGGAAAATGCCCACATTAGTAGAGCAATGCATTGCATCATGGCATATGCATATGCCCGATTGGCAATACCGATTGTGGAACGAATCCAATTTTGAAATTGCTACCTCCCCAGCATATGTGCAACAAGCATACCAAGCCAAAAAATATGCTTTTGTGAGCGATTATGTGCGACTATGGGCATTAGAGCAGGAGGGTGGAGTGTATTTGGACACCGATGTAGAAGTGCTTCGCCCTTTAGATGATTTATTACAAGATACTGCTTTTATTGGGTTGGAAGAATCAAAAGCATTATTACCAGGAACATGTGTTATGGGATGCGAAGCACATTGTAAATGGGTAGAAGACATGCTGCTAACATATAAAGGGGCTCGTTTTATGCTTGCAGATGGAAACTTAGATATGACCACCAATGTACAGCGAATGGGTAACGCCATGGTAAAGAGTGGATTGCAGCATAAACGAGAAATACAGTATCTATCGCATTGGGGATTACGTATCTATACGCATGATTATTTTTCGCCAATTACTTCTACACGTGTTATGCGCAAAACAAAAAATACCTACTGTATCCATCGTTTTGCAGGTAGTTGGGTGGATGGTAAAAAAAGTAGTATTCGTGATTGGTGGATAGTGAGAGAAGGGATAAATTTATTGGTGCAAATTAAGAGAAAAATGGTAAGAGAATAATTCAAAGACATGACTAATAATAATTCAACAATATATGGTTCAAATGTAAATAGAACCTCCTATGATTCTAATATGTTATCTATGCAGCCATTGTGGTTACCCAAATGGATGCTCAATAATATTTTATTGGCATTTGTGGTTATAATCGCGGCAGTCGCAATACCATTTATGCAACAGTCAATGGATTGGTATAACTGGGTTTTAAATATTTTTGGTATTAGTTGTTTTTGCTATTTCTCTCATTCATTACCAAAAAAGTGGGGACGATATTCGCGTAAATCGTTTGAAAAAAATATATTTTGGATAACAATTATTTTGCGATTGATTTGGATATTATTTTTTAGTCAATTGACTTTTTGGTTATGGAATACACCATGGGAGCAACCAGAAGGAACAACAATGGATTCTACTGGATATTATCACACCGCTATATGGTTTGCATCGATGATGCAAGACGGTACGTTTTGGACAGAAATATCCCATATGGCTGCAACTTCGGGGATAGCCGATCTGGGTTATCCTATAATATTGGCGATTCTACAAGTATTTGGATTAGATAGCATCATATGGACACGTATTCCAAATTGTATTTTTGAAGCAATTGTTTGCCTTATGATATACCGAATAGGTACACGAAATTTTGGGGAGTCGGTAGGTCGTTTAGGAGCTATATTTACTATGCTTATGCCATTAACCTTTATGTATGCTGGAATTACGATGAAGGAATCTGCTATGATTATGCTATATATGATATGCATTAATCATATGGATCAAATTGTTCGTGGAGAGAAAAAAGGTTTTTGGCATATATTAGGCGCAATAGGATTAGTGGGCTGTGTATCATTATTTAGAACGTCTATGGCATTGATTTTGATTGCAGCATTTTTATTGGGATTGATATTAACTGAAAATAAACGCTCAAAGTGGGTAAACCGCTTGCTAATCCTATTGTTAGTAATAGTGGTTGGTGTAATGTTTTTAGGAGAGTTTTTTGTGGTTCAAGTATCAGAAATACAATCTAGTCTTGAGATGTCAGAAAGTAATTTTGAGGTGCGTTCTCGTGGAAATGCATTGGTGAAGAATTTTTCGAAAGCCATGTTTGCGCCTATGATTTTCACAGTACCATTTCCTACCTTGGTGGATATACCTGGACAAACGTGGCAACAATTATGTAGTGGCGGAAATTTTATTAAAAATATTATGTCTTACATGGTAATCATTTGTTTTATTTTGTTATTGCTACAAAATAAATGGCGTCCATATACATTTCTCATAGCTGTATTGTGTGGTTATTTATTGTCTTTGGTTATGAGTAGTTTTGCCCATTCTGGTCGATTTCATGAACCTGCAGTACCACTGGAATTGATGTTTGCTGCTGCTGCAATGAGTTTATACCCCAAACAAATAAAACGATTATGGAAACCCGCATTATTCTTTGAGGTACTTGTAGTGGTGGTGTGGAATTGGTTTAAATTAAAAGGAAGAGGACTTGCTTAATGAAAATCTTATTAGTACATAGTGGGAATGCTGTATCTGGCAATAGTGTGAAATATACCTTTGTGCAAGAGCAAGGAGAGAGCTTGCGAAAAATTGGTTATGATGTAGCCTATTTTGCAGTAATAGGGAAAGGTATAAAGGGATATCTTGCTAATTACAAACGATTAAAAAATGCCATCAAGCAATTTGCTCCAGATGTTATTCATGCTCATTACGGTTTGTGCGGTGCATTATGTGTGCTACAGTCATCCGTACCAGTGGTAATTACCTGCCATAATGGAGAAACACTCACGTGGTATGGAAATATACTTACTTCATTGGCAATCCAACGTGCTAAACATACAATATGTGTAGCACAACATATCTATGATAAACTCTACCTAAAACCTCAAAAATATACCATTCTTCCTTGTGGTATAGAAATGAGTGATATAGTAGATAAGAGAGTTGCACAGAAGTCTATGCAATTACCCGAAGATAAAATCAATATTTTATTCGGTGGGGCATTTAGTAATTTACGAAAAAATGTAGCACTTGCTTATAAAGCCTTGTCTATAATTAATCGAAAAGATATCAATTTAATAGAGATGCGAGGATATAGTAGAGAAGAAGTAACATTGCTATATAATGCATGTGATATGCTATTATTGCCTACAAAAAGTGAAGGTTCTCCTCAAGTACTCAAAGAAGCAATGGCATATAATTGTCCAATTGTTGCTACCAATGTGGCGGATATATCTTACCTTTTGGAGGGTGTTAGTAATAGTTATGTAACCAGTTTTGATCCTATAGATGTGGCGAAAAAAATTAACAAAGTCATCCATAATAATCAACGATCCAATGGACGCGAACGCATACTCGCATTACAATTATTAAATGAGCAGGTGGCTAAGAAAATAAGTATAATTTACGAAAGAATATTATGATGAAAAATGCAGAAATAATTGCTTTTTATCTTCCTCAATATCACCCCATACCAGAAAATGACAAATGGTACGGACCAGGGTTTACAGAATGGACTAATGTAGGCAAAGCGAAGCCTTTGTTTCGAAATCATTATCAGCCATTAGTACCAGCAGACTTGGGATATTATGATTTACGTTTACCCGAGGTAAGACAGCGACAAGCAAGTCTTGCTAAGGAAGCAGGTGTCACTGCATTTTGTTATTACCACTATTGGTTTGGAAGGGGGAAACAACTATTAGAGATGCCATTGAAAGAAGTGGTAAAAACCCAATCTCCAGATTTCCCATTTTGTATTTGTTGGGCTAATCATACTTGGTATAAAAAAATGTGGAGTGCAGAACATAGCATGTTAGATATGCAAGCTATTATGCCACAGGAATACCCAGGTCCAGAGGATTGGGATGCGCATTTCTATGCCTTATTGAACACCTTTAAGGATTCAAGATATTATCGAATAGACAATCGTTTGGTATTTGTAATCTATCATATAGCAGATATTCCCGATGCAAAAGATTTTATGAATAGATGGCAAGAGCTTGCGCAACAAGAAGAATTGAATGGATTTTATTTCATGTCATATATAGATGATATCGCTGATCTACATAATCCAATACATACATTATGCGAAAAGAAAATTGTTTGTTGTAAGAGTAATATTTCATCTATTGGTGGTTCACCAATCATACGTAAATTGTATCGTTTTGCTAAGATTGTATTATCTCGCACACTTCATATACCATTGGGGGTATATAACTATAATCGCATACGTAGCAAATTAGTGGATAAATGCTTTAGTAGCGAGGAGGTTATTCCTGTATTAATTCCCAATTGGGATAATACAGCTCGCAGAGGAATGGGTGCAATGGTGCTTCATCAAGCTACACCCGAAAATTTTTATAAACATTGTAAGGACGTATTTTCGATGATAAATCATAAGTCTAATAAAGTTGTATTTATAAAATCGTGGAACGAATGGGGTGAAGGCAATTATATGGAGCCATGTATTAAATACGGTCATGGATATTTGAATGCATTGAAAAAAGCAATCAAGGAAGCAAATCAGCTATCTCGTACAGAAAAAATCAATAAAACACAATAATGTTTGCATATGTGAGCAAAAAGTTGTACATGCCCAAAATACTAACATACCCAGAAATAGCCCCTACAGCTTGGCAAGAGTTAGTGGATAGTTCGCCATATGCCACATGGTTTCAAACGCCAGAGGCATATGCGTTCTATGCATCGAATCCCGATGAGATGACACCATTTGCCTATGCGGTAGCAGAAGATTCCTCATCGCCTTATCGCCTCAAAGCATTATGCGTGGGCTATATCACTAAAGAAAAGAGTGCAATCAAACAATTCTTTACTCGTCGTGCGATTGTTATCGGTGGTCCATTGCTCGCAGAGGATGCAACGGATCAGAATGTAGAACAATTGCTACGCGCTACTATTGCAGAACTGCAATCGCAGGCGATTTATGTGGAGACACGCAATTTTAATGATTATTCAAAGTGGAAAACTATTTTTGAACAATGTGGGTTCTCCTATCAACCGCATCTGAATTTTCATGTAGATACGCATTCAATCGATGTCGTTGAATTTAACCTTGGCAAGAGTCGTAAACGGGATATAAAGACATCTATAAGAGATGGAGCAACGATTGTAAATAATCCTACTATAGAGCAAGTACGCGAATATTATACTCTGCTAAAGCAACTATATGCTACAAAGATTAAAACTCCTCTTTTCTCGCTATCGTTCTTTGAGAAACTCTATGCTATGCCAAGTGGAAAATTTATCCTAGTGGAACTCAATGGCGAGATTATTGGTGGTACCGTGTGTGTGGAGCTTGCAGGAAAATGCCTCTATGAATGGTTTGTTTGTGGTAGAGATGGAGAGTGGAAGAGTATCTTCCCATCATCGTTAGCTACCTATGCGGGTATTCGTTATGCCGCAGAGCATGGTTGCAGTCGCTTTGATATGATGGGCGCAGGCAAACCTGATGAAGCCTATGGTGTGCGTGATTTCAAAGCTCGCTTTGGTGGCAAACAAGTAGAGTATGGACGATTCCTCCATGTTCGCAATCCATTGCTATATAAGATAGGTGAATTAGGAGTGAAGTGGTATAAACGCAATCAAAAATCGGGGGGGGGGGTGGTACAAACTATTGATTATCAGTGTGTTACAAAAGAAGAGTGGCGCAATTTTGTATATAAACACCCCAAAGGTACGATATTCCAGACTCCAGAAATGTATAACGTTTATGCTGAAACTCCACATAATCAACCTATTGCGATTGCAGTTAAAAAATATGGTAGAATAAAAGGAATATTATTGGCAGTGATCATCACTAATGGCAATAAACTAACCAAGACATTAACGGCAAGAAGTATTATTATAGGTGGTCCATTAGTAGTGAATGATAATCCTCATATAATAAAGTTGTTGATGAGGGAATATCGTAAACGCTTGCCCTGGTACGTAATTTATTCAGAAATTAGACCAATTTATAATATTGATAATCAGTGTAATACTTTGCGACTATGCGGATTTAATAGAGAGGGACATTACAATTTATATCTCATTGTGCGTAAACACGAAAGTGTGTTGTGGGAACAATTGCACAAAGAGCGTAAACGAAATATACAACATGCTCAAAAGGTAGGACTAGTATTTAGAGAAGTAACATCGGATGAAGATATACGAAAGATTATTGATTTAATAGTTACGACATATAGACGCAAGAGGGTGCCGCTTTCTTATGAAGAAATATTCATGCTAACCAACAAATATATGCCTGATAATGTGCGCTATTTCGCAGCATACTACGAAGATACGATGATAGCAGGGCAAGTGCGTTTGTGTTATAAGAATTTGGTATATGCATGGTTCGCAGGTAGTGATGAGCAATATTTCAAGATGCGTCCAAACGATTTTTTGATGTGGAATGTGATTTGTTGGGCACATAGGAATGGATATAAATATTTTGATTTTGGTGGTGGTGGCAAACCTGGAGTACCCTATGGTGTTCGTGATTATAAAATGAAATACGGTTGTGAGATAGAGGATTATGGAAGGATGTTACACACTCATCTACCTATAACATATTTTTGTGCGCAATGGACCTATAAGATGTATCATAAATTACTAAGTATACGAATTAAACGTAAATAATGAGCATGAAAATTTGGTTAATTAAAATGTGGATAAAAAGAATTAGAAAAACATTTTACTATAAGGTAGGAATGCGTTTCCCATATAGCAAAGTGCGTGTGCGTGCTATGCGTAAGTTGGGATATAAAGTAGGGGAGCAGGAGTAATAATTCTTAGTGGTGTGACAATAGGCGAGTGTTCTGTAATTGGTGCGAGGGCTGTGGTTACTAAAGATGTAGAACCTTATACTATTGTTGCAGGAGTACCAGCTAGAAAGATAAGAGATATTAAAATTGAAGAGTATATATGAAAAAAAAGAAAATAATTTGGTTCGCTTTAACTAATGTACCTCATGTAAACTTTTTATTGCCCATCATACGCAAATATGAGCAAGAGTTTGATATGGTGTTTACGGTTCGTGATTTTGCGGAAACTATCAGTTTATTTGAGAAACGAATCGGGAAACCATATATTCTGGTAGGAGATCACAAAGGAAGTAGTAAATTTAGAAAAGTATTAGGCTTACTGAGTCAAATATTTAATCTATACCGAAATATACCAGATTTTGATATTAAAATTTCGGTAGGTGGGATGTCTTCATCGCCTGTAGCATGGAGCAAAGGTAAATTGTCTATTACCTTTGATGACAACGAGACATCGCCCAACTGGATGTATGCACCATTTACAGATATTGCATTTTGGCCTAAGGTTATTGATACGGAGCAATTAAATAAACAATTCTTTAAGAAAAATCTATATCAGTATAATGGTTACAAAGAGGATTTTTATTTAGCTAACTACCAGCCAGACCCAACATTCCTTTCAAAACTACCATTTGAACATTATGTAGTGGTACGTCCTGAAAATATTAAAGCTAGTTATGTAGAGGGTCGTCAATCAATTGTACCAGAACTATTGAAGGCATTGGATGCTAAAGGATACAATACACTCTTCTTGCCTCGTTATGAGTCTGATCGAGAGTATGCAAAAGGTATCAAAAATATTTATATTCCCTCAGAAGCAGTCAATGGCATGGATGCTTGCTATTATGCAGATGCTATCCTCACGGGGGCTGGTACTATGGCGCGTGAAGCAGCATGTTTGGGTGTTCCTTCAGTCTCATTTTTTGCAGGTTCGCATCTTTTGTCTGTGGATCAATCTTTAGTTGATGCGGGGAAAATGTTTTATTCGCGTGATGTGCAAGACATAATGCAATATCTAGAAGCAGCAAAAGGAAACTTCTATGTAGAAAGAGGAGGCGGAATTGTGGGATTAGAACGCTGCAAACAAGTACAACAAGAGATACTGGACGTATTAGACCAATGCATACGAGAATATCTAAATGATAAATAATTATCAATACTTGCAAAAAGATGCTCAGCGAGAAGATTGATTATGCCAAATTCCTCACTTGGTTTATAGAGAACTATCCCGCATCTGCCAAGCAAACCCGCGAGAACCAAAAGAATGATGCCTTCTGGGCACAGTTTAAATAAAAGGACTAAATTAAATAAAAGGACTAAAAGTAGAATAGTGCCGAATTTTGAATGCAATCGTATTCTTAGGTAGATAACGTGAAGACTTGTGAAGCTACTTCGCAATGAAGGCATTGCTCGTTTTGACAATAATGTTGATACAAGTGTATCAAAGCTTGCGTGTCGGCTGCTGAACGCACTACCTGACCAATCATGCGCCACTGACGGATAATACGATTGTCTTCCGCAGGAATATCAGCCATCAACCTTAACGACTCCTCCATCTTTTGCCCATTATGCATATACTGTGCATACGCATACCGATAAGGCAAAAACGTATTGATAATCAATATATCTACCGACTTACTACCCAAACGCGGTGGCAAAACAAGCGACTGCGTACGCAATGCCCGCGGCTTGGCAATCAATTCACGCATGCCATCTATCGTGTCCTGCTCGAAAATCTTAGAAATCAATCCATCGGTTTCGCAAATCAATTGAGCAAACTGGCGAATACGCAGCTGTGGCGCATTCTGCGGACGCATACGCGCACGCTTCCACATAGCACCATCAATGGGCTGAAGAGAAAACTTCTTTTGCAAAAAGCAATATTCATTCCAAAGCGCAAGCTCCTCCTCCGTGTTCGCCGTTTGGGCAGTTAATAATCCCGATTGCCCCAAGAGCATAGCAGTGATCTGAAAAAGATTATCGCGGTGCTTGAGCAAATATAGCAATGGTGTGTGTAATGCCAAAGATTCAAAAGGCAGACTATTGGTGTGAAAACCAAAATTATGCGCCAGCGTGATATAAAACGCCTCGTTCCAATTTTGCTTGGTAATCGTTAGCAAACGATTAATCGACTGCACACGACAATCCATTCGCTGCTGCAAAAGCGCGTCACGCCAGCCCTGCGTGAGCAGAGCAGGGTTGTGCAATAGCGTTTGATGACAAGGAATAGTAGCCCATGCAGAGTCCATCTGCATGGCATGCGAAAAAAGCTGAGAGAGGTAATCACGCTGCTGAGGAAAACGAAGCACACATTGGGTAATCTTTTCCCCACGTGCATTATACGCCTGCTCATCGTTCTCACAAACGATATGCAAAATCACACTATTATATGCAGCGTCCTTATCGTGATGATGGCGGTGCCAGTCGGAAGCCCGAACATGCATCTCAATATTGCCTACCCATTCCTGCTGACCAATACGCACATGGGCATGGCTGAAGTCGGGACCTGCATCGCGGTTGTGCATGCCTACACCCAAAATCTCAATAGGCTCACCATCGGTGGTGAACTGCTCCATACTTGCCCACAAACGCTGCTGCCATATGTAGTGCAAAACAATCTCTGGCATACTATTATCTGCTGGAGAAGTGGAGGAACTGAGAAATCAATCGTTGGAGAGTGGATTGCGATTTATTGTTGATATACGACTCCAATAACTGCGCCTCTGGCGTGGTAGGCAGAATATCGTAGTCCGCAATCGCTGCTGGGATAAGGCAAGAGTGGCCTTCTCGCAACTCTACCTCATCGTGCGTACTGCGGATGCGAATCTTGCAACAGCCATGCAAGCAGGTGTTGATTACAAACGAATCATAGTTCACCATGTTACGGCGAATAGCATTCTGGATATTTACTACACGCACACTAAAATGCTCTGTATCCAAACATGGATTGGCCGCATCAATCACTTCAGCATATGTATTGCGATACTCCTTATACACCTTAAAATCCAATGCTTGTGCCGCCAAATCGGTGTGCAAAGCGCGAGGGTGACCGTCCAAATCCAGGCGATTGTAATCATAGATACGATAGGTGAGATCCGAAGATTGCTGCACTTCTGCCAGCAATACCCCCTTGCCAATGGCATGGATACGCCCAGCAGGCAAATAGAAGACATCGCCCGCTTTTACCTCGTGCTTCGCTAAACATTCCATAATTGTGCCATCTGCTACCTTAGCCGCATACTCCTCTGCGGTAAGCTCCTGCTGAAAACCAGCATAGATACAAGCCCCTGGCCGCGCATCAATCACATACCACATCTCCGCCTTACCACGCTCGTTATGCATGCGCTGTGCCATAGCATCGTTGGGGTGAACCTGCACACTCAAATCATCGCTTGTATCAATCAGTTTGACCAAGATAGGCAACTGGTTATCATGCTGTTTCGCCACGGCTTTACCCAAAATAGCCTCTGGCATCTTACGAATCACATCGGGTAGGGTGTAGCCCGCCCATGTGCCATTGGCAATCACCGATGGCGATGCAGGCACAGCAGACACCTCCCAACTCTCACCAATATGGTCTTGCAGCGGAAGGTTCTTCCATTTGGTTAAGCCCGTACTACCCCATAACTTGGTGTGGAGATTAGGCTCTAATAAAATAGGATATAGTTTGGTGCGCTGCGACTCAATGACACAACCCATCACCAACATGCGCACATCCGTCACCGCAAACAACTCGTACGTACGCAAATGCTCCACAAAAATAAAATCCTCTTTCTCGCAGTGGTGCAACTCACCATCAATGGTGATGTCTATCTTGCCATCTAATATAAAAAACAAGTCCTGCAAATCGGGGTGGATATGTTGCGCACTGCGTTCACCTGCCTTTAACTCAATCACAGCCACCTGCGTGATACTGCATCCACTCTCATTCGCACTTAACAACACACGCTTTAGACCCATCTCATACGATGTGCCCAAAGGAGTAATATCATTTAACTGTCTCTTCATACCTGCAATTAACCTCATTAAGGGGTAATAATCTGCAAAAGTACTACATTTCTATTAGAAAAACAAATTTTTGTAGTAAAAAGTGACTAATTTCGTGTAATTTGGTGGTTATACCATCTTTTTAATCCACTTGAAAAGCTTGTATGGCATATATCGAAATGGCATGTCAATCCATGTGGGGGTGGAGACAACCGAACGACGATGAGAAAATGCGAGGAAACTATCCTTGCCATGATACGACCCCATACCCGAATTGCCTACACCACCAAAGGGCACATCATGGTTCACAATATGCATAATCACATCGTTAATACATGCACCGCCTGAAGATGTGTGGCGTAATACATAATCACCGTTTGTACCAAAATAATAGAGTGCTAACGGCTTCTCACGGTCAGTAACAAAAGTGATGACTTCGTCTATCGTCTCAAATGTCAATACAGGGAAAATAGGACCGAAAATCTCCTCTTGCATGACTGGTGCATCGGGACTAACATCGGTGAGGATGGTAGGGGAGAGATAGCGCGTGGCTTTGTCGTATGTACCGCCGTGGTAGATGTGGCTATTGGCTATTGGCGATGGGCTATAGGCGATGGGCGATGGGTTATTGGACGCTTCGCTATGGGACGGCGTTCCGCCTATTGGACGCCCTAAGGGGCTATTGGCGATAGGCGATGGGCTATAGGCGATGGGCGATGGGCTATTGGCGATGGGCGATGGGCTATTGGATATAGGGAGGTAACTGATGAGGCGATCGAGCGCTTTGTCGTTGACGATGCGCACAAAGTGTTTTGCCTTTTGGGGGTCTTTGGTTAGCAGATGTTTCCATTCTTTAACCACTAATTTGAGGAACTTATCTTTGACATCCTCATGAATCATCAGATAATCAGGTGCAATACATGTTTGTCCAGCATTGAGTGCTTTGCCCCATGCCACACGTTTAGCTGCCACTTTCAGGTCGGCATCCTTGTCTATGATACATGGGCTCTTGCCTCCTAACTCAAGCACCACTGGTGTGAGGTGCTTGGAAGCCGCTTCCATGACCATCTTACCCAGCGAAGGGCTGCCTGTGAAGAAAATCAAGTCCCATCGCTCAGCAAGAAGCATCTTGTTTACTTCACGATTGCCCTCCACAATAGCAATATACTCTTCTGGGAAAGTGGCACGAATCATTTCTGTGAGTACCGCCGACACGTGTGGCACATATGGCGAAGGCTTGAGAAATGCTGTACAACCCGCAGAGATGGCACCTACCAATGGATTGAGGAGTAGTTGCACAGGGTAGTTCCATGGTGCAATGATAAGCACATTGCCCAATGGCTCCTTGATAACCTTACTTGTTGCAGGCATAATCGCAATAGGTGAACATTTGCGTTCGGGTTTAGCCCACTGACGCAAATGCTTGAGGTGATTGCGTATCTCGCCATATACAATACTCAGTTCGGTGAGGTACGCCTCTTCGTAAGACTTGTGCAAGTCCGTCCAAAGGGCTTCTGCAAGTGGCTTCTCATATTGGTGTAGGGCATCGGATAAGTTGCGTAGCATTTGCTTGCGCAAAGGTAGCGCAAGGGTTGCGCCAGAGCGGAAATAGGTTTTCTGCTTTTGTAGGGTAGTAGAAATGTAATTTTGCATATCGTTGAAAGTATTATAATGTATCTATCTTCTCTCGGTAATCATACGGCGAGGTTCCGATGAGGTTCCGATGAGATTCCGATGAGGTTCCGATGGTGATAGGTGGCATGTAAGGGGCACACAAGGGGCAAATAGTTGGTTATTTGCGCCCTGTGAAGTGGTCCATTGTATGGTAAATGCCAAAAACTGTGCCAAAAAGCCAGTCAAATACACGCAATGGCAAGATGGCTTGCCAGAAACGAATAAAATGATAGCCAAATGGTATTCCTGCAAAGATGGTGTTGCGTTCAATGGCACGGATAATCTTTTTGGCTGTTGGTTCGGGTTTGAGAATAGGGAAAATTTTGGAATGGACACCATTGAACATACCCGTATTAATATAATAAGGTGCAATGGTGGTGACACGTACATTGGATTTTTGCTCTTGCAACTCAATGCGCATGCTCTCGCTCCATCCAATAACCGCCCACTTGCTTGCGCCATAGACGGACATTTTTGGATTACCTAACATACCTCCCGCCGAAGCAATATTGCAGATATGACCATAATTACGCTTGAGCATATCGGGCAACATCTGCTGCGCGATGACCATAGGAGCAATGGTGTTGACCTCAAATGTGAGACGGATATCTTGCTCAGACTGTTGGTCAAACGTTTTATTACCACGAACAATGCCTGCACAGTTGATGAGAATATCAACATGACCTAATTTTTGCTTAATCTGCTGATAAGTAGAAGCCACCAATTCGCTATTGGTGATATTCACCTTATAAGTATGCACGCGCTCGCGCGCGAGACCTATTGAAGCAAAATCTTCTACTGTAGCATCCAATGCCGATTGGTTTACATCCCATATGATTAATGCATTGGCTCCTTTCTCCAATGCTATTCTTCCCATAATCTTGCCAATTCCAGATGCTCCACCTGTAATTAGCACATTTGCTGATTTCAATTTCATAATCTATCGTTTTTAATATTATTTACAAAAATTATACCAAAAAAAATCGGGTGCAAAGATAATGTAATATTTTCGAACAATTGTTCATTTTTTTTTGAAAAAAGGTTGTGTATATAAAATATTTTACTTACCTTTGCAGCGCAATTGGAACTAATTTTGAATGACACATTACTAGTTTTGAATAATATAAAAGATGATAACCAGTTATAAAAGAGTATTTTATGGTAGAAGATCGTAAGGAAAAAATACTTCTCAAAGCTATTGAGTTGTATATGATTGAAGGTTATGCCAATGTTTCTATTACCGATTTACAAGCGGCTCTCAATATGGGGCGTGGTACGTTGTACTATTATTTTAAAGATAAAGATGAATTGTTTCAAGAAGCAGTTAGTCTATACTTGATTCAACCTAAACAACGTGCATTGGACCGAGTAAAAGATACTGCCACTATTCCCGAAATGATAGATGCGATGCTATATTATTTGGAGCAGTTGCGCGAAGTATATGAGCAAGTAGAAAATAAAAATATCAATGTGTCTAATGTGGTGACCGTGATGTACACCGCTTATAGTCGTTTTCCTGAATTATTCAGAAGAGCATGTCGATTGTATGAACATGAACTAAACCTCTGGACGCAAGCCATAAAAAATAGCATGCGCGCAGGCGATGTTCGCGGAAATGTGCCTATAGAGACAACCGCACTGATGTTTCTGCATATCAAAGATGGTTGGGATCCTGGTCGAAGTAGCGTGCCTATCAATTTTGATATTTTTCCACAACAATACAATTTTTTGTATGATTTGATAAAGAAAATTAAAGAATAATACATAAAAAATTAATAAAAATACAAAATCGTACCATTTTTGAACATACGTTCGAAATATTTATTGTAATTTTGCAGCGATTAGTAAAATTGTATTATCATGGAATTAAAACATTACTTAGCTTATCTCCAAAACACCATTGTTAATAAATGGTCTGATTTGGCGATGAAAGATTTAGATGGTGCTACCCAATATACCTATGGTGAATTGGCTACACAAATCGCTCGTTTACACACTACTTTCCGTCTTTTGGGTATCCAAGAAGGTGATAAAATTGCCCTGTGCGGTCGCAACTGCTGTAACTGGGGCGTAACTTTTTTGGCTATTGAAACATACAAAGCAGTGGCCGTAAGTATTCTGCCCGATTTTACAGGCGAAGGCGTAGAGAACTTGGTAAACCACTCCGAAGCAAAAATGCTTTATACAGGTCCTAATGTATTGAAAAAGATTGATGCACAGCATATGCCTGCTTTGTCTGCCATCGTGCTCATGGATGATTTTAGCATGAAATTTGCTGCCAATGAAGAAGTGGAGAAGGCATATGCAAAGGTGGATAGTGCTTTTGCTGAAGAATGGCCTAATGGCTATAACAAGCAGGATGTAAACTATCCAACGGATAATATCGAAGAGTTGGCATTGCTTAATTACACCTCTGGTTCCACCGGTAATCCTAAGGGTGTGATGATTAGCCATAAGAACTTGAGCGGAAATATCGACTTCGCTGTAAAACGTATTCCACATAAATCCGGCGATAAAGTGCTGTCGATGTTGCCAGTAGCGCATATGTTTGGATTGATGTTTGAGTTCCTATATCAAGTGTGCGACGGTGCAGAAGTGTATTTCCTCACCAAAGCTCCAACGCCATCTGTGCTAATGAAGGCATTTGCACAAGTGCATCCGTTTATGATTCTCACTGTGCCATTGGTGATTGAGAAAATTATCAAAGGCAAAGTGCTGCCAATCATCAACAAACCTGTGATGAAATTGCTGTGGAAGACTCCAGGTATTAAATGTCTGTTGCACAAAAAAGTGCGCAATACATTGCTTGAAGCCTTTGGTGGGGAGTTGCGTTTCTTAATCATTGGTGGTGCCGCCCTCAACGAGGAAGTGGAGAAATGTATGAAAGATATGCATTTCCCATATTGCGTGGGCTATGGTATGACCGAATGTGCACCATTGGTAACATACGAAGATTGGGATAAGTATGTATATCGCTCGTGCGGTAAAGGCATTGTGGGCATGGAGATGCGCATTGATTCGGAAGACCCTGCCACCAAAGAAGGTGAATTGCAATTGCGCGGTGTGAACGTGATGATGGGTTACTACAAGAACCCTGAAGCATCTAAAGAAGCCTTTACTGAGGACGGTTGGATGCGCACAGGCGACTTGGGTATCATTGATAAACAGGGTAACCTCTTCCTACGCGGACGTAGCAAAAACATGCTACTCAGCCCTAATGGACAAAATATCTATCCAGAGGAAATAGAAGATAAACTCAATAGTCTGCCTCTCGTGAGCGAGTCTGTGGTAGTAGATCGTGAGCACAAATTGGTGGCTTTGGTATATTCTGATCCATCTTTGGCAAAAGCAGAAGTGCTGCAGGGCAAGACTGTAGAGCAAGTGATGAAAGAGAATGTGGCGAAGCTCAATAAGATGTTGCCAAACTATAGCCAAGTCACTGCTATTGAATTAGTTGAGAAAGAGTTTGAAAAAACACCTAAGCGTAGTATTAAACGATTTATGTATAAGTAAAAAAAAGAGGCGGGAGCCTCTTTTTTTTGGATATGGGATATGGGACGCCCTGCGGGCTATTGGATATGGGATATGGGTTATTGGATATGGGGTATGGGTTATTGGATATGGGGTATGGGATATGGGGTATTGGTAGGATTAGAGGCGGGAGGCGAGGATGAGTTTGGGTTTGGCATTGTGGCGCACAGCAATCAAATAATAATCATCACCATCCTTAAGTTTGTATTTTTTGCGAATTTGATCGGGCGAAAGAGGGTAGTTGCGCGAGAGGATACTATATTTGGTTTTAGTATCTAATTGCTTCTTAGGGTCTTTGACTTCAGCATCAATCACTTGCCATACCCTGCCAGGGAAATCAGCCATGCAATCATCAGATGTGTATAGATGGGTGTGCGTGTCTAATTTTTGTATCTTATATCGCTCACTCATCGCACGGAAAGCTCCTGCCTTGATAATCGCAGCATTGGGTTCGTAGATGTATCTACCAATCTTATCCGCCATTGTGGCATGTGATTGCTTCTCCTCATTGGGTTGCATGGAGAAAATATCCGTTTTAGTTGATAGAATATTCACTGCACGAATTTCACCTTTGCCCGTAATCATTAGCACTTCTTTTACTTCTCCATTCACTGCCACTATATGCACATCCCACTCATTACCAAGTGCATGAAGCGCGGCAGATATGTCCAACATAGGACTGAATTTGATAAGAATAGTAGAAGCAATGGTGCGAAGAGTAGGGAGAATGTTTATCACATTTGGTTCGCAATCTTCGATTCGAAAAACTTTACTCCCCGATTGGCTGCGACGCGCAGGATCGAGGTAGATGAGGCGATGGGGCAATGAGGCGATTGGGCGATGGGGCGATGAGGTGATTGGGCGATGGGGCGATTGGGAGAGGAAGTGTTCGGCGGTAGTGTTGTGCACCTGAATATGCGGACGAGTGTGGGCGAAATTATGGGAGGCAATAGCACATAAATCAGCATTGCGCTCAATATAATGCACCTCAGGTATCTGTTCCGCCATGAAGAATGTATCTACACCATAGCCCGCGGTAAGGTCAATCAGTGTGCGATGAGCCAATGGTGCAATCAATGCCGCTTTGTAGCGCGCAGTGGCCTCGCTGGAGCATTGCTCGCAGGACAAACGAACAGGATACCACCAATCGGCATTTTGTGCAAAAGTAGGCAATTTATCTTTGGTGCGTTGCCTGCCTTCCACTTGCTGGATAAGAAAATGAAAATCGGCATCCGACAACTGCGGATACCGATGGCGTTGCAATGCCAACTGCTGCACATCATCATGGAGATGCTGCTGCACAAGCGATGAAAATTCCGAAGAAAGAATAAAAGACATTGCAAAAATAATCAAACCATGTTATCAATAGCCGTGGGTGATAACAATACTAAATCGCATGCCAACAGGGTTGATTGTTACATCGTTTTCATACGCAAAATCGCTGGCACGATAGTTGAACTCCACCCATCCAGGACCATACATACAATCTACTGTTTCGGTGTAGAAATTCCAATCGCCATTACTTAACTGCTCTTCGTAGTGGCGAACGTATGGCAGAATATGCTTTGATGCATAGGATGTATTCGCATCATACACCACAAAAGCATTCACTTGACCTTTTTCGAAAACGGATTGCGTGATTTCTGGCACATTGACCGTAGCAAAAAAATAGTTGTTGGCATATGGGCTACCGTTTTGGTCGTAATTTGTATATTTCCAATCTTCAGCCCCAATATAGACATCAATGGTCTCCATTTGCAACTCATAGACGGTAGTATTGCACGCCATAAAAGTACATGCTAAAAGGATAAAAAATAATACTTTTTTCATATCATTATAAATTATAAAATGAGTCAATTATGAATAAAATAACAAATTCTGTGCAAAGGTAGTGTATTTTTTGTATATTTCCAAATTTTTTATTACCTTTGCAGCAAAATTTGATTGATATGAAGAAAATAGTATTGCTAACAAGTCTCATGTTATTGTGTATGAGTGGTGTAGCTCAGTCATTAAACCAAAGCTATTTAGATTACATTGCGAAATATCGAGAAATGGCTATAGAGCAACAACGCAAACACCAGATACCAGCTGCCATCACGCTGGCTCAAGGAATATTGGAGTCTGCGGCAGGGCAGTCTTATTTGGCCAAGAATGGAAATAATCACTTTGGAATAAAGTGCACGTCTGATTGGGTAGGGCGCACTATTCGCCGCGATGATAACTCCGCTAACGATTGTTTTCGCCGATATGCAGACGTGAGCGATTCGTATGAAGATCACTCGCTGTTTCTGAAGCGTAAGCGTTATGAGAGTTTGTTTTCTCTGCCGATAGGTGACTATAAGAATTGGGCATATGGGCTCAAAGCCTGTGGTTATGCCACAGACCCACAATATCCAGAAAAGCTGATTCGTATTATCGAATTGTATGAGTTACATGCGATTACCTTTGACAGCGTGCTGCTTGCTTCGGGTGCGGTGAGCATGCAAGATACGACATGGCGCGAAGGAGCAATAGAGATTGATTTTACGGAATCGTCTTCGGATTCAGTAGCGTCTATGATGAGCGATTTGGTGTTATTCCATAATCACAAGTCTGGTCGTTGCAACGGTGTGCGTTTTATCATAGCAGGTCCAAACGAGACTTATGCCTCGTTGGCATCGTTTCTAAATATGTATGAGCGCACCTTGCGCCGCTACAATGATGCATTGGATGACCGTGAGCTGGAAGAAGGCGATATAGTGTATATCTATCCGAAGAAGAAACGTGCAAGCCGCAAAACACCATCATACTATTTTCGTGAGGGGGATACAGCTTGGTCAATTTCTCAGCGATTCGGAATAAAAATGAAGAGTTTATATGAGCTTAATGGTATTCCATACGGTGTACCATTGACGACTCATCAACGCTTGGATTTGCGCTAATCATGGAAATACATCAATCACGTTCAATCGGCGAACTCTTGGCCGAATTTATTCACGGTTCCAAATTAGAACAGCCATTATTGGAGCGGAAAGTGATAGCATTGTGGCCCGAAGTGTTGGGGCCAGTGGTGAGTCAACTCACGGGGAAGATTGAGGTGAAGAATGGCGTACTGATGGTGCATATCCGTTCGGCAGCGTTGAAGTCTCAGTTATTTGAGATTCGGCATGAGTTGGTTCAAAAACTGAATGATGCCGCTGGTGCGAAAGTGATTAAGGATATTCGGTTGTTGGGGTGAGATGAGAGGAGAAAGGTGAAAAGTGAAAGGTTAGAGTGAAGTGATTTATCCACAGAACATAGAGCAGAAGATTGATTTTCAGGTCATCCGCGATGGCCTGAAAGGTTGTTGTATGTCTTCGTTAGGCAAAGAGTTGGTGGATGCGATGCAATGGATGACAGATAGTGAGGATATCCTACAAGCACTCTCTCCTGTGCGTGAGATGATGGGCGTACTATGCGATGCAACCGTGCATTTTCCTCAAGGGGAGATATTTGACCTGAGAGAAGCATTATCTCGTATTCGCATCGAGGGATTATTCATGGATGAAAACGAACTATTCGCGCTGCGAAAGATGCTGGATTATGTTGGGCAATTGGATCGTTTTTTCCGTACGTTGGATGAGCAGCGATATCCTCTCTTGCATGCGATGACTCCTAATGATAAAGGTGTAGGTGGCTCCATATCCCATATCATCACAGAGATAGATCGTGTGTTAGACCGTTATGGCAAGATGCGCGATTCAGCCTCAGCCGAGCTGGCTCGTATTCGCAAAGATATCCATCAATCTCAGGGATCCGTGAGTCGTGCGCTTGCTGCGATTCTGCGGCAGGCTCAAGCTGAAGGGATTGTGGATAAAGATGCAGCACCTACCATGCGCGAAGGTCGATTGGTATTGCCCGTTCCACCTGCGTACAAACGCAAGATAGGTGGCATCGTACATGATGAGTCCGCCACAGGTAAGACCGTGTTTATTGAGCCCCAACAGGTAGTTGAAGCCAACAACCGTATTCGTGAATTAGAAGGTGAAGAGCGTCGTGAACGCATGCGTATTCTTCTGGCAATCACCGCTGACCTGCGCCCAAATATTCCACAGATATTGGAAACAGAAAAGTATTTAGCATCCGTAGATTTTCTTCATGCTAAAGCCCTATATGCCATTGATATGCATGCTATTGTGCCAGAAGTGGTGAAGCATCCGTATATCGATTGGCACGAAGCAAAACACCCCGTGTTGATGCTCAATTTTCGTAAACAGCATAAAGAGGTGGTGCCACTGACGATTCACCTTGACAAAAGCCAACGCATTTTAGTGATTAGTGGTCCTAATGCGGGTGGTAAATCGGTATGCCTTAAGACAGTTGCCCTGCTACAATACATGCTTCAATGTGGCTTGCCAGTGCCGATGAATGAACGGAGTAGAATGGGATTATATAAGCATTTGCTCATTGATATAGGTGATGAGCAATCCATCGAAGATGATTTATCCACCTATTCTTCCCATCTTCGCAACATGAAGCACTTTGTACGCCATGCAAACGCGCAGACATTGCTGCTGATAGATGAGTTTGGTACAGGTACCGAGCCATTGATTGGTGGAGCAATAGCAGAGGCTGTGCTATCAGAACTGAATACACAAGGTGCTTTTGGCGTGATTACTACCCACTACACCAATCTCAAACACCTCGCAGAGCGTACAGATGGCATTATCAATGGAGCCATGTTGTATGATAGAGGACAACTGAAACCACTATTCCAACTATCTATTGGTCAGGCTGGTAGCAGTTTCGCTGTGGAGATAGCAAGACAAATCGGTTTGCCCGAAACGATTATCCAACGTGCAACCGATATTGTAGGCGAAGAGCATATAGACTATGACAAGCAACTGCAAGATATTGCTCGGGATAAACGTTATTGGGAGAATAAACGTCAGAACATCCGCCAACGCGAAAAGCATCTAGAGGAGAAAATAGCACACTATGAGGAGCAATTGGCGGGCATAAAAGCCAAAAAACGTGCTATCATAGAGGAAGCAAATGAACAAGCAGCCGACTTGCTGCGAAGAAGTAATGCGACCATTGAGCGTACTATCCGCGAGATTAAAGAAGCTAAAGCGGAGAAAAAAGCCACTCAAGCTGCTCGACAAAAAGTGGAGACACTAAAAACAAAAGTGGAAAAGCAGGCTGGAAAAGCTGGAAAAGCGGGGCATGCGAGGGCTACTAGTAGTACTAGTGACGCTAGTAGTGCTGGTCAATCTGGTAAGAAGCAAAACAAAGTGTTGCGCGACTTGAGCGACCTCAAGATACTGACCAAGAACCCAAGCAAATTGATTCAGGAGAGCAATACTCCAAAGCCTAAAATGATTAGCAGCAATGTGGCAGATGAGTTGCGCCGTCGTAAACTGTCCTTCGCTCGCGAATTGGATATCCGCGGTCTGCGTGTGGATGAGGCGTTGGAAGTGCTGATAGCATATGTGGATGATGCGTTGATGGTTAATGCCGAGCAAGTGACTATCCTCCACGGAACAGGCACGGGAGCACTCAAACAATTGGTGCGCGATTATCTGGCAGAACGCCAAAAGACCATGCGACGTATGGGCAGCGGACATATCGATTTTCACGATGGCGACCCTGACCGAGGCGGTGCAGGTATCACTGTGATTGAATTATAATAAATAGTAATGATATGAAAAAAATCTTCTTTATCCTTATAGCGGGTGTATTGCCCTTGGTAGCATCCGCTCAGTTGGCACCAGGCGAAACGCAATACAAGGTGTCGCTTCATGCAGGATATGGGCATAACTTGACCTATGGCTCGTATGCAAATTTTGATATAGATGCCTATATGCCTATCAATAAGCATTTTGATATGCAAGCAAATCTGCGTATGAGTACAGCCAATTTTCATACGTTGGGTGTGCAGTTGCGTCCAAAATTTGCTTTGCCCGTTGGCGAGATGTATATTGAAGATCGCATGATGGCGCGTTGGGTTGTTCGCGATGACTTTAACGAATTTGTACAAGCCCTTTCATTAGGCTATATGATGGAATATGTGAATGTGCAAGTGGGTATGTCCACCCGTATCATTATTCCAGAACCCTATACCCGCCGAAGCGAAGATGAGATGATTCTGGAGCCATTCAATGTGATTTATCGCGTAGAAGCATTTGTACGTCCACGCACTTCGCCATGGAATATCAGTTTGTGTGTGGCGAATATAGATAATTATCAAGTTGAACGCGTATGGCAACCTATGTTCTATTTGGGAGGTTGGTATGACATCAATGAGCATTGGCGCGTGCGCTTGTCTGGAAAATATAAACTCGCAGGCATGTTCCACCTCAATGCACACTACTATGGTGCAGAATTGCGTGCGGGAGCGGAATATCGATTTTAGATTGCTGCGCTGGAGATATGAATAATTAATAAATTGTAAATGAAGTTATGAAAAAGAATATAATATATTTGGGCTATTGTCTATTGGTAATTAGTATGATTTGCGTATCATGCGGTCCTGATGCGCGATTGGATATGGTGGGCATGTTTGCAGGTACTTCGCCAACGATAGACAAACGCTTTGAAGAATCAAAACAATATAATGATGCACATGGATTTACCACACTGCAAGCACCCGCGGAAAACTACCGAGTGTACGTATGCACCGATACCCATGTGACACGCACCCGAACCCGCTGGGAGTATTTTATTGCCACGTATCGACAAGATAATCTGTGCCCAGTTGCAGTACATTTGGGCGATATTATTGATGCACAAAAGCATTTCGACTATATGTATGACGCTTTAAGTGTCGTGCCAGAAAGTACACAAAAGAAAGATACCTTGATGGCAGTGGCAGGAAATCATGATATCTATTTCAAACAATGGCCAGATTTTTTGGAAAAATTTAAAACATGCTACTACTACTTCATCGTAGAGACTCCTTCGGGAAAGAAGGACTTGTTCGTGGTCTATGATTCGGCGGACGGCACCGTGGGCAGCAAGCAGTTGCAATGGCTTCGCGAGACACTGGAGTGGGCTGATAAGCAAGATTTTCGCCATATCGTAGCATGTACGCATACCCATTTCTTCAAGCGTGATAGTTCACAAGGACATACTTCTAACTATACTCTGGAGGAAACCTATGCACTACTCAATATGTTTGAAAAACATGGGGTAGAGATGGTGTGGTCTGGTCATGACCATAGCCGAGAAATTACGCAAGTAAAAGGTATGACATGCATCGTGGTGGACTCCATGAAAGATGAGGACAAAAAGCCCTTCTACATGCTCGTGACCATGGGCGAGAAGATTGATTATGAGTTTGTGGCAGTACCATAAAAAGGACGCCTGCGGCTATTGGACGCCACAGAGTGGCTATTGGATAATGGGTAATGGGCGATGGTAATATATTTGGGAATAGGGACAAATTTAGGCAATCGCGAGGCGAATCTGCAAATGGCATTGCAACTGCTGGATGAACGGGTGGGGGAATGTGTTGCCTGCTCATCGGTGTACAGGAGTGCGCCACAGGGCTTTGTGTCGGACAACGAGTTTGCGAATATTGTCGCAGTATATGAAACGGAATATTCGCCCGAAGAAGTGCTACTCCTCACTCAGCAGATGGAGCATGAGATGGGACGCACTCAAAAATCGGTGAATGGCGTGTATCATGACCGAGTGATTGACATTGACTTGCTACAGGCGAGGGGCGATGAGGCAATCAGGCGATCAGGTGAGATGCTCACCTTGCCGCATCCGCGTATGGAGGAGCGCGATTTTGTGATGGTTCCGCTGCGCGAAGTGGAGATAAAACTGAATGAAAACGGAAAGGTGAAAACGGAAAACTGAAAAGTGAAAGGTGAAAGTATTATACGAAGATAATCATATCATAGCTGTCAGCAAGACTTGCCACGAGATTGTGCAAGGCGATAAGACAGGAGATACCCCTCTGTCGGATATTGTGAAGGCATATATCAAAGAGAAATACCAGAAGCCAGGCGAAGTGTTTCTTGGGGTTACGCATCGTTTAGACCGTCCTACAACGGGTGTGGTGCTGTTTGCGCGCACAAGCAAGGCACTCACACGCCTCAATGCCATGTTTCAATCGCACGAGCAGATACAGAAGACCTATTGGGCGATTGTGGCAACCGAAAACGGAAAACTGAAAACTGAAAACGAAGTAGTGAAGTTGGAAAACTATCTCTGGCGCAACGAAAAGCAAAATAAGTCGTTTGTAGTCAAGCCAGGAACCAAAGATGCCAAACGCGCTGTGCTGACTTATCAAGTGATAGCCAAGAGTGAGCGTTATATGCTGTTGGAAATCAATCTGGAAACTGGTCGCCATCATCAGATACGATGTCAGTTGGCTGCGATAGGTTTGCCTATCAAAGGCGACTTGAAATACGGTGCCAAACGCAGCAATCCCGATGGAGGTATATCGCTACACGCTCGTAAGATAGAGTTTATTCATCCTGTAAGCAAACTGCCTATCTCAATTACAGCTCCCGTGCCCGATGATGCTCTCTGGCATGTTTTAGAACAACAGATATAAATGTTTTACAACATAAATGCCAAAAAATCGCACTATGTATTTGCATAGGTGCGATTTTTTTTGTAACTTTGCACACCTAAAAAATGTAATGATACCATGAAACACCTATTATTAGGCGATGAAGCCATAGCGCAAGGCGCTATTGATGCAGGATTGAGTGGCGTGTATGCTTATCCAGGTACGCCATCAACTGAGATTACTGAGTATATACAATTGAGCGAAAAACGCAAAGGCGATGCGGCGAAAGACAAGATTTTTTGCCAATGGGCTACCAACGAGAAGACCGCTATGGAAGGCGCACTTGGTATGTCCTATATGGGCAAGCGCGCGCTGGTGTGCATGAAGCATGTGGGCATGAATGTCTGCGCTGATGCGTTTATGAATGCTGCTATCACGGGCGTGAATGGCGGATTGGTAGTAGTGGCAGCCGATGACCCATCGATGCACTCCTCGCAAAACGAACAAGACTCGCGCTTCTATGCGAAGTTCGCCATGATCCCATGCCTCGAACCAAGCAACCAACAAGAGGCATACGACATGATGCACTACGCTTTTGATTTATCGGAGTCTTTGCGCACACCTATCTTATTGCGTGTGACTACGCGCATGGCGCACTCGCGCGCAGTGGTCGAGACAATGGATACTCCTCGTGAGCAAAATGCCTTGTCTGCGCCTGAGAATACCAATCATTTTATTCTTTTGCCCGCTTTCGCGCGTAAAAACTACGCCGAACTCGTAGAAGCGCAAGCCGATTTCGTACAAACCAGCGAGGAGTCGCTATACAACCAATATACCAAAGGCAGTAATCCAAAGAAAGCCATTGTAACGACGGGTATTGCGTATAACTACCTTATGGAGTGTTTAGAGAACGGCGCTAAAAGCGCCTACAGTTTAGCGTTTAGAGAGGCTAGTATATTGAAGATTACTCAATATCCATTACCTAAGGCATTGATTGACCAGATGGTAGCTGATGGTGCAGAAGAGATTTTAGTGATGGAGGAAGGACAACCCGTAGTGGAAGAACTATTGCGCGGTATGGTGCCATCTTCTGTGGCTGTCAAAGGCCGACTGACGGGCGACCTCCCTCGCATGGGCGAACTCACACCCGACAGCGTAGCCCTCGCCTTATCGCCCAATAGCGAAGCGTCCAATAGCCCATTGCCTATACCCGAATTAGTCGTTGGTCGTCCACCCGCACTATGCCAAGGTTGTGGTCACCGCGATATGTATGCTGCGCTCAATGAGGTGGCACGCGAACATGAGAATGCCAAGATTTTCGGCGATATAGGTTGTTACACCTTGGGTGCGTTGTCACCTTTCCACGCTATCCACGCTTGTGTGGAGATGGGTGCGAGTATCACTATGGCGAAAGGTGCTGCCGATGCAGGGCAATTCCCTTCGTTTGCGGTGATTGGCGATAGTACGTTTACACACTCGGGCATGACGGGATTGCTGGACTGCGTGAATAGCAAGGCGAATGTGGTGGTGCTGATTTCTGATAACCTCACCACAGGTATGACTGGCGGACAAGACTCTGCGGGTACTGGCAGACTGGAAGCTATCTGCGAGGGATTGGGCGTAGAGAAAGAACATGTGCGTGTGGTAGTGCCACTGCCAAAGAATATGGAAGAGATCAAACAGGTGCTTCGCGAGGAAGTGGCATACAATGGCACCAGTGTTGTCATCGCTCGCCGCGAGTGTATCCAAACTCTCAAACGCCACCTCAAACAAAACAAGAAGTAACAATACTAAACGATACTCTTATGAAACGCGATATAATTTTAGCAGGCGTAGGCGGACAAGGTATCCTATCTATTGCCACAGTGATTGGCGAGGCAGCCCTCAAAGAAGGCCTCTATTTGAAGCAAGCCGAAGTGCATGGCATGAGCCAGCGAGGCGGTGATGTGCAATCCAATCTCCGTTTATCCAGTGAACCCATCTATTCGGATTTGATAGCCAAGGGTGGGGCAGATATTATCATTTCGCTCGAACCGATGGAAGCATTGCGCTATCTGCCATACCTCAAACCCGATGGATGGATTGTCTCCTCGTGCAAACCTTTTGTGAATATCCCTAATTATCCTGATATTGAGCAGGTGCTGGAGCACATCAAAGCAGTCAAGAACCACGTGCTATTGGATGTAGAGGTGCTTGCCAAAGAGGCGGGTGCTCCTTTGCAAGCAGCGAATATGGTGCTCTTGGGTGCAGCTATCCCTATGTTGGGCATTGACCATGATAAGATTGTCGCAGGCGTGGAGCGCATCTTCGCTCGCAAAGGCGAAGCCGTTGTAGCTGCTAACCTCGCTGCCATCGAAGCAGGCTTCCGTGCCTCTAAACACTAAACAGTAGGCACGAAAAGTGCCGTCCACTAAACACCAAACATATGTCTTTTCCTCTCAACAAACAACTCGTTGACCAAACCTGTATTGATTTTGGTCTGCGTAACGCCAAGGAACTGGGCGGTGCCTCTATCCGCCAACTCGTGGGCGTAGTCAAAGATATCGAACGTGCTACTGGTCAGGAGTTTATCCACATGGAATTAGGCGAACCTGGCTTGCCCGCCGAACAAGTGGGCATAGCTGCCGAGCATGCTGCCCTGAAGGCGGGTTATGGTTCGCGTTATCCTATTATCACGGGTATTCCCGAAGTCAAGCACTGGGGCAGTGAGTTCGTGCGCGCTTTCCTCGGGCTGGATATCCCCACCGATTGTATTGTGCCCACAGTGGGCAGTATGCAAGCCGCTTTTGCGCTCAATATGACCATGGCTCAACTGGATAGCCAGCGCGATACTGTCCTCTTTCTTGACCCCTGTTTCCCTGTGCAGAAACAGCAATGCAAGGTGATTGGTGTGCGTGTGGATGCGTTTGATGTGGCGAATTTCCGTGGCGAAGCATTGGAGAAAGAGTTGGAACGCCATTTTCAATCGGGTAGGATAGCCGCCATGCTCTTCTCCAATCCGAATAACCCATCGTGGATGTGCCTCACCGAACGCGAATTGGAGATTATTGGTCGATTGGCTACGTTATATAATGTGCTGGTAATCGAAGATTTAGCATACCTGAATATGGACTTCCGCGATAAAGACCGTGGCACGCCATACGAACCGCCATACCAACCCACCGTGGGCAGATATACCAACAATTGCGTGCATATGATTTCTTGCTCCAAGATGTTCTCCTATGCAGGTCAGCGCGGTGCTATTGTGGCGATGAATCCATATTTGGCACACCGTCGCTTCCCTTCATTGGCAGAACGTTATGGCAACGATGGCGAGTTCATACGCAATTTTGTGTATATTGTGCTGTATAGTCTGTCTTCGGGTGTGACGCACTCGGTGCAACATGCTATGGCTGCTATGTTCAAAGCGGCTTGTCAAGGCAAGATTGACTTCGTGAACAATACCCGCGAGTATGCTCGCCGTGCGAAGATTGTCAAGGAAATAATGCTTAAGAACGGTTTTCATATCGTCTATGACCAAGATGCTGATGAGCAGGAGGTAGGCGATGGTTTCTTCTTTACCTTTGGTTATAAGGATTGGACGGGAGAAAAGATGCTTAACAAACTGATTTACTATGGTATCTCAGCTATCTCTCTGAGTAGTACAGGTGCGAAGCGCGAGGGCATGCGTGGCTGTGTGTCGTGCATCCGCGATGACCAATACGAACTCCTCGATGAACGCCTTGCGCTCTTCAACCGTGACTATCATGATAAATAATTTATACCAACTATGATTGTACATGTAGCATCGTTTTTAGAAAGTATCGGTGGTTCGATTGATAAGGACCATTATTTGCGTCCTATTCCTGGCAGAGTAGGGTATGCTGCTTATTGCCGCAAACCTGACTATTCCAAAGCCAAGCGAAAAGAAATGGCGGAACGCCCTATAGTCAAGAGTTTTGCAGCGGTCAGTACAGAAGCGAGTGCTATATTGAATGACCCTGTGCGCAGGGCTGAATGGCAAGAGAAATATATCACAGCACTACGCAATGCCAGCAAACATCAACGTGCACCCCATAAAGATGGCAAATCACCCGTTCCAGGGCGGTTGTGCGACTTTGTGCGGAAGGAGTTGGCGAAAGCTGCTAAAGAGGGGTAGAACTGATATAGATAATAGGGAGATGTTATAGTCATCCTACGGTGAGGTTCCAATCAGCTTCCAATCAGGTTCCAATGAGGTTCCAATGGAGATAGGTGGCAGGTGAGGGGCATGAGAGCAGAAAACATGAAAGGAAAAAGGGATAATATACGTGAGATGTACGTAAGAAATGGTGATTATGCTAACAAAATTATGCTAATAGAATAATTTTATTTACATAATGAGTTATTTATTATTTCTTCAGTAGGTGTGGGTGCAGCAGAATGTTTAACCTAAATATATGAAACAAGAACTTGTATAAATAATAAAGGAGGGAGACACCCCTCCTTTATTATTTATACACATTAGTTACCATACGTATCACCGTAATAATCGCAAACTGCATCGTATGCGATACCTGATAATTTTCCTGCATAGTCGGCTATATTTTTTGTACCGCCATAGGTTCTTATACCATATTCAATTGCTAATTTTAGTCCTTCCTTGAATACTTGCTTCGTCCAACCAGAACAAGCAACAGTATAAATTTTCTTACCAGTTTGATAGTCTATATTTTCTTGTGAAATAGTTATGCTAATACTTCTTTTATTAATATCATCTTCAATAATAACTTCTTTTCCGTAATTAACTAAATATAAACCATCAGCAATTTTCATTCTTCCTCTATCTGATGAATTTTGATTAGAATAATCTTCACCAGTTACAAAAGTCATTACTTTGTCGATTACAGTAGGTTGAAGAATATCTACAGACACGAGTTTTAGTCCAAATATTTTGCTTCCAACAGAACCTATTTTATAATTTTTTACATTCTCTGGAATATTATCATAAAAGCTATAACTACGCCATGGCGCATCCTTACTATTGGTTTTATACTGAAGTGAAATAGAACATGGATAAGAATTAGTATTAGTCACATAAATGCAATCTACATCGGGATTTCCTCGATCAATCGTTATGCCTTTATATGTGGTTTGAGCATTGGTAATTGTACAAAAGCCAATGCATAGTAGAAAAATAGAAAATAATTTATACGTTTTCATTTGAATATTGATTTTAGTTTTTGAAAAAATCCATCATTACATTTCATATTTTCAATTGTAGTATTATCATCAGTTGCTTTAGATTTTTCCCTGACAATAATGACATCTACCAATTTGAGACCAATAATAGTACTATCTACGCATCCAATTTTTTGTGGCTCAATACTTGGTGGTATTAAGTCTAAAACAGGATAATCAATCCAATCTGTTTGTCGATTACCAATTTTATATTGAATATAAACTTGTACAGAATCAGCATTATCATTAAGTACATATATACAATTGGTCTCAGTATCTTTTCCTCTATCAAGTGTGACTTGATTGTAAGTGGTTTGTGCACTTACATTCAAGACACACAAAATAAATAGGAAAGTAGCAAAAAGATTATGAATAATTTGCATACTTGATGAAACTATTATCGACGAGCAGGTGCATCATAATAAGTCTCGTGTGGGGTACTTGGTCTGTTTGGTTCTTCGCAAGAAACTAATACAGAACCCACTGCTACAAGAGCAATTAACATAAAAAAATATTTTTTCATCATTTTTACCCATGCCCTTGGGATTTTTTTGTGCATCTGGCGCGCAATAATAAATAATTAAAGTCCCTCTACATCAGGCTTTCGTGGGAAGTAATTTTCGCCCGTTTAAAGAGTTTCGTTCTCTATATTACACATATAGACACATAAAAAGCGCAGACCTCGTGCTGTTTACTTACAGTTCGAGGTCTTAGCATTACCTTAATAGTCAAATAAACAACAGGAAACCTACGCTGGTATGAAAACATACTACACCTTACGTAGATGTAGTATGGGTATATTCACACCCATAGGCATTTACTGTTACTTTGATTTTGACTATTAATCTGAAAGTTGCTAAGTTTCGAACTGTCAAACGCAAAGCGTCAATAAACGCTATTCAATATGTCAGAAACCTACCCCAAAAGTGCATTCGCAAAACGCTTTTTGCAAAAAATATCTGCCCTCCAGCGTAAATTTCGACTGCAAAGGTACTACAAAAAATCGATACATGCAAATAAAAACTAAATTTTTGCGTAATTTTTAATATACACTTGTGTATATTCAAAAAAATTAGTAACTTTGCAGCCCGAATTGAATCATTACAAATAATATGCAACAGCAGGAGTTAATAGAGCGTAAACAATATATGCAACAACTGCGAAACCTTAAAGACCAAAATGTCATAAAGGTTATTTCTGGTGTGCGCCGTTGCGGAAAATCGACTCTATTGATGATGTTTGCAGAAACACTAATCCAAAGTGGCATTGACCGAAAGCAAATACAGTTTTATAATTTTGAAGACCTTGATACACTTGCTATTGGCAATATTTACCAAATTCATACACATATCAAAGAACGATTAGTTGATGATAAACTTAATTATATATTTTTAGATGAGATACAAAATGTAGCTGAGTTTCAGCGATTGGTTGATAGTTTGTATATCAAACCAAATGTAGATGTATATATTACAGGTTCTAATGCATATCTACTTTCTGGCGAACTTGCTACTTTGCTTACTGGGCGCTATATTGAAATTAATATACTTCCGTTGCAATTTGCTGAATATTACCAATTTATGTTATCAAAATCGCCAAACTTATCAAAACAAGACATTTTGGCGAATTTTATTCACTATGGAGGTATACCAGAATATAATAAACAATTGAATATCAGCGAAAAACAAGCAGACCTTTTTGCGCAAAGTGTATTAAAAACGATAGTTGAAAAGGATATTTTCCAACGCCTGAACATAACGAATAAGCATGATTTTAATAAAATAATAGACTTCGTATTTGATTCCGTAGGCTCATATGTTTCCCCGCGCTCAATTTCAGATACTTTGCGCTCGAATGGCACTATAATAGACAAACAAACTGTTGCAAAATATCTTGATGCACTATGTGAAGCATATTTAATATATAAGGTACCACGATTCGAAATAAAAGGAAAAGGTCTGTTGCAAACGCTGAATAAATATTATGTTGTAGATCCTTGCTTTGCTAAGGTGCGATTAAAAAAAGCGATACTCAAAGATCGTTCTCATTGGTTGGAAAATATGGTGTATCTTGAATTACTTCGACAGAATAAAGAGGTATTTATTGGAAAACGACATAATCTGGAAGTAGATTTTGTGGCAATAGATTATAATGATTATACCTCTTATTATCAAGTAGCATGGACTACAGAAAATGCGGATACATTGGAGCGAGAATTAGCATCGTTGAAAGCCATCAAAGATTCTACCCCAAAATATCTTTTAACAACAGATGTAGATTTTAATCCTGTCTATGATGGAATACGAAAATTGAATGTCATAGATTGGATGTTAAATAATTCAATGAATAACTAAATAGATAACAATTCTAAAAAAAATATATTGTGAAAACTAACTACTTGAAAAGCAGACATATTGGTCTGACAGAGCAAGACCAACAGCAGATGTTGGAAGTAATCGGAGTGAAAAGTGTGGATGAACTCATCGCACAAACCATGCCAGCGGATATCCTTCTGGAAGAGCCATTGGACTTGGATGAGCCACTCACCGAGCAAGAACACCTCAACACCATGCACCAAATGGCAGCGAAGAACCAACTCTATCGCTCGTACATCGGTCGCGGATGGTATGGAACCAACACGCCTGCTGTGATTCAACGCAATATATTGGAGAACCCTGTTTGGTACACATCGTACACTCCATACCAAGCCGAAGTGAGCCAAGGTCGTTTGGAGGCATTGTTTGTATATCAAACGATGATTAGTGACCTCACAGGCCTGCCACTTGCCAACTGTTCGCTTCTCGACGAAGCGACAGCTGCAGCCGAGGCTGTGACCATGATGCGCAACCTACGCAGCCGTGATATGGTGAAAGCAGGCGTGAAGAAGGTATTGGTGGACAAGAAAATCTTTGCCAACACCTTACATGTAATGCGCACGCGCGCGAAAGGACAAGAGATCGAGCTCGTGATGGTGGATTATGCGATAGTGAATAGCGACTGGCTCGCTGCGAATGGTCCGTTCTTTGGTGCAATCGTGCAATGGCCAAATGCAGATGGTGCGATTGAAGACTACACCGCCTTCATTGACGACTGCCACGCCGCAGGCATGAAAGTTACAGTGATTGCCGACCTTATGGCATTGGCATTGCTCAAGCCACTGAACGCAGATATTATGTGTGGTACAGCACAACGCTTCGGTTTGCCAATGGGCTTTGGTGGTCCAACCGCAGGTTATATGGCGACTCGCGAGGAGTACAAACGCGATATGCCTGGTCGTATCATCGGTCTTAGCAAAGACACCTACGAGAAACCTGCTTTCCGCCTTGCTTTGCAGACACGCGAGCAACATATCAAACGCGAAAAAGCAACATCGAATATCTGTACCGCAGAAGCCCTATCAGCTGTGATGGCAGGTATGTACGGCGTGTATCACGGTGCAGAGGGCATACGTGAGATAGCCGAGGGTATTCATGGTAAAACCGTGTATCTGAGCGAGATGCTGCAAGCATACGGCTATGAGCAAGAGAACACCGAGTTCTTTGATACACTGAAAATCCGCCACGAGAATGGGGTAGAGGCAGTGCGCGAAGCGGCTGAAGAATTGGGCATTAACCTCTACTATGATGAGGAAGGTTGGATAGGCATCTCACTGGACGAGAGCGTGACGGTGGATGATATGAACGACATCATCGAGCTCTTTGCTAACGCATCGGGTAACATGGCGCAATACGAAGATAGTGAAGAGTCCTTCGAAGGGCTTTGGGCAATCAACGAAGACCGCGTTCGCGAGGTAGATTACCTGCAAGAGGAGGTATTCAAACTATATCACACCGAGACCGAGATGATGCGTTATCTCAAACGTCTGGAGCGCAAGGATATTAGTTTGACCCATACAATGATTCCATTGGGTTCGTGCACCATGAAGCTCAACCCTGCGGCTGCGATGATTCCTGTGACCTATCCTGGTTATATGGGTATTCATCCATTGGCACCTGCTGAGCAAGTGGCTGGATATATGGAGGTGATGGAAGACTTGGAGCAACAGTTGGCTACTATCACGGGCTTTGCAGCATGCAACCTACAACCTACTTCGGGTGCGGCTGGCGAGTATGCGGGATTGGTGACCATACGCGAGTATCTGCACCAAAAAGGTGAGGACCATCGCAATATTCTATTGATTCCTGCTTCGGCTCACGGAACCAACCCTGCGTCTTGTGCACAAGCAGGCATGATTCCTGTGGTGGTGAAATGCGATGAGAATGGTAATACCGACCTTGCCGACTGGCGCGAGAAAGCCGAGCAACACAAGGAGAACTTGGCGGGCTGTATGATTACGTATCCATCTACCCACGGTATCTTTGAGATGGCTATTCGTGAGATGTGCCAAATCGTACACGACTGTGGCGGACAAGTATATATGGACGGTGCGAACATGAATGCGCAGATCGGTTATACCAACCCTGGATTTATTGGTGCGGATGTATGCCACCTGAATTTGCATAAGTCGTTTGCCAGCCCTCACGGCGGTGGCGGACCTGGTGTAGGTGCTATATGCTGCGCTGCACACTTGGTGGATGCTATGCCTCAAGCTGAGAATAATCGCGTATCAAGCGCGCTCTATGGCAATGCGAACATGGCACTCATCTCCTACGGCTATATCCGTATGATGGGCGAAGAGGGCTTGCGCGAATCTACTGCAGCCGCTATCGTAAGTGCGAACTACATGGCTGAGAAACTGAAAGATACATTCGGCATCGTTTATACAGGTGTGAACGGTAGAGTAGGTCACGAGTTGATTCTCGACTGCCGTCAGTTCCATAGTATCGGTATCACCGAATCTGATATTGCTAAACGCTTGATGGACTTCGGTTATCACGCTCCTACATTGAGTTTCCCTGTGCATGGCACATTGATGGTAGAGCCAACCGAGAGCGAGAGTTTGCACGAGTTGGATCAATTCATTGACGCGCTGCTCACTATCCGCGAGGAGATTGCCGAAGTGGAGCGTGGCGAGGTGGATAAGAAAGACAACGTACTGCTCAATGCGCCACACCCTGAGTATGAGGTAGTGGCTGACGAGTGGAACCACCCATACAGCCGCCAGAAAGCAGCCTATCCAGCAGAGTGGGTGAAAGCCAACAAGTTCTGGATACCAGTATCCCGCGTAGATAATGGTTGGGGAGACCGCAACCTCGTTGCACGATATAACGAAGAAGTAAAAACTCTCTAAACACTAAACAGTAGGCGCTTTGCGCCGTCCACTAAACAACATAATATGTCTAAAGGAAAACTTCGTGAACAGCTCAAAGGCTATCAGCGCATGAAACCGCTGATAGCTATCAAAGAATATGTGATGATCATTCTTTGCACCATTCCGTATGCCATTGCGGTCAACTGGATATTGGTGCCACACACCATTGTCGGTGGTGGACTGACAGGTCTTTGTGAGATTATCTATTTTGCCACAGACACTTTCGTTCCTATTTGGTTGAGTTCGTTTGTATGCAACTTAGCCCTGTTGATTGCAGCGTTCTTTACCGTAGGATGGCGCTACTGCGTGCGTACATTATGGGGCGTACTCTGGTACACTATTTGGCTGAAAGTCATAGAGATACCTGCTGAACCAGTTATCTCCGACCCATTCATGGCGGTCATCTTGGGCGGTCTGTTTATGGGTTGTTTCTTAGGTGTAGTGTTCCTCAACAATGGTAGCACGGGTGGAGTAGATATCGTAGCAATGATTGTGAATAAATACAAACATTTGCCAATGGGACGTGTACTCATGGCATGCGATATTGTAATTATCCTATGTGCATATTTCTTGCCTGAGATCAAGGAATTGCCATTTGGTCAAGGTCTTGAGAAGATTCTCTTTGGTCTTTGTTACACTTTCATGGCGGGTACTGCTGTGGATTGGGTGCTCAATCGCACGCGCCAATCGGTGCAGTTCTTCATTTTCTCCAGCAAGTACGAGGAGATTGCCGAAGCTATTATGACCCAAGTTCCACGCGGTGTGACCTTCCTCGAAGCACAAGGTGGCTACACCAAGAACCCAGGCAAAGTAATCACGGTGATTGCGCGCCAATACGAATCGGCTAAGATTTTCCGTTTGGTGAATGCCATTGATCCTAACGCTTTTGTCAGCCAAAGCCAAGTGCGTGGAGTCTTCGGACAAGGTTTCGACCCAATGGGGAAATAAACACCTTTCACTTTTCACCTTTCATGACTCCTTACACGCATTACCCAATCAGCAAAGTTGTTCGAGAATACATCTTCATCATTCTCGGCTTGTTTCCTTTTGCCTTGATGGTCAACTGGATTTTTGTGCCGCATAATGTAGTAGGTGCTGGACTGACGGGTATTTGTTCGATCATTTACTACGCTACGCAAGGGCTCTTCCCTAATATTTTCCCTGAATATGGTGGTGCTATACCGATGTGGCTTAGCACTTTGTCTATCAATGCGATATTGCTTCTTATTGCCATGCTCACTGTGGGTTGGCGTTTCTGCGTGCGCACATTAGTGGGCGCATTAGCATTGGCGTTTTGGTATCGTGTGATTCCTATGCGCGTGGAACCACTGATTGCAGACCCTGTTACTGCTTGTATTGTAGGCGGTGTGGTCTTTGGACTGAGTTTGGGTATTGTGATGCTCAACAACGGTTCTTCTGGCGGTACGGATATCGTGGCAATGATTGTCAATCACTACAAAGATGTGTCGTTGGGTAAAGTGATGGTTATCTGTGATGCAGTGATTATTGCCAGCAGTTATTTCTTGCCTATCCCAGAGCAGTTTTATGTAGAGGGAATGGACATTGTGGACTTCAAGATTAAGCGTATTTTGTATGGTCTCTGTATGACCGTCAGCTATACAGCAGCTCTTGATTGGATTATGTCGCGCATGCGCCAATCGGTGCAGTTCTTCATCTTTAGTACAAAATATGCCGAGATTGCTACTGCTATCAATCAAACGGTGCATCGTGGTGTAACGGTATTAGACGGAAAAGGGTGGTATAGCCAACAACCAATGCATATTGTGATTGTACTTGCCCGTAAACAAGAGAGCCAATTGATTTTCCATATTATCAAATCAATTGACCCTAATGCTTTTGTCAGTCAAGCCAATGTTAGTGGTGTCTTTGGACAGGGCTTCGACACGATAAAAGGGAAGTAAGAATTAACGTTCGCGATTTATCTCATCGTATATAGATTGGCGCGTGGGATCTAAATAGGTTAGCAAGTCATACACTTTCTTTTTCTCATCTGGTGTGCCTTGTGAGAAAATATTTACCAACTCATCGTTTTTAGCATCCAAAAAAGTGGAGATAATATAGGTGGCAGGTCTTGCCGAATTCGCATCCTTAAGCACAGGCATACCTTCAGCAATTCGCGCACGCGCATTAGCGACATTATTGACCATCTCATCCAATCCTAAACGATGGTATTCATACATATACTCTCGATACGGTTTAAAGGCTTCATCCATCAAATTGTTGATTAAAGCATAGCGATTTCTATTGCTTTCAAACGCTTTCCAACCCTTGGCTTCTGCCTCATCTAAGGACGCAGATTGAGCTGATGTAACAATATTCTCGCAGTTTTGAAAACATGCCGTACCTCCTAAACGTGAAAACGAATCCATGTCATAACCGATAATCAAATAGCAGTAGTATGCCAACAATGCAGTGAGATTGGTGGTAAAAGTATGTTGTTGCAAATCTAAACGATCGTATTCCTGATAGGTGAAAGAGAAACTATTGTCTTGAAAATTCAAGATTGGGGTCATATAACTGGATCCAAAAACAGGTCGACGACTTTGGCAAATAAATTCGCAGACAAACATATTATCTTGCATACTCTTCACAATCAGCATCATATTGCAATCAATACGCTCTTTGTCTTGAAAAGTCATATCTGTCCATTTCGTATTATTCACAAACTCCTCAATGGACTGTTTGAGCGTATTAAAAATGGACTTATTACTACCCTCAATTTGGTCTGAATTAATGGTTACATTGCATTTCAACTCTTGTGCAGAGGCAAACATTCCAGTGCACCATACAGCAGCAATGATGATAAATCGCAAATTTCTCATGGTTGAATCGACAAAATATTTCCTGTTTGGGTGTTAAAATAGATAGTTGGTATAGTTCTGCCAGTGAAGATGGATTTAGCCAAAGGCAAAGCGATACCATATTGTGCAACGGGGTAGGTAGCGGTAATGGTTTTATTGCCTAATTCCAAGGTAAATGTTGCGCTACCAGGCAGATTATAGTACAAAGGAGAAGGCACTGGTGCTTTTTTCTTAGCAGATGTCTCTACTTGAATAGGATTCATTTTCTTACGTTGCCCATTGATAGTCAATCGAATAGGTTCTCCACTCAAGTTATCCAAAGCCACAATACCTGCAAATTGTGAGAAACGACCAATGATTTGCTTTTGCACATCTTCATTAGGGTTGATATAATAGGTATGGGAGTGATGGATAACAGTCGTTGTACCGATAAATAATGCAGCTAATGCGGCTTCACGCTTATCTAACTCCTCCAACACCAATTGCATAGACATACCGTCCGCAGGAAGATGCTCTACATCTCCCGCCAAAAGATTCATTCTTGTTTCACGTATTTGGTAAATCTGCTTTGCAGCCCCTTCTGCCATCTTGGCTGTACTACTTGCAACAAACTGCTCCTCCATCAAAGGCATCAGCAAAGATGCAGGAGTCGTTTCTTGCTTCATAACCACAGCATCGTTCGCCTCACTCTTGCAAGCAGCAACGTTGTAGCCATATAATAATCCCTCTGGCGTAATGGATAGATATGGAGCCATATCGTTGGCATCTACCTTAAAACTACGTTTTAGGTCTGCAATCGTGTGAGGATTCATGCGAACAGCAGTAATCGAATAGCGTTTTTGCGCCTCTTGAACCACATTGTGTTCACCCAAATATCTTTCTGCATATACGTAAAATGGACCTGGTTGAGTGATTGTTTCATCATACTCTACCGTTACTGCCAATTGTGTGAATGGCATGTAATACACCACTGCCATCTCATCTTCATACACCGTTTGTGCTAAGGTGAAGGTTGCCATGCATAGCATCCATACACTAATTAAAAAACGTGCCTTCATATCATTTGTTATTTTTTATTTATCCATTATTTTCAGACCAAATTCTCCATGCTTCATCTGCCTGCAGATGCAACATTTGTAGTCCATTAATTGTACGTGCTCCTCGTTGGCTTCCTTCGCGCAGGAAGGCTGTTTGTTCGGGATTATACACACAATCGTACAACAAATGGCTATTGGTGAGGTAGTTATAGGGTATATCTGGTAGGGTGTCCACCTCTGGAAACATCCCCAATGGTGTGCAGTTGACTATCACTGTATGCATTGCTATGCACTCTGGTGTCAAATCGGAATAAGCAATTGCATTGCCTTGGGGGTTGCGGCTGACCACTGTATAAAGCAAGCCCAACACATCTAAAGCATATTGCACCGCTTTGCTCACTCCACCAGTTCCCAGAACCAAAACCATCTTATCTTCTGGCAACAAATGCGGTTTAATACTTTGCAAGAACCCTAACCAATCGGTATTATATCCCTTGCCATTGCAAACCACATTGACTGCTCCTATCTTCGCTGCCACCGAATCTACACTATGCAAATGAGGCAAGATGAGCTCCTTATAAGGATAGGTGACATTAAAACCACACAATTGCTTCATTATCGTAGCGATATTCGATAAATCGGGTATCTCATACGCGCAGTAAGTAGCATCAATTCCCTCATCAGCAAACTTTTGAGTAAAATACCCAGGCGAAAAAGAATGTGTAAGTGGATTACCTATGATTCCGTAGTGACGCATACTTTTCCATGTTTTATTACAGCCTTATGCGTGGGAGAATAGAATGTTTTTCCTCCTTCTCCTTTGCATAATGCTTCGTATATCTTTTCCACTTCGGGGAAATGATATGCTCTCAGTTCCTCAAAAAGTTTTACTTTACCAGCAGCGTGGGTGTCTTTTTTCTCCAACCAATCTACATATCCCTGCATATGCTCCGCAGTAGAGGCAATATGCTCAATTTCTGCTTTAGAGAAAGACGCTAACAACTCTCTAATGGCATTGCGGGTGATGGTAGTATCCATATTCGTAGAATCATTTACCCATGCAATATGGCGTATATCCCGCAGGTAATGCTCTATATAATCGCGCGTTGTACATAATAGTGGCCGAATCACCATCACATCTCCCCCCATCGGATTTTCGCTTTTAGGGCGCATACCACACAATCCTCGAATACCTGTTCCACGTTTGAGATTGAGCAACACTGTCTCTGCTTGATCGTTTTGATGATGCGCTACCGCAATGGCTTTGCATCCTTCTTCTTTTGCCACTTCAGCAAACCACTGATAGCGCAGATTGCGTGCAGCCATCTCTATGCTTATGTTATGCTCTTTTGCATATGCGTTTGTATCAAAATGCGTTATTCGCAATTTACTGCCTTCTCGCATGCGATTTTCAGCCACTATTTGTCGCACAAATTGCTCATCTCTATCGCTTTCCTCTCCGCGAAGATGAAAATTACAATGAGCAATTACACATTCGTAGCCCCCACGCTGCAATACATCCCATAATGCCATACTATCTGCACCGCCACTGACACATACCAACACCCTGTCACCTGATTGCAGTAACCCGTTGTCACGAATATATTTCTGCACACGACGGAGCATAGTTACACAATTTCCCAGTTATCCAAAGAAACAATTCCATTCACAATCGCGTAGATAGTTAATCCAGCAATGGAGTGAATATTCAGTTTGCGAACGATATTCTTGCGGTGGGACATGACGGTGTGGGTGGATAGGCATAGTACATCGGCAATCTCCTTATTACTTAATCCTTTCACAATTTGTATTAGCACATCCTTTTCGCGGGAGGATAATTCTTCTTGTCCGTTATCGTTCTCCTCTACATTCTTCTTAGGCAACAATTGTTCATCTTTCGCTAAAGCAGGAAGCATGATTTCATCCTCAATGGCGCAGTGCAATGCTAACTCTTTCTCAAAATGATATATATCATCCAATACTGCATACAGCAAACGATTATGTTCTTGCGGTTGAATATTCGATTTCTCGTTACGTGGATAATATTTGATAATCAGGTTTTTAAGTTCTGTAGCTTTTGCAGCAATATGTTGGTCATCCGTAGCATGGTGCTCAAAGGCACACTCATTTTCATGTTGGATATGTGCACGAATCTCCTCTACATATTCATCGTAGAAGCGAACAATAAGCAATGGCACTTTGTTGTCCGCACCAGCAAGGTTTATCGCTTCAAGCAACATCTGACGGATACGAGGCAACTGAAAATCCATGAAATATGTGTGGGCATTTTCAAGATACTGACGTAAGGTGAAAACATCTATATCGGGCGTATATTGATATTCGTGATTAATCGCAAAATTCACTACTGCTAATAGGGTAGTGCAGTCCACACCATTATCTTGACAGACCTGTTTGATGCTTTTATCTCCCACACCAAAAGGAATACCAAAACGATGAATCAACTGTAGCACTTGATTGCAAGCACAAGCATCTTTGCTCGATCCGCTCATTAGATCGCACATCTTATCAGTTGGTTTATACATAGCCCAATTTACATTTAATACTTTTTCGCCTGCAAAGGTACGATTTTTTTTTCAATAATACAAGTATAGTACTAAAAAGTACTATTTTTTTTCTTATCCGCTTGAATATTTCAAATATAATTACTACCTTTGCAGTCTAATTTATTCACTAATCACTAAACAGCAGCGGCAACGCTGCGTTCGCTAAACATACAATAATGAACTATGCATTAATAACTGGTGCCAGCTCGGGTTGTGGGTACGAATATGCTCGATTATTGGCAGCCAAAGGGTATAATTTGCTCATTGTTAGCAACGAAGAGTCTATTAATGAAAAAGCGGCAATACTTCGCAATGATTTCCCCGTCGAAGTACATGCCTTGGTACGCGATTTGGGTAAACAAGAAGCCGCAAAGGAATTATATACATACTGCACAGAGCATCAATGGGAAATAGAAGTGTTAGTGAATAATGCTGGGGTGTATCATGACCGTGATTTTTTAAGCGATTCAGAAGGTTTTAACCAAATGATTCTCAACCTGCATATGTTTACCCCTGCCATGCTTATCTACTATTTTGCGCAGGATATGGCACAGCGTGGAAAGGGGTTTGTGCTCAATATGTGCTCAATCACAGCCGATATAGCGGTGCAACGTTTAGCTACTTATGGTGCCACAAAAGCTTTCTTGCAGAATTTTACTCGTTCGTTGTATGTAGAATTGAAAGACAAAGGTGTGATTGTGACCAATGTCACCCCAGGAGCTATCAATACGGGATTGTATAATATCCGCCCATGGCTAACAAAGATGGGATTAGCGTTAGGGTACATTGTGCAACCTGACTATTTGGCACGTAGGGGATTGAATGCCATGTTCCGTGGTAGAGCAAAGGTTAGTGTACCCTGTGTGTGGAATTACATATTGCTCTTTTTTGTGGCACTTGTACCTACATGCCTATTGCGTCTTATCCGTCGCCTCAAACTCTTTTAAAACTCGCCCAACGCAGCGAACATGTTGAGAGTATCCCTATTTTCGGCTTCGTGCTGACTAAGGGTATAATCGGCTTTGATTTTGTCCAAAATGCGCATCACAATCTTTATGATTTCTCCGTTGGTAGTATAGTCAGCTGCACAAGCGAAGTTTACTCGTCCTTCTTCCAATAATTGTTGCGCTAAGGCACGTTTTTTGTCATTGCCATAGACAGCAAAACTATATCCACCATTGGATTTCACTGTACGCATGCAGGGGATATCCGTTTCCCCGTCACCAAAATAAATCATGCGTGTAAAAGGCACAGGACGTTCATCCGAAGGCACAAACTCGTTGATTCGTACACGATCACTCACCTCACGAATACCTTTATTAATCTTAAAGAGGAATTGTGTTTTCTTGGTATAATCCACCACTACAGCAGGCCAACAAGCATCACCATTACTATCATACAGATAGGTGCATGCATAGATATTTTCAAAATTATTGGCTATGGCACAACCTTCTACCATCTCTTTGATACCAGAGCTATTGATATAATGCTTAACATTCACACCTATCTCCTTGGCATATGCATTAATATGTTCAAACCATTGTTCTACACCAGGGAAAAATTGCACATCTTTACCAAAATTGCGCAATAAATCTCGCGTGCAGCGTAGTCCCGCGCGTTGTGCTTCGGCTTGAATAGCATACATCACCACAGCTATACCACCCGCATCGTTGGTTTTGGCAATCTGATCACAGAGATTCCAAAATTCATTAGGGTCGTTATAACCAAAGGATTGCAATAATCCGAACTCTTGCATATTACCAGGTGCTAAGGTGCCATCAAAGTCATACACCAATGCCACTGTAGGTTGAGTAGTATTCATATTCATGTCATTTTATAATTTGCCTGCAAAAGTACAAAAAATTATTGTAATATGCAAATTTAATGTAAAAACGGAAAAGGAGAATCTCCCTTTCCGTTTTCACATTTCACTTTTCAGTTTTCGTTTTATTTATCGCACTCAACAGCAGCTTGAGCAGCAGCGAGGCGTGCGATTGGAACGCGGAATGGAGAGCAAGAAGCATAGTTCATGCCAACCTTAGCGCAGAACTTCACAGAGCTTGGCTCACCGCCGTGCTCACCGCAGATACCAGTGCGCAATCCTGGACGAACAGCGCGACCTTTCTCTACAGCCATCTTGATGAGCTGACCAACACCGTTTTGATCCAATACTTGGAATGGGTCAACCTTCAAAATCTTTTGCTCGAGATATACTGGCAAGAAGCTTGCAATATCGTCGCGGCTATAACCGAAGGTCATTTGGGTGAGGTCGTTGGTACCGAAGGAGAAGTATTGTGCCTCAGTAGCAATGCGGTCTGCGGTGAGGGCAGCACGTGGAATCTCAATCATTGTACCAATCTCGAACTCTACCTCTGTACCATACTCTTCAAACACTTGTTTAGCTACTTTCTCAATGATTTCTTTTTGTTGGTGGAACTCATAGAGGATACCAATCAGTGGCACCATAATCTCTGGCATAGGACGTTTGCCCTCTTGTTTGAGTTCGCATGCTGCGCTAAGGATAGCGCGTGTTTGCATAGCGGTAATCTCTGGGAAAGTGATACCAAGACGGCAACCACGGTGACCGAGCATTGGGTTATTCTCTGCGAGAGAGTCAACACGTTGCTTAATCTCTTGTACGCTAACACCCATCTCTTTAGCCATCACCTCTTGACCAGCAGCATCGTGTGGCACGAACTCGTGCAATGGTGGGTCAAGTAATCGGATATTTACTGGATAGCCATCCATAGCCTCAAGGATACCCTTGAAGTCCGCTTTTTGGTAAGGAAGAAGTTTTGCCAATGCTTTCTCACGACCCTCAGCGGTCTTAGAGAGAATCATCTCGCGCATAGCCACAATCTTCTTATCTTCGAAGAACATGTGCTCGGTACGGGTGAGTCCGATACCCTTTGCACCGAAGTCACGTGCTACTTGTGCATCGTGTGGAGTATCAGCGTTGGTACGTACTTGGAGGTGAGTATATTTGTCGCAGAGGTCCATAAGCTCTTTGAAGTCACCACTGAGCTCAGCAGCTTTGGTTGGGATTTGACCTGCATATACTTGACCTGTAGAACCATTGATAGAGATGTAATCGCCCTCTTTGTAGGTAACGCCCTCGATAGTCAAAGTCTTTGCTTTGTAATCCACAACGATAGCACCTGCACCAGATACACAGCATTTACCCATACCACGAGCTACTACGGCAGCGTGAGAGGTCATACCACCACGAGCGGTCAAGATACCTTCTGCAGCAGACATACCTGCGAGGTCCTCTGGACTAGTCTCAATACGAACCATTACCACTTTCTTGCCATCTTTGTGCCACTCTTGAGCGTCATCAGCGTGGAACACGATTTGTCCGCATGCAGCACCTGGGCTAGCTGGCAAACCTTGAGTAATTACCTTTGCAGCTTTCAATGCAACTTTGTCGAATACAGGGTGGAGTAGCTCGTCGAGCTTTTGTGGTTCACAACGCATGATAGCGGTCTTCTCATCGATAAGACCCTCATGTACAAGGTCCATAGCGATTTTCACCATAGCGGTACCTGTACGCTTACCATTACGTGTTTGGAGGAACCAGAGTTTGCCTTCTTGAACGGTGAACTCCATATCTTGCATGTCGCGGTAGTGGTTCTCAAGCTTAGTTTGGATAGCATCAAGTTGAGCATAAATCTCTGGCATAGCCTCTTCCATGGATGGATATTTGCTAGCGCGCTCTTCTTCGCTGATACCTTGGAGTGCAGCCCAACGACGGCTACCCTCGATAGTGATTTGTTGTGGGGTACGGATACCTGCAACCACGTCCTCACCTTGTGCGTTTACGAGGTACTCACCGTTGAAAATGTTTTCACCTGTAGCAGCATCACGGCTGAAGCATACACCTGTAGCAGAAGTATCGCCCATGTTACCAAACACCATTGCTTGTACGGTTACAGCTGTTCCCCACTCATCTGGAATTCCTTCCATCTTACGGTAGAGGATAGCGCGCTCGTTCATCCAACTGCGGAACACTGCGCAGATGGCACCCCAGAGTTGCTCTACTGGGTTCGCTGGGAAATCATGACCTGTTTGGTCTTTGATAGCAGTTTTAAAGCGAGCTACAAGGAGCTTGAGCTCATCAACGGTCAAGTCTTTATCGAGCTTGATACCGCGAATCTCTTTCACTTCCTCAATGATGGCCTCAAATGGGTCAATATCTTCTTTGTTCACTGGCTTCATGCCGAGTACTACATCACCGTACATTTGTACGAAACGGCGGTAGCTGTCATATACAAAGTGTGGGTTATTGGTTTTCTCCACCAAACCTGCAGCCACTTCGTCGTTCAAACCGAGGTTGAGGATAGTATCCATCATACCTGGCATTGATGCGCGTGCACCAGAGCGAACGCTCAAAAGCAATGGGTTTTTAGGATCACCAAATTTGCTATTCATCAAATTCTCTACGTGAGCAACTGCGGCAGTCACTTCCGTATTCAATACTTCAACGATTTTCTCTTGACCTACTTCATAATACTCATTGCAAACATCCGTGGTGATAGTGAATCCAGGAGGCACTGGCACTCCTACAAGATTCATCTCAGCAAGGTTTGCGCCTTTACCGCCCAATACTTCGCGCATTTGAGCGTTACCTTCTGCTTGTCCATTACCGAAGGTGTAAACACGTTTCTTGTTGTCCATTTTTTTCAATCTTTTTTATAATGTTAATAAATAATTTCCGATTGAGTTTATAGCCTATAGCCATAAAAGCCGACAAAGGTACTGCTTTTTTTTTAATTATGCAAATTATATTTCATATAATGTGAATATTTCTTAATTTTTGCTTTATTATTTGTTCATTCATAAAAAATGTAGTACCTTTGCACCAAATTCGCATTTTACAAAATTTATTCACATACAACTAAATTAAAAATCAATTTTTTATGAAAAAAATCTCTCTTTTTTCTTTGGCAATACTCTGTGCTATGATGAGTTTTGCGCAAGAAGCATGGTTGTTGGTAACCGATGCTTCTGAACTAACAGTTGGCGACCAAGTGGTAGTGGTAGCTAAAGATTACAATGTAGCCTTGAGCACCAACCAAAAAAACAACAACCGTGGAGAAGTAGCTATTACGAAAGAAGGTAGCGAAGTGATCATCAATAATGATGTTCAAATCCTGACCATCGCTACAGGAAAAGTTGCAGGTACCCTTGCTCTTAATACAGGTAGCGGTTATCTTTATGCAGCTAGTTCAAGTAGTAATTATTTGCGTACAGAAACTACTTTGTCTGACAACTCTTCTTGGAAGATTGAGATTGCCAGTGATGGTAAAGCTTCTGTGGTTGCACAAGGAGCTAACACACGCAACGTAATGCAATATAATCAACAAAGTTCCTTGTTTGCAGTATATGCTTCAGCTTCACAAAAAGCTATTACGCTCTACAAAAAAATTAATGCGGAAGGAATCGTGAAGAATCCTGCTATTGAAGGTGAGCAATCTTTTAAAGAGTCAACACAAGTTTCTATTAGCTACGATAGCGCCCTCAAGGTGTACTACACCCTTGATGGTAGCGATCCTACAGATGCTAGCACAGAATATACAGCTCCGTTTACAATCACAGAGACTACCACGGTAAAAGCAATTGCATACGATGGTCAAAAATCCAGTGATGTGGTTGAAAAGACATTCGTGAAGATGCAAATCCTCACTTGTGCAGAGGCAGTAGCACTTTGTACTTCTTCCACCCCTACTACTGAGCAATACATTATCCGCGGTTATGTATCAGAAATGATAGAAGCATTCAATGCTCAATATGGCAATATCACTTTCTGGATGGCTGATACTAAAGATGGAGGTCAAGTGCTCCAAGCATTCCGTGTAAAACCTGTATCTGAGGTAGAGAAAGGTCTTCAAGTAGGTGACTATGTAGAGGTTATCGGTTCTTTGGTACTTTATAATAATGAAATTCCAGAGGTGAATGCAGGTGGTTCTGTAGAGAAGATGGCTGATCCTATTTCTGCAGTTGAAGATATAGTTGTTGAGAAAAAATCAGTTAAGTTCTTTGAGAACGGTCAATTGGTAATTATCAAAGACGGTATTCGTTACAACGCACAAGGCGTTCGTTTATAAATGACTGCATTTGTTTTTCCTGGTCAAGGTGCCCAATTCTCAGGAATGGGCAAAGACTTATACGACTCTTATCCATTAGCACGTAGCATCATGTTGCGTGCTAATGAGATTTTGGGTTTTTCTATTACGGATGTGATGTTCGAGGGTTCGGATGAGGACCTTCGCCAAACGCGTGTTACGCAGCCTGCCATTTTCCTACATTCCATTGTTAGCTGCCAATTATCCACTATCCTCCGTCCTGACATGGTAGCAGGCCATAGTTTGGGTGAGTTTTCTGCATTAGTAGTGGCAGGTGCTATTGGTTGGGAGGATGGTTTGCGTTTGGTGAGCCAACGTGCACAAGCCATGCAAGAAGCATGCGAAATAGCTCCTGGCACTATGGCTGCTGTCCTCGGTATGCCAGATGACAAAGTTACCGAGATTTGTCAGCAAGTCTCCTCCAACGCCAATAGCCCCATCGTTGTCGCCGCCAATTACAACTGCCCTGGTCAAGTGGTCATCTCTGGCTCCATGAGTGGGGTAGAACAAGCGTGCAAGGCACTCAAAGAGGCGGGAGCGAAGCGTGCGTTGCGTTTGCCAGTGGGCGGTGCTTTTCATTCGCCATTGATGCAACCTGCGGCTGAGCGATTGGAACGCGCTATTTTGGCAACTGCTTTTCATGCGCCTCAGTGTCCTGTGTATCAGAATGTGAGTGCAAAGGCGGAAACAGATGCTGCAATTATTCAGCAGCAACTTTTGAAACAACTTACCTCGCCTGTACATTGGACGCAATCGGTTCAGCAGATGGTAGCCGATGGAGCAACCGCATTTTATGAGTTTGGTCCAGGCGATGTGCTCAAAGGTCTGATTCGCAAAATCAACCCTTCCGTAGATGTCTTTTAATCATCCTCCGCCAATATCCCATAGCCCATCGCCCATCGCCAATAGCCCATAGCCCATCGCCTCATTATTATGTTCTACAACATATTATCGCACTATGCTCTTGCATAGTTGCGATTTTTTTTGTACTTTTGCACGTTCATTAAATCAACAAAATCATGAAAATCTCAAAACGAGCACAGAGCATGCCGCAATCGCCTATTCGTAAATTGGCTAAGTACGCAGAAGCGGCGCACAGAAATGGTATTCACATCTATTCGCTCAACATTGGTCAGCCAGACATCCAGACACCCGATTGTGCCAAAGAGGCCATTACTGCTTTCACCAAAGACATCCTTGCTTACACTCCTTCGCAAGGTGTATTGTCTTTGCGTGCTAAGATGGTAGGGTATTACGCGGAGTATGGTATAGACATTTCGCCAGACGAAATTATCATCACTTCGGGTGGTTCAGAGGCGATTATGTTTGCATATATGGCATGTCTTAATCCAGGAGATGAGATTATCATTACAGACCCCAGTTATGCCAATTATATGGCATTTGCTGTGTCGTGTGGTGCGGTTATCAAACCAGTTAAAACCAATATCGAAAATGGTTTTAAACTCCCATCTGTAGAGGAGTTTGAGAAGCAGATTACCGATAAGACGCGGGCTATTCTTATTTGCAATCCGAATAACCCTACGGGCTATCTCTATACAAAGCAAGAGATGATGCAAATCCGCGATTTAGTGAAGAAATACGACCTTTATCTCTTCTCCGATGAGGTTTATCGTGAGTTCATCTATACCAAACGTCCGTATATCTCCGCTTTCCACTTGGAGGGTATTGAGGATCGTGTGATACTTATTGATTCGGTCAGCAAACGCTATTCGCTCTGTGGTGTGCGTATTGGTGCGCTTATCACGAAGAACAAAGAGGTACACCAAGCGGTGATGAAGTTCTGTCAAGCACGTTTGTCGCCTCCATTGATTGGTCAGGTGATAGCGGAGTCGGCTTTGGCTACGCCTCATGATTATTTGGAGGAGGTGTATGATGAGTATCTGTCGCGCCGAAATTTCCTTATCGACCAACTTAACCAGATCCCTGGTGTGTTTGCTCCTACGCCTATGGGTGCATTTTATGTCATGGTGCATCTGCCTGTGGACGATACGGATAAGTTCTGCCAATGGTGTCTTACCGACTTCCAGTACGAGGGTCAAACGGTGATTATGGCACCGGGTAGTGGATTCTATACCAATCCTGAGGATGGTCGTCATCAGGTGCGAATGGCATATATTCTGAATAAGGACGACCTTTCGAAAGCAGTCCTTGTCCTACGTAAAGCGTTGGAAGCATATAACGCACAAGAAGGCAAATAGGCAAAAAAATGCCTATTTTGGTATATTTTCATACAAAAACTTGCCGATGTCGGCAAAAAATAGTACCTAGGCTGTGAGACTATAGTAAAAAAGAGCGACACTTGCGTGCCACTCTGAATGTTATGACTCCTTGAACATGTCTTCGGCTATCATATTCATTGCCACAAAGCGATAGCGTTGAGAGGTATGGGGGATGTTTCCTATCTTTGCTGTTACTTTTTGCACAATGTCAGGGCGTTCCATGATTTCTGCATGGGGTTCAATCAGTAGTAGTTTGCCTGCTGCACAGGCTTCAAAATAGACGCCTTGCGGTTTGTAATACTTGTAATGCGGGTTGTCGGGAGTTGGAAAGCCCTCATGGAGTAGAATAATCAGCGGAAAACTTGCTTCGCGCAATGCTCTTGCTATTTGTTTTTCTCCCTCAGAAATGGCTGCTGTGGCAAAAATGGTACCATTAACCGCTTCGCGAAGGCAGTCTGCTTTGAGATTGTCTATTTGCTCCTGTGTGAGACGGCGAGAGCATTGTAGGACTTGGCGTAGCGGATGCTCTATGAGGAAGATATTGCCTAATACGGTACAGGGGATAGTGTTGATTTGTTGGTTTTGCCGTATGCGAAACAGGTCTTTGTTTGCGCGTTTAAGAGCCAATCGGCGCGGGTTGTCTTGGATATAGCGCACCATGTGCGACAGTTGATTTTTGCCCTTGAGGATACGGTCGTGGTATTCATGGGCGAAAGGATAAGGCATTTTACTCGGCGAGCCACCGCCGAGCACTGAACTGCTATCTGTTGTGTGCTCGCAGGTGGTTCTGCGAGTTACTAATCTGTTGCTGATTGTCAGATATACGTCAGTACACTTGAGTTTGAACCAATAGATGTATCGCCCGATATGTTTAGGCAGTCGATCATGTACTCGGAGCAGTATATGCACATGATCTGGCATAATTACGTAGGAGTATATTTCTATGGACTCTGCACCGTTGTAAGTAGGGATTCTATTAATCTCTTCTGCGATAGCTTGCCCTAACTTCGTACGCTCTATTGTTTCGCCTTTTAGTATCCCTAATATGGGTTGTCGGTTAGTCGTCACAAGCGTTATCATTAGGATGGATGGATCTTTGTAGTCCATCCATGGTGCTCGTCGTAGATGTGGATTATTGTTCATTGTATTTACTTTTCAGTCTGTGTTTAACCTCTCTTCCGTCTTGCCGATAGCTGTTCAGATTTTGCCAGTGGTCTGGCAACGATTAGTAGTTAAGTAATTCTTAACAACTGAACCATCTTGTAACTCTCATTTTTTCAGCATGTTAGAATGTGCATACTGATATTTGGCTTATAGGTGTCAAAAAGTTCTTTTTGTTTACACAACGGAATAATCCTTATTGTGTATATCCTTCAAATTAATTGGTGCAAAGATAGTGCTTTTTTGTGACATGTGCAAGTTTTGGTGCGAAAAAGTGTATTATTCACGTCATTTTGTGAAGGGAATGTGGATAGGGTAGGATGTAAGGTGTAGAGGCGAGAGGTAAAAAAGAGCGACACTTGCGTGCCGCTCCGAATGTTTACACAATGATATATTTTCGAAGAATATCACATGTCTTGTTGTATTCTTCAATATATGTTTGAATACGTTCTTTGTCTGTCATTTGATATTTACCCAAAAGTATATCGCGAAAATTTTTTATAGAATTGTTGTATATGTATTCTATGGTATTCTTGCAATGTGGATTATCCTCACTTCCCCTTATAGCAATCATTCCAAGATATTCATGCATTACTCGTTCTAATTGTTTCTGATACAATCTATCTAAAGGAATAAATGTCTTATATATGAAGATGTTGGGATTCTCCTTACTTATTTTTCCTAGACAAAGGCCATCAAGATTAAGCAAAGCAGAATTATAATATTCAGAATCTACTTTGATTTGTTCGTTATAACTTACAATTTTACTACCTAATTGGAGGGCACCTGCATTTCGAGATAGAAATAAAGCAATTTTGTATTGTTCTGTTTGTTCATCTTTGATGAATCGCTCATAATAGCGCTTGAAGAAATGCGCTTGAAAAACACTGATGACTAATTTATATCTAGATGTCATAATGTCTTTTTTTGGTGCCATTGTGATAATTTCTTTTCCACCTTTTCCCTCGTATTCACAAAAGACTGTTACTTCAGGATTGTTCCACCATGCATGCTTCTTTATTATTGTTAGATATGTATACTTATTTTGGCTTTTGGGATGTGTATAGAAATCAAAATGTCGCCATGGATATACACGAGATTTTTGTGCACTCTTGCAGACTTTTGCTTGTATCGCAACATCATAATACTCTTTAACATCACGAAAATCTTTTAGAATGTCGCGATATATTTCTTCATATGACATTGTAGATAAAAGCATTGATTATTATAAAGATTAGTATTTTCGTTCAATCCTTCTTTTGTTAACATCTGTTCCCCATTAAACGTGCCAAGTACAATCCTATACAGAAACTATATTTCATCATCATTGTTGAAATCAGGCTTATGGATATAATATGAAACTAGTATTTGGTATGCGTCAACATCAGAATCTTTATTAAAAATGATAAATATTGGTGGATAATCATAATCGGATTCATACATCCCACAAGAATAAGTTTTAGAATCTTTTTCATCTTTATGCACCTTAAAATTAGTATATTTAGATTTATATTGTCGAAGGATGGATTCTAAATATATTTCTGCATCATGCCTCTCCCATAATGCAAATTCTTTCAAAAGCATTACTTTCTGTAACCCAAAATCATTATAAAAAACGAAACAAGCAGAATTATAGATTGTTCCACCAATTGTTGTATTAGTACATAGTAATTTATTACCTAATACTCCCACCGTCGAAGACTTACGTTCTAAAATAACTTTAGCACTATATATATCGTCACCAAAGCGCACTCCTCCAACACCTTTAACTTGATTAATAGAATCATAACTAGCTAATAATTGTTTCAATTCGTTAGTCGTTTTATCCATATTGATAGCATACATAGGCTCTACCGCAAATACACATTGAATTTCTGTATCGGTAGTGAATAAAAATACAACCATTCCATTATTTCTGCGCGACCAAGTTGTTACATTTTTATCGTAATTTATACGATGTATATTAGCATAAAAGGTACTATCTGCGACCTCTAACTCATTATATTTCTCGCTTAATTTTTTTTCAATTTTTCTACTATATTCATAAGTATAATCAAAATCTTCAACACAACTAAAATAGTATAGCGTGTCGTTGGTGAACTTAAATATAAGTTTTTGCAATTCCACACCAGCAATATTGAATTTGCCCTTGTAGTAAATAGTAGCAGTAGTTGAATCTTCTTGTATAAATTCATAATTAAGAATATGCATAACTTTCTCTACTTGCGAACGAGTAGATACACCTAACTTACAACCGAAAAATTCATCTTGGATGTTATTCTCTGCGGTTGCACTAATTAGCATTGTTACCGCTATTAATGTTAGTAATGTCTTTTTCATAAAAATTATAATTTTATAATTAAATTCATTGTGTAATTTACAATAATAATTAATTGAGTTTTTCTTTCACCCTGCAAAGGTACAAAATTTATCGCATATATGCAAATAAGTTATGCTATATTTTTTCTTGAGCCATCTCCAATGCTCTTCGACCTGCATCGGTCATCAGTCCGCGCGCTTCGAGGTCGGCACAACGTTGTTTGTTGAGTTCGGTCCAATGGCTGCGTTTACGGCGTGGGGAGAGGCGTTGCGCCAAACGACCATCGGGCAAACGCTTTAAGGTAGAATCTATCCAACCAAAACACAATGCTTCTTCCACCACATCAATATACGGCAAACAAGCGGCCGAACAGGGTGGGCGTTTGCTGCGATACATGGCTATCCAACATTCTTTTGCCTCTTCGCCGTGCTCCAACAACCAATTACGCAACTGATCGCGGTGGGCGAATTCGAGTAGGAGCGTAATTTCCATAGTTTATTGTTCTACTTCACCTTTCCAAGCGTTGAAGCCAGTGTTGAGCTCTACTACTTTGTAATTTTCTTGACTGAGGAGCTGTGCTGCTTTTTTGCTTCGATTACCAGAACGGCAGTAGAGGGCAATGGTTTTATCCAGCGGCAGTTGTTGCTTACACTTTGGCAGGAAGTCGGCTTGTGTGACGTCAATAAGTATTGCGTTAGGTATATGCCCCGCCTCATATTCACTCTGGGTGCGCACATCCAATAGAACCACATTGCTATCTTGGATAATCTCAGCAAAGGTGGCTACGTCCACAGATTGATACATTGCTCCATCTGGCTGACATCCCACAAGAGCGCAAAGGGTTGTAAGTAATCCAAGCATTCGTTTCATAATCACATCTATTTTAAGAATTAGCAATTCACTCTGCAAAGGTACAAAATAATTTGCAAGTGTGCAAATATATGACAAAAAAGTGTGGTACTTATTCTTGACACTGTAATAGCAGACAGTTTCTGTCTATAAACAATGAATATTACAAGTTATTGATATTCAAACATATTCGTTTATTTGAAAGTCGCTTATAAGACAGAAAGACAGAAAGACAGCAAATTTAATAAATTCACCCGCGCGCGTACGGGTGTGAAATTATAGAAAACATCTGTCTTTCTGTCTTACAATAAGTAGGCTGGTAATCTACATATTTTATCTTCGCTTTGACCATGAGCGGCCGCCAGAAGTGCTGTAGTAAAGCCCTTTGGATGTTAATTTACTCAAAGGTAAATCCGCGAGCACTATTTTTTTGAAAATTATCCCCCTAAAAATTTGGAAATTCGACAATTTATTCGTATCTTTGCAGAAAATTTAGCACATGTTTGTCGAAGAACCTTTGAAATTCCCTATCCGCACCACACAATAACCATACAATAACCACACAATAACCATACAATTCCTTACATTTATTTAACCCAGCATAATCATTCAGTAAACCTTAATTCAAAATTCTTAATTAACTATGTCACAAGTAACGTACATGGCACCTGTCGATGAGGTGCGAGGCAAGCTAACCCTCAATCGTGGCAATGACTCTGTCATTATCACGCGTCGCAAATCCTATGGCAAGACCAAGAACGGCACACCCCGTCTGGGCCCGAAAGAGATGTATGTCTATCACAAACACCAAGGATCATGGTCTCCTGCTGTCACTTCCCACCGCGAACTCTTCAAACTGGCGCAAAAGCAAGCTGTTGCCGAAATGAACAATCCCGAACGCTTGGCGTATTGGCAAACTCTTTTCGAAGAGCAACTCGACCATCCCAAACCAGGCGAAAAACACTACGTTAAACTCCAATGTTATATCGCCGCACAACTGCTTATAAAACTGAAAGCAGACAACAACAAAAAGGAGAACTAATACTGACAAAAGCCTCAATAGGTGTAACAGTGTAACGGTGTAACACCTCATTACTAAAATTCACGTACGCACACACACATGCATATTTTGTAAAACTACTGTTACACTGTTACACCGTTACACCTAAATAGTCAAAATAATAGATAAAAATATGAAAACAACTCAATTGATTATTAGCGGATTATGTAAACTCCTGTGTGGTATGGCCTTGATTGGCTTGCTGCTCTTTTGGCCAGCAGGCACATGGCACTATTGGCAGGCGTGGTTGCTGCTTGCCTTGCTGTTTGTACCTATGACCTGCATGGGTATTTGGCTACTAATCTCCATGCCTGAACTATTAGCCAAACGGTTGAATAACAAAGAGAAAGAGCAGACACAAAAGCATGTGGTAGCCCTTTCGGGATTGATGTTTATCGGCGGCTTTGTCCTCTGCGGTTTAGACCACCGCTTCGCGTGGTCAAGCATGCCCCTTTGGGCGACCATTATCGCTTCGTTGATCTTCCTCGTTGGGTATGTGTTATACGCCGAAGTGTTGCGCGAGAATGCCTACCTGTCAAGAACCATAGAGGTGCAGGAGAATCAGCAACTCATTGACACAGGACTGTACGGCATTGTGCGCCATCCAATGTACACAGCCACCTTGCTCATGTTCCTCTCTATGCCGATAGTGTTGGGCTCCATTTGGGCATTGTTGGTGTTTGGTGTTTATCCCATACTCATTATCCGACGCATAAACAACGAAGAGCAGGTGCTGGCGGCTGGACTACCTGGATATACCGATTACCAGCAGCGTGTCCGCTGGCGACTTATACCTGGCATTTGGTAGGATAGGAGAGAATAGGATAGATAAAATCTATCTTTTTCGATAAAATCGCACTATAATTTGCATATATCAAGATTTTTTACTACTTTTGTGGTTTCATTTGAAAAAGGTACAAAAAAAACTCATTTATTATGTCTGTTAAGTTCTATAAATCAGAGAACCAAGTGCCATTGGAGATGCATAAGGTTCGCGTGGTTCAAAAGCTGAATCTATTGCCTGTGGATGAGCGTCTGCGTGCTATCCAAAAGGCGGGTAATAACACCTTCTTGTTGCAAAACAAAGATATTTATCTCGATATGCTCACCGACTCGGGCGTGAATGCCATGTCCGACCGTCAGACAGCGGCGATGCACATGGCAGACGATAGTTACGCAGGCAGCGAGACCTTTAACCGTCTGAAAGCAGCAATGAAAGAGGTGTTTGGCACTGATAATGTATTGCCAGCGCACCAAGGTCGCGCTTGCGAGAACATCTTAGCAGAGCGCTTTGTCAAGCCAGGCATGATAGCGATTATGAACTTTCACTTCACGACGACCAAAGCCCACGTGACTCGCTGTGGCGGCGAAGTAGTGGAGGTGCTGCACAAGAAAGGACTGATTCCACAGAGCGATGACCCATTCAAGGGCGATATGGACTTGCAAGAACTACGCCGCGTGATTACCGAATACGGACCAGAGAAAGTGGCGTATGTGCGCGTGGAGGCAGGAACCAACTTGATTGGTGGTCAGCCAGTTAGCTTGGAGAATATGTTGGCGGTAGCCGATATTTGCCACGAGTTTGGTGTGCCAAGTATCTTGGACGCTTCGCTGCTGCAAGACAATATCTACTTTATGAAGATTCGCGAGGCGCAATGCAAATACATGACCCCAAAAGAGATTTATCACCTGCTGGCAGGCAAAATGGATATTATCTATTTCTCGGCGCGTAAATTGGGCTTTGCTCGCGGCGGTGCTATCATCAGTCACAACACCGAACTAATCAAGAGTATGATGGAGTTTATCCCATTGTACGAAGGTTTCTTGACCTATGGCGGTATTGATGTGCGCTCGATCGAGGCGATGGCAGAGGGCTTGTACGAGTCACTTGACATGGATTATCTGAGCCACGGACCAGAGTTTATCAACTACTTGGTAAACGAATTGGATGCGTATGGCGTACCAATGATCAAGCCAGCGGGCGGATTGGGTGCACACATTGATTGTCAGGGATTTGTGCCTGATATGCCACATGATCAGTACCCAGCAGCCGCAGTAGCAACGGCCTTGTATATCGCAGGTGGTATTCGCGGAATGGAGCGCGGAACATTGTCTGAACAACGCGAACCAGACGGTACAGAACGCTTTGCAGAACTGGAACTGATGCGACTGGCTATGCCTCGCCGTGTATATACACTTTCGCAGATAAAATATGTGGCAGACCGCGTGAAATGGCTGTGGGATAACCGCCAATTGATTGGTGGACTAAAGTGGGTGGAGGAGCCACAAGTGCTGCGGTTCTTCTTCGGACGACTGAAAGAGATTGGCCACTGGCAAGAGGAGTTGGTATCGAAGTTCAAAGAGGACTTCGGAGAAAGTTTGTAAGGAAAATCTTTGATTTAATTTGCATATATCAAGATTTTTCACTACCTTTGCACGCTTTTTTGTGTGGGAAAGAGTAGGGTTTGCCCAAACAACGCTACACCACACTAAACAACCGCTAACAATACTACACAATACATTATGTTTAGATCACACACTTGTGGCGAGCTCCGTCTCGCCGATGCAGGCAAAACAGTCACCCTCGCAGGGTGGGCACAACGAATCCGCAAAATGGGCGGTATGACATTCATCGACCTTCGTGACCGCTATGGTATCACGCAACTCGCCTTCCAATCCGACGGCAGCGCAGAGCAAGACGCTTTGCTGGAACAAGCCAATGGAGTAGGGCGCGAGTTTGTACTACAAGTAACAGGCGAAGTCATTGAACGTCAAAGCAAAAACGCACAAATACCTACAGGCGAAATAGAGATTAAAGTAGCCCAAATGAATATCCTCAACGCAGCCGTAACTCCTCCATTTACTATCGAGGACGAGACTGACGGTGGCGATGATATTCGCATGAAATACAGATACTTAGACTTGCGCCGTAACTGCGTGCGCAAGAACCTCGAACTGCGCCACAAAATGGCGTTCGAGGTACGTCGTTACTTGGATGAGAAAGGCTTCCTTGAAGTAGAAACACCCGTTTTGGTAAATTCTACACCCGAAGGCGCACGCGACTTTATTGTGCCAAGCCGTATGAACCCAGGACAGTTCTACGCACTGCCACAAAGTCCACAGATTTTGAAGCAACTATTGATGGTCAGCGGTTTTGACCGTTACTTCCAAATCGTGAAATGCTTCCGCGATGAGGACCTGCGTGCTGACCGCCAACCAGAGTTCACACAAATCGACTGCGAGATGTCGTTCGTGGAGCAAGAAGATGTGCTCCAACTCTTCGAAGGGATGTCAAAACACTTGTTCAAGTCCATTCTCAATATTGACCTACCAGATTTCCCACGTATGACATGGGCAGATGCCATGAAATACTACGGAAGCGACAAGCCAGATACACGCTTCGGCATGGAGTTTGTGGAGTTAAACGACCTCTTCCACGCTATTGAGGAGCAAAAAGAAGAGAAGTTTAGCGTATTTGCTAATGCTGCATACATCGGCGGTATCTGCGCTACAGGTTGCGCTACATACACCCGCAAGCAATTGGATGCCCTCACAGACTACGTGAAACGCCCACAGATTGGCGCGAAAGGTATGGTATATGCCCGCGTAGAGGCTGACGGCAACGTGAAATCCAGCGTAGATAAATTCTACAACCAAGAGCAATTGCAAGAAGTAGCAAAGGCTATGAACGCTCAGCCTGGCGACTTGATTTTGATTCTCTCTGGCGATGATGCCATGAAGACCCGCAAGCAATTGTGCGAGTTGCGTCTGGAGGTCGGCAAACAACTTGGTTTGCGTGATCCAAAGAAGTTCTCATGCTTGTGGATTGTGGATTTCCCAATGTACGAGTGGAGCGACGAGGAGCAACGATTGATGGCTATGCACCATCCATTCACCTCGCCAAAACCAGAGGATATTCCTTTGATGGACACCAATCCAGCAGCTGTTCGTGCCAATGCTTATGATATGGTTATCAACGGTGTAGAAGTAGGTGGCGGTAGTATCCGTATTCATGATGCAGCACTGCAACAACGCACCTTTGAGATTTTGGGCTTCACGCCAGAAGAGGCACAGCTCAAGTTCGGCTTCCTGATGAACGCGTTTAAGTTCGGTGCGCCACCTCACGGCGGTTTGGCATATGGTTTGGATCGCTTCGTTAGCTTGTTCGCAGGCTTGGACAGCATCCGCGACTGCATCGCATTCCCAAAGAACAACCAAGGACGCGATGTGATGCTCGGTGCTCCTGGCATCGTAGATCAAAAGCAATTGGATGAGCTGCTTATTGACTTGCGTGAAGTGAAGGAGTAATTAATCTTACGACAACATAGACAACTATTCCGCTCGCCAACACCGCGAGCGGCGTAGTAAGTCTGAAATACCTTATATAATTACCATATGTTATAATGCTCCTAATTGCAATTATGTAAAATAGGTTTTATAGAATAGTACCCTAATTAATAGAAACTATAAATCAAAAAGTAAATAAAATAGTAAATAGTCAAATAGCAAATAAAAATGACCTACCTTGATGAATTTTTTAACAGCGAAGATAACATGCAGAAAGTAGAAACGGAATACATATCTCTTATTGAAGATGATGATACAAAAAATCCGAACCTTCACGATGGCGATGTATTGGGTGTGTTACCTCTGCGCAATATGGTGTTGTTTCCTGGTGTGTTACTCCCAGTAACTGTAGCAAGACCAAAGTCCAAGAAACTCGTTACCAACGCATTCAAAAACGATGAACTGCTGGCTGTATGTTGTCAGCGACTGCAAGATGTGCAAGAACCTTCATCCGATGACCTCTACAGTATTGGTACCGCAGGGCGCGTGATGCGTACCCTTGATATGCCTGATGGTAGTCTGATGGTAATCATGGAAGGTATTGAACGCATAGAAATTCAAGAAATTGTTGCTACAAAGCCCTATATGAAGGCCAAAATTCATATAGCGGAAGAAGAGTTTCCAAAGCGCAATGACAAGGAGTTTATCGCCCTCGTTAGCAGTCTCAAAAGCCAAGCCGAAAAAATCCTCAAACGCATGGAGAACATACCCGCAGAGGCAGGTATGACACTTCGCAGCATTGACAACCCACCTACTCTGGTAAATTATATCTGTGGTAACTTTGGCGTTCGTATTGCCGACAAACAGCGATTGCTGGAAATGACCTCGCTCAAAGAGCGTGCAGTTACCCTGCTCGAAATCCTGACAAGCGAACTGCAAATGCTTGATATGAAGGAAGTTATTAAGAGCAAAACGAAAGAAGATATAGATAAAGAGCAACGCGAATACCTTCTTCAACGTCAAATGGAGACTATTCAACGTGAGCTCGGCAACACCGATGAGCAAATGGCAAACGCTATGCTCGAACGTGCCAAGCAAAAGAAGTGGGGCGAGAAGATGCAAACAACTTTTGAGAACGAACTCAAAAAACTACGTCGTATCCCTACCCATTCCCCCGAATACTCTACCCTACAAAATTACTTAGAGATTTTGCTTGATTTGCCTTGGAATGAGTATTCCGAAGATAATTACGATATACGCAATGCACAAAAAGTACTTGACCATGACCATTATGGTATGGAAAAAGTAAAAGAGCGTATCATCGAATACTTGGCCGTACTAAAAATGAAGGCCAATAGTCATGCCAATGACATGAAAGCCCCAATCCTCTGTCTATATGGCCCTCCAGGTGTGGGAAAAACCAGTTTAGGTCGCTCAATCGCCGAAGCATTAGGCAGAAAATATGCGCGTATCAGTTTGGGCGGATTGCACGATGAATCGGAGATTCGTGGTCACCGTCGTACCTATATCGGCGCAATGCCAGGACGTATTATTGAAAACCTGCGCAAAGTGAAGACTAGCAACCCTGTTTTCGTATTGGATGAGATTGATAAAATTGGCTCTGATTACAAAGGCGACCCTACGAGTGCACTTCTGGAAGTGCTTGACCCTGAGCAAAATAGCACTTTTCACGATAACTATCTTGATGTAGATTACGACTTGAGTAAAGTGCTGTTTATCGCTACTGCCAACTCGCTGGACACTATTCCTCGTCCCCTACTCGACCGTATGGAACTCATCGAAATGACGGGCTATCTACAAGAGGAAAAAGAGGAGATTGCCAAACGCCACCTCCTGCCTAAAGAACTGCACAACCACGGACTGAAAGCCACGCAGCTCAAGCTGAAGAAGAATATTATCTCTGAGATTATTGACAACTATACCCGTGAGTCTGGTGTACGTAATCTGGAACGTCAGATTGCTGCCATATGCCGAAAAGTGGTGACACGTATCTCGCTCGAAGAGGAATATAACGTATCTGTTACAAGCGAAGACCTTGTAGCATACCTCGGCAAAAAACGCTATTCACGCGATGAGTGGGAAACCAATAAATATATAGGTGTAGTCACAGGTTTGGCATGGACACAAGTGGGCGGCGAGATACTTTTCATTGAGACCTCGCTATCGCCAAGCAAGACCCCTACCCTCACCCTCACAGGTAACTTAGGCGATGTGATGAAAGAGTCTGCCACTATCGCTATGGGCTATATCAAAGCACATGCCGACCAGTTTGGCATAGCGCGCAAAATGATTGACACCCACTCTGTGCATATCCACGTGCCCGAAGGTGCCATACCAAAGGATGGTCCTAGTGCAGGTATCACCATGACTACCGCCCTCGTGAGTGCCTTCACCAAACGCAAAGTGCGTCCACGTATCGCCATGACAGGCGAGATGACATTGCGCGGAAAAGTACTGCCAATCGGTGGCGTAAAAGAGAAGATTTTGGCTGCCAAACGTGCAGGAATCACCGATTTGGTGCTCTGCCAAGACAACCGCAAGGATGTGGAAGATATTGCACCTAAATACCTGAAAGGACTATCCTTCCACTATGTAAAGGATATTCAAGAAGTGATAGATTTCGCATTGCTCTAAATGCAAATCACTATTTTCGACCATATGAATGAATGCACCGAGCCCGAAGTGGCTCGGTTGCTAAATATAGTTAGTCCTCAACGCCGCGAACAGGCCCTGAGATACAAACACCTCTTTGGTCAATACTGCTGTCTCAAATCCTATGAGTTGCTTCTGCAACTCCTCACTTCTCCACCATACACCATACACGATACACCCACTTTTCTCTACAACGAATATGGTCAACCCCGATTGGAGAATGGCCCATGTTTCTCCATCTCCCATTGCAAGCACGCTATTGCTGTGGCAGTAAGCGAAATGCCTATAGGCATTGATATTGAGCACATTCGCACTGCCAAGCACGATTTGGTAGCGCATACTATGAACGAGGAAGAACAAGCACAAATCTGGGCAGCTGAATCGCCAGACATTGCTTTCACATGCCTCTGGACACAAAAAGAGGCAGTAGTGAAAATGCGAGGCACAGGCATCATCAGCGATATAAAAAACACCTTGGCTGACATCCATGGAATAGATATTCAAACCAAGGTGGTGATGGAGAAGAAGTATGTTTATAGTTTAGTGAACGCCGCTAATGCGGCTACTGTTTAGGGTTTAGCGAGAGGTGATTAACGATTTTGCTGACGGAATTGCATGGGACTAGTGCCTGTCTGCTGGCGGAAGAATTTACAAAAACTACTGGCACTACCATAATTCATTGCGTAAGAAATCTCCTTGATGGTAGCATCTGTATCCAACAAACGTTTTTTTATCTCTTGCATCGTTACTTCATCAATCAATGATGAAGGGGTTTTATCAATCGCTTGACGACAAATAAATGTAAGATACTTAGGAGTGATCGATAATTTTTCTGCATACCAACTCACTGGCAAACGATGCATATAATTATCACTCAACAGGTGTACAAACTGATAGAACAACTGATTGGCACGCGAAGAATTGATATCAAAATATCGTTCGAATGTGGAAGTATATTCCTTATCTTGCATCATGTGATTATCCAATAACAACATCAATTCAAAAATTATTGCTTGCTTTATTTGCTGAATAACTCGGTCATCACTTTTGCCATACAGCTGATGGTGCAAATATACAGTTTGCAAATAACTACCTAATAATTGCAACTGCATATCCGACAAATGCAACAAAGGATTACGTTTGGCATATGCAAATTTATCAAACCAATTATTTTCCGTACGCAAACAAGAGAATACCACATCCTTCATTACTCGCAAAGGTGCGACACAGATCAGACATGCTACGTCTGGCGTACTCATATAATGCCCAACCACATCACGTGGTGTGGTGAAAAGCAAATCATTGGGCTGCATATCTATCGTTCGTTCTTGTATGTCTATGCGCAAACGCCCCGATTGACACAATAACACAAATAATAAATCTTCAGATTGTGTGAGATATTGCTCAATCACCGATAAATCGGTTGAAATGGTAATTTCATTAATAGTAACCGTTTTTTTTGTCATAATAGTTAGGTTTTTATTATTTAACTAACAAATACTATACAAAAAATGTTCCAAAGCATATATTCCAAAACACGTATTATATATCTATAAAACGAACGAGATGTAATTTTGGGTCTTATATTTGATTACCAACTACGATTTTATGTCATTTTTCTGCCAAAATGTCAGTCTTTTGTCAGTTCTCAAGCAAAATTTCACTTTGGCACGACATTTGTCTATACTAATGTGTACGTGAGCCACTGGCGAACCAATTTCGCAAAGCCATGTACGCAAAGCCACAAACGCTCGCACTGCGAGCCATTAACGTGAGCAAAGCGAACAAACAAGAATATAAACTAAAAAAACGTAAATCATATGGGAAAAATTATTGGAATTGACTTAGGAACAACTAACTCCTGTGTCGCAGTTATGGAAGGCAATGAGCCTGTAGTTATCACCAACTCTGAGGGTAAACGTACTACCCCATCTGTGGTTGGTTTCGTAGATGGTGGCGAGCGCAAAGTGGGCGATCCTGCTAAGCGTCAAGCAATCACCAACCCTACACGCACCGTATATTCAATCAAGCGTTTCATGGGTGAGACCTATGACCGTTTGGCTAACGAGGTATCGCGCGTACCTTATAAAGTAGTAAAGGGCGACAACAATACCCCACGCGTGGATATCGATGGTCGTTTGTACACGCCACAAGAGATTTCAGCTATCATCCTCCAAAAGATGAAGAAGACCGCTGAAGATTATCTTGGTCAAGAGGTAACAGAGGCAGTCATCACTGTACCTGCATACTTCAACGACAGCCAACGTCAAGCTACCAAAGAGGCAGGCGAGATCGCAGGTCTGAATGTTCGCCGTATCGTGAACGAGCCAACAGCTGCTGCTTTGGCATACGGTCTTGACAAGAGCGACAAAGACATGAAGATCGTAGTATTCGACTGCGGTGGTGGTACACATGACGTATCTGTGCTCGAATTGGGCGACGGCGTATTTGAGGTGAAAGCTACCGATGGTGATACTCACTTGGGTGGTGATGACTTCGATCACCGCATTATCGACTGGCTCGTGCAAGAGTTCAAGAGCGAGAACGGTGGCGCAGACCTTAGCAAAGATGCTATGGCTATGCAACGACTCAAAGAGGCAGCTGAGAAAGCAAAAATCGAGCTTTCTAACACCACCTCTACTGAGATCAACTTGCCATACATCATGCCTGTAAACGGTGTGCCAGCACACTTGGTAAAGACCCTCACCCGTGCTAAGTTTGAGCAACTCATCGACGACCTCGTACAACGCACGATTGCTCCATGCCGCACCGCTTTGCAAAACGCAGGTTTAAGTATCAGCGATATTAACGAGATCATCCTCGTAGGTGGTTCAACTCGTATCCCTGCTATCCAACAAGCAGTTGAGAAATTCTTCGGCAAAGCTCCATCTAAAGGCGTTAACCCAGACGAAGTTGTAGCTCTTGGCGCAGCTATCCAAGGTGGTGTATTGACAGGTGATGTAAAGGATGTCCTCCTTCTGGATGTTACCCCACTCTCTCTCGGTATCGAGACTATGGGTGGCGTGATGACCAAGATGATTGAGGCCAACACTACTATCCCAACCAAGAAGACCGAGACCTTCACCACAGCAGTGGACAACCAACCTTCTGTAGAGATTAAGGTATTGCAAGGTGAGCGCCCAATGGCTGCACAAAACAAGCAAATCGGTATCTTCCACCTCGATGGTATCATGCCTGCACGCCGTGGCGAGCCACAAATCGAAGTGACCTTTGATATTGATGCCAACGGTATCCTCAACGTTACTGCTAAGGACAAAGCTACTGGCAAAGAGCAAAAGATTCGTATCGAGGCATCCAGCGGCTTGAGCGACGAAGAGATTAAGCGCATGAAGGCAGAGGCAGAGGCTAATGCTGAGGCAGATAAGAAGGAAAAAGAGCGTATTGAGAAACTCAACCGTGCTGACGCTACTATCTTCCAAACCGAGAAGCAGTTGGCTGAACTTGGCGACAAGATTCCTGCTGACAAGAAAGCTCCAATTGAGGAGGCATTGAAGAACCTCAAAGACGCTTACGAGAAGAAGGATGCAGACGCATGCGAGGCAGCTAACCAAGCATTGATGACCGCTTTCCAAGCTGCTAGCGCAGAGATGTACAACGCTACTCAAGGTCAAGCAGGTCCTCAACCAGGTGCTGACTTCCAAGGCGGTGCACAAGGTGGCGCACAAGGTGGTAACAACAACCAAGGCGCAGCCGAGGACGTGGACTTCGAAGAGGTAAAATAATCCTCTAAACAGTAGCTCGCTATGCGAGTGTTCACTAAACAAAATCGCCATTTGTGATTTATGCACAAGTGGCGATTTGGTTATTTTTACCTTACCCTATACACCCTACACCAGAAAAAATGCCTCCAAAAGCGATTTTTCTTGCTTAATCCAAAAAAATGTATTACCTTTGTGGTCGATTCTCGAAAACAATGGATTATGGCAAAGAAAAGTGAAATTATCGTAAAAGAAGTTGCCGTTAAAACTATCAAACATGGTAACGTTGATTATATCTGCATGACGGATATTGCGAGAATGAAAAACGCCATAGATCCTAATGGTGTTGTCGCAAATTGGATGAGAAATCGAAATACGATTGAGTTCTTGGGTATATGGGAGACGTTGTATAACCCTAATTTTAACCCCCTCGAATTCGAGGGGATTAGAGCAGAGGCAGGATTAAATGCTTTTACTATGTCTCCAACCAGATGGGTAGAACTTACCAACGCAATAGGTATTATTTCCCAAGCAGGTCGATATGGTGGCACTTATGCATGTTCGGACATTGCTTTTGAGTTTGCATCATGGGTATCGGTAGAGTTCCGTTTGTATCTTGTTAAGGAGTTCCAACGCCTCAAGGAAGAAGAACAAAAGGCCCTTGGTTGGTCAGCTAAACGCGAATTGGCAAAAATCAACTACCACATCCATACTGATGCTATCAAAGAGAACCTTATTCCGCAGGAGATTGATGCTTACCATCGCTCTCTGATCTACGCAGAGGAGGCAGATGTGTTGAATGTGGCACTATTTGGTATGACTGCTAAAGAATGGCGTACTGCTAATCCTGATTTAAAAGGCAATATACGTGACTATGCTACTATCAATCAGTTGATTTGCCTCAGTAATATGGAGAATATCAATGCCGTGTTTATCAACGAGGGCATGGCGCAATCCGACCGCCTGCACAAACTCAACCAAATAGCCATTCAACAAATGACTGTATTGGAGAATGTCGAAAGCAAAAAGATACTAACCAAATAACTAACCCACTAAATTGCTTATTACTCATCACTCATAGTTCGTAACTTACTTGCAACGATACCGTTGCCTGACATATTTAATATAGCGTTATAAGCCAAACTCCCTGCCATTTATGCAAAAATTCGCATAAATGGCATTTTTATTTACCCTACTCTTGCTCAATTCAAAAAAAAGTACTACCTTTGCAGTCGATTCAGCCAACCCGAAGGGATGGGTGGGTCAAGACATAATGGATTTCGTGCTTCGTAGATGCTGCATGTTGTAGATTCGTTTCTGCAAGATGTTTCATTGAAAAGCAGGAAAAGGACGTTTTCTGAACGTTATCTTCGACTCGTCAAACTTCGCAACTTTGATTTACCAGAAGATACCGCAACGAAGCGTCCATGCCAGGTGTATTATACCTATATGCGAAAATGTGTCCGTGAGGATACTGCGCATATGTCATTATATAATACGCGATTGGCGTGGGCTGGCTGAGTTGCTTATCCTGGTAAATAGGCAATGCGAAGGCCTGACGAGTGGGATAAGCAAGAAAGTTTCTCCCACGTCTTTTTTGTATCCATAACCGTAGTATTAACTTTAATGCCAAAGCAGGGAGAGTGGTAGGCGAAAAAAATATGATGGTGCAAGAACCTATAGAAAGTGCACAAATTCAACTGACAAATTGTGCCAAAGAATTACTATGTAAAATTAATGAAGTATGGAAACAATTACAAGAAGAACCAAAAGGAAAATATAAACTTGGATTTATTCATTTGCCTCCTTGTTCTGTAAGTTATTGGAATAATCTTAAGAAGTTGGATAGTTTGCTTATAGAGTTAAGCCAAGAAAATATAAAAGGTCTATATATTCCATTTCATGAGTTTAGACACACCATGAATAAAGAAGGTAGTTATGTAAGAGATTTCACACCTAATAAAGGAAAGAAACAAAATGCAACTAATAATGAATTAAAAAAACTTATGGATGACTCTAATAGTCATATAGGTAGAGATTTATATTCAATTTTCAAACTTAGTAAATCTATATAGATGGTAATTCTAAATTAGGTTAAATAAAGCAAATATGAAAACAATTAAATTTTTGCTGACAACGATAGCGGTGCTATTGGGCAGCGTAATGGCAAATGCCTATGATTTTGAAGTAGATGGAATTCGTTATGACATCACATCATTTACAGAATTAACGGTTAAAGCATCTTCTTTATCAGAAACTTTTGTAGGAGATTTAGTAATACCCTCCAAAGTTCAATTTAATGGTAAAGAGTTATATGTAAAGGAGATAGGTGATGATTTTGCAGCTTCAAATGCAGCTATCTTATCATTAACAATTAATACGGGTGTAGATTCTATTGGAGACAGAGCCTTTAAGAATTGTATTAATCTAACAAGAATAAATATTGCTCAGACAGTTACCAAAATAGGAGCAGAATGTTTCTATGCTTGTACCGCACTTGATGCGTTTTATAATAACGGAGTCATTAACGTGGGCTCAAAGTCTTTTGCAGAATGCGAAAATTTGAAAGAAGTATCAATTGAAAGCCTAGTGTCATTAGGAGAAGGAGCGTTCTTAAACTGTAAAAAACTATCGGTTTGTCATTTGCCAAACATCACATCTATTGCCAAAGCGACATTTCAATACTGCCAAGCACTAGAAGAATATAATATTCCGAATAGCGTGAAATCAATTGGTGAGTCTGCTTTTGAAGGGTGCTCTGCAATTTCATCAATTGTTATACCAGACTATGTCTTAGAATTAGGCTATGGTGCGTTTAATCATTGTACATCACTTACATTCATTTCTATAGGTTCAGGATTAACCTATTTGCCTTGGGTATTTGAAGGCTGTACAAATTTGTCAGATATTCGAATAGAAGATGCTACAACAACATTAACATTTGGATATACAGGAGGAGGAGAAGAGAGTTGGGGAAGTTCTGGTAACAAAGATATTTCTGTTGATTATACTTCTTATCCAGCAATGTTTGTTGGATTTAATTTAAAAAACGTATACCTTGGTAGAAATATAACAACAGAAAAATTTCGCTATTATAGTCGTGAATATAGTAGTTATGTTAAATATGCTTACTACATTCCTAATCCTCCTTTTTCTGGGTCGAGTATCAAATCTTTGATAATAGGATCATTAGTATCGAACTACCAAATGTCAGCATCTACGACAGGCGCGGATTATAGGCATGGGACATGGGATGGTGCATTTCAAAATTGTACAAATTTAGATAGTGTGATTCTTTGTTCAACGGCAATTTTCATTCCAGAAAACACGTTTAGTGGTTGTAAGAAAATTAGTTCTTTAGAAATACCAAACTCTGTAAAAGAAATAGGGGCAAATGCTTTTAAATATTGTACTGAACTAAAAAAAATAACCTTAGGAAGCAAATTAGAAACTATTGGAGCAAATGCATTAGACAGTTGTAATTCTTTAAGAGAAATTAATTTGAAATCTCCTATCCCTCCTACTTATAAAACAGGTTTCTTTTCTGCTAGTTATATAAATACACAAATCAATGTACCTACAGATGCTTTTAGTATTTATCAAGAAGCAGAGCCTTGGAAGAATTTCTGGAATCTATCAAAGAAAGATGAACTAATTTCCATTTTTGAAGTAGATGGTATTAAATATTCTGTTATAGAGAATAAAAATGTAGAAATTGTTGGCAATCGAATTACTCAACAAATAGAATTGTACATAAACAACAAAGTTGAATATTATGGTAATACTTATGATGTTGTTGCAATATCAAATGCTGCATTTCAAAATTGTTCATATTTATCATCTGTTCATATAGAGAAAGGTATAAAGAAAATAGGTGCCGCTGCATTTAAAAATTGTTCATCACTCAAGAATATCATTTTACCAGATTCGATAAGCACCATACCTGATGAGTGTTTTTATGGATGCGAAATTCTTGATTCAATAAATATTCCTCAGAATGTCACATCTATTGGCGCACACGCTTTTTACAAATGTAAGAAAATAAAAAAACTTACTATTCCATCAAATGTTACTGAAGTTGGTGCATATGCTTTAAAAGATTGTCGCAATTTGCGAGAACTTATTCTTGAAGATGGTGATGCTCCATTGTTATTATCTCATAAGGGAGAATACGAATCTGGAAGTGGTTATATAGATGCTAACGGCAAAAAAATTTACATAGAATATTATAATTCTTACTTTTCAAATATTCCTATTGAAGTGTTGTATATTGGAAGAAATCTTTCTAATGAATCCCGTTATGTTATTAGTAGTAAGAATTGGAATGAGGGTGGAAGATTCTATTACAATACGATTTATTCTTATGATGCAGCTTTTTATAATCTTCCGAAACTTAAAAAAATAATTATTGGAGAAAATGTAGAGTGTTTAGGACCCGAAGAAGAATATATTTCTGAATTTGATTTATATGTCACTCCTGGATCTTTTAAAAAATGTTCATCTATTCAAACTGTAGAGGTTAAAAATCCTACACCACCAACTGGTGCAGAGTTTTCAGACGCAGTATATTCAAAGGCTCATTTGACGGTACCTGTTGAATCAAAAAGTTTATATAAAGAAGCTATTGGTTGGAAAGACTTTGTGAGTTTAATGAAATACAAAATAACATATGTCGTAGATGATAGTATTTATTTTGCTGACACATTACTTGTTGGTGACACAATAATTCTTCCAGCAACACCTATTAAAGAAGGATATACTTTTAGTGGATGGAGCGAGGTTCCTGAAATAATGCCTGCAGAAGATCTTGTAGTCACAGGTTCGTTTGTTAGAAACACTTACACAATAACATATGTAGTAGATAGTGTAGTTTATGCTACAGATAGTTTTACCTATGGAGATACAATCGCCCTCCTTGATGAACCTACACAAGAGGGTTATACTTTTAGCGGTTGGAGTGATGCCCCTGTAACAATGCCAGCTGAGGATATTATAATTGAGGGATCTTTTAATGTGAATTATTATGCACTAAAATACATCGTTGATAATGAACCATTTGCTACAGATAGTTTAGCATATGGCGACACTATTATACTACGTGAAGAACCTCAAAAAGAAGATTTTGAATTTTGTGGCTGGAGTGAAGTTCCCGAAACAATGCCTGCGCACGATGTAGAAGTTTATGGAAGCTATATTTTCACCAGTACAACGAATGTGAAGGTCAATTCAGAACAATCTCAAAAAGTAGTAGAAGATAATCAACTATTTATCATCCTACCGAACGGCAAGAAATTCAATGTCATGGGACAAGAGGTTGGTAACTAAGAATTTTTATTCAGCGCGAGTATTCATGCTCGCGCTGATTTTTGCTCCTTCGGCAAGGGGGGAATCCCTTCGAAAAACGGAAAAGTAAAAAGGTGAAAAGTGAAAACGAAGAACTAAAAGCCACCGAAAGCCCATAGATAGGATACATTTAGGCAACAGATGTGCTACAATGGTCGCGAAGTAATCGCGTAGCCCGCAGTCAACTTGCAGTAGCCCACCGAAAGCCCACACAATTGAAAGTAAATAGGAAAATATCTATAGAGTTTTTGGCTATCTAACTACATTTTTGTAGCAAAATAGCCAAAAATAAATCACCAACTCATCAAATCAGATAATGTTATGTTTTTAGTTACTAATGAGTTATAGTAACTATTCTGCTTCACGGGCTGTTTGGTCACTAACACACATTGCACATTATGTCTCTTGCGATTGAATGTTTGCAGCGGAGCCATGCGATTAGTTATCTTCTCTGCTTCTGTTTTATCCAGAGCATAAGGCTGTTGCGTATATTTCATTTCGCAAAGGTTGATTACATTATCAGCACGCTCAATTACCATATCCATCTGCGCTTTCTCTGTGTAGAGGGAATAAGTTTTGGTGGCAATAGCATCCAATTGAAGAGCATGGCGAATTTGGGACATGTGAGCAAAGCACAAGCGTTCAAAACTCAGTCCCAACCAAGTTGCATAACTTGTTTTTCCTTGAATATGCATCCACATATTCTCGTCATATACTTTCTTACCCGCTACAAACATATAGTAAAATAGCGTATAGAAGTCATTCAGTTGATATATTTTTTGTCGCATACTCAGCGGCTCATATGTACGGATAAATCCACATTCAGAAAGTTCCGTCAGCATACGAGTTAACCCACCACCATTACTAAAGCCCGTTGCCTTAATAATTTCGTCGCGTGTTAGACCGCTCCGTTTGGTAACCAAAGCCTCGATGATGCGTACATAATCCTCTGATTTCTTGAATAAAGATCGGTACAGATTTTCTGCTTCATCTGATAACAAAGCATTCTCACGGAAGAACAATCGATCTATATTTTGAGCAAGACTATATGACTTATCCAATTGCATCAGATAATATGGTATTCCACCCATTACCATATAGCACTCTGCAATAGTTTCATCCAGCCAATTGATACCTTTCTCACGCAGGAATAGACTTGTTTCTTGTAAATTAAACGGATTCAAGCGGAGTTTACATGTCAAACGATTATGCAAGCCACCTCTATTTTGGATAATGTTCTTTACCATCCACGACGCTGCACTACCGCAAACAATCAGCAATAGGTCATTGCGGGTGCTGCCCCATTCATTCCAGAATAGTTCCAATGCCTTCACGAACTCCGATTTCTGTGTATCCATCCATGGTAACTCGTCCAAGAAGACTACTTTACGACGCTGACGAGATTTACTGATAAGTGTACGCAAACGAGTAAATACTTCATACCAGTCCTCTGCTATTGTAGCAGGTAGATCAGAACATTGCTCATGTAATGCGTCAGAGAAATGTCGCAACTGTTCTTTACGTGATCCACGCGCTACACCTGTTGTATAGAATGTGAAGTTATCTTTGAAGAAGGAGCGAATCAGGAATGTTTTCCCTACGCGACGGCGACCATAGACCACAGCAAACTCTGGTTGTTCACTTTGAGAGAGTCTTCTCAACTCTTCTTGTTCGATTTTACGACCTATCAGTTTCATAGATGTATATTTATTTTTGGCTGCAAAGGTACAAAAATGTTCTGAAATAGCCAAAAATATTTTCATTTTTCTTTCATTAATAGTCATTTTAATATATAGACACACACAGAAAAACGGAAAAGTGAAAGGTAAAAACGGAAAACTGAAAGCAACAGAAAGCCCACAGATCTCCCACAGATGTCTTATCGTGGTCCCGAAACCCGAAGGGAATTTGATATACTGACAAGCATGTCAGCATTGTCATTTCGCGAACAGCGATAATTGTCCAAATGGATATAGGCATTTGCCCTTTGACGGAAAAGAACTGTCAAAGGGCTTTTTTATGACCTTTTGGCACAGTTTTCGCCTATAAGTTAGTGATAATCTCTTTTTCGTACTCTCCCGCTGCGAGTATTGTAAATGGACTTGCTAACTATATATGCAATATTCGGTCAAACAGCGGGAACTACGAAAAAAGAACGCAAAGCGTTGTTTTGTGTTTAGTGAACGCCCTACGGGCTACAGCTTAGAGAAATAAGATAAATATAAAACAAATGGCAATTATCATCTGTGTACTATTAGGTTGGTTATGGGCAGGTCCAGTGGGCTTGTTTATGGGGCTACAATTGGGCTGTGTGATTTATTTCTTCCAACGCCTTATGAAGCGTTTGGCAGGTGCACAAAGCACCTATCAGCACGCCGAATCATTCTACGAACAATATACTCCGCCCAAACGGGAACCTGCTTACGATATGCCTACCGCTTATACTACTTTGGGCATATCGCCCAACGCCACCGATGACGAAGTAAAAAAGGCATACCGCAGAATGGCGATGGAGTATCATCCCGACAAACAGGTCAATGCTTCCGAGCAAGAAAAACAAGCAGCTGCTGAGAAGTTCCGCGCTGCCAACAAAGCATACGAACATATCAAACAACAACGAAATATAAAGTAATAATTAACTATGGAACGCAATATTGTTATCACGCACCAAGGGCTGAATGTAGGGCGTCGCTATGAAATTGTGGTTAATGGACGGTTGGTAGGCATGATGTCAACACCGCAAGCACGCTTTACGCTCCCTCATGGTGCGTATTTCCTGACTATTCGTAGCGGCAAATACCTGCCAATAGGCAAAAAAGGCAAGACGCTCGATTTTACTGTTTCCACCAGTACCACCTTCTTATCGGAAGACAATGCCTACACGCATATCACTTTCTCACGCTCGTGGCTATGGTGGATATACCGTATCTTCAAACGCAAGAATTACTATGATGTAACAATTACAAATACACAAGAAGCACCTGCCGTAGTCCGTCCGCGCAAGACATGGCTACAACGGTATATGGAGAAGCATCAGGATGAGATTCAAGCACGCCAAGAGGCAATGTGGAAGCAACACCAAGAGCGTGCCTTAGAACGCCAACGCCGTGCCTACCAACGCCAACTGCGTCGAGAAGAGCGAAGGAAACGGAAAAAGTGAAAGGGGAAAACGGAAAACTGAAAAGTGAAAACAAACCATTTGATAATCATCATTATATGCACCATTGTTATCATTGGCGCGATTGTGTGTGATATTGTTCGCAGAAGGCAGTACAAACCTTCTGCGCAACTCCGTGAACTAAAGCAATCACTATCGCCAGAGCATGCCACACAAGGCAATAGCATAGAAACATACACCAATATCTCCCAACTCATTCCTTCCCTCTTGCGCGATATTGACTGCGCGAAAGAATATGTACTGTTTCAGTTCTTTAAGTTCGAAAAAGATTCGTTGGGCATGGTGGTGCGAGAGGCATTGATGAAAAAAGCCAATGAGGGTGTTCCTGTATATGTTATCTATGATGCGTTTCCTGGTAGTATAGTTAAACACTCATTCTTTCGAGAAATGCAAAGGGCTGGTGTCAAGGTACATCGTTACAACCCCATATTGCCTATTCCGTCTGCCTACTCTAACAACCGCAATCACCGCAAGATCGTGGTTATTGACGGGCATATCGGTTATATGGGCGGGATGAATATCGCTGAGCGTTATCTCAAGGGCGTACACAATGGCGATTGGCGCGATACACACCTGCGCATTGAGGGTGCGGTATGCCAACAATTGCAACGAATATTCATGGACGATTGGCGCAAGCTATCTTCTGCCACCGATATAGACCTTCCTACACTCTACCTCGGCAAAGCCAACATAACTTCGGTAGCCCCGACACAACCCGCCGAAGGCGCACAACCGAAGCAAAATCCCATCCAAATCATCGCTTCCGACCCAGAGGACAGCACGCCACCTATTCTGCAAGCCATGATACAAATGGCGGACTCTGCGAAGCAGTACCTATATATCCAATCCCCCTATTTCCTGCCACCGAAACAGCTAGAAGAAGCATTATGCAAGGCTGCCAAACGCGGAGTAGATGTACGACTGATGATTCCTAAACGGGGTGATCGCTCTATCTTTATCTCTTACGCTTCGCGCTCCTATCTCAAACCACTACTGGCAGCAGGAGTGAAAGTATATTTCCATACCTTTGGTTTTATCCACGCCAAAGCGTGGGTGGCAGATGATAAGATAGCCACCGTAGGTTCTTCAAACCTCGATTTCCGCAGTTTCACTCAAAGTTCCGAAGTAAACGCATTTGTTTATGACACTACTTTTGCTCAACAACTGCGGCATATATTCGAACAAGATATGCGGCACTGCGACATGATTCCACAAGACTGGTGGCAACAACGCTCCATCAAAGAGCGATTGCTGCAAGTAATCGTTAAACCCTTTGCACATTTCATGTAACCTAAATAAACATCAAAACTATGACAACTTCTACCTCTCAGCCTGAAATCAAGCAGGCACATCGCATTCAAACATCTGTGCTCAATGGCATAGAAAAGAAAGTACTTGTCAAAATGGCCAATCATCTCCCCTCATGGGTCACATCGGATATGCTCACCTTGACAGGCGTGTTCGGTGCGTTACTCACTGGTACAGGGTTCGTACTCACTTACTTTAGTTACCAATGGCTATGGATATCCTCGTTTGGACTGATAGTCAATTGGTTTGGCGACTCTTTGGACGGCACTCTGGCTCGTGTACGCAACACGCAACGCCCTATCTATGGTTATTATCTCGACCACAATACCGACCTACTCTGCCAATTAGCCATCTTTGGTGGTATTGGACTATCACCAATGATGAATATGGGGGTAGCGATGCTGGTACTGGTGATGTATTTGATGCTGGAAGTTTATGTATCTATCAATGCGCACCTAAAGAGCGAGTTCCGATTGACATATGCCAAGATGGGACCTACAGAGTTTCGATTATTGGTGATTATTCTCAATACCATAGTTATTTGCTCACCTCATCTGCAAGCGTTTAGCCGTACACATGTTATTCTTGGCGTAGAAACCACCTGCCGTTTTATGGACTATGTGGGTTGCATTGTGGCAGCGATTATGTTCGTGATGTATCTATTCTGCTTTATCAAAGATGCACGCTATTTCGCAAAGATTGACCCACTGAAAAAAGAACAATAACCATTCCTTCGGCAAGGGTTCGGTATCCCTTTAATATGCAAATTATTAACAATAGACAATCTTTTCAAAAGTTCAATTACTAAAAATCATACATCATTACCATGTTCCAAGCACCACCCTTCTCCGTTTGGAACGCGAAAAACGAATCAATTCGCCAATCCATAAAACAATGGATGTTGAAATAAATATAATAAGCCAATCTTGCCAGCAAAGACCACCCTTAGGAATAGAAAAAAATGTTTGCAGCCCTGGGGCTTGCACAATAATCAATAGCATGGTAAAAAGTACAAATGCAATAAGAATAAACCAACGAGACTTTTCCCATGATAGTGAGTGAAAAACAGATTGCTGTGTCTTGAAAGCACGAACATTGAAAAGATTCCAGAATTGCAGCATGGCAAAAATAACAAAGAATAATGCTTTTTCATAGGCAGAAATCTGATCTAAAATACCCACTTGATTGATATGAATGAATGATTGAACATCAGCAAATAAAAAGAATATATACAAGCATAATAAGCCTATCAGCATTGCTCCACTGGTGGAAAGAATCCGTTTTACCAGTGGACTGTACAACAATGACTCTTTGATTTTGCGTGGTTTATCGCGCATTGTACGCTGCGAAGCAGGCAATGCAGATAATGCCATAGCCGCTAATGTGCCCATACATATATTAATCCAAAGCATTTGAGGTATCGTGAGAATTAGATTTTGATTAGTGAGTATATTGATGATAAAAATACTACAAGCGACAAGATTGATAATCAATTGAAAAAGAATAAATCGCTGAATATTTCTATGCAAAGCACGTCCCCACATAATCGCTTTTGCTAAATTAGATAGTTTATTATCCGTAATGATGAAATCACACGTTTCTTTTGCAATCGTTGTACTATTTGCAAAACATACCCCCACATCGGCAGCATTGAGCGCAGCAGCATCATTGTTTCCATATCCTACTACAGTAACTACATGCCCCATTTGCTTTAATAATCGTATGATTTTCGCTTTATCTGTAGGTCTTGCACGCGAAACAATCTTTGCATCTTTTAACCGATCCATTATTTCAAAATTACTCATGTTCTCTGTGTACATCCCCACAAGAATTGATTGGTCATCATCTTTTTTAACATCCCATAACCCAACGCGAATGGCTAATTCTTTTGCTTTATAAGAAGGTTCGCTTGTAATAACCATCACTTTAATCCCAGCACGGATACATTCCTCCATATATTTTATATCTTCCAAGGCAATGGTATCTATACAAATGATAGTGGTGGACCCAATCGTTTCACAAGCATGCATGGTACGAGGAATGGTATTGCTGCGCCTCATACGATGAGTAGTGAATGCTAAACTAAAAGCAACTGCCATTCCTAATCCCTCTGGGATGGCAAAAATAAGAAATGTAGCAGCTAAAATAAGTGCCATTGGGAAAGAGATAGCCGAAAAGTATATCATGCTGCCCAGAAAAATGATTATTGCGCCAATATAATCGATTTTAGTGATTCGTTTTGCTAAACGATTCAATTGCTTTTGCAATGGAGGCACATCTTTTTGTTCAGCAAAGAGAGTTAAATAACTGCGGTCCGACATAGTTTCAGCCCCTACCCCAAAAACTCTTGCCACAGCCTCGCCCTTAACAATTCGGCTACCCTTGAAGATTTCAGTAGATAAAAAAGTAGCATGTTCATCAATACGAAAAAAATCAGAAGACTTATTGCATTGTGCCGTTCCAGAAAGCGATGATTCATCTACAACTAAATTGCTTGACTCAATCAGTTTTGCATCCGCAGGGACTTCATCCCCCGCTTTTAATAAAATTAAATCGCCTAAAACAATTTCTTTACGGGGAATATATTGCAAACCACCATCACGTATCACCTTCACTAATACTTCATCATGAATTTGATGAAAAGTATGAAATGTTTTACGATTTTTACGCTCTAACCAACACGTCATAGCTGTTATACAAAATATAGCCAAACTTAAACCAATAGATTCAGCGTATGCTCGTATTCCTTCTTCATTCGTAATATCCTGATAACATGCATATAAACATATCAAATAAAGCGTGACCAACAGCAGCGATATTAGCGCATTGAGTTCTAATCTTTTTTTTCTCTTGTTCCACTGACCTAGCATCCATGCAATCGCATATATGTATAAAGTGAATATGATTGAAATAAAAAGGATTTTCCATAAAGAATCATAAAAATCCATATGCAAAGCATCTAAAAATGCCAATATAATAGCAATCAAAAGATTAATCGTAAGAAATACACGAAATAATCTCAATGTGAAAACATGAACACATCTTTCTTTTAAGCTCCATGGAGATGGTGGCTGGATGTCATTCTCCCCGTATTTTCTGCGATTCTCAATCACCTCGTGATTGGTCAAACCAGAATACTGTTGATACATAGTGATCGGTTTTATTAAGGTAATAGTTTAATGGCACGAGCCATGTGCAAATCCTTGCCGATTTAAACACGGTGCAAAATTAGTAGAAAAACTCCAAGTGAACAAAAAATAACAATATTGTTAAATACACTTCTCATTCCAAAATTGTGTAAATAACAATATTGTTGTATATTGTGCTATTGTAGATATGTGTTCCTTCTACTTTAGTCTAGCTGCTTCCACAAAGGATATTCAGTAAATAGGTATTCACCCTTCGTATCTCGAATATGCACATATCGTGGATCAATAGCCACATGATACATACTTTTATCGCTTGAATTTTTCGGATAATAAAAATCAACATCATCATTATCAATGCCATGAGCAATAATTGTTCGAAGCCGTGCAATATATCCGCGAATATTTGCCACATCATCTAAATAGGAGCGTTCGTCTGCAATAGGCACCTCCCTAAATAAATTACATATAAGATGAAATGTACGCCCTAATCGTGCCACTTCTTTATCCGATAAAGGATGATGCTGCCCCGCCTTAATCAATCCGCCAAAATGAGTACAAAACGATTGATGCAAAATAAACAAATAAGTAGCCAATTGGGTGGCACTCATTTGAATCTCTACACCACGCATCCAAATACGACGTTTTGGTAAATCAATGAAAATCTTATTCACTTCGCCATCCGTGCGATGACGCGCTAAAAAGTCAAATAATTGCTTGTAGAAACCGTGATAGTGAAATAATTTACTACTCCGTTTTGGACGATGGTATTCAGGCTCAGTGATATACATTTCATACTTATCCACAAAACTACGCACCTCATTCAATATACAATTCGGTTCATTCTCCAAACGGATGATTAAAAAATTGATATAATTATTATCTTGCTTATAATTACTGCAAGGGATAGATGATAAACCAATATTGATTAATAAGGATGGCTCAATATCATAAAAAATATTTTGATGACATGTATTCGCTAAATAATCACGCGTATAACTCTCTGTGTTAAAATTAATTATCCTTTCATAAAGTGTTTCAATCATTTTAGATGATAGACGTGGATTCATATAACGGATAATATCATATAAATAAGTAGGATCCATATCACGAAAAGAAGCAGTGATAGATGGAATGTAGATAAATTCAAACTTCCACAAATGCAGCAAATTTGAAATCGCTTCATATTGTTCTTGAATCTCCTCATTGATAGCGTGCATATAATCGCTTTCAATGTACATCACATATTTCTCGTTGTTTTGCCAACCACTAATCGAAGTGGATAGTAGTTTGTATTTGTCCGTTCTATCATTCAATGTTAGGGAGAGCGTTAATAATAACAATGCTTCACGCGCCACACAAGAATTATCTGAATATGCAGCTTTTTTAATGATATTAAAAATTTTGGTTTGCTCATCTCTTGACATATTTTTCAAATACCCAACAGACTCAGCAAGCGAAACGTATTGTGCTTTGTATAATTCATCTTGGGATATTGAAAAATTGCTAACAATCTGGTTATACAAGGCAATCTCTTCCTTGCAAATTACATCATCGGACTTGATGAGATCAGATATTAAACGAGCAATAGCAATTTTCTGATGATGTCGCATAGTGACTTGTTTTTCATTGGTTAGTAAATATTCTCTGCAAAAGTACAAAAATTAATTAACATATACAAAAAGAATATTAAGATTAAAGCAGACATCGCTAAATATAAGTAAAAATTAATAAAGAATCAAAACAAAAATACGCATTTCTTGCATATGTGCATATTTTTTTGTACCTTTGCAGGCTAAATTAATACTCCATTATATGTCAGAGAGCAAATCCAACATATCGGGCTTAGCCAAAGGAATCTTCAAAGATCGTGGCAGTAAGTTTCTCGCATTTGCAGAACCTATTACCGATGAAGACCACGCTAAACAACGCATCGCATGGTATAAGAAAAAATACCATGATGCCCGCCATGTGTGCTATGCCTATCGTTTGGGCGAAAATCTCTGGCGTACTAAAGATGATGGCGAACCCCATGGTACAGCAGGATTGCCTATTCTTCGCAGCATTGATGCGCAAAAACTGGATAATATTCTTGTTGTGGTAGTTCGTTATTTCGGTGGCACATTGCTTGGTACAGGAGGACTGATGGTCGCTTACCGCGAAGCGACAAAAGATGCTTTGAAGAATGCGGAGATTGTTTAGTTTTTAGAGTTTAAAGGCAAGGATATGAAGATTGCAATATTTCCCGGGAGTTTTGATCCTTTTACCATTGGACATCACGATATTGTGGTGCGTGGATTAAATATATTCGACAAGATTGTTATCGGTATTGGCAAAAACAATACAAAGAAAGAAACCTATCCTCTTCAAGAAAGACTACATGCAATTCAATTAGTTTATGCCAATGAGCCACGCGTATCCGTAGAAATTTATGATGGTTTGACAGTGGATTTTGCGGCTCAACAAGGAGCACAATATATTTTGCGCGGAGTTCGCAGTGTACAGGATTTTGAATATGAACGCAATATCGCCGAAACAAATAAAGAATTGGGGCAAATAGAAACCATTCTCCTCTACGCTCGACCTGAGTATGCACACATATCCTCGACTCTTGTACGCGATTTGTGTGCACACAACAAAGATATCTCACGATATTTACCCTAATGATTATAACAATATGAAAAAAATTATAGCATTCATAAGTAGTTTTTTGGTAGCTATATGCTCTATAGCTGAAACCCAAACGAGTCGTATTGATAAAAATATCACTATCTATACCGATGTGATGCGCCAGTTGGACATCAATTATGTAGATACACTGAACTACGATGATTTAATAGAAACCAGTATCAATCAAATGCTTCGTAAGATTGACCCATACACCGTTTATATTCCGAAACGCGAAAATGATGAACTACGTCGTATGACACAAGGTAAGTACGGAGGCGTAGGTTCGCTAATCATGTACCGTGATAGCAATGTATATGTCAATGAATTGTATGAAGGCATGCCCGCACAACAATGTGGTTTGCTCCCTGGTGATCGCTTTGTTACCGTAAATGGTATGGACTGCGAAGGCAAAAGTACGAAGGAAGTTTCTGATCAACTACGGGGTAAGTCGGGCACCACCATTAGTATTACTATTGAACGTGATAGCCAATTGATTACCAAAGAGGTAACAAGAAGAGACATTCATCTACCAGCAGTCGGATGCGCTGAAGTGCTTGAAGATTCTATAGGATATATCCTCTTTAGCGAATTTACAACCAATTCAGCCCAAGAGTTTCTTATGGCATTGGATAGCATGGTACAAATAGCACCAATCACTCGCCTTATTATTGACTTGCGAGGTAATGGTGGAGGACTTATTGATGAGGCCATTCAGTTAGTAAGTTATTTTTTGCCCAAAGGAACAGAGGTTGTTAGCACACGTGGCAAAACAGAGCGCAATAATCGTTCATATCTCACTCGTACTTCGCCTATTTTTCCAGACATGCCGCTTGTTGTATTGGTTAATAGCCAATCAGCTTCAGCATCCGAAATTGTAGCAGGTAGTCTGCAAGACCTTAAGCGTGCTACTATTGTCGGCGAACGCACATTTGGCAAAGGATTGGTTCAAAACATTCGTTCTATAGCTTTTGGTGGGCATCTAAAAGTGACTACCTCAAAGTACTATCTACCTTCTGGGAGATGTATTCAAGCGATTGATTATGCAGAACGACAACGTGGACATGAGTTACACCGAGATACAGCTGGGGGTATATTGCCTGATATAGTCCTTACAGATTCGCAAAAATTAGATATTACGTATAATCTCTATCGCGATCATCTCTTTTTTGATTACGCCAATCGCTACTATCGCCAACATGCCTCTATAGCTCCATCTACAGAGTTTCATTTAACAGATAATGATATTGAGGATTTTTGCCTATTTTTAGATGAAAAGAAGTTTAGCTATGAAACGGAAACAGGTCGCTACTTGGGCGAACTTATAGAAATGGCTAAACAAGAAGATTTAGATTCTACTCTACTCACTGATTTAGAAGCATTTAAACCTCGATTGACAATGGACTATCGAGCAGCTATCCAACGTAATCGACAAGAGGTAGAAGAGCTTTTAGGGGGCGAAATCATTAAGCGATATTACTATCACCGTGGTTACTATACTTATCTGCTTCGCTATGATAAACAGATTGATAGAGCAATTGAAGAAGTGAAAAGCAAATAATATAAAAACGGGCAGGAAATTCTGCCCGTTTTTATATTATTTTAGTCTGAGAAATCCTATTCCAAATCGTTTTACGGCTGCGCGCTCCAATTCCTCGCGTACAGACGGATCGGCTATGCTAATCAATGCTTTGGCACGTTCTGCCAATGGCAGATTGCGCAGATATACTATTCCATGTTCCGTAGCAATATACTGTGCTTGAAAACGTGTTGTCACTACGCCAGCACCTGGTGCCAAATTAGCAACAATTTTGGATTGTCCTTTATTAGTCATGCTAGGTAGAGCAATAAAACATTTTCCTCCTTCGGATAAAGATGCTCCATACATAAAATCGTGTTGGCCACCCACACCAGAAATTATCGTTTCACCAATCGAATCAGCACAAATCTGTCCTGTCAAATCCACTTCAATTGCAGAATTAATAGCCATTGCTTTAGGGTTTTGACGGATGTTTTGCGGATCATTGGTAAATGCCACGTCGCGAATAACAAAGTCAGGATTATTATCCATATATTCGTATAGATGTTTCGAACCTAACACCAAACTGCCCAATGACTTACCAGGATAAATCTTCTTGAGTGAGTTATCAATAATCCCTTTCTCTATCAATGGTAACACACCATCTGTGATGGCTTCTGTATGTAATCCCAAATGCTGATGTCCGCTCAATGCATTAATAACTGCATTAGGAATTCCGCCAACACCAATCTGTAAAGTCGCTCCATCAGGAATTTCATTGGCGATAAAGTTACCAATACGTGTTTCAATTTCGCTTGGTATAGGTGTGGGCACTTCTATCAGAGGTTCATCACCACGGCATATAGCAGCAATCTGACTAACATGGATAACAGGATCGCCAAAGGTGCGGGGCATGTATTTATTCACTTGTGCGATAACCGTCTTCGCACATTCCGCCCCCGAGAAAGCGATGTCGGCAGAAATGCCATACGAGCAATAACCATTTTCATCAGGCTCGCTCACATTCAGAAATGCCACGTCCACAGGCACTTGTCCACTACGGAATAGGAATGGCACTTCGCCCAAGAAGCATGGAATCGTATCCGCTACACCTTCGCGCATGGCGCGACGCAGGTTGTTGGGGACAAAGATATTCAGCGCACGGAATGAGTCTATTAATTCGCGCTTAGCATATGGTGCTTCTTCTGGATGTATGCCAAAGCCCGAAATGACTTTCACATCACGCAGTTCGCTGGCGCGCTCCGTGAGCGCACGCAAAAGTACCATAGGTATGGAGGTTGAACCTTGTACGACTATCGTGTCGCCAGATTTCACAAGGCGCACTGCTTCTATTGGAGATACGTATTTCATGGTATTATTTGTTAAATTCGCTGCAAAGGTAATAGATAAATTTGAAATATGCAAATATTATACCACATATTCAACAATTAATTGCCAATAAAAGTAATTTGATATATAAAATGAGAGTGCATCTAAGACACACTCTCATTTTAAAACGAATAAATCGTAGTGAATTAATTACACCATCAACGCGCCAACGAGTGCCAAAATCGCATAAAACTCAGGAAGAGCAGCGTAAATCATGGTGTTGGTTTGTACATCGTGACCAGCAGCAATACCTGCGATACCATTAGCACAAACTTGACCTTGACGGATAGCAGAGAACAAGCAAACCAAACCTACTGCAATACCTACAGCAAAGAGTTTGAAACCATCAGCTGCAAAATCTTTGCCCATCCACATCAAGAATGCTACGAAACCGTACAAACCTTGAGTAGCAGGAAGAGCAGACAAAATCATGTAGCTACTACCTTTTTCTTTGTTCTTCTTCAACGCACCTTCTGCTGCATTACCTGCAATAGTAGTACCATAAGCAGAACCTACACCAGCGAGACCTAACATCAAGCCCCAGCCGAGATAACCTAAAAGTTCATTCATAATTGTAATTTAATTTTTATTTATTAGTTATTAATTAATTCTTAGTTATTATTTCTTAAATGGTTGATATAGAGTACCTTTACCTTCGTAACCTGCGTTCTTGAAATACTCAACAAAGCTCAAACGCAATGGGTGAACAAACGCACCAAGCGCCGACATCGCCAAGTTCAATACGTGGCCCAAGACGAGAATCAGCACGAATGGTAACCATTGCCATGTGGCTCCTTCTACACTGCCACCCATAATCATCAAGCCCAAGTTGTTGAACGCTGCACCCAACATACCACCTGCCAAACCGAGGGCATACAGACGGATATACGACAGCACGTCACCCAAGATACCAGTGGCCATATTGTAGGTATCCCACAAACCAGCACCGATATTAATCAATGGGTTACGACCTGGTGTATTGAAGATATAGATAGCCAATGCAGATACCGCACCTACCGTTATCAACGCCCACTTAAAGACGTTCTCTGGCAATACGGTCAAGCCCAATATAGCCACAATCAGACCACCTACGATGAGCAACAACCAACCCCAAGTAGCGATATTCTCCTTGAAGCCAAATTGCTTGGTGTAGCAGATAGCTTTCACCACCATCGCCAAACAGATATGGAACACACCAATACATATTGCCAATACCATCTGAATATCGTAGCCCATCACATTGCCCTTAATCATCACATTCTTCAACGCTTGTGGTACCCACTCTGCGTTGTAGAGGTCAATACCCATGAATGTGCCAAGGAAGAATCCTACTACTGTAGTACCCACACCCAGCACAGTAATGATAGGACCAAGTCCCTCAAACATAGCGATGTTGAGTTTCTTTTTTGCAATCAGCAAACCGATGATAATGAGCAAGATACCATAACCGCAATCACCCATACACATCGCAAAGAACAATAAGAAGAATGGTGCCAAGATTGGTGTAGGATCAAACTCACCATAGTTTGGCCAACCATACATACCAGTCAAACGCTCAAAGAGTTGGGTAAACTTGTTATTATGCAACTTGATTGGCGTATTGTCCTCAGCCGTAGGATCTTCAGCTTGGTAATATACCTCTTGCTTTTGGAGCATAGCGTCCAATGCAGCCACTTGGTCGATTGGGCAGAAACCCTCTAACACCTTCAAACTGCCGTCTGCTTCAGATGCTGTATTGAGTGTAACTCGCTTCCAGTCAATCTGTTGTTGTAGTTCGTTGAGTTCGTTCTCCAATGCAGGGATATTTTCTTTTGCCCAAAGTTCAATGCGTGCATTTTGTGCTACGAGCAAGCCATTCAAGCCCTCTACATCCTTCTGCAAGTCAGCAGCAGACTTCTCATTCAAGTATTGCTCTTGAGAACTTTCTGGTGCTTCATCGGTATTATTTACCTGTACAAAGTACATTGTCGCTCCTTGCTCTGCTACCACGATCCCCCACTCTTCTTGGAAGAGTTTCTTTGGACAGGTAAAATAGCGGAGAGTATAACCTGCTTCTTTGAGCTGAGCAATGCGTTCAGCCGAAAAGTCGCCCCAGATAGCCATCTTATTAATCTCTTTTTGGGTAGCAGCAATACGGCTTTCAAGTGCAGCTTTCTCTTGCAGCAATTGATCAGGAGCACCTTGCGCGATGAGTTTGCGAGCGTTGTCGGCTTTAGCCAGCAGTTCTTGCAAATGTGCATCATCTGCCACGCCTGCCGCTTTCTCTGTCACATGCACTACTCCTACCTCGCGCAACTGCTCGAGGAAGGTCTCATACTCACGATGGAACACCAAGAAGGTGTATTTCTTCATTTGCGTAATCATGCTTGTGCCCCCTTTCTTTCTAATTCTTCAGCTAAGCGTGCCTCTGCTTCGCGTTTGGATTTTACAATCTTTTGCGATGACTTACTGAGGTTCTCTTCATCTTCCATAAAACGCTTAATCTTACGAATAGCGTCTTGATAACCAGGTATTTGCACTTTCTCAAAGAGGTTCACCTTTTGAGTAGTCTTCTTACGTGCATAGTCTAAGAGCTCCACCTTACGGCGCACAAACTCCTGACGAATACCTACATCGGCAATGGCTTTGAGTTGGTTGAAGCCGTCCGCAAACCATTTTGGGCTTGAGAAGATGCTAAACTCTTTAGTTGAGTACACCACCTCTTCCAATACGGGTACGCGCACGCCCGCGATCTTCTTAATAGACATGCGCACGTCGTCCACATGGATAAGCGAGGTGTCGAACTCGCCCCATAGAGCCAACATCTGGTCGTAGTCCTTGATTCGGCGGTCCACTTCCTCGTCTAGAGCCTTAATCTCGTCCTTTGCACGCTTCACTTCCAGTCGGAGAGCCGACTCTTTGCTCTGAAGCGTAGGCAGAGTACGTTGGCGCATTTTGAGGTCCTTCTCAAGTGCCTGCAACGATGTTTTATTAAATTGATATTGAATTGCCATAATTAATATTATGCTTTTGGCCAATATTTATCCACCAATGCTTGCTTGATGTTTGCCTCTTCTGGTTTAAAGTACTTAGCAAACAAAGTCCAAGCTACATCCAACATCTGAGTGGTGTTGATATTCACATCGATAGCCAAAATTTGGCTAGAATAATCCTTTGCAAACTCAAGGCAACGCTCGTCGTAATTAGTAAGGTCGAAACCGTTCTCTTGCTTGGTTTTTGCGTTTGCAGCATCAGCATAGAGGCGAACGGCAGCGTTCATCACTTGTGGATGATCTTCGCGTGTCTTCTTACCTGCAACCAACTGTTTCAAACGAGAAAGTGAACGGAATGGGTCAACGATTACCTTACCGATATCACTATCACGGCGCAAGTACAACTGACCCTCGGTGATATAACCCGTATTATCTGGAATAGCGTGAGTAATATCGCCACCAGACAAAGTAGTCACAGCGATAATGGTGATTGAACCACCACCTGCTTCCTCTGGGAATTGTACGGCTTTCTCGTAGATCTTTGCAAGGTCAGAATAGAGTGAACCTGGCATAGAGTCCTTAGATGGAATCTGATCCATACGGTTACTTACGATTGCGAGTGCGTCAGCGTAGAGGGTCATATCGGTGAGGAGCACCAACACTTTCTCATGCTTTTGTACAGCGAAGTACTCAGCTGCGCACAATGCCATATCTGGAATCAACAGACGCTCTACTGGTGGGTTCTCAGTGGTGTTAACGAAAGACACGATGCGGTCCAACACACCAGCGTTAGAGAACACGTTTTTGAAATACAAATAGTCATCGTTAGTCAATCCCATACCACCCAAGATAATCTTATCTGCCTCAGCGCGGAGCGCTACGTTAGCCATTACTTGGTTGTATGGTTGGTCTGGGTCAGCAAAGAATGGAATCTTTTGTCCAGACACCAAAGTGTTGTTCAAGTCGATACCTGCGATACCAGTAGCGATGAGCTCAGATGGTTGTTTACGGCGAACTGGATTCACACTTGGACCACCAATCTCCACCTCTTGACCCTCGATAGCAGGTCCGCCATCGATTGGATCACCGTAGGCGTTGAAGAAGCGACCAGCCAATTGCTCGCTCACCTTCAGTGATGGAGCTTTGCCGAGGAACACTACTTCTGCATTGGTTGGGATACCCTCTGTACCCTCAAACACCTGCAATGTCACATCGTCGCCCATGATCTTAACGACCTGTGCCAACTTACCATTCACGGTAGCGAGCTCGTCGTTACCTACTCCTTCGGCTTTCAGCGAGCAAGTTGCTTTGGTGATAGCCGTGATTTGAGTATAAATCTTTTGAAATGCTTTTGCCATAGTCGTTATGCTTTTATTTGACGCTCAGCGAGCAAGTCGTTGAGTTGTTGTTGATACTTATTAAATTCTTCGCTCTTGAACTCGCTATAGTTCATCTGCTTGCAGAGGTTAATCACGCGCTTGAAGTATTCGCTTACATCAAGGAAGTTGGTGAAGTTGTAGTCGTGCTTGCAGATATCCATCACGAGGTTGAGGATATATTGTTGACGCTCCAATGGGCACACAGCATCGATCTTGTCGAACGCATCTTGTTGCAGTACCACGAAGTCGATTACCTCTGATTTCCAGAACTCCTCGTGATAATCTACTGGCACACCGTCGTCACCCAAGATGTTGATTTGCTCTTGAATCTCCTTACCGCGTTGCAAGTAGGTTTTCATATCGTTCACTTTGCCGAGCCACTTATCGTCGATGATACCAGCGATATACTCCTCAAACTCAGGATATTCGATGTATTTTGAGTATGAGTCGATTGGGTTCACAGCAGGGTAACGCTTGCGGTCAGCACGTGCTTGCTCTAGTGCGTAGAAGCAGCGTGCCACTTTCTTTGTACCCTCAGTCACTGGCTCCTTCAAGTTACCACCCGCAGGAGATACAGTACCCAAGAAGGTTACAGAACCTGTCTTACCGTTATTAAGGTACACATAACCTGCGCGCGCATAGAACGCACCGATGATTGCCGACAAGTCCATTGGGAACGCATCTTGACCTGGCAACTCCTCCAAACGGTTAGACATCTCACGCAATGCTTGTGCCCAACGAGAAGTAGAGTCGGCCATCAACAACACGCGCAATCCCATCGAACGGTAGTACTCTGCAATAGCCATAGAGGTATATACAGATGCCTCACGCGATGCCACAGGCATGTTAGATGTGTTAGCGATGATGATGGTACGCTCCATCAACTTACGACCTGTATGTGGGTCTTCCAACTCTGGGAACTCGGTAAAGGTCTCCACAACCTCGTTTGCACGCTCACCGCAGGCAGCGATAATCACGATGTCTGCCTCAGCTTGCTTAGAGATAGCGTGTTGGAGCACGGTCTTACCTGTTCCGAAAGGACCAGGGATAAATCCTGTACCACCCTCGCAGATTGGGTTAGCGGTGTCGATAGTACGCACACCTGTCTCAAGCAACTTGAATGGACGTGGTTTGCTCTTGTATGCCAATACTGGCTTCTTCACTGGCCACTTTTGTACCATGGTCACATTGTGGTCATTGCCCTCAGCGTCGGTCAAGACAGCGATGGTGTCGTGAATCTTGTACTCACCAGCAGCCACGATGCTCTTCACGGTGTATGTGCCTTCGAATACGAATGGCACCATGATCTTGTGTGGTTGGTAGTTCTCATCTACCTCACCCAACCATGCAGCAGCCTCTACCTTGTCGCCTACCTTTGCGATTGGCTCAAACTTCCATAGCTTCTCCTCGTCGAGTGGGAAGTTGTACTCACCACGTTGGAGGAAAACGCCAGTCAACTTATCGAGGTCGTTTTGCAGACCATCGTAGTTGCGGCTCAAAAGACCAGGACCCAATGTTACCTCAAGCATGTGTCCTGTAAACTCTACGGTATTGCCGACTTTCAGTCCACGGGTGCTCTCAAACACCTGTACATAGACATTGTCGCCAATCACCTTAATGACCTCTGCCATCAATCGAGTCTCACCGAGCTTGATGTAGCAGATTTCGTTTTGTGATACAGGTCCATCTACCACCACAGTCACCAGGTTGGCGATGATACCTTTTACTTTTCCTGTTGTCATATCTTTATTGTAAATTTATTCCTTTTTTCATATCACTCACCAACTCTCTAAAGACCTTCTCACCCTGTTCTACTGTGAGGAGAGCCCAACGATTCAGCATTTCTGCTTGCAAGTAGTAAGCCAATACATTTTCTATTGAGAAGTTCACGAACAGTGTCTTCTCCTCCAACCATGCAAAGCGGATTGCATCCATCTGTTTCTCACGCTCCATGAGGTTATCAATCTCTACGAGCGCCATCACTTCCGACAGATTATCCATCACGCCTGCCAAGCCAAAATCCTTTTGTGGCAAGTCCTTACGCAAGATCTCTGCCACAGGGTTATGCCCTACGATTGCCTTACGCACATCAAAACCGTGACGACGACAAATAGTAGCTGCCAACACATTGTTCATGTCTTGGTTGAAGGCAAACCATTTGCGAACGAACGCGTTTTTGCTTGTAAGACCTATTTCGTACAGCACCTGCGTGCGCAAGTCGGTTTCTGACAGCACTTCGCGTGCGTCTTCCCACCATGTTGGCTGACCGATGATTGTCTCGTCATACTCGGCAATCTTCTCCAGCACTTCCTCCGCATCAGATGGCATACGCAATACGGAAAGCAGCGCGAGGTCCTTCTCAGTGAGTGTCTCACCAAAAAGCTCCATGAGAGCATCGATACTCATCGGTGCTTCCCCGCCCGCCTTCAAATCAGGCAAACCAGCCAATAAACATTCGTATCCCATTAGAACAACAAATCGATCAATTGTGGACGCAAGAACTCTTTGAAGTACTCTACAAACTCCTTCTCACCGAAGTTCAACTTGTAGCCACCTTTCTCTGGTACGATAGCGAAATCGGTCTTGATACCTTTCACTTCGTTGATCTTCACGCCTTTTTCGAGCAAACCTTTTGCGTTAGCAGCAAAGTATTTCTTCAATGCCTCTGCATCTTTTGCCTCGATGGTCACGTTGCCATCTTTCGCCATTTGCTCAGCGAGTTTAGCGATCACGCCTTGCATGAATTTTGCGTCAGCGGTAGCAGCTTTCACGCTGTCAGCAGCCACTTGCTCAGTCAGCAGGTTAGTCACCTCAGTCTTGAGCGCACTTACGCTTTGTTCAGCGAAGAGTTTCAACTCGGCACGAGTGTTCTTGTCCATCTCTGCCAATTTTGCTTCTGCAGCAGCCAGTTTCTCTGCTGCCTCTTTCTCGGCTTTAGCCACGATAGCAGCAGCTTCGTCTTGTGCTTTCTTCACGATAGCAGCTGCCTCGGCATTACCTTTCTCCACGCCTTCCGCGTAGATTTTGTTTGTTAATTCGGATAAATTCATCGTTATAATATTTTTAGTAATTTTGCAAAAGTAATTCCCTTGTATTAACGAATAATTTTCTTACCATTCTGAATGTATATTCCGTGCGGTACTTTCTGTCCCTCTGACACACAACGACCTAATAAATCGTAGATAGTAATATCCGTCTCTTCCCCAATACTTTCCACGCATGTACCCGATTGGGGTGGTTGTGCTTCGTTAATCACTAAAGTAAGTTGCAAATCATCTGTACAATCGCTATGTAATTTAGATGCCCAATCTGTACAATCTTCTACCATAGACTGAATAGGAACTTCCATTGATGCTAAAACCGCATTAATAATAGGTTGTTGCCAAGATGGATATTGTGCAAAGATAGCATCGGTTTTATCGTGAATCATAGCACTGACTCCATCATACATCGCTTGTGCCAAAGAATCGGCCTCTGGATGTGTTGGTTCGTTGGCATCGCTATGCAAAAGATATAATGCAATTATTGTAGAACCCAAGTATTTTTCAACCAATGCAACTTTCTCTTCATCGGTTTGTGGCAAACTTTGCTTGAGCATATTGATAATCATACCACTTACCATAGGCATATTCTTTTTAATATAAGATTCTATCGCCGATTCTGCTTTGTCAAATATGCGAATAGATATTGAAGGAAGTAACACACTAAGATGTTCGGTCATCCATACGCGACTATGCGCATACATATCCTTATGGTGAGGCAATGCATTTATATTCTCTGTTTGCAGGTTCACGGTGCTTCGATCATCCGAAATTGTCAACCAACGATATGAACATGGATATGTGATGGGAGCCCCCGTACTAATTTCTACGATACTATCTCCTGACAACTGAATTGTGTCACGATAAGTGGAGATACTATTCACGTGCATATGTCCTGTCAGCAATAGATGAACATCATGTGCCATTAAACTATCACGTACCGCGTCTGCATTTATCAATCGCCCAGATTCCATCATAACACCTTCTTCATCCACATGATTCAACACATGCCAATGACACATTGCAATAATCATATTACCTTTAAGGCTGGCACTATCGGCTTGTAAAAGCAACCAAGAGAGAGTTGCTTCAGACAAATATCCTTCACCAGCATTGTGTGATGCATCTATTCCTAAAATAGTAACCCCACGCAATGGCTCTGCTACATAACTGTGTGAGTTAATATCTTTAGCCACTACTTGATCATACACTATGGAATATTTGCTTTCCCAATTATCATCTGTCAAATTTTCCACGGACACTTTTTCATCCCCTTGATAGGCATATGCCTGGCCACCAATATCATGATTTCCAGGAATAACCAACACGTTGATTCCTGCTGCTTTCATACGATTCAATTGTTCCAAGACAACATCATGGCTCGCCATCTCACTATCCTTAGTCAAATCACCTGGAATAAGCACCAACGAAGGCTGATAGAGCATGGCGGTATCCACAAGCGCAACAAAAGCAGACTCGCTCAAATCTATCATTTTTCGTTGATTATCCATCATCTCATCAAAAGCACTTCCTGGCTCTATTAAAGACTCTGCCAACACGTGAGGATCTGCAACAATCAATATATGCTCCTCTGAACATACAAACAAAGGTATAAGCGAAAGTAATAATAAAGTAGTTTTTTTTAACATTTTTACTCAATTAAAAACCGCGGCATCTCTTTTTCAAAACAAGACACCACATTACACAACTCTGCAAAGGTACTACATTTTTTTTATATGGGCAAATAATAATTAAAAATTATTACTTAATTTCTTTTTTGCCACTTCCAAATATCAATATTTTACATTTCTATCACCTTTCCTCGAACGTTCCATCCGAATAGAAAATGACAATTTTTTCTACTTTTCGCATCAAAATTGGTGATTCTTCACTTGTAACACCATGCTTTTCATGTAAAACAACTTCATTTGCCGAAAGAGAATGTATAGATGATGTAATGGTCTCTGCTGGTTCTTCATCAAATAATGTGCGAGGCTCTGTCCCACCAGAAAGATACATATTACCAACACCCATAATCAACCAATCACAGTTAACTGCACGAAAACGACGCAAGATGGCTTGCAAAACATCCAAACTCGGTTTATTACGACCACCCGTAATATTAGATAGGGTACCTTGACTTATTCCCACTTCCAAACAAAACTGCTTAGCATTCATTCCTTCTGCTTGCATAAGCTTTAATACACGGTCACGTTCATTCATACTGTTTATTTTTATTTTTAAATTATCTATTTACACAATCAATGAAAATTGTTACACTCAAAATCGGGTGCAAAGGTATGAAAAATATTTTACATTTGCAAATTTCACAATTCACAATTCTGCAAACAATAATGTTTTCATATGTGAATACCTGAAAAATCTAGACAAATGAGAGTATCAGGCATATCTTTCTATGTATCAACTATTGTTATTTTTTAATTAATACTTTAGGTATTCTTTATAAAATTGCTGATTAATAGTATATTACAATATAATATAGTCAAATGTATAGCAACTTAACATATTAAAAACCATATAGGTTGCTATTAAACTATAGTACAACTCCATATAATCAACGTAACTTATTGATTTTACATAAATTACATACGTATCATATAAACACAAGATTGATAATTCAGGCTTAACATGTATGTATTTGACAAAATTCACATTGTTGATTTGAGTGTGTGTAGTAATGGTATATATTTGTGAATTTATTATTTATAAATGTGTAAATTATCTGGATTTTTACTTTTATAATCATTTTTCACATGTGCAATATGATGCCCTAACATCCCCTTCTCTATCTAGAAAAAAAGTGATAATTTGAATATATACATAAATTCATGAGAATTGAATATTTTTCGTATGATTGTACATTTACACAAAATATTCAATTCTCAAACAAGTATGTAAAATGAAAAAATGGAAGACAAACAGAAAAAAATAGAATTACCCTTCAAGCTCTTTTCTTCCCCATTTCCAACGATTATGTGTCCACAGCCATTGTTCAGGCTGAGTATAGATATTTTGTTCAAGGTATTTAGCGTAGGATTGGGTCATTTCTCCATATTCCATTATTGAAGGATTATCCGTAATCATCTTAAAAGATATGCGATAATACCCACGTTTTGGAGAATAAATATGAGCATAAACAGCAGAGTATCCAAACTTACGGGCCAATACTTCGCTGCCGTCCAGAAATGCCGTTTCTTGATGTAAGAACGTTGTCCATGCATACGAACTGCGCTTAGATGGCTTCTGATCGGCAAGCATTCCTATTACATATGGATGATCCGCGTGCCTCAAAGTTACTAATTTACGCAATAATTGATTCTTCTCCACGCACTCTCCCCCACGTTTGCTACGCAGCTCAAGCATCATCTTATCCGAATTAGGATTTTTCAGCTTGCGATAGACGTTATACTCCACCATGTTGCCTACAAAACGCTTATTTAGATCCACTAGCCACTCCCAATTGCCCATATGTCCTAAATATGCGATTACACCTTTGGTCTTTTCTCCTAGACGTTCAACCAACTCTACATTCTCGAATACTACACGCTTACGCATTTCCTCATCACTAATACGATAACCATACACTACTTCGACCAACACATCCGAGAAATGGTGGTAAAACTGCTTTTCTAGTTGCTTTAACTCGCTCTGCGATTTCTCTGGGAAAGAGTTACGCATATTCTTACGTACAACCTTTAATCGATATCTAGCCACATAATACATTAGTGGGTAGATGATTGCGTCTGCCATTAGATATAAAACAGACAAAGGTAATAAACTGAATATGCGAATTAGAAATAACATTAGGCAGTGGTTGTATTCGTTTTTTATGATAGCAGGTCTGCTAGATAAATAAATAGAAAATATACTACTGGTGTCACCAACAGCAAACTATCAAAGCGGTCCAACACGCCACCATGTCCAGGCATAAACTTGCCCGAGTCTTTCACTCCTAATGTACGCTTCATTTGGCTCTCCATCAAATCGCCCAACGTACTAAATATTGAAACAACCAATGCCAATAATATACTATTTAACCATGGATAAACGGTTAGTGTAATCGAACTAGTCCATCCCACTATATGGAATACACACGCGGCAGCTATAGATAGAATGATACCGCCTATCAGTCCTTCCCATGATTTCTTGGGACTAATAGCAGGACACATCTTGTGGTTTCCACGCTTTGTATGCGCTGTAAGGGAGCCCAATAGATAAGCTCCAGAGTCGTTTGCCCATACTAAGATAAATAAGGCGAGTAGCAAAAAACGATCATGCATCAATATTGCTGTCATCAGCGAGAAGGGCAACGCTATCATCAATTGACTACTGCATAGGTGTCCCCAATGGGCAAGCGTCTGATGATTAGGCTTGAAAATTTCGTGAAGCATTGAGACAACTAGCACGACTACATAGCCAAACAAGATGTGATAACTCCAATTCACTGCGGTATATGAGAAAAAGATAAAGGCAAAGAGTAGTACACTTGCTGCCATTGCGTAGGCCATTTGTTTTACAGAACTTTGCACTAGAGTATGATATTCCTTCACGGCCAAAGCTGTCACTATCATAAATACCATACCAAAGATAGTGGCATCCCACAATATTGCCCCTACCACGACTCCTGCATAGATAGCTCCAAATAAAGTACGTATTAGTAATTCCTTCATAAAACTTTTTGACAATTATTTGTAAAATAATTTGCAAAGGTAAGAATTATTTTGTAATTTTGCAAGCAAATTCACTAAAATATTCGAAATTATGAACACAAACATTGAATTAAGCCTGCTTGATGCAGAGGAAAAAGAACTTTTGAACTACATTTGGAACCTTATTCCCGTTGAAGATCGCGCAGGTATCACCCAAGCCGATGTGCTACTCGTACTTGATCTCATGGATGACTATTTGGTAGAGAACGGTCTGCTTGAAGAGGATGAGCAAACTGGCGAAATCACCTATTTGGATGGTGAGATTGATGAAACGGCTCAACTGAATTTTCTTATCCAAGCTACTAAAGCACAAGGTCTTACTCTCACTTCCACGCAAATCCAACTTATCATGGATGGAGAACTGCAATATGGCATCGAAAAGGGATACTATCAAGAAGAGGAATAAAATTGGAGTTTAATGGTAAAAAATAAGCAGTACTTAAGTACTGCTTATTTTTTATTATTTGAATTTAATTAAAAGGCGCTTGACAACATTCTTGATGGTTTGTGTAAAAATCTCTTTCACCCACTCAACACGTTTATCTGTCCAGCGTTGAGGATGCGTGGTAATCATGATACATGAAGGTAAGATACCCTGCTCTGCTGCCTCAATAATATCATTCGTACTATGATACACCCAACCTTTTTGGATCCAATCATCTTGATAGTTAGGTATCTTGTCGCGTACTGATACTCTGTATCCATCCCAACAACGCCCTGTGTCAGTGAGATAAAATACCTGACTGAAATCAATATCAAAATATGGCTCTCCTATGATATTATCGTCTCGATAATCATATTTTTTCCACAAATCCTTGCTATCCCACTTGCTTGTTGGAGCTCCATGCATGCAAATCGTACGCACAGGATAATATGCACGAAAATACCTCAACTGTTTTTGAAAATGTTCATAAGCCAAATCCACATTCCCTTGCGCAATAGACATGTCCTCGTAATGATAGCCCACCTCATGCTCCAGTCCTGCAATAGCTCGAATAATCTCTGGTTGATTGCTCTCAGATACAACACGGAAATAGTAACTCGCCTTTATCCCTAACTCATTTTCAATCCGCGCAACCTCTAAACTATTCGCCGCTTTCAAATCTACATCGTGACGCAAGATGATATAAGGTGATGAGGCTATAAGGCTATTAGGCGACGAGGCAAGGTCACAATATTGCTCAAAAGTAATGAATTTATAGCCTTTTTTCTGCAATGCAACGATTAATTTCTTATATTGACGTAAAGTAAAGTCAACCATTGGGTTATATAATACGAAGAAGATTGTTAGTAAAATCCAAAACATGCATTCGCAGCCTATTTGTATATTGCATTTAACGATTGCGCTAATTTTACGCCTGCAATATATAATTGCCACTCCATGGGCTCAAGCCAACGGTATGCATAGTGGTAAGTATTTCCATTCCATGTAGCATGATAGTCATATATTGCAGAGGTAATATGATACGTTTGCAGCAGCGTTTCCTCATCGGTCATTTTAAGGAGAGTTTTCTTCTTACTGCTATATTGATCATGCAAATATTGTGCGTACTCTGTATAACTAAATCCTTTGTAATCGATAAGTTTGCCATCCCAAACTGAGTGCAGATTGGTATTTTGTCCAAACCATTTCATCTTAACCCCATTGCCACCTTTGTCATCCAAATGCGCCACGTGCATAGGACAAAAGCGATCGGCATAAAAATGCACATAAAAAGCTAATGCATCATGACATGCACCATTTTTCATTAAAACTGCTTCGATACTATCCATTGCCATAAAGAGATCACCACCCACTTCAGGGTAGTCAGTTAGCATAGCAACTACTTGAGCATCTGATAATCCACCATCTAAATCCTGATAGTGACATGTATGGCTTTTAGGATAAATGGTGTCACTTTTTATTTCATCTGCCCATGTAGAGAGATAAATCATTCCGCGTTTTCCAAGCACTGCATCAACTTGTTTGCGCGCTCTGCATGAGAGATTATCGTATGCCACTTGAGCTACAATTCGGTGACCTTTGTTGCCCCATGCTAAGGCTTGATGCATAGATGGAACAAGAATTAGAAGCATAAAGTAAACTGCAAGTAATCTTTTCATATAGTTATCATTCAATTAGTTAATATTCTGCATTATCGATTATCTACCTGATTGCGATATACTACATAACGTTGGTACAAATACTCCAAGGATACGTTAAGGAGCATATTAATAATCGTTACTAAGTATTCATTCCATAGCAAATCTTCTGCCAGCCAATCACCCAAAATGGTAGTCGCAGGAGTGAAGAATGCATAGAAAACAAATACCAAGAGCATAGCACGTGTCACGTTCGCATTCGACTTGAAGGTAAATCTGCGATTGAAGGTAAAATTCCACAGAATACTCAACAACAACGAAATAAGATAACATGGCCAGTAGCGCCAGCCTGTAAATTCATTCAGCAGGGCGAAAGAGCCAAACTGAATAATACCTGCACTTGCCGAAAACAGCACAAATTTCAGCACTCTCACCCACTCTTTTATATTGTTCTTTTCCATAATCCTTTCCTCTAATCTTTCACCTCTCACCTAATACAACTCTATCCACTCAACCGTATTTCCTACCAATTCCAGGTAACGGCAGAAATCTTCGCGCTTAATAACCACCGTTCCGCGGCAGTCATTGGGGTGAAAACTCAGGCTATCTGCATCTTGCAGGTACTTATCAAGGAAGAGTATCACATGATGTTCTTCATCATTAATCAATCCAAAAGGGCTAACACTACCTGGTTCCAAGCCCAGATAGCGCATCATTCGCTCGGGACTAGCAAACGATAGTTTGCCAGGCGATGTCTTGCCCGTTGCCAATAGCGATGCTTTCAGCCGTTGTTCCAAATCGTGAATAGCCAAATCATGATCACAATGGAAACAAATCAGATAATGTTGCGTACCCTTATGATTGCGCATAAAGATATTCTTACAATGCACACTGCCATCCTCTCGCCACCAGCGTTTGGCTTCTTCGATAGTCTTCCCTTCGGGATGGTTGTAACATTCAAAGGGTATCTGATGCGCTGTCAAATATGCTAATACTTTCTCTTGTCTTTCCATATTCTCTCTCCTTCTCGCCTTTCGCCTTATAGCCTCATCGCCTCACTATGCTTCCATGATTACCTCGCGCAGCACTTCACCTACTGTAGGATGTGGGAACACAACCTGCTTAAATTCAGCGACAGTGTAGCCCATACGCACAGCAAAACTGGCAGCTGCCACGAACTCTGAACAAGGATTACCTATCATATGCACACCAATAATGGTTTTATTTTTCTTATCCACAATCACCTTGCATAATCCTGTTTCCCCCTCATTCTCAGCTACAAAGCGACCTGAGAAAGTCATAGGCAACTTATGTACCTCGTATTCCACAAATGGTTTATCGGTTGACATAGAAGGAGCAAAATCGCCTTCACGAATATCATTGAGGTCTTTTTCAGTTAGTCCAACGCATGCAATTTCTGGATGAGTATAAACCACACTCGGAATAGCATTGTAGGCAATACGTTGTAATGGCAATTGCTTAAGCATGCGTCCAATAGCCACTTCTGCCTGGCGACTTGCTACATGTGCTAACATAATTTTACCTGTTACATCACCTGCAGCATATACATTCTTGAGATTGGTCTTCATAAATTCATCTACCACGATACCGCCACGGTACATTTCAATATCGTTCAATGCCTCCAATCCTTGCATATTTGCACGACGCCCCACAGATACGAGAATATGTTCTGCTTCGTATTCGCCTTGCGTTGTCAACACTTTATTTCCCTGCAATTCTGTTACTTTCGTATCTGTTAGTATCTGAATACCCGCTTTACGATACTTCTCAAGTAATATGCTTACCACTTCTTGATCAAGATTAGGCAGGATTGTTGGCATTGCCTCAATGACTGTCACTGGTACACCCAATTCGTGATAGAGAGTAGCAAACTCCATACCAATAACGCCACCACCTACAATAATCATGGATGCAGGTAGTTCGGTTGCAGCCAAAGCATCAGTAGAATCCCATACAGCAGGATTGTCTTTTATGCCAGGGATTGGAGGTACAAAATTAGTCGAACCTGTACAAATCAGCAAATTCTCCGCTTCGTAGTTTTCTTCTCCACAAGCAATCACCACTTGTTCGTCGTTTCGGCTAACAATAGTAGCAGCACCCATAACCACGTTACAATGGTCATTTTTGAGTTTTTGTTTAATACCTGCCACCAACTTGCGCACCACTTTAGTTTTGCGTTGCACAATCTTCCCATAATCGAATGACACACCTTCTGTTTTCACGCCATATTTATCTGCATGGGTAGCGTTATAGTATTGTTTCGCACTATATAATAAGGTTTTAGTAGGAATACATCCTACATTGAGGCATGTTCCACCGAGGGCTGTTTGTTCAAAGATTACCACATCCTTCCCTGCTTTGGATGCTATTTCTGCGGCAGTATATCCAGCGGGACCACCACCAATAATGGCTAAAAAGTATTTCATATTTAGTTTGTATAGAATTGTTTAATGTAGTGTACCATTGTTTAGTGTGGTTAAGAAGATGCGTACTGCGTTGCCTACCATTTCCGCACAAGGGCGTTTGTGATAATATGCTTCTGTACGCGCTTCTGGCGTTGGTTCTTGTGGTTTGGGAGCAATGCCAAGCAGTTCAGAGCATATTAAACTACCATTTTCGGCTTTAAATTGTGCAGCCAATTCTTGTACGAGGGCATAGTTTTGTTTCTTCCCTTCGGCATCATGGGGAGTGAATGAACCATTCTCCATTCCCGCTAATAAAAACATACCACACGCGGCACCACAGGTAAGACGCATACGTCCTATACCACCGCCAAATGAGGCAGAGAGGCGCAAAGCCAATGCTTCATCGTGAATACCATATATATCAGCACATGCAGCAAACACCGATTGGCTACAATTAAATCCCTGATGAAAAAGTTCTTTGGCGCGTTCTGCGCGTTTTTCTATTTCTTCTTTTGTCATAATTCGATTTGCATAGCATCGCACAAGCGATGTTGTATATATTCCTCGCTTAGAAAATGCCCTTTCAATTCAGCTACCATTTTGCAATGCGCGAAGAATGTAGGATAGTATTCTTTGGTCCATTCGCCCAACACTTGGTCATGTTCGGTATAGTGGCAAACGGTTTGTGGTGAATCTTTTGGAGTATAATGATTAAATCGCTCTGCATCTTCGAGCGTAAAGGTGAACTCTGTTGCACCATCAGTACGTTTGCCACGCCATTGGTGCGTCCCTACCGCATATCGAAGCACTTTAGTGGCTTGCAAAAGCGGATTAATTACAATCTTGCGCCCTGCAAACTCGGTACAAAGCACATAAAAACCACCCATTGAACTACCAATTAGATATTCTACATCGGGGTTCTCATCGAGGAACTGTTTTATTTTTGGCAGTGATTCATCGGGGTTTTGGTTCACTTCAATGAAGCACCATTCCAATTCAGGATAATACACACGAAACTTCTCTACTATAGGGGCAAATATTGACCCCGTAAAACCATGAATATATATTGCTTTCATTTCCTGTATTTTTATAGCCTCATCGCCTTATAGCCTCATCGCCTAAATAAAATTCGTCCTTACTTTAGGTTTCTCACTTTCGGGGCGATTTTCCTTAGCCAGATTGCGCATCATCCATGCCATATTTCGTGCTAAGGTACGCATGGTTTGCAAACCTTCTTTGTCTTGTGTAGCTTCGCCTTTCTCCCAACCATGTACGCTATTCCAATACTGCGACGAAACAACGGGCATATTATTGATAGTAAAGTACTTATTCAGTCTATCAAAGCATGCACTAGCACCCCCTCTTCGGCATACAGCCACCGCTGCAGCAGGTTTGTAGGACAACATAGCTCCTGCGGAATAGAAGAGTCGGTCGAGCAAGGCGCATAGCGAGCCATTAGGCCCCGCATAATACACAGGCGACCCCACGACTAATCCATCTACACCATCTGTAAGAATAGCGTGCAATTGATCATATAGCGCATCTGAGAAGGCGCACTTACCTTTTTTCGTGTGACATGCGCCACATGCAACGCATCCGCGAACAGGTTGCACACCTATATGAACCGTCACAGTCTCTATTCCTTCTAATGCCAAAGTCTTAGCCACTTCCTCAAGTGCAATACTGGTATTACCATTCGCTCTGGGACTTCCGTTTATAAGCAATACTTTCATAATGATACAATTTTCGCTGCAAAGTTACATATTTTTTTTGGATTATACAATTTTTTTTTACTTTTTGTCAAAATTGAGTATATTGTACAGGGTAGATGCGTTACCCTATTTTAGTTTTCCACAAAAAAGTCGCCAAACACTTGCATAAATGCAAAAATTGTTGTACCTTTGCGCGCTAATTGCAAAAATCCGTTAATTACCCACGTAATAAATATCAAAAGAAAATGAATATTTCGTATAATTGGTTAAAACGCTACTTATCGCTCACAGACAGCGCAGAAGATGTAGCAAAGATTCTCACTTCCATCGGTTTGGAGGTGGGAAAAATAGAGAAAGTGCAAACCATCAAAGGTGGCTTAGAGGGTTTGGTAGTAGGTGAAGTCATCACCTGCGTAGATCACCCAAACTCTGACCACCTGCATATCACCACTACTCGCGTGGCTCCCGATGCAGAGCCATTGCAGATTGTGTGTGGTGCACCCAACGTAGCTGCTGGGCAAAAAGTGATTGTTGCTACTGTAGGCACAGTACTCTATAGTGGCGATGAGAAATTCACCATCAAGAAAGGCAAAATTCGTGGCGAGGAGTCACTCGGTATGATTTGTGCCGAAGATGAGATTGGCGTAGGCACCAGTCACGACGGCATCATGGTACTCCCTGCCGACACTCCAGTAGGTATGCCTGCTAAAGAGTATTTTGGTGTAGAAGATGACACACTCATCGAGGTGGACATCACTCCTAACCGTGCCGATGGAGCCAGTCACTACGGCGTAGCACGCGACCTATACGCATACTATAAGGCGAAAGGCGATGAGGCGATAAGGTTAGAGAAGCCAAGCGTTGAGGATTTTACAGTCAATAGCCATGCATTACCTATCGAAGTAGTGGTAGAGAATGCTGAAGCATGCCCTCGCTACACGGGCGTGAGTATCAAAGGTGTGACGATTAAAGAGTCACCCGATTGGCTCAAGAAAGCCCTCAACACCATCGGTATTCGCCCTATCAACAACGTGGTGGACGTCACCAACTTCGTACTGCACGAGATGGGACAAGCACTCCACTCTTTCGATGCCGACAAGATTAAAGGCAATAAGGTCATTGTCAAAAACGCTGCCGAAGGACAAAAATTCATCACCCTTGATGGCATAGAGCGCACCCTATCAGCTGCTGACCTGATGATTTGCAATACAGAAGAGCCAATGTGTATAGCAGGTGTGTTCGGTGGACAAGACTCTGGTATCAGCGAAACAACGACCAACGTCTTCCTTGAGAGCGCATATTTCGACCCTGTGAGCATCCGTAAGACTGCTCGCCGTCACCAACTATCTACCGATGCAAGTTTCCGCTATGAGCGTGGTTGCGATCCTAATAATACACTCTATGTACTCAAGCGTTGCGCATTGCTCATCCAAGAAGTAGCAGGCGGAGAAATTGCTATGGAGATTGTAGATCGCTGCGCTGTAGATGGTAGATCGACTACGCCTGTAGATGGTAGTAAAGTGTTTGAGCCATTCCCAGTAGAGTTGAATATTGACCGTGTCAATGCACTCATTGGTAAAGAGATTGGCGAGGAATTGATTGAGCACATTCTCCGCGCAATGGAGGTAGAGATTTACAGCAAAGACGGCAAGGATTGGCAGTTAGGCGTGCCTCGCTACCGCGTGGACGTGCAACGCGAATGTGATGTAGTGGAGGATATTCTCCGCATCTACGGCTACAACAATGTAGAGTTCCCTGAGAAGTTGAATACTTCACTCAGCTATAATCCCAAACCTAACCCAGTAGCACTGCAAATTCGCATTTCCGAGCAACTTACTGCACAAGGATTCAATGAGATACTTAATAACTCACTCACCAAAGTATCCTACTATGAGCCATTGGAATCGTTTAGTTTGGCGACATGTGTTAAGATAATGAACCCACTCAGCCAGGACTTAGGTGTAATGCGTCAGACACTGCTCTTCGGCGGATTGGAGAGTATTCAACGTAATGCCAATCGTAAGAACACAGACCTTAAGTTCTACGAGTTTGGCAACTGCTACCACTACAATGCACAAAAGATTGCAGATAGACAAGCCAAAGATCCTCATTGGACATATGACCCTCTTTATGCATACTACGAAGAGCCACATTTAGCATTGTGGATTACGGGTAATAAAACAGCACAATCATGGGTAAGCAAAGAGGAGAAATCATCCTTCTACCAATTACATGCTTTTGTGGCTAATGTGCTCCGTCGTATGGGAGTGGCTAATTATAAGTTGACTCCATTGGCTGCGAATGATTTGTTCGATGACGGACAAGCGATTCTTGCACCAAACGGCAAGCAAATTGGTGTCATGGCTATCGTGGCACAAAAGCAACGCAAAGCATTTGATATTGATAACCCTGTTTATTATGCAGACCTTGATTGGAACATGCTATTGCGCCTCAACAAGCAATACAAGCCAGTTATCAACGACTTGCCAAAATACCCAGAAGTAAAACGCGATTTTGCTTTGCTTGTGGATAAATCTGTGACTTTTGCAGAATTGGCACAAGCGGCATATGCAGCAGAGAAGAAACTGCTCAAATCGGTCAACCTCTTCGATGTGTACGAAGGCAAGAATCTCGAAGCAGGCAAGAAGAGTTATGCACTATCATTCATCCTACAAGATACTGAGAATACCCTCAAGGATAAGCAGATTGAAGCCATCATGGCTAAACTGCAAAAGACTTTTGAGGAGAAGTTCGGTGCAAAACTGAGATGATACACGAAAATAAATGATGAATATAGCAATACTGGCATCGGGCACAGGCACAACACTGCAAACACTCATTGATCAGCAAAGGCAGCATGGCTATCGTGTAGCATTGGTGGTAACGAACCGCGAATGTCAGGCACAGATAAGAGCCGAAAATCATGGCATACCTACCCTATGCTCCAAAGATTGGCAAGAGATAGACAAGGCTTTCGCCAATCATGCAATTCAACTAATTGTGTTGGCGGGTTTCTTGGCTATTGTGCCGCAGTGGATTTGCGAAAAGTGGAAGATGCAGATTATTAATGTTCATCCTTCATTGCTGCCAAAGTATGGCGGAAAAGGCATGTATGGTTTGCGTGTGCAAGAAGCGGTATTGGCAGCTAAGGAAAAACATGCAGGTTGTACGGTGCATTATGTGAGTAGTGAGGTGGACGGAGGTGGTATTATTGCCCAAGCACAAGTGGATGTATTGCCAAACGATACGCCTGAAACGCTTTCTCACCGAGTACAGCAGCAAGAAAAAATACTCCTACCCCGCACCATCGCGGAAATAATACAACAATCATCCAAATCGTAAATCAAGAGTACATTGTAAATCATAAAATTGTAAATTATATTACCGTGCTAACGAATACTGAACAAAAAGAAATTTTGCGTCGTCGCACCTTTGCGATTATTTCCCACCCTGACGCGGGTAAAACAACGCTGACGGAAAAATTACTCCTATACGGAGGAGCCATTCATGTAGCTGGAGCTGTTAAATCAAACAAAATTCGTAAAACTGCTACTTCCGACTGGATGGAGATTGAGAAGCAGCGTGGAATATCTGTGGCGACGTCGGTCATGGGGTTTGATTATAAGGATTATCATATCAATATTCTTGACACCCCTGGTCACCAAGATTTTGCTGAAGACACTTTCCGCACACTAACTGCCGTCGATTCTGTAGTTATTGTTATTGACTCGGCCAAAGGTGTAGAGACGCAAACAAGGCGACTCATGCAAGTATGCCGTATGCGCAAAACGCCAGTGATGGTGTTTATCAACAAGATGGACCGAGAGGGTAAAGACCCATTCGACCTCATGGACGAGGTAGAAAGCGAACTTGGTATTCATGTGCGCCCGCTATCATGGCCTATTAATAGTGGACAGCGATTCAAAGGCGTGTACAACATTTTCCAATCTACCCTTGATCTCTATACCCCCAACAAAACGCAAGTCACCGAGTCCATCCGCTTTGAGGACGTTAGCAATCCACAGATTGCAGAGCTCATTGGCGAGAACGATGCTATGAAACTGCAAGAAGATTTGGAGATGATTGATGGTGTGTATAATCCATTTAGTCAGGAGGAATATTTAGCGGGTGAGTTAGCACCTGTATTCTTTGGTTCGGCATTGAACACGTTTGGTGTGAAGGAGCTATTAGAATGTTTTGTTCAGATTGCTCCGTCACCAAGACCTGTTGAGGCAGTGGAGCGAAAGGTAGAACCTATGGAAGAAGGATTTACTGCTTTTTGTTTTAAGATTCACGCCAATATGGACCCTAATCACCGTTCTTGTATTGCGTTCTTCAAAATTTGTTCGGGCAAGTTTATCCGTAACACCTATTATAAACACGTGCGCGAGAACCGTCAGATGCGCTTTGCGGCACCAACCTGCTTCATGGCACAACGCAAAGAGACTGTGGATGAGGCGTTTGCAGGAGATATTGTCGGCTTACCTGATACGGGCAACTTCAAGATTGGTGACACGCTTACATCGGGGGAGAACTTGCATTTCAAAGGTTTGCCTTCCTTCTCGCCTGAGATGTTCAAGTATATTGAGAATGCCGACCCTATGAAGCAAAAACAACTGGAGAAGGGAGTGAATCAATTGATGGACGAGGGAGTTGCACAACTCTTTGTCAGTCAGTTCAATGGCAGAAAGATTATCGGTACTGTTGGGCAATTGCAGTTTGAGGTTATCCAATACCGTTTGGAACATGAGTATCAAGCCAAATGTCGTTGGGAGCCACTTCAGATGTTCAAAGCTTGTTGGATTGAATCGGATAACGATGCAGAGTTAGAGATGTTTAAGAAGCGCAAAGCGCAGTATATGGCGAAGGACAAAGATGGTCGCGATGTTTTTATGGCAGATAGTGGCTATGTATTGCAAATGGCGCAAAACGACTACAAAAACATCAAATTCCACTTCACCAGTGAGTTTTGAATAAACAATAAACTAAAAAACAAATAGATATGAAGAACATTAAATTTCGACTTACGGTCATGAATTTCCTCGAATTTGCTGTTTGGGGAGCGTATTTAACATCGATGGGCACATACCTTGCTACACATGGTATGGCTACTCATATTGGGTGGTTTTATTCCATTCAAGGCATTGTTAGTCTTTTCATGCCCGCACTCATGGGTATAGTGGCAGACCGTTGGATTCCTGCACAAAAGGCATTGAGTCTTTGTCACGCTTTGGCAGGAACATTTATGATTGCAACAGGGGTGTATGGACTTGTTGCAGGCGATGCTGTAGTATTCTCAATTATCTTCTCGCTCTACACTGCTTCGGTAGCATTCTTCATGCCTACCCTTGCTCTCAGTAACTCTGTGGCTTACACTGCTTTAACAAAAGCGAATATGGACACTGTAAAAGATTTTCCGCCCATTCGCGTGCTCGGAACAGTTGGTTTTATTGTAACGATGTGGGTTGTGGACTTGTGCGGTTTTCAGGCTACACCTAACCAGTTTGTTGTTAGTGGTGCATTGAGTATCGTGCTTGCAATCTACTCTCTTACACTGCCCCAATGTCCAACTAAAGGTCATGTGGAGAACAAATCACTTGTGGAGGCACTCGGGTTGGAGGCATTTGCGTTGTTCAAACAAAAGAAGATGGCGGTATTCTTCATTTTCTCTATGTTGTTGGGAATGTGTTTGCAGATTACTAATGGCTATGCCAATCCATTCATCACCAGTTTCGGAGCGATTGAGCAGTTTGCAGATACATTTGGTGTTAAGCATGCGAATATGTTGATTTCTATTTCGCAAATTTGTGAGGCATTGTGTATCTTGTTTATCCCATTTTTCTTGAAGCGTTTTGGTATCAAGTCGGTGATGCTGATGGCTATGTTCGCATGGGTATTGCGTTTCGGTTTGTTTGGAGCGGGTAATCCAGGTATGCCAGGCGTGATATTGTTTGTATTGAGCTGTATCGTATATGGTTTTGCGTTCGACTTCTTCAATATCTCAGGATCGTTGTATGTGGATCAAGAGACCGACCCTGCACAACGCTCCAGTGCACAAGGATTGTTCGTGATGATGACCAACGGTTTTGGTGCTACTATTGGTACTTTGGCTGCGCAAGCGATTGTTAACCATTTTGTTCATGCAGAAGAAGTGGTAGCAGCAGGTCCTATGGCAATATGGGAAGGTTGGCAAATAAGTTGGTATATCTTCGCAGGCTTTGCGTTGGTAGTAGCACTTGCATTCTGGGTAGTCTTCCCTAAAACTCCAGTGAAGAAGGACTAATATCCATTTCACCATACAAGCAATCGCCATTTGTGTTTTTATTTAAGCATAAATGGTGATTGTTTTAATTTAGCTTTTTGGTACTTTTTTTTAAGATTTCTTTCCCTTGTACCTTCCCTATTAGTATCGGGCTAAAGACCAACGAAGAACCAAAGATGAACCAAGGAACGACCTAAGAACTATAAATCACAAAATGTGCGTTTTATTAAGATTTGCTCCCTTATCTATAAACCCCTAACAGTGGTGCATTTCGGTTGTTAGTGGCGCATTCACTAAACAGAAAATAGCAAAAAATTGCTATTTTCTTGCTCAATCCAAAATAATTCACTACCTTTGCGGTCTAAATAGCAAAACCCATAACGCAGATGCAATTAGAGAACCAATATATAGAATACAAAGAGCGTCTTAACGACAAGTTAGAGCGCGAAGTTGTTGGTTTTCTCAACTCCAAGTTGGGAGGAGATATGTATATTGGCGTCGCTGATAATGGTCAAATAATGGGCGTTGATAATGCCGATGCAATTCAACTCGCTATTTCTGACCGTTTGAAGAATAATATTCTACCTTCATGTTTGGGGCTCTTTGACATCAATCTTGAGGAACGAGAAAATAAAACCATTGTTCATCTTAATATCGCTGCTGGACAAGAAAAACCCTATTACATCCGCCAATATGGTATGTCTCCAAGTGGATGTTATTTGCGTGTTGGTGCAGGATTGAAGCCGATGGAGGAGAATATGATAAACGGGTTATTCTCATCACGCACTCGCACTTCTCTTCGTAATATTGTCTCTCCTCGATATGGAGAACATAACTTCCAACAACTGAAGATTTACTACCAAGAACATACATTAGAGGTCAACGACGCATTCCTTCAAAACTTGGACTTCTATACATCAGAGGGTAAATTGAATATGGTTGCGTATCTGTTGGCGGATACGAATAGTCTTTCTGTTCGATTTGCCAAATATGCAGGCACTGATAAATGTGATTTGTTGGAGACACAGGAGTTTGGTTATTGCTCATTGCTCAAAGCGATGGATAAATTGTGGGACAAGATTGATGTAGAAAATCGAACCATGGCTCGCATTACCAATCAACTTCGTCGCGAAGAGAAACGACTGGTTGATTATACAGCTCTCCGCGAAGCGTTTGTTAATGCCTTTGTGCACAATGACTACACAACCGAACAAGCACCTATTGTGGAAGTTTTCTCTGATAGACTGACTATCACATCTTATGGCGGATTAGTAAATGAACTGACCCAAGAGGAGTTCTTTAATGGGCGGTCTATACCTCGCAATCGAGAATTGATGCGCATATTCCACGACATGGAATGGGTAGAACAATTGGGTAGTGGTATTCATCGCATTTTGCGCAAGTACCCGAAGGACATTTATGAGATCTCAGAACACTTTGTTGTAGTGACATTTAAGTTCGCAGATTCTTTAACTGACACGTCAAATGTCAGTCAAAGTGTCAGTCAAAAACCATTAACAGAACGTCAGTTACTAATCCGACAGAGAATCATAGAAAATAACACAATATCAGCACAATCAATTGCTGAAGAATTGAATGTAAATATCCGTACTATATACAGAGAATTAAAACAATTGAATATCCATTGGATTGGTTCCCCTAAATTAGGACATTGGGAATTCATATAAAACAAGATACTAACCAAATAACCAACCCCCTAAATTGTAAATAACCCAATAAATAGTACATTGTAAATCAGTAAATTGTAAATTATTTGCAGCGCATAGCCGTTGCCCGACATATTTAATATAGCGTTATAAGCCCAGACTTGATTTTCTGAAAACTGGACACTTTCAAGAAATCATTAATCATTCAAGTACGGTTTATGCACGCTCGCGTTACCAGCGTGAGTTTTCCGTGCGTAGATTTGAATGATTAAGGTAGTCCAGAACCTCAGAAAATCAAATTGAAGCGAACGAAAGCGCACGCTTTTTGTGTATATATCACTCTCGCAACTCCTATTGGACTAACAAATAACAAAACCAACCACAATGTTTAACCAATTAAAAACAACAAAACAATGAAAAAGTTATTTTCTATTCTCGTTTTGGCATTGTCATTCAGTGCCTTATTTGCGCAACAAACTGCTGTTGCATTGTTAAATCACGAAGGTACTATCTCTACCTTCTATGGTTCAGATGCCCTCACGCAAGCACACAAAGCGGCTGTGCATGGTGACATCATCACTCTCTCTGGTGGCGCATTTACTGCCCCATCATCTTGGACAAAAGCAGTAACGCTCCGTGGCGCAGGTTGCTACGCAGGTTCTGACAATAGTCGCGAAGTAACTTCTATTGGCAATGAATTTAACTTGGCAATACCTGTCGAAATTGAAACAACAATGACGATTGAAGGTATCCATTTTAAATCTACTTTTGACTTTGACACGCGTGTTAAAAATACCACATTCTTGAAGTGTTCTTTCCCAGCAGTAGTAGATGCTAGTTGTAACACAAACTTTTACAATTGTTTATTGAATGGACTTGATTTCGATGCATCATCATCTGAATTAGCGAATGTTAATTTGTTTAATTGCTTTGTAATGTACCCTGTAAATGAAAGTTCTTACGTATCTGCAAAATTTACGAATTGTATCATACAATGCTATTATAACATTACTGGTAATAGAGATAGCAAAGATGATGGACCAATTGCAATGAAATATGCAAAATACAATAATTGCATTTTTATAGGAAATTTACCTGCAAAATATTCTCAACATTGGTTACCATCAAATTGTACAGCGACTAATTGTTTGTCTTGTTGTTGTGCCTATGCAGATGCAACAGAGACTGAAGATGCTGTATTCAATTATAATATTTTTGAATATATGGGTAATTCTACAAACAAATATTTGGAAGGTAAACCTGTAGCCGAAGCTATTAAATCAGTCTTCAAAACATTTAATGGTACAGATTGGTTCTCTTTTAATGAATTATACGAATTAACCGACGAGGCAAAGGCTACTTATATTGGTTCAGACGGCACTCAAATTGGTTTGTATGGCGGTATTGGTTTTGACCTCATTCCTTCTACGCTCCAAATCACCAAATGCGAAGTGGCTCCTCGTTCTACCAAAGACGGAAAACTCTCAGTAAAAATCGAAGTAGGTATTCCTGAATAATTAACCCAAAAAGAAAACACAAATTATGCGAAAATATGTATTACTAATAGTAGCGTTTGTGTTCCACTCTTTTGCTCTCTCAGCGGATAATTATACGTTTTGTTATTGGGTTGATGATAATCACGTAGCAGCTCAAACCATAACACGAACAACGAATACATTAGATGCTACGGTGAATGTGGCTTCACTATCACCAGGCATGCACACCCTTTTTGTTAGAGCAAAAAAGAATACTGGCGGTTGGACTGTGCCTAAAGCAACGCATTTCTTTAAGGTACTTAATCCAACGACAGTAAAAACCTACTATTGGTTCGATGATAATGAAGACAATCGTTTCACCGTTGATAAAGTCAATGGCGAAACGTTTGCGATAGACGTATCGCATCTGTCGGATGGAACACATACCCTCCACGTGCGTATGGAGGGCGAAGGTGCGACGTCGGCTACTGTGTCTAACCAATTTCTCAAAATCTCTACTAATTTTGATGCCTACTATTGGTTCGACAACGAAACAGAGCGACGCACATTTACCAATGCGGGCGAAAGTGCCATGCTGATTGACGTGTCGCATTTGAAAGATGGGTTGCATTGTTTTAATGCAATGCTGACAAATGATGTTGGCTCTCCTTCTGTACCTGTATCTCGTACATTCATCAAAATGCCAAGCCCTATAGTCAATGATTCCACTACGCTCACCTTCTGGATTGATGGTGTGCAACATTCACAAAAGAAACTGGCGTATGGCAATGAGATTGTAGATTTAGAACTGAATGTAGATAGTTTGACTACAGGTATGCACTTCTTGCAAGTACAAGCAGTAACGAATAGTGGTTCTGCTTCCAATATCGTTAGTAGCTACTTTATGCGTATGCCAGGTCAAGATAGCGATGGCGTTATCGCTTATCGCTATTGGGTGAATGAAAACAATGCCGATTTACCTTTCACGGCAGTAGATAATCCTACTATTCCTTACACGCTCATCGGCGATTTAGATGTCGCACCTCAACCATTGCGCTGTGCACGTTTCCATTTCGAAGTGAACAACGATATGCCTATGCTATATGCAGAGAATGATATTCACGTACAGTTTATGGCTGCGGATGGACACTTGATTAAGACCACCAACGCGTATGTAGAGTCAGTCGCTGCCGACACATTGACCGCCGAAGAATGGACGGAAATCCAAAATGATACCGTTATCTATGCTGACAAGCCTACGGGAGAAACTATCTATTGGTATGCAATGAACCTTGAAGCAGGAGATACCGTTTGCCTCAAAACAAATTACTCCTCTACGCTGCAAGTGTTCTCTCACTCGGGCAACAAGGTATTGGAATCCAAAGCCGACTCATCACTCATCTTCCGCCAGTTCATAGCAGAAAAGGCAGAAATGTATTATATTGCCCTTCATACGGTAAATACCACCAAAGCGCAAATAACATTGACGGTTGATTTGAAAGAGTTTATACGCTACTTCAACATTGAGACTTCTGCTGTTGGCAATGGTACTGTCACTGAGGGTGGCACCTATGCTGAGGGAACAGAGATTACCCTCACTGCTACACCCGATGAGGGCTATCAATTCACGCAATGGTCTGACGGCAGCACCGACAACCCTCGTACACTTGTCCTTACACAAGATACCTCACTCGTAGCCTATTTCGAGATTATCTATCTCCAACCAGATACGGTAACTTTGTGCTACGGCGAGACCTATCAATGGCACGACAAGACATACGACGCTTCGGGAGTATATATTGACACCCTATCCAGTGGAGTGGCTACGCTATACCTCACTATCTTACCGCAAGTAGAAGAAACCATAGAGGAAGCCACTATCTGCTCTGGTGAGACATACACTTGGCAAGCCGATGGCAAAGCATATGCTGAATCAGGCACCTATAGTGTAACCTTGCAAGACATGAACGGTTGCGATAGTGTAGTTATCTTGCACCTAACCGTTAATCCTATCGCCACCGCCGAGGAGCATATCACCGCCTGCGATAGTTACACTTGGAACGGTGAGACCTATACTCAAAGTGGCGAGTACGTTTACACTACCGTTGCTGCCAACGGTTGCGATAGCATAGTGACATTGCACCTCACTGTAAACAAAACGCAATATGCAGAGGAAACTGCAACTGCTTGCGATAGTTATGAGTGGAACGGCAATACTTACACCGAGAGTGGTGAATACACCTACACAACTACTGCTGCTAATGGTTGTGATAGCATAGTGACATTGCACCTCACTGTAAACAAAACGCAATATGCAGAGGAAACTGCAACTGCTTGCGATAGTTATGAGTGGAACGGTGAGACTTACACTGAGAGTGGTGAGTACACCTACACCACCGTTGCTGCAAACGGATGCGATAGTATCGTTACACTCCATTTGACTATCAATCATTCCGAAATAGGCGAGAAGGAGTACGCTACTATTTGCTATGGTGAGACTTACATGTGGAATGGTCAAACTTATGCAACATCTGGCGAGTATAGTGTGACTTTGAGCAATACAGCAGGTTGTGATAGTGTTGCTACTCTCCTACTCACTATTATGCCAGAGGCAGTTACTACCACCGAAACTGTAGTAATTGGTAGCAATGATTTGCCATACACTTGGCGTGGTAATACCTATTCCGCTACTGGTCAATATACTGTTGTAGAGCAATATACTACCGTTGCTTGCGATAGTGCTATCTATGTCTTAGATTTGACAGTACTTACAACTGGCAACTACGATGAGCAAAGTGTAACTATTTGCGATAGTGAAGCACCTTATCTGTGGTATGGCGAGTCATATTCTGCAACGGGTAAATATACCTACACAGAGAAATATGTAGGTACAGACATTGATAGTATCCAACATATCCTCAACCTCATAGTTAATCCAACCGTTTATACGGAGGAGACTATGGTGGCATGCGATAGTTATGAGTGGAACGGTCAAACCTACACCCAAAGTGGCGACTACACCTACACCACCGTTGCTGCTAATGGTTGCGATAGCATAGTGACATTGCACTTGACTATTAACAAAACGCAATATGTAGAAGAAACTATAGTTGCTTGTGATAGTTACATTTGGAATGGTCAAACCTACACTATCAGCGGTGATTATACCTATACGACTACTGCTGCTAATGGTTGTGATAGCATAGTGACATTGCACCTCACTGTAAACAAAACGCAATATGCTGAGGAAACTGTAGTGGCTTGCGACAACTACGAGTGGAATGGTGAGACTTACACCGAGAGCGGTGAGTACACCTATACAACTACTGCTGCTAATGGTTGTAATAGCATTGTGACATTGCATTTGACTATAAACAAAACGCAATATGCAGAAGAAACTATAGTGGCTTGTGATAGTTATGAGTGGAACGGTCAAACCTACACCCAAAGTGGCGACTACACCTACACCACCATTGCTGCTAATGGTTGCGATAGCATAGTGACATTGCACTTGACTATTCACAAAACGCAATATGTAGAAGAAACTATAGTTGCTTGTGATAGTTACATTTGGAATGGTCAAACCTACACTATCAGCGGTGATTATACCTATACTACTACTGCAGAGAACGGCTGTGACTACATAGAGACACTGCATTTAACCATTAATAAATCGGAAAAAGTAAAACTAAGTATGGTTGCATGCGACTCCTATGAGTGGCATGGAGTTACTTATACCGAAAGTGGTGAGTACACCTATAATACCACTACAGAAAATGGCTGCGAACGTATTGAGACATTATATTTGACTATTAACAAATCAAAGAAGATGGATCTAAATATGGTCGCATGTGACTCTTTTGAGTGGCATGGAGTTACTTATACCGAAAGTGGTGATTATATCTACACCACTACAGCAGAAAATGGTTGCGAACAGATAGAAACACTTCATCTCACTATCCATCATTCGGTACATATTGAAGAAACTGTAGAAGTATGCGATTCTTATGAATGGCATGGTCTTACTTACTCTGTAAGTGGCGACTATACCTATACTACTACAACTGAAAACGGATGTGACTATGTGGAAACACTGCACTTGATTATTCTACCTGATGCTACCACAGAAAGCGAAAAACTTGCACTCTGTTCATCGGAACTGCCATATGAGTGGTATGGGCAAGTACTTACTGAGGCTGGTACCTATTCAGCCACAGAACAATATGCTGGTATGGAGTGCGATAGCGTGATACACGAACTGACACTGAATGTCTATGTACAGACATTGCCAGCCCAGGTGACCCTGCCTATCGTTCGCACAGGGGAAGCAATTGATGTGACTACTCCAACTGCAGAGATTCAAGCGCATATCGCTGCCGAGACATGGTATGCACCAAACGCAGAAGTGGCATGGTATATCATGAACAGCAACGATTGGGGTACTCTGACAGATGCACCTATGGCAGCAGGCATTAAAGAAGTGATACTCAAATATGCGGTAGAAACGGACTGTGGCAATGTAGAATCCGATAAGATGGTTATTACAGTAGAGACGACGGATGTGGAAAATATCCATAGCCAATCGCCAATATCCAATTGCCAAAAAATCCTCCACGAAGACCATATCTATATCCTCCGCGATGGAAAGATATATAGTGTCATGGGACAGGAA
>JAZNSW010000005.1:0-5487 GCA_045591505.1 Paludibacteraceae bacterium
CCTGGCTATTTCGCCTATGATGACGTAGCTGTTCGCTTTGATAAGAACGACCTAACAGCAGTAAATAACCTTGTCGTACCATCGTCTAACGGCAAAAAAATGCTCATGAACGGACAAATCGTTATCCTTCGCGAAGGCAAAGCTTACACAATAATGGGGCAAGAGTTATAGCCCTATTCCCTTCAAATTTTGATGCGAATAATACACTTTTTCGCATCAAAATTTGCAAGGTTGAATAAAATACACTACCTTTGCACCATGTTTACCTCTTTTCTCATATTCTGCATCGTAGTGTTATTTCTCTGCCCTACCCTGGTATGGCTACTCTGTTGGATTGTGGCACGGCTGTGCCATCATGCTATGCCGTATGCCCCCTTTGCTTACACAGGTCTCGCGCTTGTGCTGCTCTTCTGCGGCACCATGCTCTATGGCTATTGGTTCGGACGCTTCCAACTGCGTGTACAACCTACCACATACACGTCGCCCCATGTACCCGAAGCCTTCAACGGATATAAGATTGTGCATATCAGCGACTTGCACCTATCCTCTTTTGCCGATAATCCTGCGTTCCTGCAACGCGTGATAGATACCATCAATGCTCAACAACCCGACCTTATCTGCTTTACGGGCGACTTCGTGGGCTTTGGTGTAGAAGAAGCTGTTCCGTTCACGGATATGCTCCGCCAACTGCATGCCAAAGATGGTATCACGAGCGTACTCGGCAACCACGATTTTGCACTTTACCACCACGGACTAACCGATGAACAGAAAGAGCAAAAAGTGGAACAACTAACCGCCTACCAACGCGACACCTTAGGTTGGCATCTGCTTCGTAATCAGTCCTATACCATTCAGCGCGACAGCGCTTATCTGCAAATAATCGGCGTGGACAACACCTCCTGCCAGGGACAGGGATTTCAGACCATCTCCCGAGGGGATTTGCCAAAGGCGATGACCTTGCCTGATAGCCTTATCGCCTCATCGCCTCTCAAAATCCTCCTCTCTCACGACCCATCGCATTGGCGAGGAGAGGTAGTACCTACTACCGACATCCCACTGACCCTCAGCGGACACACGCATGCAGGACAAGTGCGCCTATTCGGCTATCCATTATCCTCGCTCATGTTCACCGAGTCTGAGGGCTGGTATCACAACGAGGACCAATCCCTCTACATCAACACGGGCATTGGTTGCACCCTACCCATCCGCATAGGTGTACCACCAGAAATAACCATAATCACATTGCAAAAACAATAATGACCATCCGAGCTACGACATACGCCGACCTTGACGCTCTTACAGCAATCTTCGCTTATGCTCGCGCGCAGATGGCTGCTGATGGCAATCCTACACAATGGGGCGATGGTTACCCTACCCGCGAGCAGTTGGAGAACGACATTCAACGCGGCGTGAGTTATGTCATTGTGCACGAAGGAGTGCCCTGCGCCACTTTCGTTTTTATCATCGGAGCAGACCCTACTTATCAATATATTGAGGACGGCCAATGGTTAGATGACACGCTACCCTACGGCACCATCCATCGCATTGCCTCTAATGGGCAGCAACGAGGAATTTTCCGCACTGTACTCGACTGGTGCTCAGCACAATGCAGCAACATCCGCATTGACACCCACCATGCTAATGCCCGCATGATTCACCTCATCGAGCAAAACCACTTCACCCACTGTGGCATCATCTACACCCGCGATAACTCACCCCGAATAGCGTATCAAAGGGTAACAGGTGAAAGGTTAGAGGTATGAATAGCGGCTATGCCGCACTCCCCTAGCCTTTTAAACTATAAACTTTAAACTATAAACTAAACACCAAACATATGTTATACGATTTCACCTATCAGAATCCTACGCGGATTCATTTTGGCAAGAAAGCCATCGATAAACTAGCTGGCGAACTCCGTGAGTACGGACCAAACATTCTACTCGTTTACGGCAAAGCATCCATCAAGAAGATCGGTCTTTATGACCAAGTAATGAATATTCTGCAAGCCGAAGGCAAGACCGTTGTCGAACTGGCAGGCATTAATGCCAATCCTCGCTACACTCAGCTCCTTGAAGGCGCTCGCCTCGTGCGTGAGCACAATATCGACCTTATCCTTGCTGTGGGTGGTGGTTCGGTCATCGACTGCGCCAAAGGTATCGCTTGTGCTGCCTACGCCGAAGGCGATGTATGGCAACGCTACTACGTCAATCAAGAGCCCGTAACCAACCGCGTAGTGCCTGTAGGTAGTATCCTCACGATGGCAGGTACTGGTAGCGAAATGAACTCTGGCTCAGTTATCACCAACGAAGCAGAGAATCTGAAGATTGGTCGTGTCTATCCATTGGCATTGGTCACTCCACGTTTCTCTATCCTCAACCCCGAATACACCTATTCTGTGCCTAAGTATCAGATGATTAGCGGTATCTTCGACATCTTCTCCCACCTCATGGAGCAGTATTTCTCTGGTGATGACGACTGCACCAGCGACTACCTCATCGAAGGACTAATGCTCTCGCTCATCTCAGCTTCGCGCAAAGCTATTGTCAATCAAGAAGATTACGAAGCACGCAGCAATATCATGTGGTGCGCCACCATGGGACTTAACAAGATTCTTGGCCTAAGCAAAACTCAAGACTGGGAAGTGCACATGATTGAGCACCAATTGGGTGCCTATACCGACTGCGCACACGGCATTGGTCTCGCCATCATCTCGCCTGCCTACTACCGCTATATCTACCGCTACGGCTTGCACCGTTTTGTGCGCTATGCCAAGCATATCTGGGGCGTAGAAGACAAGGGTCAGGGCGACGAAGCGATTGCATTAGAGGGTATCAACCGCCTAGAGGCATTCATTGCCGAATTGGGCATTCCTGCTACGCTTCGCGAGGTGGGTGCAACCGAAGAAATGCTACCACTCATTGCCAACTCCACTGCCCTCGGTGGTGGCTACAAACAACTCAACGCCGAAGATATTCTGGCTATCCTCAAAGCCTGCTACTAACACATTAAACGATGAAAAAGATAATACGAATATTCTTTATCCTACTGATGATTGGTGCTGCTGCTTTTGGCACCTACTTCATGTATATTTTTGCTCCTCAAGTCAAAGCGGTCAAGTCCATTGAGCAAGTTGCTCCCAATGTATATACCATGACTTACGAGGGAGATTATGGCTTTGCCGATTTCCTTGCGTCAGGCGGTGCGACCACCGACTCGGCTATGGCTGTGTATATCGGTCAAATTCTCACACATGGTATCATTCCTACTGCCCAAACTGAAGCACCTAAGCAAGAACCTTTTGGCTGCTCCTCGTTGGTACAACGCACAGAATCAGGCATTTGCATGGGACGCAATTTCGATTACGAGCATCATGGGCAAACGATGATCACACGTACCTATCCTAAAGATGGTTATGCTTCCATTGCCACCAATAGTATCCTATTCTTGGGATATGGCGACACATGGCAACCTGCGGACAATATCGTCATGCGTATGCCTGCCATAGCGGCAATTTATGTGCCTCTTGATGGCATGAACGAGTGTGGACTATGCGTAGCCGATCTGATTGAGATAGATGGCGAAGCAGCACATCAAAACACAGGTAAGACACCTATCACTACTGTGGCTGCCATTCGACTGATGTTGGACTATGCCGCTAACGTTGATGAAGCCATTGCATTGCTGCAACAATACGACATGCATTCCTCTATGAACGTAGCACACCACTTTGCTTTGTGCGATACTACAGGTAAATACGCGGTAGTAGAATACGTTGATAATCAATTGGTAGTAACAGAATCTATTGCATGTACCAACCACCGTTTGACGTGCAATGCCCACCCCACCGACACTACTCTGCAACCTGCTATCTCTAACTCACATCAGCGCCTTGAGCAATTGCTTGCAACACCAAACAATAATCCGTTAGAAAACAGCATACAAGATGTCGCATTTGACGGTTGGACACGTTGGTCAGTACTCTTTCACCCTTCTCAGCGCAAAGCAACGTATTATTTCAATGCAGACTTCTCAACGCCTTACACCATCGAATTGTAATACATAGAGAGTGAAATATCTCATACAATAACAATGCACAAGCCCCATGCTTGTGCATTGTTTCTCTAAACACTAAACAGTAGCGTAGCGTCCACTAAACATTAATGTACGAACGCTCTCTCCAAGCTCTGCGAGATGTTAATCATGAAGTCACCCATGTGCTCAAGCTCGTTGATAATGTCGATGTAATACACGCTCGTTTGATAGTTCTTTTGGTTATCCTCAAGCGCCTCTATCTCTGCCTCGCGCAACTCATTACGCAGCACATTAATCTGCTCCTCAGCATCATACGCGTTCTTGATAGTCGTCAATCTACCCTCGTGCGCAGCAATCAGATTGGCAATCATCACCTCATACGCGCTATCCACCTTTGCTATCATCATGTTAATCTTCTCGATAGTCGCAGTATCAAAACTCTTCTTGTGTTCATTCCTGCGGCTGAGCATACGGCTGATTGCTTCGCCCGAATCGCCCAACGACTCCAACTCACCGATAATCTTATACATCGCCTTGATTTTCACACTCGTTGCCTCACTGATGTCGCCTGCGGATACACCGTTGAGGAAGGCAGCAATCTCATATTCGATACGGTCGGAAATCTCCTCGTACTTCACCAGTTTCTCGCGGAACTCATCAAAATGTTTCGCATCGGCTGCAATCGCTTGCTTGGCATAGCCCAAACCATTGCGAGAGATTTCTGCAAAGTGTACAATCTCATCAAACGCTTGCGCAGCAGCGAGTTCTGGCGTAGCCAATGGTCCCGCAGAGATATATTTGAGGCGGAATGGCTCTGCTTCTTGGTTCTTTGGTTTGATAATCCATACTACCGCTTTCTCTATGTACTTGATAAACCATACGAGAATCAAGGTGTTAATGGTATTGAACATCGTGTGCAGCATACTCAATCCGTACAACGCTGCCGTACTCGTGTCTGCACTACCCTCTACCACCGCAAAGTCATCTGCTGCTGGGTTAGGCAAACCAAAGAGCTCGATGACCTTACCCACCAACGCTGTAAATGGCTTAAACAGAATCAATGCCCAAATCACACCAAACACATTGAAAATCGTATGCGACATAGCGGCACGCTTAGCTTGCGTATTGCCCACTGCTCCTGCGATATTCGCGGTGATTGTTGTACCGATATTCTCACCCAACACCATCGCACAAGCCATGTGGAATGGTATCCAACCCATGCTCAGCATGATGAGTGTGATTGCCATAGTGGCAGAAGAAGATTGCAGCACTAATGTCAATATTGTACCAAATGCTAAGAATAGCAGTACCGAACCAAAGCCATAACTTGACCAGTTGCGTACAAACTCCAGCACTTGTGGTGTCTCGCGCAAATCTGGCACCGACTCTTTCATGAACGACAAACCGAGGAACAATAGCGAGAAGCCCACGATAAGTTCGCCAATGTTTTGATGT
>JAZNSW010000006.1:0-30479 GCA_045591505.1 Paludibacteraceae bacterium
CCTGGCTATTTCGCCTATGATGACGTAGCTGTTCGCTTTGATAAGAACGACCTAACAGCAGTAAATAACCTTGTCGTACCATCGTCTAACGGCAAAAAAATGCTCATGAACGGACAAATCGTTATCCTTCGCGAAGGCAAAACTTACACAATAATGGGACAAGAGTTGAAGTAAAGTCAAGAATAGTAACTTTCCACTAAGTCACTCCGTTGTCAATTCTTGATGGCGGAGTGATTCTTTCATAACTGGATGTGCTTTTCGTTGTGGAATAGACCACAAACCAACAGGAGGTATTCGGGCATGTGGCCATCTTTGCCCCAAAGCAGATCAAGACCAAACAACTCTTTGGTCGTCCTACTAATATCAAATCCATAGCCCTCCAGCGAAGGGCGTACACATTTTGGATGACGACATGGCAGGCCATTGGCGCGTGTGCATGTGCCCTCTGGACAATGTAGACAACTACCCACATACGCGGCGGAAAGAGCGTTGTATTGTTGTTCTAAATCCAAGAGTTTCTTCTCCAAGCTAATTCTTTCTGGGCGAATGAGTTCGCGAGAAACAGTAATTGGCAAAGCGGTATCCGATGGCGTGATTTTGCATACAATCAATAGCAAATTGTGGTATTGACTTAGGCGTTGCTCAACATCAAAATCAAAGGGCGGACATGCCCAACTCTTGGCATAATTGGGGCACGCCTTGCAGTAAGTGCCAAAGCGTTTAGCATCGCGGTAGTGATTCAGATACTCCGAAACTGAGATTTGCTTTGTGTAATATTGTGTAGAGTAGTTTAGCATTGTGTAGCGTGATTAGTGTCGCATTTTGAAGAGTTGATCAATATGTCCACTATTAATCATCTCTTGAGTCGGGAGATGGTGCATAGTGGGCGAATCGATGAGCGCAATCGTATCGCATAGCGACTGGGCAATGTCCAGTTCGTGGGTGGAGAAAATGATGCACTTGTTATCTTGATGCGCTAAATCGGCCAGCAAATGGCATAGTTCATATCGGTTGGGCATGTCCAAAAACGAAGTGGGTTCATCAAGCAAGATGATAGGTGTCTGTTGCGCCAATGCGCGGGCAATCATCACGCGCTGACACTCGCCATCCGACATCTTGTCCATCGTGCGGAAGGCATAAGAAGCCATACCCACTTTCTCCAAAGATTGCATAACAATCGCCTCGTCTTCTGCTTGCATACGACCTATCCAATTGGTGTAAGGAGCCCTGCCAAGAGCCACTACATCGCGGCATGCCAAATTGGATATACGGATACGCTCGGTAGTCACGAAAGCCACCTGCTGCGCCAGTTGCTGCGGAGTAATCTGCTGAATATCAATGCCATTGATGAGAATAGCACCCTGTTTGAGCGGTTCGGAGCCAATGATAGCGCGCAGCAACGTGGATTTGCCCGTACCATTGCGACCGATGAGCGCAGTGGTCGTGCCACAAGTGAAAGTGGTGGATACATTGTCTAATAGCAGGTGATAAGCGTTGTATCCGAGGGATATGTTTTGGAGTTGAATCATATTCTATGAGGTGATGAGGCGATGAGGATTGATTATACAATGGATTTGTTGCGGATGACTACCCAAATGACGATTGGGATACCGAGTAGGGCGGTGATGGTGTTGATAGGCAGTGTGAGCCATTTGGAGATAATATCGCAGCCGAGTAAGACCACTGCTCCACACAAGGCGGTGGCAGGCAGTAGGATACGATGGTCGGCATTGCAGAAGAGCATACGAGCAATATGGGGGATAGCCAATCCCACAAAGCCGATAGGACCACAAAAAGCCGTCACAGTACCTGCCAACAAAGTGGTGGAGAGGAATATCAGATAGCGCGAACGGCGGACATTCAGTCCCATGGTGCGGGCATATTGATCACCAAGAAGGAGGAGGTTTAGCGGTTTGATAACTGCCACCGAAACGACCAAACCTATCAATACCGCAGGCAAGAGCAGCATGAGTTGGCTACTCGTGACATCTCCCAACGAGCCCATTGTCCAGATAACAAAGGATTTGAGCGCTTCTTCGTTGCTCAAATATTGTAGAATCTGCACTACTGCACTCACGCCCGAAGAAATCATCATACCTAGAATAAGGATGACCATAATGTCTTTGATTCGGGTGCTGACGGAAGCTACAAAAGCGAGAATCAATGCCGCGCCTAACCACGCAGCACCCGCGGTGCCGATAGACGACAAGGTACTATTGGTTGCTACATCCAACAATGGCATACCCAAAATAAAGATAGCCACACCTAGACTGGCACCCGAACTGATACCCAACACATAGGGGCCTGCCAAGGGGTTGCGGAAAAGCGTCTGCATCTGCAAACCGCTGACCGATAGTGCTATGCCCGCCAATACTGCCACAATAGCTTTGATGAGGCGAATATCCAACACGATAAGGCGCGTGGCAGCATCTACATCTCCGCCAAATAGTGCACCCAAAATATCGCGAAGCGGGATATGAACAGAGCCGATGAGCAGGTCAAGTACAAACAGAATGACCAGCAGGAGCGATAAGATGACAAATAATATGGTAGAATGACGCTGCATGTTATAAAAGTTTTAAGGGTTGGGGAGTTTTCTATAATAAACGAACTCTTTGTCTGATTCTAATTCAGGATGAAAAATCTTGATTAAATCGCGCAAAACAACATCAGGTTGCACTACACCCGACTCCCAATAATCGTTGCCTCCACCCAGCACTCTGCGTTTGTCGCAATTGTACACTTCGCCCCGTTGCACGCAAGGCATCTTGGCAAACTTAGGGAACTGGCGACACAAATCGTCCACAGAATTGACATTGCCCACATTAATCCATACATCGGCTTGGGTAGTCAGTAATGCCGCCTCCTCCATATCGATTGGCAAAGAGTGGTTAGAGGTGTTTTTCTTATAAATATAATCGCCTCCTGCATCTGCAATCAGTCGTGCTACATAGCTGGTGGCGGAAGCCATAAACCACGAGTCGGCGTATGGTGTGTTGATCATTACTTTGGGAGTGGGAGTTTGGGCTGAAGCGGCTAAAGACTTAAGATGCTCGTAGCGTTTTGGCACTTCAGAAAAATAAGTGATGCCCTGCTTTCGGCAACCAACAATCTCAGCAATGGCAATAAGCCATTCGGTCTTTCCTAAAGGATCTTCTTCTACATACTCGCCAATATATATATACGGAATACCTAATTCATCGAGTTTAGACTCCATGACACATGCACCCGTTACACCAAAGAGAAGTACAATATCAGGTTGTTGCGCCACGAGAAGTTCGAAATTCATATTACCGTCATACCCCACATCGGGGATAGTGTGTTGATTAGCCACAATATAGGGATTCGTGATAAAACCCTTGCCCGACACGCCCACCACGCTCTCTACGGCTCCTATGGCATCAAGCATGGCGATATGGCTGGAAGACATGCACACGATGCGCTTAGCATCGCCTTGCAGCACTTGACCACGGAAACCATCGGGCGCTTTCTCGCCTCCGCGGGCGATGAACAGCATGGTTTCTACTTCGTTGGCACTTTGCCACGGATTAGTCACTCGGATGATGGTGCTCTGCTTGCCCTCTGCACCTACAATGCGAAAACCTGTGGCATATGTGGGGATATAAACCTCTAGGTTGTAATCATCAATACTGCCAGATGAACCACACGAACACATGCACCACACGATGGCGCATAGAATGATAGTATGTAAATATTGCTTTTTCATTAAAGGGTTATTCCTCTATATTCAAGTCGCGCGCATGAGAAATCTCGGTAGATATCTCGCCTATCCACCCACATTGCTGGTGTACACCCGTATAGACACGCACGAAGTCGGCACATGGCAAGTTAACAGGCTCGCCTTCGGCGGTAACAGCCCAAGCGATGTCAAACGAACAGCGGCTGATACTATCATTAGGATGGCTGTCTGCATAGCCATAATCGTATGCTGTTTGCACCCACATATTGCCTTTTCCGCTCTTGTCCACAGCATTGTCTGGCAAGCGAGTACCATAGAAAGTAAGCGTAGAATCGGTAAACCAAAGAGGATAATAGTCTTGTGAATGGAAAGTGTTCTTGTGTACATACCCCTGCTCGCCTTGATTATTCTTCCATAGTATATATGTGGTGTCAGAGAGCGAGGTTTTTGTGTCTGCTTGTGGTGTATGCTCGGCAGGTGTACGATGGTAGGTGAGAGCATATTGGTGGATTGTAGCAGGATTGGTATATTCGCTGCCTGCGAGTTCATAGAAGGGGTCATCGGGCAGACCATTTTGATTCACATCTATACTGATCATCACTATTCCTGGTTCGCTACTGCCACTCTTATTGCCTGATGAGGAGTAGAAAGCATTGCCTTCTACGGTGAAATCGGGCAAATTAGGGGTATTTACCACAGAATGGTCGAAGGCAAAAGTCACATATCCACCCCAACTACCGAGCGATATTAGACTGCGGTTGGTGCCTGCAATGGCATCTTCCACTTTGCTGAGCATGGTTTGATAGGTGTCGCCATCTTCATATTCTGGCATGGTGTTGATAAACTGCCCTGGCGCAGGATAATACTCCATCACCTTAGAGATATACGGTGAATACGCCACGTCTTCGTCAAAGACGACAATTTTTGTTTGGTGTTTAATTTGGTAGAAAGGATAATCATTATGAATTTCTAATTGTAAATTATACGTGCCTGCCTCTGCTTGACAGAAAATCAAGTCGCGTTCGGTACTAATGACCTCATCCCCCATTCGCCATGCATAGTGCTCACCCTCATACTCAGGATGAAGGATAAGCGTGCGCATACGCTCAATAGTATAGGTGTCATCTATACCAAGGCCGACCATCGGTGTTTCGGGTTGCTCGCAACTAACGATAGATAAAGCACATATGAGCAGGGATATCACCCGTGCGCACACTCCATTTGCGTTTGCCTTCGCGTGAGTAGCAATGTAATTGACCACTTGAGACATAGTTTTTTGCATCTGTAACATATATATCACCATTATAAGGATTGACTTGTATACCATATGGAATCTTAATCTCTTGTTCCGTTCCGTCTGTAATAAAATGTTCAGAAACGAGTGTTTGTTTTCGGATGTCAAAAATGCCATATGTTATTTGATTTGACATAGTTTGTTCACTCCAATGTGTTCCATAAAAATACATACTATCACCACAAATTACCATCTCTGAAACAGTTGGTGCTTTAGCCATGGGCAATATTTCTTTGGATATGAGTGAGAAGCATGTAAGTATAGGTTGAACATCTTTATAATCTCCGCGAGATGTAATCCACAACCGACTATATTGGTCTTTGCGCAAACGGTGCGGATTGATGCAAACAGGTATTTTTTGCACCTGACGGAAATCTTTGAGGGAAATGATTGACATGGTAGAATCGTAGTCTGGTGCCCTATAACCACCAGAATTTACCACATAAATATGCTCATTGTTAACGATCAATTCCTCAGGTTGATAACCCACAGTCACTTTGCGAGTGATTTCCAACGTAGCAGTATCCACTTCGAAGACAGCCCCCAGTTGTGCGTTAGGATCGATGCTTATAGGACCTACATACGAACTGACATATGCTTTTCCCGCGTGGAAACAGATATATCGGCAATTAGGTATATCCACTTGACCTATTCTGCGACAAGTACGAGCATCCATCACCTCTACTTTGTGCGAGCAGTTGATGACTGCATAGAGGCGGTTGCCATATATCTGAATATCATTGCCCACATCGCCTAACTCCTTTATCACATTCGGATTGCGCTCGCCATAGATATTGCGAATATAACAACCGTTGCAGAAATCAAGGTAGTCAATAGTAGCTTTGTTGCTGCCCATATTGCCTTCGTTGAGCAAGTACATACCAATGGGCTCGTTAGGTGCGAAACTGCTCAATTCTTTCGGCTCCATCGGCAAAACCTCATACTCCGCGGGGAAGGTAATTTCATCGCTACGACAGGAGGTCAGCAGCAAAACAGCAGATGCTATCATGCATAGCAACAAACTACGCTTGATACCTTTATCAAGCATATACGCATTTGCGTACCTACAATCATATGGAAAACAGTTTGTCATGTCTAAGCCCTATTCCTCGAGAGCGTTCAACTTCGGGGTCCCCGACGAGCCTCGTGGGCGAGTGGGGATGCCCTTATGCATGCAGCAGGTCTTCTGACTTATTGCTCGTTTGCTTAGCCTTCCCAGCTTGTCAGTTGATAGTTGACGATTGACAGTTAGCCAGTGACTTAGATACGAAGCAAACGATTTTGCAAATCACAGCAGCGGGTCTGTGCAGGAATTTCACCTGCTTCCCTAAATCTGAATGCGGGTGCAAAGGTAATACTTTTTATTGATATGTGCAAGAAAAAATCGTATTTTTTGCCCTAATGCTTACTGAACTCTTTTTTTTGTGTGAAAGTGTGAAAGTGTGAAAGTGATTTAGTGTATGGTATATGTGGAGGGTGGATAAATTGTTGCACCGCCTTTCATTTATTTTAAGTCACATATAGACGGGTAGATACCGAGTAGATACCGTATAGATAGACATACTAAATCACTTTCACACAAAAAAAGAGTCAAAGATGTTGGATAATCAAAAAAATAGTAGTACCTTTGCAGCAGTTTTAGAAAAACTGAAAGGTGAGAGGTGACAACGTAAAAGTGGATAGACATGTATTTTGATGAGTTAGCATTATCGGATGAAGTGTTGGATGCCCTGTGGGACATGCACTTTGATACTTGTACGCCTGTGCAAGAACAGACTATTCCCGTGATACTGGACGGACACGATGTGATTTCGTGTGCGCAGACAGGTACGGGCAAGACCGCAGCATATATCCTGCCCCTCCTCACCAACCTACAATACGACAACCACGACCCAAACAAACTCAACGCCATCATCATGGCACCTACCCGCGAGTTGGCACAGCAGATAGACCAACAGATGGAAGGGTTTGGGTTCTATGTGCCATTCTCCTCAGTGGCTATCTATGGCGGAAACGATAGTGGTGCATGGGGAACGCAAGTGACTGGTTTGCAAAAAGGGGCAGACATTGTCATCGCTACGCCTGGGCGATTGCTCAGTCAGATGAACATATACGACATTGACTTCTCGGGCGTGAAATACTTTATCCTCGATGAAGCCGACCGAATGTTGGACATGGGCTTCTATGACGACATCATGACTATCGTGAACAAGTTGCCTAAAGACCGCCAAACGATTATGTTCTCGGCGACTATGCCAACGAATATCCGCAAGATGGCGAAAGCCATTATGCAGCATCCAGTAGAAGTGCAGATTGCTATCTCGCGTCCGCCAGAAAGCATCAATCAGCGAGCAGCAGACATTTACGAAACACAAAAGAACGATTACCTCAAACTCTTACTTAAAAAGCGTGGTTTAAAGAAGGTGATAATCTTTGCGGGGAAGAAGCAGAAAGTGAAGGAGCTTACGCGCGCGCTGCGCGTGGACCATATAGATGCGCGCGCTATGCACTCCGATTTGGAGCAGAAAGAACGCGATGAAGTGATGTTGGATTTCCGAAACGGTAAAGTGGATGTGCTAGTAGCCACCGATATTGTATCACGCGGAATAGATGTGGATGATATTCCGTTGGTAATCAACTACGATGTGCCTCGCGATGCAGAAGATTATGTGCACCGCATTGGTCGCACAGCGCGTGCGGAAAACAAAGGCGAAGCCATCACCTTAGTGAGCCCCGAAGATAAGCGATTCTTCAATAAGATTGAGCGATTCTTGCAGAAGATTATTGACCGCGTTCCCTTGCCTGCCGAGCTTGGAGCTGCGCCAGATAGTAGCGTATGTTCGCTTGCTGCTGACGACCGTAAGCCGTCTTCCAAGCGCCGAAAAGGCGGATGGCACGCTGGGCATAATCGCAAGCCAAAGCATAATCGCCCGAAAGTTCGTAAGCAATAGCAATATTAGACGCAGCACATGCTGCGGCTTTTTTATTGTTTCCATCTACACAAGGTAGCCATAGCGAGATAGCTTCATTCCAATGCTGATAGCGAAAAGCATCTAATCCCGATTGCAACTCTTTGAGTTCGTAGATATAGCGTTTAGCAGACTTCCACCGAGGCAGCAAGCTATTAGCCACATTGGCTCCCACTTCACGCGCCAAATACAACAGTGCCTCTTGAGTGGATGGCAATTGCCCTAACGCCTCCTGACGGCTATACGCATAATCACTCTCCCAATAAAGAGTGTCAGAAGTAGCAAACGAATATTCATTGCCTCGTGCTTTTACGTACACCGACCAATGCGCTCCTGCGCATGCCTGTAACGTTGCCATATACATATCGTCAGCAGGGAAACTCTCCAACGTATTATACAAAACTAACTGATTGAGAATAATCAATGCATCTACATCGTATTCATTGCATAATCGCTGTTTCTCTTCAGTTGACATTTGATGGCGGAGATAAAACATACCCGATGTATTCTGCGAATACTCCAACAACTCTACCCTATCAAAAATCATACGTTCATCCATCGTTTGTGTAGCAGTAAATAAACAATGTAGTGCTGCCTCACTGAGAGCAACCTCCTCTTTATGCAATACCACTCCATCCATTGCTACTGAATGACCAAAATCATTGGGTTGCGCTACCGTATTATTGACAAGCATCACACGCGACAGCTTTTGCAAAAAATTGCGCTCCGCAGGATAAAACTCATCAATCCAAAAATACCATTGCTGCTGGGAAAACGATGACAAAGCACACAACAGAAAAAACAGGCATATATGTAACTTTTTATATGTCATAACTTCCGTATTCTCCACTCTTTAGGGTAGAGGTTATTGCAATGATTACCTACATTCTTCACAAAGCCAAGTGGAACGTGCTCGTATGTAACTAAAATAATACCCATTGGCAAATTGGGCAACACTAATGCTTCCGTTCGAAGATAACTCAATGCCTGCTCCAACGATAATTCCGCTTGCGTAAACGCTTCTTTTCGCAAGTCCTTGGCCATCGCTAAAGCATGTTGCGGTACAATATTCTTCCCCCGCACTTCACCTAATCCAAAGCCCGTGCTGATGCAAATAAATTGCCGACTCAGCAAATCAATAAACTCCTTAAATTTGGTAGGATATGCCACTACAAACCTCTCTTGCTGGCGCATGGTCCAAAGTTCGGGATGCAGTAGCCATGTCTTCATCACTTCTTTTCCCTCTACTGCTTGTGGCGTTTGGGGTTTCATCTTCGGCAAACGACTTACTAATGGGCGTACAGCCACATCTGCCCCCCTGGCGTGCTTGCGGAATACACATATATAAAATCCCTCACCTCGTGTCTTATGGGGATAAAAATGATAACCTGGATAGCCCTCTGTGATACCCCATGCAGAAGAGATAGGCACTTTCAGCACATCAGCACCAAGAGTTTCTTCAATCCATTTGGCATTGTCTTCATTTTCAATAGGATTAAATGTACAAGTGGAATAAATCAAAATACCACCAGGTCGGAGTGTATCCCATACATCTTGCAATATTTTCTGCTGCCTTGCTGCACAAGCCTCCACATTGTCATTGCTCCATTCGGCAATCGCACCATCGTCTTTTCTAAACATTCCCTCTCCTGAGCATGGTGCATCTACCAGTACACAGTCAAACACATTGGGCAATCGTACACCAAAGTCAATCGGCTGGTTATGTGTCACCACCGTATTACCATTTCCCCACTTTTGTATATTCTCCGATAAAATAAAGACCCGTGAACGAACAACCTCGTTGCTTACTAGCAGTCCCTCATTGCCTAAATAATGACTAATCAATGTAGATTTTCCACCAGGAGCCGCACATAAATCCAATACGACACTGTCGCGTGCGACAAACTGCTGAAGCACATGCTCAATAAACATACTGCTTGCCTCTTGCACATAATAACAGCCTGCATGAAAAAGCGGATCTAATGTAAAGGCAGGACGTTCGCTGAGATAATAACCATCTTCATGCCACGGAACTTCATCGGTATCCGTATCAAAAGTGAGATAATCAATTTTATCATTTAGCCTAATGGATGTAACAGGCTCCTTCTCCAAGGCATGACACAATTGCTGCACCTCTAATGAAGATAAAGACTCGTGTAGATTTTCTATGAAATCAGTAGGTAACATAATATATCGCAAATTTGGGGGCAAAGGTACAAAAAAAAACGCAAATATCCATAAGTTTGATTAATAATTTTGATATTTCATATTTTTTTTGTACTTTTGCAGTTTGAAAAGCATACAAATCAAAGAAAGCATCATGAATATCTCTGAACTTAATTCCTCTCAACAAGAGGCTGTGTTATACAATGATGGTCCTCACTTGGTTATAGCAGGTGCTGGTTCTGGTAAGACACGTGTTTTAACATACAAAATCGCCTATCTTCTTGAACAAGGTGTGGCTGCAGGGCGCATTTTAGCTCTTACATTTACCAATAAGGCAGCGCGAGAGATGCAGCATCGCATATGCGAACTCGTAGGCGATTATACAGCCCGATATTTATGGATGGGCACTTTTCACTCTATGTGCCTACGCATACTGCGTCAGGAAGCAGAGGTACTAGGTTATACGCGCGACTTTAGTGTGTATGATACCACCGATTCTAAATCGGTTATCAAACATATCATCAAGGATTTTCGACTGGATGACAAAGTATATAAAGTGGCTGTGGTATATGGTAGAATATCTATGGCAAAAAACTTGCTACAAACACCCGATCAATATGCTGCTAATCGAGATTATTTGCTGCGCGACCGATTCGATAAAATGCATGATATGGCACGCATCTATGCCGAATACAACCGCAGGTTGAAGGCTGCAAATGCCATGGACTTTGATGACCTACTCATGAAAGCCAATCAATTATTTAACAAACATCCAGAGATTTTAGAAAAATACCAGAAGATATTTGAATATGTATTAGTAGATGAGTACCAAGATACAAACTACAGCCAATACCTATTGGTGAAACAACTAGCCGCACCTCAAGACAAAGTGTGCGTGGTAGGAGATGATGCCCAGTCTATCTATTCATTCCGTGGGGCAGATATTAGCAATATTCTCAATTTTCAAAAGGGCTATGCTAATGCCAAACTATTTAAATTAGAACGCAATTATCGCTCCACACAAACGATCGTAAATGCAGCCAACTCGCTGATTCGCCATAATAAAGGACAAATACCCAAAACAGTATATTCGGAACTACGCATCGGTGAACGCATATGCCTCGCCACACACATGAGCGACCGCGATGAAGCGAAAGCAGTGGCACAACAAATACATCTATTAAAACGCCTCAATGCGGATTACTTGAGCTATGATGATATAGCAGTAATGTACCGCACAAATGCTCAATCGCGCGTGATTGAAGATGAGTTGCGTCAATTATCCATCCCATATAGAATTTATGGCGGTACCAGTTTCTACCAGCGGAAAGAGATTAAAGATGCTTTAGGTTATTTGCGATTAGCCACTAACTTATCGGATGATGAGGCATTTTTGCGCGTTGTCAACTACCCTACACGCGGTATTGGTGATACAACTGTCAATAAACTCTATGAGGCTGCACGTAATAACAAATCTTCACTAATGGAAGTAGCATCATCACCTGAAAACATAGGCAAAGAACTATCCGTAGCGGCACAAAAAAAAGTACTGGAATTTGCACAAATGATTCATCGCTTTGTGACACAAGCTACAGAGAAGGATGCTTATACATTCGCCAAAGATGTTTTAACCGAGAGTGGCATCATGCGTGAAGCGAAAGCAGATACTACTCAAGAGGGTATCGCTCGATGGGAAAACTTGGAAGAGATGTTGAGCAGTATTCATGAGTTCTGTGAAAGACGTAAAAAAGAGGGAGAAGAATTCACTTATATCACCGATTTCTTATCTGAAGTGAGTTTGCTTACCGACCAAGATGAACATATAGATGATACACAAGCTCGAGTAACACTGCTAACGATACATGCCGCAAAAGGTTTGGAATTCAATACCACTTTTATTGTAGGAATGGAAGAAAACTTGTTTCCATCCGCTTTCTGCCAAACCGTGCGTGAGATGGAAGAAGAAAGGCGATTGCTATATGTTGCTATCACGCGCAGTATGGAGCGTTGTTATCTCATGTACGCACGACAACGATTCCGCAATGGGCAAGTGAACTTCACCACCCCATCTCGATTTTTAAAAGACATTGATAGTCAGTTCATCATACAAACAGATGGTTCACAACCTATGCTCAAAAATGTACGCACCGAACGAAAAGCATCCGCTACTTCCAAGCGAAACACGTCCCCATCTTTTCATCTAATTTCCACAACAGGACCACAAGAAAAAGGAAAAAAGAAAGCTATTCGTTCAGAATGGAAACAAGATGACCGCGTAAGCCATCGAGTATTTGGCTCTGGAACAGTGCTATCAGTATATCGAGAGAATGATAACGACAAAATTGACATCAAATTCGATAAAGTAGGCAAAAAGACCCTGCTTGTCACGTATGCAAAATTAGAACGGATTTAGGAAGGGATACCGAACCCTTACCGAAAGACAAAAAGCAGCGCGAGCAAAAATACCCGCGCTGTTCTCTAAATTGTATTAACCTTATAATGTAATCACCCCACTTGACTTCCGTTGCGCACGGGAGCAGTGACTGTGGTTACCACCAACTTGCCATCAGCGTCCACAGCAGAAAGAATCATTCCTTGTGACTCAATACCCATCATCTTACGAGGTGGGAAATTGGCAATGAAAAGCACCTGCTTACCCACCAATACCGATGGGTCGGGATAACTTTGCGCTATACCCGACAGAATTATGCGACCACCCATTCCATCGTCTAAACGGAACTGCAAAAGACGGTCCGACTTTTTCACAGGCTTACATTCCAATACTGTTGCCACACGAATATCCATCTTGTCAAACTCATCAATATTGGTTTCCTCCTTGATTTTAGCAGGTTTCCAATTGCGCAATGCCTCCTGTTTCTCCGCCTCTTCGTTAGCTGCCTTGATAGCAGCAAGTCGATCGAGTTGCGCCAGAATAGCGGCATCCTCAATTTTCTCAAAAAGCAGGCTCACCTCGCCCAACTCTTGACCCTCTTTGAGCAAATCAATATGACCTAATTCATCCCATTTAAGTTCAGACATAGAAAGCATCTGACGTAGTTTAGCCGAAGAGAAAGGTAAGAAAGGTTCGAATGCAATACTAAGATTAGCAGCAATTTGCAAAGCGAGATGAAGGATAGTGGCAGTACGATTCATATCAGTCTTTGACACCTTCCATGGTTCGGTATCCGCCAAATACTTATTACCAATGCGCGCGAGGTTCATAGCTTCTTTTTGCGCATCACGGAAGCGGAAATCATTCAATAATTTCTCTACTTCAGTTTTTACATTTTGGAATTCTGCTATGGTGTCTTGGTCATAGTCGTTAAATGCGCCCGCAGCAGGCACTTTGCCATCGAAATACTTTTTGGTAAGCACTAACGCACGGTTGACAAAATTGCCATAGATAGCCACCAATTCATTATTATTTCGTGCTTGAAAATCTGCCCAAGTGAAGTCATTGTCTTTGGTTTCAGGTGCATTGGCAGTAAGCACATAACGTAGCACATCTTGTTTACCAGGGAAATCGACCAAATACTCGTTCAGCCATACCGCCCAATTGCGTGAAGTAGAGATTTTATCTCCCTCTAAGTTCAAAAACTCGTTAGATGGTACATTGTCAGGCAAGATATACGACCCCTCAGCCTTGAGCATGGTTGGGAAAACAATGCAGTGGAAAACAATATTATCTTTACCGATGAAATGGATAAGACGAGTGGAAGGGTCCTTCCACCATGTCTCCCAATTGCCATGTTCAGGATGTGCATCGCAGAGCTCCTTCGTATTAGAGATATATCCGATAGGCGCATCAAACCACACATAAAGCACTTTGCCTTCAGCTCCTTCTACAGGCACAGGAATACCCCAATCAAGGTCACGCGTGACAGCACGTGGACGAAGTCCACCATCTAACCACGATTTGCATTGACCATATACGTTTGGACGCCATTCTTTATGCTCCTGGAGAATCCAATCTTCTAGCCATTGTTGGTATTGATCTAAAGGAAGATACCAATGAGTGGTATCCTTTTTAGTAAGCGGATTACCATTGATAGCATTGTATGGACTGATTAGTTCATCTGGCGATAGTGTAGCTCCACATTTCTCGCATTGGTCACCATAAGCCCCCGCCGCATGACAACGAGGACACTCACCACGGATATTACGATCTGTGAGAAACTCCTGCGTTTCAGGGTCATAGAATTGTTCGGAAGTTTGCTCAACAAATTTTCCATTATCGTACAGATGGCGGAAGAAATCTGAAGCTAATTGATGATGTGTGCTACTAGTGGTACGTGAATATACATCAAAAGAAATACCAAAGCCTTCAAAAGAATCTTTGATGATTTGATGGTAGCGGTCCACCACTTGCTGCGTGGTAATTCCTTCCTTGCGTGCGCGGATAGTGACAGGCACACCATGTTCATCACTACCACCAATAAAAAGCACCGATTGTCCTTTTAATCGGAGATAACGCACATAGATGTCCGCTGGGACATATACACCCGCAAGATGCCCAATATGCACAGGACCATTAGCATATGGCAATGCGGAAGTAACAAGAGTTCGTTTAAATGTCATATGATTTTATTTATTTTGTTTTTGACTATAATCCACTCCAAATAATGGAACTAAGTATTCATTTTCCAATTCGTTCGTATTCACAGCAACAATGGTATTTCCCTGAGCAACAGAAATTTTTCCCGTTTCTTCAGAAACCACAATCGCCAAAGCATCTGTTTTTTCTGACAATCCTAAAGCAGCACGGTGGCGCAAACCATAAAATTTTGGCAAGTCTTGACGCTTTGAGACTGGCAAAATACATGCAGCAGCATATAATCTACCATTGGCAATAATCAATGCTCCATCGTGAAGAGGCGTATTCTTGAAGAATATGTTCTCTATCATTCGAACAGAGATTTTTGCGTCAATAATCTCCCCTGTGTCGGCATACTCACGTAGTCCTTGCTGGTTAGTCAGCACGATTAGCGCACCCGTCTTTGATGCAGACATATGAGAACATGCTAAAACAATACTATCTATTTTGCTTTGCGAGTCCTTAAGATTACGCGAACGTGACCAATGAGTACGAATTTTCTCCATATTAAAGCGCGCTCCAATGCCATAGAAAAAAGAACGAATTTCAGTTTGAAAAATGACAACTAAAGCTATAGCTCCTACACTAACAAAGCGATCAAACAACACGCTAGTCAGCTCCAAACTGAACACATAACTAACCAATAACCACGCAAGTACAAAAGCCAAAATACCCCAGAAAAGATTACTTGCCCCTGAACGGCGCAAAATGCGGTACACACCAAAAAGAATGGTGGATACTAATAGAATATCAATAATGTCTTTTATTCCAATGTACATATTCTTAAAGTTTATGAGTTTTCAAAAAAACGGTTATCGCTTGTTGTGCTGCATCCACATCATGCACTCGCAATATATTCGCCCCTTGCTGCAAAGCAAGCATATGTGCAGCAACAGTAGCTGGAAGGACCTCTTTCGGACTCTTATTTAACGGTTTGTAAAACATAGACTTTCGAGAGAGTCCAACCAAAAGAGGAGCATGCAAAACATCCAGCACATGCAATTGGCGCAAGAGTGCATAATTCTGCTCCACAGATTTGCCAAAGCCAAAACCTGGATCAATAATCACATCTTTTACACCACGCTGATACAACATATTGATACGTTCACATAGGAAGTGCAACACCCGATGCGTAACGACATCGCAGTTCTTGATAGGTTCTACCGATTGAGCATGCGTTAAAACATATGGCACTTCCTTCTGTGCTACCACATCCCACATATTCGAATCAGCATCTCCACCATACACATCATTAATGATATCTGCGCCATGCTCAATAGCCTTATGGGCAATCGCTGCACGAAAAGTATCTACAGAAATAATGGCTTCGTGCCAATGATGTCGAATTGCATCCAACCCACGCGACAAACATCTCCATTCCTCTTCTACAGCAACAGGAAGAGAATGAGGACGCGTAGAACAAGCACCAATATCTAACATATCTGCGCCAGATTGCATAACTCCCTCCACATAGGATAACAAACGGTTCTCATCCCAATCAGCACATGAAGTGTAAAAACTATCAGCTGACAAATTAATGATTGCCATCACTCGCGGGCGAGAGAAATCCAATAATTGATGATGTACACGGACATACTTCTCCATTTCAACCGCAAAATTACAAAAAAACTTGGGATTATACCAATTTTATTGCAAAAGTAATATAAAAATATGCATTTTTTTGCAAAAAAATACATTTTATTTGTTTTTTATAGGTAAAGTTTAGGTCATTTAAGTTTTTTTTTGTAACTTTGCAGGCTGAAACTAAAATGCACATTATAATTAAGATTTTATGAATAAAGAAACCAAAGTATTAATGTTCTGTTTGGCTCTTGTATTTGTAGGATGCCAAACAAGTGATCTTAACACCCAAACCTCTTACCTTACTGGTTGGAAGATGTTTGACAAAAACACTACCAACTTTGAAGCATATAGTGGCACAACTACTGTGACACCGTATGGAATGCTCCCTATTCCCGGTGGATCATTCACTATTGGACAAATGGATGAGTTTATTACAGCACCTCGTAATAGTGTACGCAGAACATTGACTGTAAACTCATTCTTTATGGATAAATACGAGGTAACCAATCTTGGATGGAGAGAATATGTTGATTGGACAAATGTAGTGTTTGGCAAGCACAATCCTCAATTAGTAGAAGCAGCACTACCTGACACAACCGTGTGGCGCAATGATTTGGCGTACAATGAGCCATATGTAGAAAATTATTTCCGTCACCCTGCTTATAGTTTTTATCCAGTAGTTGGTGTTTCCTGGGATCAAGCTATGGCATATTGCCAATGGCGTACTGACCGAGTAAATGAAGGTATTCTAGTAAAAGGTATGTATATGGAACAACCTCAGTACAACCTCATCAATGGCTACATGACTGAAGAGGAAATTACAGAGTTTTTGCAAAATAATCCCGATCACCCAGAGTATGCGCAATATGAAAAAGTTGCAGTTGAAGTCCCTGCACATGTAGCAGCCGAATATGGGTACGAAGGAAGTGCAGACGGAACTGTAACCTTGTATCAACTTCCATACGAGTGGATTCGTGATCAATTTGTTTTCAATACAGAAAAGTATCTATCATCCCCGTCATATAACCCAACTACTGGCAAAAATGCTCGCACGAATGCACAAGGTTTGACTCGTAAAGTCAATCAAACAGACGGTGTATTGGTCAATGGTTATCGCTTGCCAACAGAGGCAGAATGGGAATATGCTGCTTTCGCACCCACTGCTGATGCAGATGGAATATTGGTAGAAGGACGTATCTATCCGTGGTCAGGATACTATACCCGAGACCTTAACAATTCATCAAAGGCCCAAATGCGTGCAAACTTTATTCGTTCACGTGGTGATATGATGGGTGTAGCAGGTGCCCCTGATGATGGTTATATCATCACTGCTCCTGTAAATGCATTTGCTGCGAATGACTTCGGATTGTATAATATGGCAGGAAATGTGAATGAGTGGATATTAGACGTTTACCGAGAAACCACTTATGAAGAAACTGCTGAGTATAACCCTTTCCGTGGAAACATCTATTCCACACCACAGAAAGACTCTTTAGGTAACTTAATCATCAATTCGACTGGATGTGTTGCCATCGCATATCAACCAAAAGATGATAAACGCGATTACAAAGACGGCGATGTAGCTTCTCGCCTCGAGACAGATTATCCTCTTGATACAGTAGGATTAAGCGAAGAGCAGATGGAGAATGTACAAGTTGATCCTACGGACATTTTAGCTCCACACTACACTAAAACTACGCGCGTATATAAAGGTGGCTCTTGGAACGACCGTATTTATTGGCTCAACCCAAGTACACGTCGTTTCCTGGATCAATCACAATCATCTAGCACAATTGGTTTCCGCTGTGCTATGACTATCCTTGGTGAAGAAAACTAATAATCCTAATAAATCAATTATTAACCATTTATCCATATGAATATCCCATCAAATCTTCGTTACACCAAAGAGCACGAATGGATTCGTGTAGAAGGTGAAGAGGCATATGTTGGTATCACCGACTATGCACAATCCGAATTAGGAGAAATTGTCTTTGTTGACATCAACACCGAAGGCGAGACCGTAGCACAAAATGAAGTTTTTGGCTCTGTAGAAGCAGTAAAAACAGTAAGCGAATTGAATATGCCTGTTGAGGGTGAAGTGCTCGAAGTAAACGAGATTATCAACGACCAACCAGAATTGGTTAATAACGACCCTTATGGAGAAGGATGGATGATCAAAATCCGTATCGCTAATCCTGCTGAATTAGACACTCTCCTTGATGCGGAAGGTTATCAAGCATTAATTGGATAATCTATACAATGCTTATCATAAAAAAAAACCGATCACACGATCGGTTTTTTTTATGCATCATGCTTTGACAATTAATGCTGTGCCTTATTAAATCCTGAATAAACCATTTCAACATCCATAGGACTTTCAGTATTTTTAGCGGAACGAATATAGGTAGTAGTAATAGTTTGCAATTGTTTTACCCTCGATACAGATGAAGACGTTGTGGATGTTTCTACTGCCACAGGCACTAAATAAAAATTCAGATACTCATCCTGGCTGCTATTTCTTAATTGCTGAGTTAATAGACCCGATAAATCATATGTATAACTATAAGATATATTACCTAAAGTGTCTGTTGCAGCAGTAAGTGAGCTAAGAATAGCTGTTGTATCTGATGGTACTTCATTTTTAAGAAAGAATGTCTCCATCTTATCTTCTAACACCAACAACATATAATTGCTTGGCATATTCCAACTATCACGTGGGCGGTCACTATTCACTTCTGCATCATATAGCACATCAACCGTCAAATTTGCACGATTGACATATACGCGATAACCTTCTGGATCACCTAATTGCTCTTCCATACGGTTTAAGATAGAATCCATACGAAGGGATAGTTTTGTGTATATATTAGCTGGAGATACAATGTAGTTTGTGTCTTTGTTTGCACCATACTGTTGCAGCACCGCTTCTCTATCAGGATATGAGAAACGATTCAATTGGCGCACTTCACTATTTGCATAAAAAGCTTTGGAATCGTTGATTACCGTATCTACACCAGAGCCTTGTCGAGGATATGAAAAATGGTAGTAAACATTCAAGCTCATTTCAGAAATATACAACACTGAACTACCGCCAAAGTCAGTAGTGATATACAATCCCTTGAAAAGTTCGTTAAACGCTTCTTGTGAAGAAAAATCTTGTAACCCAAAGAAACGCTTTGCAAACTCATCGGATAATTTAATAATCACTGCTGGGACGTAAGACTCGCCACTAGAGTCATATGCAGAATCAACATATGTTTGAGGAATAATCACATGTGGTATTTTAGTAATACGCGTAGAATCCACCAGACTACAGAAAGTAGATAAAGCCGTATCACTGGGATATGGTGTATTATAATCCATCGTTGCCCGATCCATCTCATACACCGAAATACCTAATGGTGCCTGTCCATCTCCATGCCAACTTGCATAATACAAGTGCAAACAAACAGAATCAACAACGGCGGTTTCAGCATATGGATACTCAAAACCAACCGGACAAGCAAATTGCGCCAAGATATCTGCTTTAATAGTACCAAAATGTGTATCACATTCGCCTAATAGAAAAGAATCGGGAGTTAAACTAATTGCAGAACTCGCCTCCAAAGCAGATGAGACAGAAAACGTATCCGATTTTACGCGGATATCATCCTCTTGTCCTAAGGCACTCGCACCAGCACTTAGCATATCATCGCTGCACGACCACATGCTTGCATATAAAAATGCAAGCAATATATTCATCAATCTTTTTTTAATCTTCATCCCTTTTACATAAAGTATTGCACAAATCCAGCAATGCAGCATTTCTCTCATCGCCCTCGGAATATGGTAAAATAGTTTTGCCACTATTATGCGCATAGTTATACATACGTTGATTGACAGAAGGAGAGGCCATTACCATTGCATCTGCATAATCAATAGCCAAACGCATCAAATCTTCATACCCAACAGGCAAGCCAGCTATACTACGCACATCACTCTGAAGCATGCCATTAATGAGCAATTTTTCCACGAACTTTGTGCTAAATGGTGTTTTATATTCATTATCATCCAACGAAAGAATCACTTTTGCATTCGCAAAAAATGGTGTATCTGCATACGCCTTTTTCACATACAAAGGGACCAAGGCTGCCATCCAACCAGAACAATAAATTACATCCGGTGTCCAACGGAGTTTTTTAACCGTCTCCAAGGTACCACGAGCAAAGAAAATACTGCGTTCATCATTATCCTTAAACTCTACTCCATTTGCATCAACTAAGCCTTTACGACGATGAAAATACACATCGTTGTCAATAAAATAGATTTGGATGCGTGCTGATTGGATGCTTGCTACTTTGATAAGCAAAGGGTGATCCGCTTCTGAAATAATTAAGTTGATTCCAGACAAACGAATCACTTCATGAAGTTGATTACGGCGCTCGTTAATCTCACCGAACTTTGGCATGAAAGTACGAGTTTCAAATCCATTGGATTGAAAGAACTCTGGTAACTGACGATTACGCACACGAATAGAGGTCTCTTCTTCTAAAAAAGGAAAAATCTCTTGCGTAACAAATAATATGCGTTGGGGGTCCTTCATAATTATATTTTTTTATATGATACTATTTCCCGCTACAAAGGTACTAAAAAAAATTGATATTACATAATTTTTTTGCAAAAAATTTTCTTTTTTCCTATTTTTGTTGTACCTTTGCAAACTTTTTTCGCAATTTTGAATCAAATATTGAATATTTATATGCAAATTATCAAGACTAAATCAGAACTCACACGCCAAGTGGCTGCATGCACAAGGCAAGGTAAAACGATTGGATTTGTACCAACTATGGGGGCATTACATAATGGTCATGCAGCACTTATTAGAAGAGCATGCTCCGAAAATGAAATATGTTTTGTGAGCGTATTTGTAAACCCCACACAATTCAACAATGCAGAGGACTTATTAAAATACCCTCGTAATTTAGAAAAGGATGCTGTACTATTAGAATCGCTGGGTGTGCACTTCGTATTTGCCCCAACGGCAGAAGAAATGTACAGCGAAGAAGAGATTGAAACGACTTTTTCATTTGACTTCAATGGATTAGATAAAGTGATGGAAGGAAAAATGCGTCCTGGGCATTTTAATGGTGTAGTGCAAGTTGTGAGCCGATTGTTCGATTTGGTTCAACCCACACGAGCATATTTTGGAGAAAAAGACTTTCAGCAACTAGCTATTATTCGGCATATGGTAGAATGCTCCACTTTGGCAGAGCGTTATAAAGGTATTAAGATTATTGGTTGTCCTATTGTTCGAGAAGAGAACGGTTTAGCTATGAGTAGCCGCAACGAGCGATTATCTGAAGAGGAAAAACAAATTGCTGTCGGTATTTCACAAACACTGATTTCATCGTTAGAATGGGCGAAAAGTGCCTCCGTTAATGAAGTAAAACAGCGCGTTATTCACACAATTAATGCCATTGATCGTTTAGAAGTTGAATACTATGAGATTGTGGATAAGGCCACACTTCAGCCAACAAACACTTTTGACAATGCAGTGGGCTGTGTTACCGTATATTGTGGTCCTGTTCGTTTAATTGATAATATACAATACTAATCCCCTGTGCGTGTAATCATTGATAAAGGAATTCCTTTTTTAGAAGGAGTATTTGCCTCTGTAGCGGAAACCATTTTTCTTGCTCCAGAAGAAATCAATGCGCAAGCGGTGCACGATGCTGATGCGCTTATTGTCCGTACGCGCACACGTATAAATAAGGATTTACTACATGGTAGCCAAGTGAGTTTTGTAGCTACTGCTACTATAGGTTTTGACCATATTGATGTAGATTATTGCCGAGAAGCAGGCATACATTGGGTATCATGCCCTGGTTGTAATGCACAAGCTGTATGCGATTATGTGGAAGAAGTAATTGACACATTAGATAAGGCGAGTAAAGATAAAACAGTTGGCGTGATAGGATATGGACATGTTGGTAAATTGGTGGCAGAAATGGCTAAGAAAAAAGGATATCGTGTATTGATTTCTGACCCACCATTAGGTATAGGGAAACCTTTGCAATCTATCGCTAATGAATGTGATATCATCACGCTACATACGCCATTAACTTTTAACGGCGATTTTCCCACTTATCATATATGCAATGCAGAAGTTCTTGCCAACTGCAAACCAGATGTATTATTAATCAATGCTGCACGAGGAGGAGTGGTGGATGAACAAGCATTGCTACAATATTTAGAAACAACAAACGGGCAGCACATGCGCATAGCATTGGATTGTTGGGAAGGCGAACCGCAAATAAATAAAACATTGCTCCAACGAGTAGATTTAGCGTCATTTCATATTGCAGGATACTCTATTCTAGGCAAAATGCGAGCAAGTGAGATGTGTTTGCATGCTTTTTGTGCATTTTTCTCACTTCCAATTTTGTCAATCAATAAAAAAGTAGTACCTTTGCAAGGCGATTCGAAGATTGGATGGATAACACGCCTTTCTGAATCACTAAAAGCAAAACCCTACATGTTTGAGGAACTAAGAAAACAATATAAACTAAGATAATGGCAAATTTTCAAAAACTTACATCTCGAGCAGTAGACTACTCGAAATGGTACAATGAACTTGTAGTAAAAGCTGATTTGGCTGAGCAATCCGCAGTGCGAGGCTGTATGGTTATCAAACCGTATGGATATGCTATATGGGAAACAATCCAAGCTGAATTAGATAAACGATTTAAAGAAAAAGGAGTTAAGAACGCCTATTTTCCTTTGCTTATTCCAAAATCATTTTTGAGCCGAGAGGCTGAGCACGTAGAGGGATTCGCAAAAGAATGTGCTGTGGTTACACACCACCGCTTGATGAATGATCCGGAAGGAAAAGGCGTAGTGGTTGATCCTAAAGCACGTTTGGAAGAAGAACTCATTATCCGTCCTACTTCGGAAACCATCATTTGGTCCACTTATAAAAACTGGATTTCTTCATATCGTGATTTGCCTATTCTTTGCAACCAATGGTGCAATGTGATGCGTTGGGAGATGCGTACACGCTTATTCTTGCGTACTGCAGAATTTCTATGGCAAGAGGGACATACGGCTCACGCGACCAAAGAAGAAGCAGAAAACTATGCGGCTACGATGTTGGATGTATATGCTGATTTTGCAGAAAAGATTATGGCTATTCCTGTTGTTAAAGGTGTTAAATCCCCTAACGAGCGTTTTGCGGGTGCACTCAACACCTACTCTATTGAGGCAATGATGCAAGACGGAAAAGCTTTGCAAGCAGGTACCAGCCACTTCTTAGGACAGAACTTCGCCAAATCCTTTGATGTACAATTCCTCACCAATGAGAATAAATATGAATATGTTTGGGCTACTTCTTGGGGTGTTTCCACTCGCTTGATGGGAGCATTGATTATGACGCATTCAGATGACAATGGTCTCGTATTACCTCCAAACTTGGCTCCAATTCAAGTGGTGATTGTGCCTATCTTTAAAAAACAAGACCAATTGGATGCTATTATGGAAAAAATCAATCCGATAGCAGATGAACTCAAGAAATTGGGTGTTCGTATTCAAATAGATGCAAGTGATAAGGCTACTCCTGGATTTAAGTTTGCAGAGTATGAACTCAAGGGGGTACCTTTGCGTTTGGCTATGGGGGCACGTGACTTAGAAAATGGCACAATTGAGTTAGCACGACGAGACACGATGACGAAGGAGACTGTAAGTTTCGATGGTATTGTAGAAACAATCAAGAATCTATTAGAAGAAATCCAAGCAAATATCTACCAAAAAGCACTTAATTTCCGCTTAGAGAACACTCGTGAAGTAGATACATGGGAAGATTTCAAAGAGGAAATTAAGAAAGGTGGATTCTTGCTTTGCCATTGGGATGGAACTCCTGAAACCGAGGAGAAGATTAAAGCAGAAACCAAAGCCACTATCCGTTGTATTCCTTTTGAAGGAGATAAAACGCCTGGTAACTGTATTTACACAGGTAAACCAAGTAATCAGCGTGTTATCTTTGCTATTGCTTATTAAAAATGGCTTAATATGGACAAAAATCGCACCTCGTGTGCGATTTTTTTTGTTTATTTCAAAAAAAAGCAGTACCTTTGCACCACTTTTATAAACAACTCGAAAGTTTCTTTCGATTTTATTACGGGATGTGGCGCAGCCCGGTAGCGCAACGGTCTGGGGGACCGGAGGTCGCAAGTTCAAATCTTGTCATCCCGACAGAAGGCAGTTGGTAACAAACTACTGCCTTTTTTAAATCCAATAGTTTTATGTCGCTAATAGGAAAATACGAACAATCACACGGAGTAATCAAGTGCATCCAATGGATGATGTGTGTGTTATTATTCAGCATTCCTGCTATGGGGTGCATTATTCTTTTTCCCCAACCATTATCTATCGGTTCGCTGAAGTGGATACAATTCTTACAAACGACTGCTGTATTTTTACTTCCACCTTTTTGCATGGCATATCTATGGAGCAAAAATCCCATCCAATATTTACAAATGCATAGCACAACACCACAACATTTCGTGAATGCTATACTGCTTATGTTGTTGGCATTACCTGCTATCAACTTAGTGGGATATGCCAATCAACAAATGCAATTACCTGCATTTTTAGAGTCTTTGGAAACATGGATGAAAACACAAGAGGAAAATGCCGCAGTACTCACCGAGCAGTTTTTGCAGGTCAACTCTTTGGATGGATTACTGATTAATCTCCTATTGATGGCACTACTACCTGCGGTGGCAGAAGAATGTACTTTTCGCGGGCTGTTGCAACGACTTTTTACACCTAAAAATCAAAAAAATCAAGTGCCTCATTTGGCAATATGGTGCTCAGCAATACTCTTTTCCGCCATTCATATGCAGTTCTACGGTTTTTTACCTCGCATGCTGATGGGAGCATTATTCGGATATGTTTTGGTGTGGACAGGAAGTATTTGGGTACCCATATTGATGCATTTCACCAACAATGCTATGGCTGTAATTCTATATTTTGTAGCAAACCGTGCAGGGTGGAATATAGAACAAATAGATACTATTGGAACAAACGACACCCTTTGGTTAGGTGTCGTTTGCATCATACTTACTATAATTGGGATTTATGCTTTTCGTCGTTCTACCACGATAAGTAATGCTTCCTCTCGAATATCCAATGGCAATTGAATATTGCGTAATTGAATACTTCTCACCCACCCTGGAACATCTTTTGCTTGTAGGGTATTAAACACTGCTCGAATCATATCATACTGCTCTTGGGTGTATTCCTCTGCAGCAATGCCTGATAGCGTGTCTAATTCCTCATCGTCATAATATACAATTTCCGCATTGGTTTGCAACAATGTTTCGCGTTCGCACACAAGGTGTTCGCCACAACATCCCTCATCATCGCTCAACGCTGCAGAAGACGCATTATCGGTAGGCAATTCTTCGGAAGAATGATTATTGGCTTTTTGCTCTTTCCGCGCACGAATCTCAAAAACAACGAGCACCACAATGCCTAAGCACACAAATAATATCAATGGTATCATAACCTAACACATTACTAAAAAATCACTCAACATCTTCTTCCACCACAAGATTATCAATGATAAAGTTCTGCCTTTCGGTTGTGTTTTTACCCATATAAAAGCTCAATAAGTCAGACACTGCATCTTCTTTGCGAAGCGACACTTGATCCAAACGAATATCTTTTCCTATAAAGCCCTTAAACTCATCTGGACTAATCTCACCAAGACCTTTGAATCGTGTAATCTCAGGATTTGCTACTTCCTCAAGGGCTTTAAGTCGCTCCTCTTCCGTGTAACAATAGCGGATTTCCTTTTTATTTTTTACGCGAAAAAGAGGGGTTTCCAATATATACACATGTCCTTTTTTCACCAATTCAGGGAAGAATTGTAAGAAGAATGTCAGCATCAGTAAGCGAATGTGCATACCATCCACATCGGCATCTGTAGCTATAATCACTTTATTATACCGCAGTTCATCCAATCCATCTTCTATATTCAAGGCTGACTGCAGGCAGTTAAACACCTCGTTTTCATATACAACAGATTTGCTCAATCCATAGGAGTTCAGCGGCTTACCACGCAATGAAAATACTGCTTGTGTTTTCACATTGCGGCTTTTGGTAATGCTTCCAGAAGCAGAAAGACCCTCTGTGATAAAGATACTACTTTCTTGACGCAAATCATCATCGGCATCTTTTGCCGACTTAATAGGCTTAGCATCATTATAATGCACTTGACAATCGCGAAGATTGGGATTATTCAGTAAATTTTTCTTGGCTTGCTCTCGGGCGGCTTTAGTGATTCCTGCTATCGCTTTACGCTCCTTTTCTGAATCCAGAATCTTTTGGAGCATGGTTTCCGTCAATTCGGGATGTTTATGAAGATAATTGTCTAAATGTTGCTTCACAAAATCATTCACAAACTTATTTACCGATACGCCACCATCGGGAGACATGTCCTTAGAACCTAATTTCACTTTTGTTTGACTCTCAAAAACAGGTTCGGAGACATTGATGGCAATGGCCCCTACAACACCATTTCGAATATCGCTCAACTCAAAGTTTTTGCTAAAAAACTCCTTAATGGTTCTTCCTATGGCTTCGCGAAAAGCCGCTTGATGAGTGCCACCCTGAATCGTATGTTGACCATTAACAAAGGAATGATATTCTTCGCCACTTTGATTGGTGTGGGTGAGAGCAATCTCTATATCTTCATCTTTAATATGAATGATGGAGTATAGAGGGTCAACCGTCATCGTTTCAGTTAGCAGATCCAACAATCCATTTTTTGAGGAGAATTTGTGTCCGTTATATACCAAGGTCAAACCTGTGTTGAGATACGCATAATTGCGCATCATCGTTTCCACAAAATCCTCTCTAAAATGGTAGTTCTCAAACAATCCTTTTGAATTATCTGGTACAAACTCTATCAGCGTACCTTGTTTTTCGCTACCGCTATAAGATTGTATGTCACTATCTTCAACGAGGTGTCCTTGACTAAATTTCACGCGACGGGTCTTTCCTTCGCGCCATACTTGCACAATAAACTCAGTACTCAATGCATTAACGGCCTTTGCACCTACGCCATTCAATCCTACGGATTTCTTAAACGCTACTGTATCATATTTACCGCCTGTATTTAGGATAGAAACGGCCTCAACCATTTTACCTAATGGAATACCGCGACCATAGTCACGAACGCGAACACGCTCTCCTTGTGTTGAATCGGTAGGAGATACAGCAGCAATGGATATTTCTATCACTTTGCCCTCGTTCATACGAAACTCATCGATGGAGTTATCAATAGTTTCTTTGATGAGTACATAGATACCGTCATCAGAATGACTTCCGTCCCCCAACTTGCCGATATACATACCAGGACGACGACGAATATGCTCGCGGTCATCGAGGTGCACAATATTTTCCTCGTTGTATGAACTTATTTGTTTTATATCTTCTGCCATATTCTCTTCTCAACTGCCAACTGCAATTGCAACTATGATTATTTTTTCTTCGCATCAATCTCTGAATCCACCAAGATTCGTCCGCAGAACTCGCATACGATAATTTTCTTGCGCAAGCGGATATCCAATTGGCGTTGAGCAGGAATTTTGCTGTGGCAACCGCCGCAACTATCGCGTTCTACTTTCACTACGGCCAAACCGTTGTGAGCATTTTTGCGGATACGGTGGAAAGCGGTGATAAGACGGTCTTCGATATGTTTCTCCAAGTCGGATGCACGAACCATCAGTTTCTCAGTTTGCTCTTTGGTCTCGGTTAATATAGTATCCAACTCATTACGTTTTTGGTTCAAATCTACTGTTCTATCTTCAATATCGGATACTGTTTTTGCTTTCTCTTCATGACGCGCTTCGAGGTCAGCAGTGAAGTTACGAATCTTGCGTTGTGATGCTTCTATATCAAGTTCTTGATATTCAATCTCTTTGGTAAGGTTGTCATATTCGCGATTGTTGCGCACATTGTTTTGTTGCTCTTTGTAGCGAGCAATAGCGGCATTGGCATTTTCGATGCGGACGCGGTGGTTAGAGATGCCTGTTTCACACTCTTTGATTGCATTTTCAATGTTGGTCAAACGGGTATTCAAACCTTCAATTTCATCGCCCATATCTTTCACTTCTTGGGGCAACTCACCTGCCAAAATACGCAGGTTATCAATTTTGGTGTTTACTGTTTGTAATTCATACAGAGCGCGCAGTTTCTCTTCTACGGTCAACTCTTGTTCTACTTTTTCTCTTGCCATAATTGTATCATTTTTGATGTTAATTACTCATTATCTTATTTTTTTCCAACAAACATTCTCACTGGACTTTGGTCGCTATGTGCTATATATGTCCTGATATGTGGTGAGAGTAATTCGCTAAAAATCTCTCTCGTAAAATGTTCGCTTACCCAATGGTCCATATCCACTACAGTGATGCGTTGATAGGCATCTTGCAGTTCATGATACTTGAAATCTGCTGACACATACGCATCTGCACCTTGTGCAATGGCTTCTTCCACAAACGATGCACCTGCGCCACCACAGATAGCCACTGTATGTATCTCCTCTGCCTTTCCCTCTACCCAACGCAGAACAGAATCCTTGCTCGCAAACACTTCGGAAACATGCGCCACAAACGATTCGCGACTCATTGCCGCAGGCAATTCACCTATCACACCCAAGCCCACTGCGCTTTGGGTGGAAGATGGTACAAGGATACGATAGCAAGATATGCCCAGTTTCTCAGCCATGCGACCACTAACACCATGCAAGTAACTATCCATGGACGTATGCGCCGAATAGATAGCGATATGAGAGCGAATCGCTTTTTCTACGCATCTTTCTTGTGGAGTACTACCTGTTATTTGTTTCAATCCACGGAAAAGAAGCGGATGATGGGAAATAATAAGATCGCAACCCAGTGAAATAGCTTCATCGACCACAGATTCTGTAACATCTACGGTCAACAATGCCGCTTTAACCTCTGCATTGCGATTACCCACCTGCAGTCCCGAATTATCCCAGTTTTCTTGGTAACTCAAGGGAGCAACAGATTCTATGATATGGATGATATCCTGAAGGATCAACCTTTTTTTGCGCCTACTCCTGTGCGAGCAGATGAAGCGGCCGCTTTTTGGGTCTTCACTTGCGTTTGGGGAGCATGCTTCTTTGTTTCTACTTTTCCGTTTTCAGTCTTCAACGTTTCGTTTTCTTCATCTTCCTGCACAGTAAAATCAGTGATTCCAGCATGAATGAGAATATTGTACCATTGAATAAGTTTACGAATATCGCTTGGATATACGCGGTCGCGATCAAAGTCTGGTAGCACTTCGCCGAAGAAAGCACGAAGTGCATCATTGTCTGCTTTTTTAGGGTCAATACTTGCTTCTTTCAATCCTTCTTTCTCACCTAATTTGGTGAGTACCTCGCTCAAAGCAATATCTTCGCCCATGGTGTACATGGAGATTTCGCCCAATGATACAATCTTATCGCGGGCATAAGTAGGGATGCGTTTACCGTCAAGCAAAGACTCAACGATGAGCATATTATTTCCGCGACTTACTAATTGATAAAGTCCTGGTTTACCAGTAATTGATAAAATATCTCTTAACATAATCTTATAAAAATTTCACATTCATCCAATTTCGGCTGCAAAGGTACAAAAAAAAATGCATATACGCAAATCTATGTGCATTTTTTAGATGAAAGGTCAAAAGTTTCTGAAGTGCAGGCGGCGTCCGAAGGTACAACCGTGTCGCTATAACGGGTTCATACTATGTGATTACTATGTGATTACTATGTGATTCGTAACATTTCCTTATACCTTCTCTCTACCAGAATTACTAGTACTGATTAAAACTGAAAAAGGTTTACACTATTTCTGGAAAGGTTTCTTAAGAATCGTCACTTTTTGATAGTTTTCCTAAAAAGGTTGTTAGGTATCCTAAAAGAGTTGATAAATTTCCTTAATAGTTTGTTGTTTGGCGATTCGGTTGCAAAGGTAATACATTTTCCTGATATATACAAATGGATGTTTGTTATTTTATTAAATGATAGTATTCCCTTCCTCTCTCTGCCACGCGTGGCAGAGAGAGGAAGGGGCAGCTCTTGCCCAATTGTGTTCATCCCATGCTGCTTGTGGTGTACGACTA
>JAZNSW010000007.1:0-1603 GCA_045591505.1 Paludibacteraceae bacterium
TATTTTTACTAACTTTGCAGCCGAAACTATATCAATATGGCAAAACAACGCATACTCATAGTAGATGATGAAGAGGATATCTGCATGATTCTCTCTTATTCGTTGCAAAAAGCTGGCTACGAAACACTTGTTGCGCACTCCGCAGAAGAAGCATTGGCTCTCTTACTGCCTGATAGCCCTATCGCCTCATCGCCTATTTCACTCATCCTTCTCGACATTATGATGGACGGCATGTCGGGGCTGGAGATGGCAGAAAAGCTGCGCCTTTCACCTAATAGCCTAATAGCCTCATCGCCTAACAGCCCTCAAGGGGCGTCTATTCCTATCATATTTTTAACAGCATTAAGCGATGAAGATACTGTGCTTCAGGGATTTAAGTTAGGCGCAGATGACTATATCAGCAAGCCTTTCCGTATTGCCGAAGTATTGGCGCGAGTAGCAGCGGTGCTTCGCAGGACAGAGGCGATAAGGCTATCAGGCGAGAAGGCGACGACAATTGCATTGTGTTTGAAGGGATTGTAGTGAACAAAGCCGATATGTCGCTCATGGTGGATGGCGAAAACGTGAAAACTACGCGCAAAGAGATTGAATTACTCTGCTACCTGCTTACCCATCGCGGACAAATCCTATCACGCGATCACTTGCTTAATAATGTGTGGGACAGCAACGGCTATGTACTCGAACGTACCGTAGATGTGCATATCACCCACCTCCGCCGCAAACTCGGACAGTACGGCAAACGCATTATCACCAAATCGGGGTATGGGTATATGTTTAGTGTTTAGTGGACGCCGCCAAAGCGGCTACTGTTTAGAGATTCGAGGCGAAAGGTTAAAGGCGAAAGGTTAGAGGCAATGAATATTTGGATTATTATAGGAATAGGGGTTGTGGCGATTGTAGGAGTGTGCTATGCTATCTACAAGCGCAAGATCAACCATGCTCGTGAACAGCAGCGATTGACGCTCACGCAGAATATCAGTCATGAACTCAAGACACCTGTGGCGAGTATTCGTGGGGCATTGGAAACTATTCTCATGCACCCCGACATGACCGAAGAACAACGCCGACAATTCATCGAGCGTGCCTATCAGCAATCGGGTCGCCTTGCCAACCTTGTGGAAGATATATCCACTATCAACAAACTTGACACCCAAACCGACTTCTACACTCGCCTACAATTAGACCTTTACACCGTGGTGGAGAATGTGGTACAAGACCTATCTTTGCGCGCTTCGCAAGCAGGTGCTACCATCACGCACAATATACCTAAACACTTGATTATCACGGGTAACTACACACTACTCTACTCCATTTTCCACAATATCGTGGACAATGCCATCAACTATGTAGAGAAAGCAGAGATTAGTATTCAACTCACGAGCCAAGACCCATCAAATCTATATTTCAGTATTACCGACAATGGTCAGGGAGTTCCAAATGAAGCATTGGCACATATCTTTGAGCGCTTCTATCGTGTGGACAAAGGTCGCAGCCGTAAAGCAGGCGGCACTGGTTTAGGACTCTCCATCGTAAAACATGCGGTGATCTTCCATGGAGGAAAAATCACCGCAATCAATCGCCCCGAAGGCGGATTAGAGTTTCA
>JAZNSW010000008.1:0-1707 GCA_045591505.1 Paludibacteraceae bacterium
ATGGGAATTTTGCGACATATATACTGCGGTCCGTATCTACAACATTTGCTTTGGGACGCGCACCACCGAGCGAAGATCCTGGCTGCACAAGTTGAGCAATCCATCTTTTTTCGGGTAGTGCATTGGTCTCCTCGCTTTTCTCAATTTCCTTGCTTGCTGCAATGAGTTCGCGCAAGTCGGTCAACGGGGGAATACGCAAAGAGTTGTCCGCGTTTATGAACTCGCCATCAAGTGTTTCTTTGAATCGGAATCCTCCCATACGGGAAAAGTCATCAATGCCCGTCAAAAAGTCAAATGATGAAAGTCTGCGAACAGGGCGATTCTCCTCTTGTGCCAATATTTGTTCACGACGGAGAAGGAGAGTGCGTCCCCATCTGTCGGGCAGCGCATCGGCAAAACAACCGAAGATATCTTTATTCGGCTGGGTATATTGTATCCCAGGATAGTTGTTAAGGTCTTCGCTGAGGGTAATGGCATTGTACTTCTTTATCCAGCTATCGGCAAACTTGAAACTATAACTATCCGAGCCACGAAGTGATTCGTAGCCAAGTTCTCCAACCAACTCAACCTCCTTGAGCCAATCAAAATCGGCATATACATACAACTTCTTCATAGCACATTACTCCTTTTTAGATGCCCTTTCACGCTGGGGCAAATTCATATCTTGCAACGCCCTGCCGAGTTCATCATCTTTTGCCAAAGAGAGAATATCATCATCAAGTTGCAGGGCATACAACACACGCAGATATATACCAATAGCCACCGTAGGCGCACCCTTTTCTATTCGCGACACCGTGAGAGGAGAACAAGTAGCACGCTCCGCCACCTGCGCAACACTCAAGTTGCGACGCAAACGGGCAAGCTTTATCTGCTCGCCAACAACCTGCATTTTCTGCTCCAACTTTCGAGGTAATTTAGTCCCCATTGTACTCTTTGCCATATCCGTAACATATCATATAATATGCAAATATAATACTTTTTCTTTATTTTATGATAGGTTGAGTGCAAATTTGCGCGTTTGATTAGTTTTTAGTCGCAGGTCTAATTTAAAAAAGTGAGACATGTCCCACATTTTTGAGAAATCAAATGTATCAGCAATTGAATCGTAAAGAAATTCTTGATAGTTTAACCTATTATAAACAGGTTTCACGACTTGGGAACTTGCATGGTCACTTGCATGGTAGTATCATTAAATTAGCTTGTACACAACTTATGCACTAACTTGTACACCCTTAATCAACTGGGTGCCGACTAGGTTCCGACTGGGTGCCAACTTAGTTCTATCTTAGTGCCGACTAGGTGCCTTCATGAGCACTATCATGAGCAGTTCATGAGCACTTTGCTATGCCACATATTTTTTTGACATAGTTTAATATTGATTGTTAACCTAAAAAACGATACTTTTATCATGTTTAAACAAAATAGAAGTTCTCATTAATTGTATTATATACCATTGCGGATTATTTATTTTTAGTCCTAATGTCGTATTTAAAGAAAAATAACTACCTTTGTTCAGTAATTTGGGTTTATTATGCACCACAGATAGCAACAAATGATGATTGATGCAAATATAGGATCTGCAAAAGATAACATGAAAAGTGCCATTCATAATTGGTACAAGTTTACAGCGGGCTTTTCGTACAAGTTCGTAGATCTTATTGTAGATAACATGGATACAGTACCTAATTGCATATACGAGCCTTTTGC
>JAZNSW010000009.1:0-6397 GCA_045591505.1 Paludibacteraceae bacterium
ACACTATCTTTCATTATCAATGACTTAAAGAATAGAGTGTCCCTCTTCACGGACTTTCTAAAAATCAATACGCAATCTTAATCACTCAGCATGTCGTTTTCGTGTGCCGAGTCCATAAAAGAATCAGCGCGGGCATTTCTAAGTCGGTGGCCAAGCGGTCTTAGGAAGACAAATAAGGCAGTCAACTCCTTGGCTCACAGAACGACATGGCTACGATCCGACTTTATTATGTGTAACCAAGAAAAAAAAGTCAAAAGAATCACTCGAACAAGCTATTCCTTAACAGAAAAGCGCTCGATTCTAGATTTGTATTTTAAGAAGTCGGAGGCCAAGCGGTCTTAGGAAGACAAATAAGGCAGTCAACTCCTTGGCTCACAGAACGACATGGCTACGATCCGACTTCGTTCAAACTCAAGATTGTGGCGAAGCTTCTCATTTTCTGCACGGAGTTTCTCCAGCATTTCGTCTTTTGCATCCATACCAATTAATTTGGACTGCAAAGGTACACTTTTTTCGGCATTCTTGCAAGAAGAAAGCCAAATAGATAGGGTGGAACGGTCTATTCCATGCTGAAGAGCAAATTGACGACAAGATAAGCCTGACTTAAAATACAAATCTAGAATCGAGCGCTTTTCTGTTAAGGAATAGCTTGTTCGAGTGATTTTTTTGAGTTTTTTTTCTTGGTTACACATAATACTAAATCTTAATAATTGATATTTTTTTTATCTGTTTATGTGTAAACCTTTTTCAGGACGGGACACTATTGTAACACCGTTTGTTCATTTCCCCGAATATCATTCGGTTGCTCCCTTTCTATGTCTATTTTCCCGAATGTCATTCGGGTAACAATGTGCCCACTTGACTGGCAGTCCTAATTCCACCGCTTCAGGAATAATCGTATCATGCACGAGGCGGACAGCTCTGCCATTCACGCCATAACTAACATCTCCTGATTGATAATTAGTCGTAAAGATTTCAGAACTATAATTATAATACATATGACAGGTATGAATTGTATCAGCAGTGCGACTTCCGCTCCAATAACAACCGTAGTGGTCCAAATGGCCGATTATTGTTCCATCACGGCGACCCGTTGGACAGAAGAAGACTGCACCAGCATCTTCCATTCGCTGCCACTCTTCTCTTGAGTATTTATTTATGTCTAATTCCATAGTCAGGTTGTTAGGATTTGCCGTAAACTGCAAGCCTTCTGGCAATACCCAATTGTCTGGCAAAACAATCATACCCCGCAAGCCATCTACGCTACCTTTGCTATATAATTTGTCTGCGTTGTCACGTTTCTTGAATAAATACCCCCATTCTTCTACCGACAATGTCCGCCACGTATTCGCCTTATCCCCTTGAATGATATTCACACCCCAATCCACGAACTCTCCCTTATAATCAGCAAGAGTAGTAGATGTGCTGATACCAAAAGGTGCTTTACCGCTATCTGAACTCCAACCAAACAAATCAATCTTATCCGCCAATGCGCCACCATTCACATTGGCAGCACCAATATATTCTTGCTGATTCTCTGCAAATTGCCATGTCTTTGTGCTTTGGATATACTGCAAGTTGCCCTGCGAGAAACTCACATATTTGCCCTCGCCTACTGAGAACACACCTATCCGTTTCCCTGGTCCACGGGCTTCCAAAGAAGGCATCACCATCGCCTCTGTGGCATCAAAATCAATTTTCCCTTCTTTCTTTTTTCTCAAAATCACCTTTTCACCCTTATCATATACTACCACGAGCATTCCAGCCTCCCAACCCACTACAGGCACAACAATATAAAACATAGTTGTTTCATTCGCTTTAAGCACTACACCCTCGCAATTGAGCGTATAGGTCGCTTCACTCGCCAAATCCGTCAAAACAATCTTCCCTAAAGTTTGATTGCCAGTCAATTGCAAACCTAACAATGCATATTGCGCTTTAAGGATAAAACCATCATCAATAGTTCCGTTTTCCGCTACCATTTTCATCAAACCATTGCTAAAGCCATTTTCTATGTATGTTTGCGTACTAATGTCGGGTTCAGATATAGGATATTCAACACGAAAATTTGTGCCATCCGCAGGCATAATGCCCGTGAAAGTACCATCCGAAGAGCCTGCACCACTTGTAAGGGTGAAGATAGCCGATTTTTCTCCCACGATCACCTTGATTTGGTCTCCTTCATCCCATACGAGCTGGATATCCGTTGTGTTATCTATTCCAGTAACACGATTTTTATTAGGGATTTTATTTGGCAAATTGCTTGCATCACCTATTGCAGCAGAAAGCGTGACCTCTTGCCCTTTTGTAAAAGGTGTGCCAAAGTCGTTTGTTGAATCACATGCAACAAATAATATCAATATAAGAATAAAAGATAGATATTTCTTCATAACTATATATCTTTACCATTCACTACTTCCATTTCCAATTGATTGCAATGAACCTTTTGCAGAGGTTTTTGCTTCACCAGATGCACAAAGAATAGAGGTTTCTATGGGATATAGAACCGTGCGTGGACTGTGATATATTTTCTTCATACTTGAATTTTTTGTGGGATGTTGGCTCCAAACGCCCCATTAGTATAAATACACAAAAAGCGTGGAACCTTACCTTTGCTTATTCTCTGACTAGAGGTCCTGGAGTACCTTTCCTATAAGAATAAGCAACGAACGCCCACGCCGAATATGAAATGCCACCAAACAGAGCAGTCCAATAATGGACGCTCTGCGGCGGGATAGTCATATCCCAAAGGGCGTTTACTGCCTTCTTGCTTTGGATAGGTTGAAATTTTCCAGGTTTCTAGTCACCAAAACAAGCGCTAATAAACGCTTTTATAATATGTCTGCCAAACCGATTACTCGGCTTTGCGACTGCAAAAGTACTACATTTTTTTGAATTGAGCAAGAAAATAGTAATTTTTCATTATTTTATTTTCAGCATGGAGATGGAAGCCTACGAAGGCTAATTTTTTGGACGCCTCATCGCCCTATCGCCAATCGCTAACTCGCTAATTCGCTAACTCCCTAACTCGCTAATTCGCTAATTCGCTAACTCGCTAACTCGCCAATCGCCCATTGGCTATAGGAGCCACACAAAAAAACCACGCCTCATAAGCGTGGTTTTTCTGTTTATAACCTCAAAAACTTTTTCAGTTTTCAGTTTTCACTTTTCACTTTGCAGTTATTTAACCACTGAACCTTGAACGTTGTACTCTACTCCATCTTTATGGATGAGGAGTTGGCCGTTCTTAATCAGCTTAACTACATTTGCATCTACTTGTACGTTATCAACACCTGTGCCTTCAGCAGTCATTGTAAGGGTAAATGCATAGTACATGCCATCCCAATCCACCTTAATTAACGCCTTAACAGATGGAACAGCAGGATTGAAGTCATATACATAACCCTCAATGAAGGTCGCTGGCATATCTTTGATACTTACAGTACTTGAGCTAGCCAAACTATAGCTACCATCAGAGTTTGCCTCACCAAGACCCAAAACTACTTCAATCTCATAGTTTTTACTTGGACCACCAATCACTACCTTGTTTTCAAGATCAATTCTCAAGTTCGTGATTTCATCGGATAATTCGGTATAAACAGGACCGTCTGTTTTCTTGATAGTACCAGACATATCCACGTTGTAAACAGTACCATTATCCTCGAGTTGAGCTTTGTAAGTAAAGGTACCATCAGCGTTCTCAACGAATGCACCTGGAGTAGGAGCACCGAAAATCATTACAGACCAGTTGTTGAGGAATGCATCGGTATAACCTTCTGTAGGATATACGCACAACATGAAGTCCATCAGGTTAGACTCATCACCATTAACGACAGCCGTACCTTGGAGAGTATAAGAGCCATCATCCTCAAGTGTGGTCTCAAGACCTGTAGCGGTAAGGTTGATTACTGGAGTAGCAGGTGCCAACTCAACAACCAAAGTATGGAGAGCAGCATCAGCTACAAGAGTGATAGTGAGAACGTTCTCAGCAACAGCCACAGCAGTAGCAGCAGCGGTAGCCTCAACAGCAGCGTTAAGCTCAACAGTAGCCACCTCAGTAGCAGCAGCCAAACCAGCAGTGATGTCAAGCACCTTCACACCTGCGAGGAGACCCTCAGCAGTAGCATAAGGAGCTACCATCAGATGTTGCTCGCCTACGGTTACGATAGAAGTACCGTTGTACTTCTTACCAAGGTCAATAGCAAGAGCTGGATTAGCTGTAACTTCAGTATTGTATGTCAATGGGTCAACGATTTCAAATGGCTCAACCAATTCACCATCCAAAATCCAATTGGTAGCTGCCAATGGAGATGCAACCAATTGATAGTTTGCACCTAAAACGTCTGTTGTTTGAGCAGAACCCTTAGTAAAGTGGTAGTGCTCGCTATCATTTACAGCAGGATCGGTGTAAACGCCATCGATTACGTTATATACTGAATAACGGAACTTAACACCAGTAGCTGTAACACCTGTGGTGAAGAGAGTACCGTTGGTAGAAGTACCCTTGTAAGCGATAGTATGACCTTGTACAGAACGGTACCAGTTAGAAGACATCTTAGAGGTGAACCATACAGTTGGAGCACCAGCGAGGTCATCCCAAATATATGCACGGAGTTCACCACGCTTGTAACCTGCATCAACTTCGTTGTCGCTTGCTTGGCAAACAATCTTGTTGGTAGCAACAAGCTTACCATCCTCGGTAGCAGCAATATCAGAGATTGCAAGGAAGTCACCTGCGTTCTCTGGATCAACTGCAACAACGCCTTCTTGAGAAACCTCAGTAATTACACCGTCAACAACATTGTAGATGTGAGCGGTACCGTCTGCCTCGTGAGTGAGAACAACGGTGCTTTCACCTACAGTAACAGCACGTTTAACAACACCTACAATCTCAACAGGAGCAGCTAACTTAAATGCATATTGAGAAGCAGCTGGAGTAGTAACCTCACCAGAATATGGCAATGCATAAGCGATGATCTTCTCGCCAGAGTTACCTACAATATAGAGGTTCTCAGCATAGTCAACCGCGAACTCGTTGAGGTTACGGCCAATACCGTTTGCTGCAACAGTCCATTTCTCAGTCAAAGTAACCTTACCAGCCTCGTCCTTACCAATAGTCCAAACACCGAAGTTACCTACAGTACTGCTTGTACGAGCTTTACCCTTGAAGAGCATGCCGTTGTGAACGAGAACACCGTCGCCACCATAGAGACCAGCATCCTCAGTATAGTAATCTTGCTCACCAGCAGCGTTGATGTGTACCAAGTTAGGTTGGCCAGCATTACCTGCACGGCTAGCACCGAACCAGTAACCACCTTCGCCGTCATAGATAAATTCTACGTTGGTGTGAACAAGACCGTATGCACCACCATTGATAATGTTGGTTGGAGTACCTGTCCATGTAGTAGCTGTACCGAGAGCGTACTCATCCAAACGATAACCTGATTGGTTGAATGCGATACCCTTGTTGTTGGTAGAATAGAGCAAGAGCTTGAGATCTTCGCCACTACCGATAACGTCCATAGAGCAGTTGAGACCTGCTACGAAGTTACCGTCTGCGTCGTAGATATTGTGGTCTGTAGCATCGTTGGTACCAGCGATAACTGGAGTCCAAGTTTGGAGGTCTTTAGAAACTTCCCAAACTACTACGCCGTTCAAGTCCAAAGAAGAAACGAAGATACGTCCGTCCTCAGAAATCTTAACGCGCCATGGTTGGTAACCATTAGAAGCGAGGATACGAGTAAAGTCGTTGCCACCTGTGTAAGTAACAGAGTCAGTGGTGAATGAAGGGTTGAATACGTAGAGACCAGCACCCTTGCCAGAAGTTACATAACCAGAAGCAGGAACGCCTTGCATAGCTTCAGCAACGAGGATACGACCGAAGTTCTCAGACTCTGGATCTTTATCAATAGCCAAGCCGTGAGGGCAGTAGAGGCTGTACATCTTCTCCTCTTGTGTAGGAGCTTCTACAGATGTACCCTTAACAACTATACCCCATGTCAATTGAACGCCAGCAGGAAGATCAGCAGTAGCTACCTCTACAATGTTCACACCGATAGTAGTAGTACCAGGAACGGTAGCTACAACTTCCTCACCATTGTAAACAACTACGTCAACAGATGTTGCGTTAGAGTTGTTCAAGCGATAAGTAACGGTCAATACAGAAGCGTCCTCAGAAAGAACAGATTCCAAGCCAAATGCGAATGGGTTGAGTTTGTTCTCCTCATATACAGGCTCTACAACAGGCTCCTCTTTCACTGGCAATTTACCAGAAAGCATTACGTAGTAAGATTTACCAGTAGCGAAGCTGGTGAACTCACCTTCGAGCATAGCCACACCGTCCTCAATGATTACAGCAACAGGACCAGCAGCAGCGTCAACCCATACGTTGTCATCA
>JAZNSW010000010.1:0-16140 GCA_045591505.1 Paludibacteraceae bacterium
TCCCATGGTGGGGGTTGATCTTGTGCATTAAGCGGAAATCCCCAAATGCACACTGCGAAACTAAAAATAAAAAAGAACAACTTTTTCATTGTGTTTACTATTTGTGGGACATCGGCTCCAAACGCCCCGTTAGTATAAATATACAAAAAGCGTGAAACCTGCTATTTGCCAGTTCCACAACTTGAGGCTCTCGCATTGCCTAATCTCATCGAACCGACAACGCGAAGCCCACGCCGAATATAAAATACTCTCGTGCTACATAGTTAAGGTACGCGTGTGCGCATACGTATATACGCAAAAGACGTACCAAATAGGCACAAGAGGGATATTTCATACCCCGTAGGACATCTATCGTTGCTAAGTCCTGATGAGATTCTGAAATTTGCGAGATTTCAAGTTGTCAGAACAGAGCGCAATAAACGCCTTTTTAATATGTCTGCAAAACCCTCCGCCGATGTGCAAACATCCCTTCGTTGGGTTTCGCGGTGCAAAGGTAATGAATTATTTTGAATTGCACAAAAAAAATCGCCGAAAAAGCGATTTTTTTGTTTTTATGGTTCAGTTTTCAGTACTTATCTGTCAAAATCACACCGCCATACGCCATGCAACTCACGGCGATCCTTCACGGAAATGATAGGAATAGTGCGTGTATTGTGCGTGAATTGTGCGTAATTGATGAGTCAAAACTCAATCAAAAAACCCTACTGACATCCTCTGCAATTTGGGACTGGAGTTCGAAGAGAGAGGAAAACCTCCTTTCTTCGCGCAAAAAAGAATTGAAAGAAATCGTTAACTGCTGGTCGTACAAATTACCTTGAAAATCAATAAGATGTACCTCTAACGAGATATGGTCATTACCCACTGTTGGGTTTGTACCGATATTCGCTAACGCCTTGTACTCTACCCCTTTCACATTCGCCAAAACAGCATACACACCCGACATAGGCAAAAGTTTGCAAGATTGGATTTGGATATTTGCAGTAGGAAAACCAATCTGTGCCCCAATACCATTGCCATGCTCAACCATACCCGATAGCGAGTAATTATAACCCAAGAGTCGGTTTACTTCGTGAATCTGTCCTTCCTTTAACAAATTACGAATACGAGTAGAGCTAACAGGCAAGCCATCCACTACACATTCATGTGCACGCTCCACTCGCAAGCCTACTCTCCGCGCAATCTTTTCATATTCAGAAAACCCCTTGAGTTGATCCGAACCAAAACGATGATCATACCCCATGAGCAAGACCTCAACATGTTCTTCCGTTTTCATATAGAGCATAAACTGCTCAGCAGTAAGGTGTTGCACATCAGCAAAAGATAATACACGCACCTGAGCATGGAGCGACAACAATTGTTGACGCTCCATAGAGGTGGTAAGCATTAATGGGCATACGCCCGTTAAAACTTCACGCGGATGGCGGTCAAAAGTAAATATCAATGGTTCCAAATCATGCTCGTGCGCTAACTCATTAAGTTGCGCAAATAGGAAACGGTGTCCACGATGGACACCGTCGAAAAATCCTATTGTAGCAATTTTTGGCATTGTGTAGCTGTGGTTTAGAGTTTGATATATATCTTCTTACGATAGAGGATATATCCAATTACCCACATCAAGAGCACAAGACTAAGTGCTGATACCAACGAGCCTCCTTTGTCGCCAAAGATTGGTACCAAGCAAACCTTGTACCAGAAGCCCATAACATTGTATGTAACCTCATTAATAGTGAACTTCACTTGTGCCATTGTAACTACAAACCAAGTACTCAAGCAGAAGATAAACAATGGATTAACGCCAAATGTCTCAAAGAATTTATACCAATTCTTTGCTACAGCGTGGTGCACTTTTTGGCACGCAGTGGTAGGTTTCACCTCATTCAATTGTGGCAAACGGATATCCAAAATCCAAGTTAAGATACCCAAGATACAACTTGCCAAGCCACAAGTAACCAATACATAACTTGCAGACCACATGGCCTTATTGATAGGATAAGCATAGTCGAGGCAGAAGCCAAGAATCATCATGATTGCACCTGCCAATAGAGCACGTGTAACTTTACCCCACAAGTCTTTTTCAGTCATAATCAGTTTACCCATCCATGCTCCAATCAAAACGTGCGCAATACATGGGATAGTAGAAAGTAATCCTTCTGGGTCAAAGCCAATGCGTTCGCCAGCAGCATTACGCATGTGATAAATATGGTCATCACCCAAAATTTTGAGATCTACAATAGATTCCATATTTTGAGCGTTGAGTTCAAAACTATTGGTTACACTCTGTAAGATACAGTAAATCAGCAATAAAGTGCCAGATACCCACAAGATTCGTTTGGGTTTGAAAATCAAAAGCAATAAACCACCCAACATACTAACCAAACCTAAACGTGGGAAAACACCCAAATAACGAATGTTCGCTATAGGATATGTCCACATAGCTGTAACAAAATCTGCCCCCTTAATAAACTGACGGAGTGCCATACCATACCAACTAAGTGCCCATCCAATGAGAATAATCAGTAAACCACGAGAAATAATCTTACTTACAGTAGCACTATTGAACTCAAAATTAGTTTTGTTATGGCTGATATACATCGCCACACCCATACAGAAAACAAAGAAAGGAAAAACAAGGTCAGTAGGTGTGCACCCATTCCACGCCGCATGTCGGAGAGGAGCATAGATATGCGACCACGAACCAGGGTTATTCACCAAAATCATTCCCGCAACAGTGATACCGCGCAGGATGTCCAACGATAGAAGTCGCTTGCGTTGGGCAGGAGGAGTAAGTGTTTGTGTCATAAAAATTGATTAGATTTATGTTAAACTATGTTAAAATCGCCTTTCACACCGATAGCCAATTTGTTCGGCAAAGGTAGCGCAAAGGTAGCGAAAACACAGTTAAAATACAATTATAAAAAAAAGTAAAAAACAGCCCCCCGTTTGCGCGGAGGGCTGTTTTAACAACTTTATTACTCTTGGTTGAGGGTTACGCGCTTGAAGTCGATTACATTTACGTTGTTCTTCTTCAAAACGTCCTTCACGAGCTCTTTGCTCTCGCTCATGATGTATTGTTGCTCTACCAAAGTATTCTCTTTCAAGAACTTACCAAGACGTCCTTGTGCAATCATCTCTACTTTCTTCATGTTGATGTTTGCCTCTGCCTCAGCAGGAACAGTAGCGCGGATTTGGCGTGCAGTCTCAGCTTGCTCAGGTGTCAACCAACCTTTAGCCATGTTAGACTCGATGTGATCATCGCTATCCACGTGAGCAGGGTTGATACCAGCTTTGCGAACCGCTTGTTCAACAGCTTTGTTAATTTCGTCTTGTTTGGTTTTATCAATAGCAATAGAAAGCTCTTTGTCTTTCACCTCTTGTGCAACGTGATCAGCATCCAAAGCGATAGGTGACATAGAAGCTACTTGCATAGAAACACCGTGGAGCACCTCAGCGTTAGCATCCTCAGCATCAGCAGCAACGAGTGCGCTGAGTTTGTTGCCAAGGTGGTTGTAAGCATCTACCTTTGGAGCAGCAAGGAAAACGTAATCACTGAGTTCCATCTTCTCACCAGTAACACCCGAACGCTCAGTAACAGCGTCAGCCACAGTGAAGTCACCTAATTTGCAAGCCTTAAGAGCCTCGATGTCAGCAGGTTTCTCAGTCATAGCCACCTCAAGGATAGCCTTAACCATATTTACATAATCCTCGTTCTTAGCCACGAAGTCAGTTTCGCACTTAACAGCTACGATAGCACCAAAGCCATTCTCCGCTTTAGCGAGTACGCAACCTTCAGAAGCCTCGCGCTCGCTGCGTTTTGCAGCAATAGCTTGACCACGTTTGCGGAGCAAGTCCTTTGCAACATCGAAGTCGCCATTAGCCTCCTCCAATGCCTTTTTCACGTCCATCATACCTGCGCCAGTGATGTCGCGCAATTTCTTAATATCTGCTAATGTAACAGCCATATTCTTAAAATTTAATCAGTTAGAAAATTATTCAGCCTCAGCAGGAGCTTCTACAGTTGCCACTTTCTCAGCCTCAGCTTTAGGAGCAGCTTTGCGTACACGTTGGCGACGTTCTTTTTGAGCAGGAGCCTCGCTTGCAGCTTGTGCAGCAGCAGCCTCTTCATCCGCTTTCTCTACCTTACGCTCTTCAAGACCCTCTTTGATAGCCTCGCAAACAGCGGTCAAGATAACCTCAATAGACTTTGTTGCATCATCATTTGCAGGGATAACGAAGTCAATATCGTTAGGATTAGAGTTCGTATCAACGATACCAAATACAGGAATACCCAAACGGTTAGCCTCAGCCACAGCAATGTGCTCTTTCATTACGTCCACAACAAATACTGCGCTTGGAAGACGTGTCAAATCAGAGATAGAACCGAGGTTTTTCTCCAATTTTTCGCGTTGACGTGTGATTTGGAGTTTCTCGCGTTTAGAGATGTTGTCAAAAGTACCATCAGCCATCATTTTGTCGATAGCACCCATTTTCTTCACAGCCTTACGGATAGTAGGGAAGTTGGTGAGCATACCACCAGCCCAACGCTCTGTGATATAAGGCATTGCGATTTCTTGCGCTTTTTGTGCAACAACCTCTTGACCTTGTTTCTTGGTTGAAACGAAGAGGATTTTGCGACCAGATTTAGCAATAGCTTTCAATGCTTCAGCAGCTTCCTCAATCTTAACTACCGTTTTGTTGAGGTCAATAATGTGAATACCATTGCGCTCCATGTAGATGTAAGGAGCCATAGCAGGATTCCATTTACGTTTGAGGTGACCGAAGTGGCAGCCAGCCTCGAGAAGTTGATCAAAATTTGTTCTCATTTTGTTTGATTAGTTTTGAATTATTTATACATAATTTATCCTTCTGCCTCCGCTACGCAGAGAATCGCGTATAGGAGGAATAACAGAGTAATCCGCGGTGAGCAAAAGTTTGCCACCACGGAGTCACTGCTATTTGGATATTAACGTTTACTAAATTGGAAGTGTTTGCGAGCTTTTGGTTGACCTGGTTTCTTACGCTCTACCTCACGAGCATCACGTGTCATGAAACCTTCTGCCTTCAAAGCTGGTTTATCTTCTGGGTTGATTTTCACCAAAGCGCGAGCGATTGCGAGACGCAAAGCCTCAGCTTGACCTTTGTATCCACCACCATCAAGGTTAACTTTGATATCGTATTTCTCAGCAACCTCCAACTTGTTCAATGGTTGTTTAACCACGTATTGAAGAATTGGACTTGGGAAATACACCTCTAAATCACGACCATTGATAGTGATTTTGCCATTACCTTCTTGTACATAAACGCGAGCAACTGCTGCTTTACGACGACCTAATGCATTAATCATTTCCATATCTTCAATTATTTAAGGGTGTTGATGTCAATTTGTACTGGTTGTTGTGCTTGTTTATCGTGCTCTGCACCTTCGAAAACGTAGAGATTACCGATAATTTGACGGCCAAGGCGGTTTTTAGGAAGCATACCTTTAACCACTTTCTTAATCAAACGATCAGCACCTTTCTCCAACATTTGTGCAGGAGTCATCTCACGTTGACCACCTGGGAAGCCAGTGTAGCGAACATAAACGCGGTCGTTCCACTTGTTGCCAGTGAGTTGTACCTTAGCAGCGTTGATAATAATCACATTATCACCGCAATCCACGTTAGGAGTGAAGTTTGGTTTGTACTTACCACGAAGGATTTTAGCTACCTTCGAGCACATGCGGCCAAGGATTTGGCCCTCAGCATCAACAACAACCCAGCCCTTTTGAGCGGTTACTTTGTTTGCTGATACAGTCTTGTAACTTAATGTATCCATTTGTTTTAATTTGTTTTAACTATGCCGACAGACCACTTTACGCGCCCACTATCGAGCCACAACTGCCCAGCATAGCGAATTAATAAATATAGTTTAAAATGTTATTAACTTGTCTATTATCTTTAAGGGTTTCAAAGGCATCAAGCCCAATCACCCGAAAAAGCGTGCAAAGGTACTACTTTTTTTCCAAATGACCAAATATTATGCCATTTTTTTCGCAAAATTCTTTAGGAACCCACTCTTTCCATGGATTTTCTATGCCATGAAGGTATTCGTTTTGCACCTCTTCCCAAGGACGCAAATTACTAACCTGCTCCACAGTCTCGATTTGCTCTGTGCCTTTTTTGTTGGACCTATTTCTATCTAAACGCTCATCACGTAGTTGATCTTCACGCTCCATATCAGCCTCTAAACGTTCGATTACCTGAGGATAAATCTTATTGAAAATCTGTGGATTATCAGTAAACCAAACCAAAGAGGAATCAAATTGCGCCTGCGTAATTCCATGTTTATCCAAGACCGATTTATAATATGAAGCCAATTCTTGATTATGTCCATAATTATATCCCGCTATTTGCATGGCTCCATCTACACGATGTAAGTCATACAGCACATCACGCATCTCACGATTGGAAAGAACCGTGCGTGGTCTACACCCTACAAAAGCTATCGCTATTAGCAGGAAACATACAATATTTACACCTTTGCTCTTCACTTTTTTATTTATTCCTTTGTCTCCTTCTTTGGGAAAATTTGGTTCAAACTTACATCTAAATCCTTGCGATAGAAAATAATAATCAGTATTACCGCTACCGTAATGCAAGAATCAGCGATATTAAATACAGGTCGGAAAAATAAACATTCACCAGCCGCATTTCTAATCAAAGGGAAATATAGCATATCCACCACTTTTCCATGGAACCAACCTGCATAATTCCAGATTTTACCATAAAAAACACAATCAATGATATTGCCCAACGCGCCAGCTGTTACCAATGCAATTGTAGTCAAGTACCCTATGCGAACTTGTTGCTTATGAATCATAATGTGAATATACCATCCAAGCATCCCCACAGCCACAATACGGAATAGCGTTAGCAATAGTTTGCTAAACCACTCTATACCAAAAGCCATTCCATTATTCTCCACAAAAACAATCCAAAACCACGAAAATACCTCACGAGCTTCACCCAATTCGAAATGTGTTTTGATATAAACCTTTGATAATTGGTCTATTGCAACAGCCAGCAACACAATAATTGCTACTACCCAACTCTGCTTTGTTTTGCTCATAATTATAGTCCGAAAATTCTCTTAATTTCTTCTACTTTGTCCAATTTCTCCCAAGTAAATAATTCCACCTCTCGTTCAAAGATTTTTCCGCAATCATCCACAAACTGCTTCTTCACCACCTCATTAGTACGCCCCATATGACCATAGCGAGCAGTTTCTTCATACATCGGTTGTTTCAATTTGAGAGTTTGAATGATGGCTTGCGGGCGCAAATCAAACATTTGGGAAACTATTTGCGCTATCTCGCCATCGCTCATGGCCACTTTTGCTGTACCATATGTATTCACATATACACTAACGGGTTGTGCGACGCCAATTGCATAACTGATTTGTACTAACATTTCATGCGCCACACCAGCTGCAACCATATTTTTGGCAATCCAACGAGCTGCATATGCCGCTGATCGGTCCACTTTAGAAGGGTCTTTTCCTGAAAAAGCTCCACCGCCATGTGCACCTCTACCACCATACGTATCAACGATAATTTTTCTTCCTGTCAAGCCAGTATCCCCATGAGGACCACCTATCACAAAATTACCTGTTGGATTCACAAGCAGCTTGAAATCAGCATTTAACAATGAAGCATAGCGGGCATCACGTTTAGCCACACGGGGAAGAAGCACACGACAAATATCTTCTTTGATCTGCGCTTGAGAAACGTTCTCATCGTGTTGGGTGGACACAACAATCGTATCAATACGCAATGGTTCACCAGATTCACTATATTCCATAGTTACTTGGCTCTTTGCATCGGGACGAAGATATAACATTTCTTTTCCTTCCTTACGCACGCGCGCGAGCGTATATACTAAGGTGTGTGCCAAATCCAAGGTTAATGGCATGTAATTTTCTGTTTCGGCAGTAGCATAGCCAAACATCATACCTTGATCACCAGCACCTTGTTCTCCAACATTCTCTGTGCCCTGGCCTTTCACACCACGTGCAATATCCGCACTCTGCTCATGCAAAGCAGTGAGAATACCACAACTCTCTGCCTCAAATTTATAGGCAGATTTTGTATAGCCAATTTCCGCGATTGTTTTCCGTACAACATTTTGAATATCAACATATTTCTCACTTGAAACCTCACCTGCAACAATCACTTGTCCAGTAGTAACCATAGTTTCACAAGCCACGTGAGAATCAGCATCTAATGCCAAAAATTGATCAAGGATGGCGTCACTGATTTGGTCAGCCACTTTGTCTGGGTGTCCTTCACTGACACTCTCTGAAGTAAATAAGTAGTTCATTTTCTATTGTTAGGGTCAAAAAAATCCACAAGCGACTGTTTATGTCTTGTGGAACAAGTTTTAGCATTCTTTTATAGAGGTTGCAAGCAGTCAAATTTATCCTCTTTTCAAATTTGGTGCAAAGGTACTACATTTTTCTGGAATGACCAAATATTTAATGCAAAATCTTATAAATTAGTTCTTTCCACAAATCTGCATCCTTAGCACTTGGGTTATTGATACCTTTCAAGCGGGCATCTATCTCTCGAAAATATCCAATTATAGAAAAGGTCTTTCCCGCAGAGAAACGACGTGCAGCAGCTGCATAATCCTTGACAAAATAAGGAGATATACCCAAAGCGACAGCAGCAGTTCGGTCGCTTTTATCTGGTAAATAGTGATAAATCATTAAGTTAGCAAAGAAACTATACAAGATTCCTAACTCCTTCACCATAGGGTGATCTTTTGAAGAGGCAAAATACTGTGTGATACGGTTCGCTTTCACCACATCACCTGCGATAAGAGCAGTTTGCAATTCAAAAACATTGTAATCTTTTGAGATACCAATGTTTCGCTCGACCAAGGCAGAATCAATTATTTTTACTCCCTCTGGACGCCCATCAATTAATTTTTGCAATGCTCCTACAATCTGCGTCAAGTCTGTACCTATACTATCTGCTAATATTTTTGTCACTTTATCATCAATCTGCACTTCATCTCCACTCTGACGTAGTTCTTTATTGCGATTAGCTACATAATCACGAATCCATTTCTCCACTTGATAATCCTTTAGTGGTTCTGAATCCATAAGTACACCACCTTTTTTCTCCCAATTCTTGAAAAGAGACATACGTTTATCAGGCGAACCATATTTATAACAAAAAACGAGAATAGTAGAAGGTTGTGGATTATCCATATACATTGCCAAAGCGTCCCATTTTTTGATATGCTGCGCCTCTTTCACAATGATGACTTTGTATCCACCCATCATAGCAAAGCCGCGTGCAGCTCCTATCACAGGTGAGACATCACCACTTGATAAGTCTTTGCCATAAATAATGGTTTGATCAAACTCACGTGCCATTTCGTCCAACACATTATTCTCTATGTAGTTGGAAACCAAATCAATATAATAAGGTTCTTTTCCGCAAAGCATATACGCAGGTGCATATTTGCCTTGCTTCAAACCAATCATCACTTCTTCGTACTTCATCCTACTCCTAAATCTGTATTGTTAATTAATATCTCTATCTTCTTTGATTGTTTCAATGTCGGATACACTTCCTCTACAAACCATTTCGCCAAATCATCATCCCGCTTAACTGAGGTACTATTCTCGCAGAACACATTCACGCTCGCATATTCAAAGTACTGCTCAGCCAACGCGATGTCCCTCAATATCCGTTCTTTAGTATCACCTTTCGTGCAACACAACAGACACACTCCTTGAAAATACTTCGCCACATCCGCCACTGTAACATTCGCGGGAACACCTTTCTTCCATTGCTCACGCAACTGCCCATCAAAACTCTCTACCCCACAGCGGAACTTCAGCTCTACCCCTGCAAACTGCTCCGCAAACTTCGCTAACTTGTGACGATACATGTAGTGCGCCTCAAACCATAGCGTATGAATATGTTTCTCTCGCATAACCTGTTGAATCAAGGCAATAGTTTGGTCATCCAATTCCATTGCCGAACCCGAGTTGATTATATCCAATACGCCATAAATACCCTGCACTTGTGACAACACCTCTCTATTGACTGCAAAAGGGTCCTCACTAGCATCCTCATGATAGTCGCAGAAAGTACACTTCTTCCATTTGCATCCCCTACCCTGCAATAGCACAAACTCACGAGGTAGCACCTTATGTATCAATGCATAACGTTCCATATAAAAATGACATTAACATGGAAAGGATTACCTATGTGATTTAATAAATTCACTTAAAATACCTGCATAAATATTCAGAGAATATTGACTATTATCACTACTTGGATGTACACCATCTGGACAATACACTCTAAATACAGGAATGTCATAATCAAATTTAGTACTATGGTTTTCACTATCAAATTCTTTCGTGCCCGGAATAATATGTTGAGACGTTCCCAAATTGCTCGCAATATCGCAAAACGGGAAACACCAATCTGCTGCCCACCATTTCTGTGCATCAATTAATTTTGCATAAGTAGTTTCACCACTAGTCTCATTGCTATAATTACCAATAACCATAAATCGAGCTCTTGGATTATGAACCAAAATCACAGTTACAAGAAAATTTAGTGCCCCATAATAGCAGTTTCTATTCAAAGAGCAGACAAAATCATCGAGTTTATTCGGATCAATATTATCTAATTTCCCTACATACTTAATAAGATTCTGATAATTATTAGCTGTCATGTATATATCTTCAGCTAGTTCACCAGAATTAATATTAGCTCTTGTAGGCTTCAAAGTTATATCGATATTTCCTTTTGAGTCTTTATATTTCCAATCATTATGTGAATGATCAATAATCCATAAATCAGGCATTTGTTTTGTTCCATCTAAATACGGCAACAATTTATCTTCAAAACTACCCTCTCTTATCCGCTTTTCATAACTTGCATCAAGGCTAGATGGCCAAGAAGTATTTTTATCTAATTGACACAATGTGCTATAATTAGCTATAAACGCCTCTGCTTCTTCTTTCGTCATGGTAAGTGCAGAGGTTATGTTAGAAATATTAGCACCATTATAATCACCAGTCCTTACATTCGCACGGCACATAGATCCTCCCACAGATGTATTTATCATTGTGGCACCTAACATATCTCCTACCAATTCTGGATATTTCCCTGCAGGTATACTTGTACCACACCACCAAATGGTCTTTCCCGCCCAATAATTATTAATTGAGCCAAGGTTAGTATTAGACTCATTTTGTTGTCCATTTCCTGTGTTTTCCAATGTAGTGTCATTGTAAGTATAAGAAGCTTTTACATACTTGGTTAAAGAAGCATGTAGCCTTGTTTCCACTGTGTGCGTATCAAACGTAAGTACCAAACTATCGCCTGCATCTGAATTTTTTTGTGCTTCAAGCACCATTCCTGCTGTATCACAAATAGCGAAACCATAACTTCCTCCCGATTTCACAGAGACCGTTACATAGCAATTAGCTGGAATAATATTACTAATCAGGATATTTGTGGAGTTCATTTGATTATATTTGACCTCCGAACCTATCGTCTGGGAGGGAGCTACATAATGTCCCGATATGGTTGAGTCTGATGTAATTGCAAACGACATTCCGTTTAGTTGTTCCTTAGTCATCGTGTTGTAACTTGCAGAAACAAACTTCGCACTAGAAACGTGTAATTTTGTTGCATACGTTTGAGGTGCATATGTATAAGTACCCCGTGTACTTGCATCTGCAGCCACCATATCATTGGTAAAGAATTCAACAACTTTTCCATCATTATCTGTCAGTGCCATTCCATAACTACCACCACCAACAACAGTCACAGACACAATAGACTCTGAAGGGATATCCCACGTATATACTCCTCTAGTTCCTGCCTCTATATAGGATATTGGATGACCAATTTTTTGATTCGGATTTACGATTTCTATTGAACTCGCAAAAGTAGCATTAAGAGAAGTTAAATCGGTTTTTACATTCGTACTTGTAGTTTCCTCATGTGTTCTTACTTTGATTGAGATATTACCACTCACTTTGGATACAACAACCTTGACCAAATTATCAATTATAGTTATTCCGTTGGAAAGCAAATAGTTCCCCATGGTAACTTCGACGTCATTCTCTGCTATCTTGTATCCTTTATCTATCGTGATTATTGCTTCAAATTCTTGATTGCTATTTGCAAAATTATCACCATAATAATGTGCCCCCACACCCATATCCGTTGTAACCGTATATACTGTATCGTGTGTAAAGACAGTATCACGTACAAGAATTGTATCATACACTATATGTACCCATTTACGTGGCAACAATAGCGTATCAACACCACCTTGGTCATTATAAGTCAAGCTATCAATGCTTGCAACGGGCATTCCATAGACAAGTTGCCCATTCGACCATACCCATTGATTATTTTGCCCATAAGATAGTATGCAAGTACTTAGTAAAGAGAATATAAGAAAGAACTGTCTCATAATATTTATTTTAAATATATTAATGTTTCAATATCTGGAAAGATTGTGAATCGCTGAATAACAAATAACAACCTTTGGGATAATTTGTCATATTAACTCTAGTTTCAATATTCCCGACATTGATTGTTTCCAACAAATGTCCATCCATAGTAAACAATCGTAATTCCTTGCCGTTTGCATTTTCTACATATACTACATCTTGTGTAGGATTGGGAAATACCTTTACTTTCATACTATTTTCATGCTGGACATTCTCTAGATTAGTAGATGGATTAGGTTGCTCTTTCGAGAAACGTATATGCTGCACATTAGAAAGTAAATCACAGTAAATAAGTATATTTGAATCACTATATAGATATAACGAATCTCTTGAATATACCACTTTCCCAACATGTTTCAAAGCATTCATGCATTCAGCACCTGTTATTGACCTAATCACCAAATTAGGCTCTGCTATTGCTGTAGATACTATAGCAAGAACAAATAATATGATCAATAGCCGTTTTAGTATCATTGTAAATATTCTTTATTTAAAGCATTTCGGTTTTCATTCTTACGTTTAATAAAACGAATCACCACATACGCCATAGGCGTACCAAAGACAGCCTCTATTAGTAACTTCGACGCATATTGGAAGGCGATCATCAGTAACAAATCGTGCGTGGAGACGGTTCCTGCAAAAGCAATCAACACAAATGGCAGAGAATCAAACACGTATGCCACAGCTGAACTTCCTATAGTACGTACCCACAAGCGTTTACCAGCAGTCCATTTCTTTATCTTATCCATCAACCACGCATTGGACAATTCGCCCAACAAGAAACCAGTTAATGATGCTAACACTATACGAGGTACGTATGAGAACATTGTGTTGTAGGCTTGGGCTGTAACATCTAAATAATCTGGTGATGGAAGCCACACACCAATTTGTGTACAAACCACGACTACGATATTGCATAAAAATGTAGTAAAAATCACTTTGCGAGCGGTCTTATATCCCCAAATCTCGGTCAGCACATCGCCCAACATGTATGCAAAAGGAAATGTAATGGTTCCTGCATCAAAATAAAACAAATTCCAAAGACCAATCACTTTCACTGCCATGATATTGGACACCACATATAGTGTCACAAATAAAGCAGTTACAACGATAAAAGAGGTGTTATACCCTCTTATTTCATCGCCATTAACCTTTAACCTTTCACCTTTAGCCTCATCTATGCGGTTTTTGAAAGGGTTTTCCGCTACCTTATTTTCCATAAACGTATCTTAAATTATTAATTATATTAGTCTTAACTATCCTTTGGGACACAACACCTATCATATGCCCTCAATATGCCACGCGAAAATATGCTCAACACCTTATCTATCAATATACTAAGGAGCAAAAATGCTACACTAACTCCTAAGAGCATCAATATACGCCAACCATCTGAAATATGTACAAACACTTCACGCATCTGAGGATATAGCCATTCATGTCCCAAGTAGCAACTCTCTTGTAATAGATATGCTGAGAATACAGAACTTGCCATCCAATTAACCGTTTTATTTTGAAAAGTTAAAGACAAGAAGAACAATAACAACATGATTGCAGCAATCACTACCAATGGATTGTTGTAGTCTAGCGGATAATGCATCTCTATGGAGAAATGATAGCGAAGCATGATTAATCCAAACAAAGACAGGCATGATAGCAAATAGCCGCCCAACCATATCCATCGATAGCTACGAATGTAATCTATTGTCATATACTTACCTATATAACGTCCTATCAGATAAATCCATATAAAACTAATCAAAGAGCTACCTGTGTTTGTAGGCTCTACTTTTTGATACCAACCAAAGTATAAAATCACCACAGAGAAGAGTAATATACTATATAGCAATTGTTTACCTGTCATATTCTCTACTGCTTTGTTCAGCAATGGAGAAAGCAACATTAATCCTACGTATGATACTACGAACCACCAACCATTATGTGTAAATGCCAATAATCTTTCCGCTAATGTTTGCCATGAAAATCCATTAGACATGCCCACATATACCAAATAGGACGTCAATCCCACAAAGAAACATTGCAGATAAAATTTGAGCATTGATCGCCATTTGAGTTTGATAGCAAAGTATCCCGAAATAAGTACAAAGCAATTGACGGCTACGATGCAGAATGACTCTACAAGAAATCCCCAGGTCAAACGTCCAGTCAATACTTCTGGCATATTCACAATACCCGTATTTGCACCATTATTATTAAAATGCAGCACAACTACCATTAACATACATATAATGCGTAGGAGTTCTATGTTCGAATTTCTTATAGGTTTCATTATGGCACTTCAAATTAGGCACAAAGGTACTACTTTTTTTTTAATTAAACAAAAAATGATGCATATTTACTCTAAATGTAATTTTTATATCGCTATTTTTATGATATATTTATTGATATTTCGCGGTATAATATTAGCAAAAAGGAGAATAAGATTGCATATATGCATAAATAAACGTATCTTTGCAAAGAAATTGCTAACAAAAAGTCACATTGTATGGAAAAACACCCTATTTATGATTCTAATAGAATTGAGACAGAAGAGGTGGTAATTGTAGATGAATATTCACTACCTGTTTCTGCCAATACAGAACCACTAATTTCTCCAAACTTAACAATTACACTCAATCATCGTGGTATTGCTTATAGCGACTTTGATATGCAATCTATAGAATTTAAGCCATATGACATCGCCGTCGTATTACCAGATCATATCATCAGCAATGGAGATTACACGGAGGATTATCAAATTACATTAGTCATTGTAAGACGTTCATTTTATGAAGAATTAGTCAACCGTGAATCATTTAGTTCCTATTTGAAATACAAGACAAAACCTAACTTTCACTTAAGTAAAGAGCAATATGACAAAGTAATTATTATACTAAATACCTTACGATTAATTTGTAATTGCAAACATCCCAAAAGACACGAAATGTTAGCAAATGTTCTTGATATTCTTTTCTATGCATTGACACACTATCGAGGAGAAGAAGCACAAGAAGATAAAGAAGAAACACGTAGTTCACACATATTCAATAGCTTTTATGATTTATTAATTAAAAACCATCATTGTCAACATAAAATAGAATGGTATGCAAAGCAGTTATGTCTCAGTCCTAAATATTTATCTGCAATTATAAGAGATATTACAGGTAAAAGTGCAGCCAAATGGATAGATCAAGTACTCATTCTGCATGCCAAGCGACTTCTACAAACGCGTAGAGATATGACCGTGCAACAAATATCCTATGAACTAGGTTTCAAGGAGAATGCAACATTCTGCCGATTCTTCAAGGATCAAACAGGTTTACGTCCTAGTGAGTTTCGTAAAGGTAAGTAATACACAAATAAAACCAATAGTTCTCACATAGAAAGGTGTAGAGTGTATGGTGTAGGGGTGAGGATATAAACAAAGAACCCCGAAGATACATAAACAAAGAGAGCCTAAGTTGTTACTTAGACTCTCTGAAAATGGCGGCTACCTACTCTCCCACAAACGCAGTACCATCGGCGTTGCTGAGCTTAACGACCCTGTTCGGAATGGGAAGGGGTGGGACCTCAGCGCTATAACCACCTAAATATGAGTTGAGTGTT
>JAZNSW010000011.1:0-50149 GCA_045591505.1 Paludibacteraceae bacterium
TTGCATGGGAACAAGCACCAACTACTATGCCTGCACACGATGTGGTAGTAAATGGTGTATTCACAATCAATAGTTATGACGTCATTTACATGGTAGATGGCGCAGAATACAAACGTGTGAGTGTTGTCTATGGTGAACCTATCACATTAGAAGCGGAGCCAACCAAAGAAGGTCACACCTTCAGCGGTTGGAACGACGTACCAGAGACAATGCCTGCGCACGATGTGGTGGTAGAAGGTAGTTTCAGTGTAAACTACTATGCACTCACCTATACAGTAGATAACGAATGGTATGCTACAGATAGCATTGCTTATGGCGATGTAATTAAATTGCGCGAGGAACCTACAAAAGAAGGGTATGTTTTCAGCGGTTGGAGCGACGTACCAGAAACTATGCCTGCTCACGATGTGGAAGTACAAGGTACGTTTACACTATTTACATTGGTAGATAATGTTACAGGCAATGGGGACGACAATGTACAAAAAATCGTAAAAGAGAATCAGTTCTTCATCCTCCGCGATGGTAAGACATACAATGCAATGGGGCAGGAAATGTAGTTAGCGGAATAAACCTTCGGCACAATCTTCGGCACACGAAAACTTTTTTCAAAAAAAACACCCACGCGGGAAGCCCAGTAGATACTGCACTTCCCGCGTGTTGTATATACTATTATACTCTCCAAATCCTCCAATCTTCGGCACAAAACGACTATAATGCCGAAGATACGGCAATACTATATTATAGAGAGGCGCATTGAAAAAACTGAAAACGGAAAAGTGAAAAAGGTAACCTAACAGCCCCAAAACCCCATCGATGTTCTATAAATTTGTTATCGTAATCTTGATATTTGCAGCACAAATCTCTCCTTCCTCATTTTGTATCCTAAAGTTTTGCATATCTCAACAAAAAATACTACCTTTGCAGGCAAATTAGACTAAGGTAGTTTTGGATACGAACAATACACATATAACCATCATTATCCCACGACGAGGAATAAACGACGAGGGAAAGGGCAAGAAACATGCTCTTTATCGCCTGATTTCTGCTGCGGAGACAGAGTATGTGTGGATGATGGATGACGATGTCGCGTTCGCTGTAAACGGAAAACTGAAAAGTGAAAACGGAAAGTTAAATCTGGACTCTGATTTGCTCATCTTGACTCTTCGTATGAAGTCGGAGAGGGAGAGTCCATCGCTATTAGAGCGATTGCAGATAGCAGAGTATGCTGCCATTCAGCAACTGACCATAGAGACTGCCAAACGAGGGCACGCGGTGATGTGTAGCGGGGCGAACCTTATCGCCAAGCGTGACAGGTGGTTGGAGTCCTATCCCGATTTGCACCCCGAAATACCAAGTGGCGATGATATGTTCCTCTTAGAGTCGTTTAAGCGGAGAGGACTGAAGATTGCCGTCTGCGAAAGCGAAGAACTGACAGCTGTCGTTCGCCCGCACACCTCATGGAGCGCGTTTTGGAAACAGCGTATGCGTTGGGCAGGCAAAGCACCCAAATACACGGACAAAGATATTCTTTGCTGCGGAGCAATCGTATTGATAGCCAATGTACTACAAGTGTTGTGCCCCGCTGTTTTGCTCGTGAAGTTCCCGATTGAATATTATTTGATAAAAAAACGCGATCAATCAATATCATTTTTCATTGCTCTGTTGCTCGAATTGGTGTACCCAATTTATATGCTCATTTGCCTACTTGGAGGCATGTTTCGAAACTCTATGCCAAGCACAAACCTTGCAACATGGAAATAGCAACTTTGTCTTAAAACGAAGTTTGTCGTTGTTTTGTTTGTTTAGATGCTTTTTTTGTAGTACCTTTGCACTATAATTATAAAGCAAAAAGTAATGAATTGGTTGAATAGTCTGTTTTTTGGTACGGGAGTACCTCATTCGATTTTTGTCCTAACTCTAGCAATTGCATGCGGAATTTTTCTAAGTCATCGTCTTAAATTTAAAGGTATCACATTGGGAATCACATGGATACTTTTTTGCGCTATCGCATTTTCACATTTCGGCATGCATCTTGACCCTATGGTAGAAAATTTTGCCAAAGATTTTGGTTTAATTCTTTTTGTCTATTCCATAGGATTGCAAGTGGGTCCCAGTTTCTTTTCTTCTTTTGGTAAAGGAGGCATCAAACTCAATCTTTTAGCTATGAGTATTGTGCTCTTGGGTTGTGTTACTGCCTATTTGATTCACCTGTTCTCTGGAGTGGATATTGCCACTATGACAGGTGTGCTTTTTGGCGCAGTAACTAATACCCCTGGTTTGGGTGCAGCGCAGCAAGCGTATGCTGATGTTACTGGCGTGTCTAATGCCACAATTGCTAGTGGCTATGCAATGGCATATCCTTTAGGAGTGGTGGGAATAATTGTCGTTATTCTTGCTATGCGTTGGATTTTTCGTATCAAATTAGATAAGGAAGAAGCACGCGTACAATCCGAAAGTGAAGTGCAAAAAGAGATTGAATACATTGATATTTTACTAACCAATCCGCAGGTGGAGGGAGCAAGCGTTTGTGATTTGAGCGGGTTGTGTAATATGAGTTTGATTGTATCTCGTTTGGTTCGCCCCTCTGGTGAAGATGAACTACCAGACGTGAATACCGTATTGCATGTGGGAGATAAAGTGCGCGTGGTGGTGGATAAAGAGCATGCTAAGAGTGTGCTGTTATTGGGAACAGAAACCACAATTCAAACAGATCCCAAACACCCTGCACATCTGGTGTCACGTCATATTGTTGTTACGAAACCCAACCTTAATGGCAAACGAATTGGCGATTTGAATGTGCGTGCAATCTACCATGTATCTATCACCCGTATCCGTCGTGCAGGTATTGAACTACTTGCTACACGCGACTTGTATTTGCAATTAGGCGATCGCATTACTGTGGTGGGCGAAGAACGTGCAGTAAACAAGGTAGAAAACTTGTTTGGTAACTCTACAAAGCGTTTGGATATACCCAATTTGGCATCTATCTTTTTAGGAATTGCTATCGGTGTGGCCTTGGGATTACTTCCAATAATGTTGCCAGGATTATCACAGCCATTTAAATTGGGAATTGCAGGCGGTTCGCTGATTGTTGCAATTTTATTAGGCTGTTTTGGGCCTAAGATGCACATTGTTACCTACACTACCAGTAGTGCCAACCTTATGATACGCGAAATAGGTATTGCTATGTTCTTGGCCGCAGTAGGTTTTGGAGCAGGTAAAACGTTTATACCAACATTACTAGACGGGGGGTATGTGTGGATAGGTTATGGTGTAATCATCACGCTTGTTCCGCTATTAATCGTAGGCACCATAGGCCGTTTATGGCTGAAACTTGATTACTTTACACTCATGGGATTAATCGCAGGTAGTACCACCGATCCTCCAGCATTGGCATATGCTACAACGTTGTCTTCAACCAACGATCGAGCAGCAGTAGCGTATTCTACCGTTTATCCTTTAACTATGTTTCTACGTGTGCTAACAGGTCAAATGATGATACTATTCTTCTTATAGCAGGATTATATATTAGAAATATAGATACAAAAAAATGAGAGAAACACGTCTGCTTCTCTCATTTTTTTCATGCAAGAACTCTTCTTACATAAGATTACTCAGCGATAGGTTCTTCAGCACCTTCAAACTCAGGCACTGCTTGGGCAGCTTGCTCTGCCTCAAATGCCTCTTGCACTTGCTCAGTGATAGCACTACCTTGCTCTTCTGTAGCAGTACTGCTTTTTTTAGCACCAACAGCCACAATGCTCAAAACAATGATAATACCAGCCAAAGTCCAACTTGCTTTCTCCAAGAAGTCCGCAGTTTTAGGAGCACCCATCACTTGGTTACCGCTTGAGAAACCAGCAGCCAAACCTCCACCTTTGCTGTTTTGTACAAGCACCAACAAAGTGAGCAAAATAGCTGCAATTACAATCAAAATAGTTAATAAAATGTACATAATATTGTTTAATTAATAATTAATATTTATCCATTATCTAAGATTGGCGAAGACAATTTTCACCAATTAGCCCGCAAAATTACAATATTTTTTTGATATACGCAAATTTTCAATAGTTTTGTCTAAAGAATTATGAATTTTGGGGGAGTTTTTTACCATTTTGCCACCGTATCGTTGTAAATTTGCTCTGCGATTTCAGTAATCATCGTAGCGCAAAGCTGATCTTGTACGTCTGTCAACATTTGTGACGCATCAAAGGTTTGATAGGCAGAATATGTCTTTTCAAAACTCTCTTCAGGAGCTACATTATTGGTAAATTTAACTTTAACCGTAATGGTCAGTTTTGTTTCTGCAGCATAACTATCAGCCGAAACAGCCATCGGTGTGAGGTTATACCCTGTAATCTCACCCTCTAATTCCAAATTACCTCCGCGGCGAACAATTTCTAATCTTGTTTGACGCTGATAAAGGTCTTTGATACCATCCGTAAGATTCACCGCCAATGGGGCATATACCAATGCGGCATTATTGGTGAAATCTGCTACTGCGATTGTTTTTGTAGTGGAATAATCAATGCTTGCTCCATTAAATTTATATGAGATAGAACAGCCATTGGTTAGGAATAATAATCCAAAAACCAAAAACCAAGACAAAAGGGTGCGATGTGATGGTGAATGCATGGTGTAATGTATATTTTTATAGTCCATATTCTTTAATTTTTCGGTACAATGTTCTTTCAGAAATGCTGAGCTCAGCCGCTACCATTTTTCGATTTCCTTTGTGGCGGATGAGTGCTTTACGAATCATATCTTGTTGTACATCTTTCATGGTATTCATTTTTTCTACCGCTTCGGGTTCCACAATACTCTCGGACGGTTCTGTTTCTTGTGGCGCATGCATGGGCACTTCCTCTGCGATTTCGGCAATCTGCCCGAAACTTGTATGAGGCGAAACCATGATTTCTGTATTTCGATGTGGAGCCGAATGAGATGATGCCATTAATTGTTCTAATTGTTGGCGCATTTCGTTCATTTCATGCTTCATGTCGAATAGAATCTTGTACAGCAATTCACGCTCATTCATATACGTTTCATGGCTATGTTGCGTATGTGCTCCCAATAAAGCAATGCCTTTTTGCATCTCATTCTCAGGCAAGTATTTTCGCAAAGTTTGCTCTGTAATGGTGCGTGTGGTCTCTATGACACAAAGTTGTTCGGCAGCATGTTTGAGTTGGCGTACATTGCCATTCCAATAATAACTTTTGAGCAATTGTGTGGCATCATCCGTAAGTTGTAGGGTAGGCATGTTGTATTTTTGACAAAAATCTACAACAAACTTTCTGAATAACAGTGGAATATCTTCAGCACGATCGCGCAAAGCAGGTACCTTAATCTCAACGGTATTAAGGCGGTAGTACAAATCTTCGCGGAAACGTCCTTCAGAAATAGCACGCTTCATATCGAGATTAGTAGCTGCCACCACGCGAACGTCTGTTCGACGAATTTGACTTGAACCTACGCGCATAAATTCACCCGATTCCAATACACGTAAAAGCTGTGCCTGAGTCTCTAATGGCAATTCTCCCACCTCGTCCAAAAACAAGGTGCCCCCGTCTGCAATCTCAAAATAGCCTTTTCTTTCAGTACGCGCATCGGTGAAAGCCCCCTTTTCATGCCCAAATAATTCGCTCTCTAATGTGCCTTTAGGGATTGCACCACAGTTGACAGCAAAATACGAATCTTTTTTATGACGTCTAAGTGAGTGCGCATGAATGATTTTAGGGAAGTTCTCTTTACCAACACCACTCTCTCCTGTGATGAGTACACTCAAGTCCGTGGGAGCTACTTGAACGGCTACTTCAATAGCACGATTCAATTGCGCATTATTGCCTATAATACCAAATCGCTGTTTAATGGATTGTAAATCTTTCTGTTCCATAGTCAATTAAATGTTTCAAAGTTTCAAGGGTTTATTGTTTAATATTATATAAAACTGCCAAAATGGCAGACAAAGGTACAACAAAAAATGCAAATACGCAAGAAAAAAAACGAAAAATTGAACTTTAGGCGAAATTTTTGATGCAAAATGCGAAATGTGAACCCCCACGTCTTTGTTTTTGATGCCAATCACTATATAAGTGTTTTGGCATGATTTTTGAGAAAATACTACCATACAAAATCATAACAATTGCATAATATGAAAAAGTTTTTATTCATAAACATTTTTTGTTTAGGATTTTTTGCTTCTATGATGGCGCAAAAAACAGTATCTGGCACTGTATTGTCTGCAAATGATGGTTCTGCCATAGAGATGGCTACTGTTCGCTTGTTTACATATCGCATAGAAAATGGCGTAATAGATTCTACGATGTTGCAAGGTGCACAAACAAGCTACGATGGTATGTTCGTTTTGACCAATATACCTAAAGGAAAATACAAATTACATATTTCTTCTGTGGGGTATTCAGATTTTGTACATGCTGTAGAAATACAAGACAAAGATATTGATATTCCAAATATCCGTTTATCAGAAGAAGTGCAGCATCTTGCCGAAGTGAGTGTGCAAGGAAAAGCCGCAGAAATGACGGTGAAAGGAGATACTATAGAATATAACACTGCTGCATATCAAGTGGGCGAAACAGCTATGGTAGAGGATTTATTAAAGAAAATGAATGGTGTGGATGTCGATAAAGAAGGTAATGTGACAGTCAATGGAGAAGAGATTAAGGCTGTACGTATTGATGGAAAGAAGTTTTTTGGTAATGACGTCCAAACTGCAACAAAAAATATTCCTGCCGAAATGATAGAGAAAATACAGGTGATTGATGAGCGAAGTGATATGGCAAAACTGACTGGTTTTGAGGATGATGACACAGAGCGTATTATCAATCTTAGTTTAAAGAAAAATCGTAAAAAAGGAGTCTTTGGCAATTATACAGGAGCATTGGGTGCAGATATGGTGACAGCCGATGGAAATTGGTTTAACTATGCTAATCCTGCTTTTGGTTCTACTCCTTCAGATCAAGCAGCACATTTCTTTCAAGATGACTTTCGATATGCTGCTAATCTGTTTACTAATATTCTTTTAGGCGAAAGCCAAACAACTATCATAGGAGGAGTAAATAATACAAATGAGATACGATCTGGTCGTGGTAGAGGTGGGTTTGGAGGACAAAATGCAGGTATCACTTGGTCGGAGAATTTAGGTGTTAATACCAATGTTGATTTGAGTAGTAAAATTACCCTGAAAGATAATCATTCCTCTCTATTATTTGGCGGTGATGCCACCTTCAACCATTCGATGAATGATACTCGCACACAGTCCAATAAAGAAAGTTATACCGATGAATTTACCTACATTAATAACGATTCTACCAATAAATTATCTCATTCATGGGATGCGCAAATGCGATTGGAATTGGAATACCAAATAGATAGCCTTAATAAATTAATATTACGTCCTACAATCAGTTATACCAATAATGAATTTGCATCCTATAATGCTTATACTTTTGATCGTGATACGGTGATTGATACCCTGCAACAAGTGGTGCGAATCAATGATGGCTATGAAAATCAACAGAGTTTAAAAGAAGATATTTCTGCAGGATTACGTGCTATATATAATCGCAAATTTATGCGCCCAGGACGTTCACTAACCATGCAAGCAAATATGAATTTTACGAATAGCAAAGCTGTTACTCAAACCTATGCATATGACCAATTACGTGCACTTGCATTGGTTGACCAACGAACTTTGTCTGGTAATGATGCTTTCAGTTATTCGCTGCGCACATCTTATGTAGAACCGATTTATAAGAATAATCATTTATTAGAAATGGTGCTCTCTTTGTCTGGCAATAATCGTATATCAGAGAAAGACCAATATACGAAGGATTCTATAACTGGAGATTATACTATATATGACTCTGTGTATAGCAATAATTTGCAAACAAGTCTTTATAGCGAACAACTGGAGCTGAATTACCGCTGGGTAGAAGAGAAATTTGATTTTATGGTTGGAGCGCGTGCAATAGCACAACAAACACATTCTAAAACCTTTTATGGTGGAGTCCTCGCGCGCGATACCTTATATAACAAGTGGAATTTCTCTCCGAACATGAATTTCCGATACAAATTTGATCGTAAAAAGTTTGCCCGTATCATCTATCGTGGCTCTACACAAAATCCTTCTATTACACAGATGGAACCTGTGCGCAATAATTCTAATGCCCTCAATGAAACGGTAGGAAACTTAGGATTGCAACCTGCTTACCGACATAATATCTTTATGATGTATTCAAGTTTTAATCAAGAGAAATTCTCAAGTTTTATGACGGGTTTACGCGCTACTGTTACGGAAGATGCATTGACCAACAACACCATCTATGACCAATTTGGTAAACGGTATATGCAAACCGTAAATGCAGACATTGTTCCATGGAATATCGGTTGGGATATGATGAGCAACATGCCATTCTATAAGAAAATGTTTCAATTTCATTCACGCACTGCAGTTAATTACAATGAACGTGTAGCCTATGTTCTACGTGAGCAAGATGCTACGGCTATTGAGCAATTAATTTCCGCGGGCAATTTGCCTCTTGGGGAAGCTTCGCATACGGGTAATTTGCGTGTAAGTAGTGAGTTATCGCTGCGTTTTACGCATCCAATAGTAGATATTGGCATACGAAATACAAATATCTACTCACTAACTCGCAACTCGCTTAATGACCAAAGCAAAAGTAGTATAGGAGATTGGATTATTACGGGAGATGTTACTTTCCACTTGCCCAAAGAATGGAATATCTCTACTGATATTGGATTTACGGGAAGATTTGGTTATACGGGTATCAATGATCCCAATGAAATCGTTTGGAATGCTTCTATAGATAAGAGCTGGGCAAACTCTACACTCACGTTGAAAGTATATGACTTGTTACATGATAAGAAAAATATTATTCAAACCGTAGGAGAAGACTATGTTAGTTATCAGAAGTTTAATACTTTGCCAACTTATGTTATGCTCACTTATACCTATAAACTCAATCGTATGGGAGGATTGAAAGCTAAGGGGGCAGCGGCTTTTATGCAAGATATGATTGAGCAAGGTGGTCGCCCTCCAATGGGACCTCCTCCAGGAAAACCTTCTCGCTAAAATATCTCCACTAAACCTAACCCAATATCTTATTAAACATATACAATAATTTGCATTTTATGTCCGTTTGTTCATAAAATGCAAGTTGTGTTTGTTTATATACGTGGAAATTAGTAATTTTGCGCAGAATTTATGTTTAATTTTAATTATCCATATATTTTACACGTGAAATATATACGTTTAATAAGATGCTTTCTTTTGCTATTTTTCGTCAATACTGAACTTATGGCGCAACTCAATGGTAGCCTAAGCCATCGTTTGAATAGTGATAGCACCGTAACCTTTACTTATATAGATTCATCAGCCCATCGTGTAATATTGGAGAGTGATTGCCTATTACCCCGTGAGGATTATAGTTTTGCAGGACGTCAAAATCGCTGTCCAATGCATCAGGTGAACCCATCGGTTTGGCAATTGACTACACCGAGAAATTTAAAACCTGAATTATATACGTTTAGGCTTTTCGCAGATGGTGAACAAATTATCAACCTACCTAATTATGATTGGGTGTGGAAACGCAATAAAAAAAAGCATATATTTCTAATAAAGGGCAGTGAACAAGCCGATTTATATGCGTCATCTCCGTTATCAGGACACTTAGATACTATTTCGTTTATCGGCGAAACAGGTAATCGATTTTATGCAATGGTTTATACACCTGCCAACTTGGTAGATACTATTGCATATCCGGTGTTGTATTTATTTCACGGCATCAATGGTAATCAATACGATTGGGTGGGGCAGGGGCGACTCTCTCAAATAATGGATAATCTAATTCATCAAAAGCAAATTCAACCTATAATAGTTGTTATGCCATACTGTTTACTATCTACCCCAAAATTTGAGGAACATGTGAAGGCTACTAATGTGGGGAATTATTCCGAAATCCTTTCGGGTAAATTTGAAGAACATTTTTATGAAATATATGATTATATACAATCGCACTATAAAACACGCAGCGTCGGTCTGGCAATAGCAGGACTCAGTTGTGGGGCTCGGCAGGCTGTGAATATAGCTCATAAAAACCCTAATGTTTTTTCATATGTGGGATTATTTTCTCCTGTGGTTTCTCGCAAGCAGTTACCGCCAGAACGATACAATATCAAATATTGGGTAGGGGCTTGTTTAGATGATTGGATGTTTTATGATGATGCGCAGCGGTTTGTAAGAGGATTAGAAAAAAATGCCATTCAGCCTATGTATGTGGAAAACGAAGGAGGACATACCTTTATCAATTGGCGGAAGTTTATTTCCGAATTCATACAATGGGCATATCCTATAGATTCTACGAAACTCAGCGAATGAACTATCGAAGTCTTTTCCGTGCTGGTGACGCTGCTGATTTGGCATGTAAGATTGACTACTGGCTAAATCATCCTAAAGAACGCAAAAAAATGGAGCGATGTTATGCAAAAGCGGCTTCTAAATATTCTTTAACGCATTCGGTGCATGCTTTTATGGAGATGTGCGAAGATATGGTTCGAATGCATCGAAACAAAATGAATAGCAATTAAGAGATTTCTCCCCAATTACCCGCTGTGATACGGAGATAATCCAATCGTTCTCTATATATGCGATTAAATGTGTTTTCGAGAAGAGGGTCGTTTTCTAAGATCTCCATTGCTGCTTGGCGAGCAAGTTCTAATAATTGACCGTCTGTTGATAAACTGGCGATATGCAAATCAAAAGGTAGGCCTGATTGTTGGGTTCCCTCCAAATCACCAGGACCGCGTAGTTGTAGGTCTGCTTCTGCAATACGAAAACCATCGTTAGTAGCTACCATAATATCCATACGCTTACGTGTGTCTTTGCTAATTTCTGTGGGAGTGAGTAAAATGCAGTAACTTTGATCGGCTCCGCGACCCACTCTGCCTCGTAATTGATGCAACTGACTAAGACCAAAACGCTCTGCATCCTCAATAATCATTACGCTTGCATTGGGTACATTAACACCAACTTCAATCACTGTGGTGGCAACAAGTACTTGTGTTTCGCCTGCAACAAAACGCTGCATCTGCTCATCTTTATCTTTTGTCTTCATTTGCCCGTGTACCATCGAAATACGGTATTCGGGGAATGTTTCGCACAATTTATTGTAACCGTTGGTTAAATCTTGTAAATCCATCTTATCGTTTTCTTTAATAAGTGGATAAACTACGTACACTTGTCTGCCTAATTCTATTTGTTGTGCGATAAATTGGTTAATAGAACTGCGGCGATGGATAGAGTAGTGAAGGGTTTGTACTGGCTTGCGACCTGGAGGCAATTCATCAATCACACTTACTTGCAAATCTCCATATACTGTCATGGCAAGTGTTCGTGGGATAGGGGTTGCTGTCATTACCAAAATATGTGGTGGTTGAATGTTTTTATTCCACAGTTTGGCACGCTGCGCTACGCCAAAACGATGTTGCTCATCAATAATACATAGCCCTAAGTTAGCAAACTGTACATTATCTTCAATGAGGGCATGCGTACCGATGAGGATATTGATTTCACCCGATTGTAGTTGTTCGTGAATGGGCTGACGTTGTTTCGCTGTTGTGGAACCTGTTAATAGGGCTATTTTTACCAGTTTAGTCTCAACGGGCAGAGATGCAAGTAGTCCATTGATTGTTTGGAAATGTTGATTGGCTAGAATCTCCGTAGGAGCCATGATACATGCTTGATAGCCATTATCTATTGCTAATAGGGCTGTGAGAAGGGCAACAATAGTTTTACCACTACCTACATCCCCTTGCAATAATCGGTTCATCTGTTTGCCAGATTTAATATCAGACTGTATTTCGCGAATAACTCTTTTTTGAGCGTTAGTTAAAGGGAAAGGAAGTGCAGTCTTGTAAAATGTATGAAAGGCTTTACCTACAATCGGCATGATAAATCCGCGATTTTGTTCGCGTCTTTTCATTTGACGCAGTATTTGCAATTGGATGTAAAATAATTCTTCAAACTTAAGTCGTTCCCGTGCTTTTTGCATGGTGATTGTGTCCGCAGGAAAATGAATGTTGATAATTGCATCTGTCAGTCCCATAAGATGATATTTTTCCACAACATCTCTTCCAATCGTGTCTTCAATCCCCCTTTGTTTTACTTCTGGAATAAGGTTGGCTACAATCGTCCGTATCGCTTTTGAGTTCACACCTGCGCGTTTCATCCCCTCGGTGGTATTGTAGTGAGGTTCTAATCCTTTAGTCGTTTCGGATTGAATCTTACTCATGGGAGTTAATTCAGGGTGAACAAAATTATATTGATGATTAAAGCGAGAAGGCTTGCCAAAAAGTAAGTATTGTACGTTTTTCTCAAGCTTAACATACTTAACACCTTTGAACCATACCAATTCGATGCTATGTCTTCCGTCTGTGAATGTTGCACTCAATCGTTGCGATGCACCTATCCCTACAATATGCCATTCTGTGACATGTCCAATAATCTGCACATACGTGTCTTCATCTTCTATCTCGTGGATAAAGTAGAAACGACTGCGGTCAATATATTTGTATGGGAATTGGTACAATAAGTCTAAAGCCGATTTTACTCCCAGCTCTTTACGAAGAATGTCGGCACGTTTCGTACCGACACCCTTACAGAACTCAATATTTTTGATGGAAAAATCCATCTCCAATAAAGCCGATATTATTGCAAACGGAAGTTTACAGGTAATGTGTATTTTACACGTACTGGTTTACCACGTTGTTTACCTGGTTTCCATTTTGGCATGCTATTAATCACGCGAATAGCTTCTTTGTCCAAAGATGCTTCACCCGAAGAACGTACCACTTGAATATCAGATACTTTACCGTCCTTCTCTACCACAAATTGGCAGATTACACGACCTTGAATACCATTCTCTTGTGCAATAACAGGATATTTAATATTCTCTGCAATGTAACGCATCATCGCTTGTTGACCACCTGGGAACTCTGGCATTGACTCTACTACCACGAAAATCACTTCCTCTTCCTCTTCCTCTACGGGAGCCTCTACTGGAGGAGCAATCACTACTTCGACATCTTTGTCGTCCTCGGTATTAATCTCAATGGTTTCAGTTTCCACATCATCTTCAACCACGTTCAGCACTTCTACTTCTTGTACTGCTGGTGGTGGAGGTGGGGGAGGGGTCTCTTGGGTGGTTTGTTGAATGTCGATCTCATCCTCAAAAAGGAACTCCGTATCAACAATTTCATACTTAGTTACTTCTTGCTCTGTCCACTCAAAAGCGACATAGCAAATGCTCAATACAAGCACCAATCCTATGAGGACATAGGTGAACTTCTTGTCTTCCAAGCTCGCTTGGGGTGATTTCTTTTGTTGCATATTGTTTTGTGTTTTTATGTTTACTGTTTCATGGGGCTTTTGATAGCAATACCATTTCGGACTGCAAATTTACTGCTTTTTTCTGAATTGTGCAAATATATTAGCAATTTTTATAAAAATTCTGCAAAATAGTTGCTATTTTGATAGAAAAGTAGTACTTTTGCACCTGAAAATGAGTAAGTGTAGTTCCATATTGCATTCGTCTAAGGTGCGCGACTTTGCCAAATTGCTTTCTGCGAATATTGTGGCACAAGTGATCGGATTATTAATATATCCCATTGTTACTCGTCTATATGCACCAGAGGACTTTGGATTGATGAACTTGTTTATCAGTATCGCGAATGTTATAGTGATTATAGCTACCGCTGAATTTCAATATGCAGTAGTACTTCCCAAAGAAGATAAAAAAGCGGTATCTGTAATGCATGTGGGCTTATTTTGCTTATCCCTTGTTACATTTTTAGTTACGTTATCCATATTTTGTCGCAAACAGATTGCGATGTTGTTTAATACGCCTGCTTTGAGTGACATGTATGTCTTGCTACCGATAATGGTTTTTGTGCTTGGAGCATGGAATCTATTAAATTATTGGTACATAAGGAATAAAATGTACACGAGCATCAGCACCTATCAAATTGGCCAGAGTACTTTGTCTGCTGCTACCAAATTAGGTTGTGGATATACAGGTCTTTTGCAGGTGGGATTAATCTATTCGGTGGTTTTTGCACCTCTTTTGTCCTTATTTACGAGTATCGCGTTTTCGTTCCGCAAATGCTTACGCCCATTATTACATGTAGATAAACGTGACATGCTTGATGTGGCAAAAACATATAGGAATTTTCCTGTCTTTACATTGCCTCGAAGTTTATTAAATACCCTTGCAGGGCAACTTCCTGTGCTGTTGTTAACCCCTATTTTTGGCATAGAGTTAATTGGTTATTGGTCTATGGCATCGCTACTCGGTTTTGTTCCAATTAACATGATCACAAAGGCTATATATCAAGTCTTATACCAACATGTCACAGAGAAAGTGAATCATAATCAGCCTATAGTAGCAATGCTAAAACATTTTGTTATTATCTGTTTAGTGGTAGCGATACCATTGTTTGCTATTTTGTACTTCGTACTTCCTGCGCTGGTTAGTTGGTTGTTAGGAGATGTTTGGTACGTGTGTGGGGAGTATATTCGATGGATGTTACCATGGCTCTTGTTGTCTTTGCTTACGGCAAGCACATGCTTTTTGTCCGATGTATTTTTCCAACAGAAAAAGGGATTGTTTTTTGAAATATTATTAGCTATTTGCCGATTGGCAGGTTTGGTAGTGGGAGTAATTGTAAAAGATTTTACGGTTGCTATTGCTGCTTATAGTATAGGTTCGGCTATTGCTATTGCTGCACAATTCGTGTGGCTGATGACTTTGGCGAAGAAATACGAAACTAAACTCCTAAACTCCTAAACAATCTCTATACACCTTTACCAACATTTGACCCACCTGTTGGTAGTTGTATATCTTTCCTTTCTCTTGAATATGCTGTTTGGAGTAGTTTGTCTTATTATCCATCATCTGTACGATAGCAGCAGAAAGTGCTTCTTCATCTCCAACGGGCACTAAAATGCCTTCATTTTCAGACACCATTTCTGGGATGCCGCCTGCATTACTGGTCACGATAGGCAAACCAACAGCAAGACATTCTGAAAGAACTACAGGGGCATTTTCATAGCGAGAGAAGAATAGAAAAAAATCACTTTGTTGCATCCATTCTGCCACTTTATGTGGGGGCTGCTCACCTAAAAAATGAATACTACCATCAGGAAATTGTAGGGAATGGGCATATGCTACATCTTGTTCATAGTCTATTCCTGTGCCAATGATGATGAGTTCAAAATCTTGGCGTAGGTCGGCTACTGCACGAACTGCACGTAACATGCCTTGGATGTTTTTTGCACGTTCGTCAAAGCAGCTGACATGCAAAATACGTGTTTTGTTCGCTTGTCTTGGTGGTAGGGTAGAAGGATAAATTGTTTGATAGAAATAATCATCCACAACATTGTGTACGGTGTGCCAATGTTCGTTTTGAATGCCACATTGTTTCATTGCTTGTTCCAGCATTTTGCTGACAGGCAGGATACAAGCCGCTTGTTGAGCGATTTTTTTCATAATCTTGCCATGCCATCCTCCGCGAAAAGCAAAGTTGGCTGGTAAATAGCCTGACCAATGCTCTATTATTATATAAGGTATATGATAACGATGAAAAAGCCATTGTGCCAATAGTCCATTTTTGTCTAATACATTCATTTGAACTAAATCTGGCACCCCCCAACTACGCTTCAGTTTTCTCCATTGCCTAATGATCTCTTTGCCCCATTGCAATCCTGTTGCATCGGAATAGATTACTTGTACATCAACGCCTTGTTCTGCAACTGCTTCAGCATGTTTTTGTACAAATAACCCCGCCATAGCATCTTTTTCGGTAGGATACCATGCACTCAAAAATAATATTTTTAACCTCTCACCTCTCACCTCTCCCTTATCTTATTCCACAGGAGGGCTAAACGGAACCACCAGCGGTAGTATTTTTCTACACTATAATATGTGGTAGCTTGACTGCCAAATTGTTTGTAGTGATTGGCGATGCCGCGAATAATACTACCTTCAAAATCAAATGCCACACCTTTTTCTCGAGCTATCTTTATGGCTTCTAAAACAAGCAATGCACTTGCCCCTGAATTTTTATATGACTCTCGATAACAGGGGATTAAGTAGTACATATTGTTTTTGTCCCATACGAGAAAAGCGGCTGCTAACAGTTCTCCATCAGCATTGCGAATACCTAAAATTTGGCGTTGATTTAATCGCTGCGTTTTGCGGTCTAACACTAATAAAAACTCGCGTGTGTAACTGATTTTTCTACTGCGTTCTTGAAGGCATTGCACGTGAAAACGATAAAAATCTTCCACATTTATATCTCTGTCTGCGTGAAGCGACAAAGCTTTTTGCAGTTGACGTTTTTTGTTTTTGGAAAACGCATTGATTACTTTGTCAAGATTACTGAGGTCTTCAATGCGATAGGTTACTCGTTCTTTAATTTTGAACCCCAATGTTTGCATAATAGCGGGGATGGGACTGGAAAGGGGATACTGTTGGTAGTAATAACAAAGATTCATTTCCGCGAGTTTCTGACTAAAATCTTTGCATATGTTGGTTAGAAGATTGGCATCGTCTTTGATATTTTCGTTTATCCAAATACCCCCAATTTGAGTCATCTGTGGCATGAGAACATAGCGCAAAAATCTACGTTTGCGCAGCAAATATGGCATAACGGCACAAATCTCTCCTTTGCTGTCTTGATATAATAGGACGTCCCATTGTTTACCTGCACATACAGAGTCCATCCACCACCCTTGCATAAATATGGGTAAATCGGGGGTATTTTGACAAAAAATACTATATAATTCTTTGTTGGTCATACTGCCGCAAATTACATTTCGCTGCAAAGTTAGTGTTTTTTTTTGAATTATACAAATCTTACTTGCATATTTGAAAAAAAAGTAGTACTTTTGCACTTTAATTTAAATCCATTGGTCAATCTTTAAAAAAAACAGTCATGGTTTTCGAAGCAAGTCCGTACAAAGTGTTTGCAGGCTCTAAGGGCGAAACCCTTGCAGCGCGTATTTGTGAGTATCTGGGATGCTCGCTTGGTCATATTCATGTAGCTCGCTTTTCTGATGGTGAGTTTGCAGTGAGTTTTGAAGAATCGGTTCGTGGACAATCGGTTTATATTGTGCAATCTACATGCCCTAATAGCGATAACTTGATGGAGTTATTGTTGGCTATTGATGCCGCAAAGCGTGCAAGTGCATACAAAGTAATTGCAGTTATTCCATATTTTGGTTGGGCACGTCAAGATCGTAAAGATAAACCACGTGTATCTATTGGTGCGAAAGTTTGTGCAAATATTTTGCAAGGTGCAGGTGCTGACCGTGTGATTACAGTGGACTTGCATGCCGATCAAATTCAAGGATTTTTTGACATCCCTGTTGATCACCTGTATGGTGCTAATGTTTTGGCAGATTATATCAAATCGTTGAAATTAGATAATTTGATTGTTGCTTCTCCTGACGTCGGGGGTAGTAAACGTGCTGCTGCTTTCTGCAAGAAACTGCATCAAATTCAAGGCGAAGAAGTGCCAATGGTTATTTGCTACAAGCACCGTCCTGATGCCAATCAAATCTCTGAATTGCGTGTCTTAGGCGATGTGAAGGGAAAGAACGTAGTTATTATTGATGATATTGCGGACACTGCGGGTACTTTGTGCAAAGCGGCTGCGATGATGAAGCAAGCGGGAGCGTTGTCGGTAAGAGCATTGGTGTCACATGGAATAATGTCTGGCCCTGCGTGCGAACGTATTATGAATTCTGATTTGGAAGAATTAATATTTACAGATTCTATTCCATTTGATGTGGAGCGTTGCCCTAAGGTGAAAATTGTTTCTTTGGCAAAACCTATTGCGGAAACGATTTTGGCTATTCAAGAGCACAGATCAATTAGTGAGTTGAATATACATTGATAAAGAAGACTTACATTTATATTATCTTCATTTTGGGATTGGTTGCTTGTCAATCTAAACCCAAAACTACTGCTATTGCTGATGTCCGCTGGCCTTTTTCAGCGGACTCAGCATATAGTTATATTAGCCAGCAGATGGCTTTTGGACCTCGTGTGCCCCTTTCTTCTGCCCATAAGGCGTGTGGCGATTGGCTGGTGAAAGAATTGCAACGTTTGGGAGCACAGGTGGAAGAGCAATACGGCACAATGATTGATTATGCAGGGGAGGAGCAAGAGATTCGTAATATCATCGCACGTATCCCAGGAACAACTCCTGCTGCTATTATGCTATGTGCACATTGGGACACGCGTCCTTGGAGTGATGAGGAGGAAGACTATGACGATCGCTTTACCCCCGTACCTGGTGCTAATGATGGAGCGAGTGGAGTAGGAGTGATTTTGGAAATTGCAAGACAATTGCAGTGCTTACGTAGTACAGACATGGCAACTTCGTTGCCTACAGTGGAAATTATTTTCTTCGATTGTGAAGACAAAGGTACACCAACGCACTACACGGGGCCTGAAAGAAACGACTCTTGGTGTTTAGGTAGTCAATATTGGGCAAAGGAATATGCGAAGACACCAGTACAAGAGCGTAGAAAATATCAGTATGGTATATTATTGGACATGGTGGGAGATCCATCTGCTACCTTCCCAAAAGAGTATTTTTCTACAAGATATGCCGCAAATCATGTAGAAAACATTTGGCATGTGGCACAACGTTTGGGCTATGGGCGTTATTTTATAGCCCAACCTTCATATCCAATCACAGACGACCATTTGTATGTGAACACAATTGCAGGAATTCCTTGCGTGGATATTATTGATTATAAGGTAAATAATCAAACTGGGTTTGCAGATTGGTGGCATACCCAGCGAGATGATATGCGAAATATTAACAAACAAACTTTACAAGCAGTTGGTGAAACTGTTATGACAACAATATGCTCGAAATAAAAAACTTACATGCTTCTATTGGAGGCAAAGAAATTCTAAAGGGACTCAATCTTACTATTCATGAAGGTGAAGTACACGCGATTATGGGTCCTAATGGCGCAGGTAAATCTACTTTGTCTAACGTGTTAACAGGTCATCCTGCATACACTGTTACAGAGGGGGAAATTATCTTCCGTGGCAAGGACCTTTTGCAAATGTCGCCTGAAGTGCGTGCTAGAGAGGGCATTTTCTTATCTTTTCAATATCCTGTAGAGATACCAGGGGTTTCTATTGTTAATTTCATGCGTACTGCCGTGAATGAGAAAAGGCAGTACGAGGGCAAAACGCCTCTTTCTGCATCAGAGTTCCTTAAGATTATGCGAGAGAAAAAGGCTTTGGTTGGAATGGACAATAAACTCACAAAGCGTTCGGTGAACGAGGGCTTTTCTGGAGGTGAGAAAAAGCGCAATGAGATTTTCCAGATGGCTATGTTAGAGCCATGCCTATCTATTTTGGATGAAACGGACTCTGGATTGGATATTGATGCTTTGCGTATTGTGGCGGAAGGAGTAAATACATTGAAAACTCCAAAAACAGCATCTATTGTTATTACACACTACCAACGCCTTTTGGATTATATTGTGCCTGATTTTGTGCATGTCTTGGCGGATGGACGTATTGTGCGAACGGGTGGAAAAGAGCTGGCACTTGAGTTGGAAGAGAAGGGATATGCTTTTTTGAATGAGCAGTAATTCACAGGATAAAAAGAGAGAGAGTTCATGTCAGTTATCAACTATCAAATAGCAAAAGGTGAGTCGCGTGATTTGGTGATTATTAATCAACCAAATGCAGCGTATCATATTATTCAAGAAGCCGAATCAACATTGCGTGTACATCTAATATATGTGTCAAAGGAGGAAACGGAGGCGCAATGGGAGGCGGCTATAACCGTAGAGCAGAACGGTGAGAACTGCCGTACTGAGCTCTATGGCATGGGGCTTTTGCATGGTAAACAGCAAACCAACTTGCTCACCAATATTGTGCACAATGTGGGAAATGGATATTCGTCGCAGATGATTAAGTTGGTTTTGGATGATAGCGCGAAGGCCACGTTTAGGGGGGAGTTAAAAATCATGCCAGATGCACAAAAGGTGGAAGCATATCAAACCAACCGCAATATCTTGCTTTCCAAGCAGGCAGAGGTTATCACAGAACCTCAATTGGAAATTTATGCGGATGATGTGAAGGCCAGTCACGGGGCTACAACTGGGCAATTGGATGAAACAGCACTTTTTTATATGCAACAACGTTGTATTGACCGTGATACTGCGGCCAAATTGTTGTTATACGCATTCTTTGATGAGGTGATTAAAACCTTGGCAGAGGAAGCGGTGCAAGAGGAAATTGTCGAACAGATGAATCAAATACTTTGATAATCCCTTCTTTCTTCGTTATTTTACGCGACTGATGGCATAATCGACCAATGCCAAAAGACTTTCTTTATATTTATTATCAGGGAAGATAGATAGTGCGTTCACTGCTTTCTTGCGGTGTTTTTCCATTTGTTGGTGAGCGTAGCGAATACCCTCGTAGCGCATCACGAAAGCTTTAATATCTTGTTCCGCCTCAAATGGGTCAATGTGAGGGGCTTTATTGGCTAATGCTTCTGCTTCTTCGCGGATGTGTTCGGCTTCTTCGGGAGTAGCGCGTTGCAGGCTGATAAGCAAGGGCAAGGTGGCTTTGTTATCACGAATGTCATTCATGGTTGGCTTGCCAATATCTTCCACATCAGAGTAATCCAACACATCATCTTTGAGTTGAAAGCATATACCTAAGTGCATGCCAAATTGTTTGAGTGCAGTCATTTGCCGTTGTGTGGCTCCTGTACTAGCTGCTCCTGCTTCGCTACAAGCGGCAAAAAGGCAGGCTGTTTTCTTTTCAATAACGTTAAAATATTGTTCTTCGCTAATCCACATCGATTGTCCTGAGTGCAATTGCAGAAGTTCACCAGAGGTGAGGGAGGCACCCATTTCAGAAACAATATTGAGGATATTGATATTGCGTAGTTCAGAGAGGATATGCATCACGCGGGTCAAAATATAATCGCCTACAAGCACTGCAATTTTGTTATTCCACAAGGTATGAATGGCTTCGCTTCCGCGACGCATTGGAGAATCATCCACCACATCATCGTGGATAAGGGATGCGGTATGCATCAGTTCTAAGGCTACTGCTGTTTGAATACTTTTGTCGGTCACTCCGCGACACAATGCGGCTGATAGCAACACCAAGATCGGGCGCAACTGTTTACCGCGTTTAGAGTGTATATAATCAAGTACTTGATTCAATAAGGCATTATCGGCCTGCAAAGAGGCGGCAAAAGCTTCTTCGTACTGATTAAATTCGGATTGAATAGTTTTGCGTATGTCAATCTGGTTATTCATTGGCAGTGCCCCATTTTAGTTCGTTGAGATACCCGCGGTAAACATCGCTGTAAGATGAGGTGAGCGATTGACCACCAATGATAAATATGTTTTGCTGATTATCCACAATTACAGAAGGGTTTTGACGGGAGACATAACTCTCTGGCAATTGATTGCTGGCGGTATCTGGCAAATACCAATTCATGCCTTCATCGTCAGAATAAAGAATGTCGCTGCGCCATGTAAGGTCGTTATCTATTCCGCCAAACATAATCAAATGATTGTTGTATTGGATGATAGCGGCACCTGTGAGGGTGTTAAATGAAGGTTGCGCAATGGAGAAATCCACGAGGCGGTAGCCTGCGGAAGACTCATATTCAATGTTCCAACGTGTATTAACCGCTGTGCCATCTATGGTGCGACCACCCACAACCATTGCACGTGGACGTTCGCTAGTGCTGTGGAAGGAAAGGGCTGCGAAATCGCTCACAGGGAAATTCGATGGAAGAATATCGTTGGTTAATCCAAAGATGTTTTTCACAGGGTGAATCTCATTGCCTGCCACTGTGCCTAAAAACAATTCTTCTGTATCTGGATTTTGAAGGATACACCATGCTTTATTGTCAAAGGAAAACAACATGTTCACCAAGGCAAAATCGCTTGCAGAGAAATCGTTTGATGTCCATTCTGTGAGATTGGTGGATTGGTATAACTTATTGTCTGCTATGTAATATAATGTCTCTCCGTGTTGCAGAATATCGCGCACATGGCAAGGGGTGGGCAAACCGATTGGGGCAGGAGCCTCTTTCCACAGAGAACCGTCCAATGATTGGTAAATGGTAGTGCTGAAACCATTGTTAACAAACAAATAAATGGTCCCACCCATATAGAAGGCTTTTGTCTCGCATATCTGTGGAGCAAAGATTTTATCGGTCAGTTGTTTCCATACATACAGCTTTGGGTCGGCTGTATGTACATTAATCTCAAAGCGATACAAACGTGTATGCTCCATGTCAGCGGCTTCTACCAATAAATAGATAGGTTTTTTATTAAAGTTGATGGTATCTGCGCCTGTACTAACAACCGTGTCACCAGCAACAATAAACTTAGCTGATGAGGGGGTAGTCATATAGGAAACATGTGGTCTTACGCTATCCAAGCATGTCCCGTAGCGTAAGGAATCTACGCAGTAAATTAGGCCTGTATCAGTGGAGTGATCTATTTTGTAAGTAGCTTCTGTCAGACCTGGATTGACGGTGTCTTCGTAGAATGTAAAGCTTTTGACTCTTGTCTCGGATGAGAGATTGAGAGTCTCTTCACTTTCTTCGCAGCAAACGAATGCAACAAAGATAAGCAGAAATATAGGTAAAAACTTACGCATGTTCAAATTTACTTTAAATAATTGCAAAATACGCAGCAAAGGTACTACTTTTTTTTCACATACGCAAAATATCTCTATTAAAAATAAAAAAATGTGCTTTTTTTTGTTTATGTATAAATTTTGTTGTACCTTTGCAGCCTGAATGGTATGACTTTTAGTTATTGAAGGTGTATAAATGTGTTAGATTATGCTTTTTGAATCAAATATCAAAGATTTATTGAAACTGTTGCCGAAGAATAAATTGCATCGTGCAAAGCAAAGAATGCGTGAGTTAATCATCCAGAAGCGCAGAATATTGCTGCAGGAAGACCGTCAGCGTATGTCTGCCGCAATCTTAGCGCAGTTGGAGCAAATGAAATGTTTTTGCGAGGCAAAGACTATTTTGTTGTATTATCCAGTCAATAACGAAGTAGATGTCTTGCCTCTCTTCAAGCGATATAAGGATAAAACGCTGCTCTTGCCTGTCTCGCATCGCAAGGAGATGACAGCGAGTCCTTTTGAAGGAAATGATAAAATGCACCGTGGCAAATTCCGTATTCCTGAACCCACTACGCCAACTTTTACGGGCAACATAGATTTGATTATTGTGCCTGCGGTTGCTTATGATAAGCAAGGGCGTCGTTTAGGTAGGGGAGGAGGATACTATGATCGTTTTCTAAAAAAATATCCCAACGCCATGTTTATTGGTGTGGGATATGATTTCCAATTAGTTGAGGAAGTGCCTGCGGAGCATCACGACCAGAAGGTGCATCGGATTATTCTTCCTTCGCAAACGATTATCGTTTCATAATAAGAACGAGCGGCTATTCTCCCCATTCTAATTTGGTTTGTTGGGCGCGTTCTTGTAGAATTTGTTGGTCCACAGCAGGGGTAAGCTGTGCTTCGCCCGTGCGGTAATAGTAAATCATTCCATAGGCTTGACATTTGGTCAGTTTGGCATAGGGTAATTCATCCTTATAAAATTCTTCCACTTGATCCCAAATGCTCAAGATGAGTGCATCGGCTTGTTTGCGCATAGACTCTGTGTCTTCATACACGCGGCTATGCGTTTTTTTGTGAAGAATATGGGTGGTATAGTGTTCTTTGAATATATCGTAGTGAACTTGCACCTTATTGATTGCGGGATTGTAAATGGGAAATCCTCCTTGGCTAGTGCGTGCATGTTCGCCCTCGATGATATTCTTTCCCCATTCGAGGAGTAACTCTTCCGTGCTCAAATCGGGCAATGTGTGGTTGTGGGGGCTTAATTTGTACAACTCTTTTTGCCCTTTTTTTATTTCGCCGCGAATGGCTGCGAGGTTGAGTACTTGTATAAAATGGGAGATATACATCCGAGCATTACGCACCTTGTGGCGATATTGTTTATTATCAAGCACTTTGTTGTCAAAGTTTGCATGATATTGTGCCACTTGGTTTTCAAATTGCAGCAGGAAACGTTGCGCATCAATTAGTGTTTTATAGTTGATGGCTTTTTGATTATATTCTGCTTCTTCTGCTCGTTTTACTGCTTGTTGCAGGGCTCTTAAACGTGCTTGGTCTGTTTTGGGTAATCGACGATAAGGCATATTGATAATAGTTTCAAGAGTGTTAGACGGTTAATTTTTTCTACAATTGAGTTTGTTTACCAGTTTGCGCAGTTGGTTGGTGGCGGCATTCTGTGGTAGGGTGGACAATAGGGCTACTGCTTGTGTCGTGTATTCTTCCACTTTTTGTTCACAAATGCTGCGCACGTCAAGTTGCTCAAACAATTGTTTTACGGCATGAATCTTAGCCGTATTATCGCATAATTGCTGACTATACCACTGGCGCAATTCTGCTCCAAGTTCGCTTTCGCCTGCTTGTTCCAACGCGGTGAGATAGACAAAGGTTTTTTTATTACAACTGATGTCGCCGCCTACTGCTTTGCCAAAAGTGGCAGGGTCTCCCCATACATCCAGAATATCATCTTGGATTTGAAATGCCAAACCAATGTTAATGCCAAACTGATATAGGGCATCTTGTGCTTTGTCATCTGCATCAGCCATATACGCGCCTATTTTTAATGCGGTGGCAAGCAAAACGGCTGTTTTCAGACGAATCATCATCAGATAATCCGTTTTCTCCACATGTTCTTGTGCTTCAAAGTCAACATCGTATTGCTGACCTTCGCATATCTCTGTGGCCATCTGATTGAATAACTGCAAGGTGTAGGGCAGTTTATGTGGAGGTACTTGTGCCAACAGTTTATAGGCTTCAATAAGCATCTGGTCACCCGAAAGAATAGCAGTATTCTCATTCCATTTGACATGCACAGTAGGTCTGCCTCTACGTACATCAGCATGGTCCATCACATCATCGTGCAGCAGGGTAAAGTTGTGAAACACTTCCAACGCCATAGCGGCTGGGGCTATTTCTTCCTCTTTACCACCGAACATCTCACACGCAATCATCGCTAATTGTGGTCGAACACGTTTGCCACCTGAGGCCAACGTATATTCGATGGGTTCATACAACCCATATGGCTCACGCTGCCAATCTAATTTCAGTATTTCCTCATTAATATCCATAGCTTTTCTTATTGACATTTATAGCCTTTCTTCGTTGAAATCTATATTTTATTTATCTTCAATAATATCGCTAAGCACTTCGCCTATATTCAGTCCAGCGGCGCGTACTTGCTGTGGAATGAATGACGTGGCGGTCATGCCTGGTGTGGTGTTTACCTCCAGCAGGTTAATTGTCCAGCCTTCTGTTAGGATATAGTCGATGCGAATGATACCTTTGCAACCCAGTATGTCATAGATGCGTAATGTGAGTGCTTGCACTTCATCGCGCACGTGGTCGGGTATGCGTGCGGGTGTGATTTCATCCACTTGCCCATTGTATTTGGCGTCGTAATCAAAAAACTCGTTGCTCGTAACTACTTCTGTGATAGGGAAAGCAACAGCTTTGCTGCGTGTTTTGTATGCTCCGCAGGTAATTTCTACGCCTTGCATATATGCTTCGCATATCACTTCATCGCCTTCGGCAAAAGCTTTATCGATGGCAGGTTGCACTTCTTCGAGTGTTTTCACTTTTGTTACGCCGAACGATGAACCACCCACATTCGTTTTGATGAAGCATGGCAGTCCCACTTTTGCAACAATCGCCTCCTCGCCTTCTCGCCTCATCGCCTCATCGCCTTCTCGCCTCATCGCCTCTTTCCTCAGCAACACGCTCTCGGCTACTCGCACGCCAAAGCCTTTGAGGTAGTGGTTGCAAGCATATTTGTTGAACGTGAGTGCTGCTGCCAGTACGCCGCAACAGGAGTAGGGAAGACCAATCATGTCGAAGTATCCTTGTAGTAGTCCATTTTCTCCAGGTGTACCATGTATGGTGATATAGGCGAAGTCGAATGTTGTTTTTTGTCCTTGGTATGTGTATGAGAAATCATTTTTGTCGATGTCCACCCATATATTTTCGTCTATTTGGGCTTTCCAGTCTTTGCCACGTAGGCATACGATAGTTACGTGATATATTTCGTGATTAAGGAAGGAGTATATCCCCGCCGCACTTCGCAGCGATACTTGATATTCTGAGCTATCTCCACCTGCTATTATCGCTATTTGTTTTTTCATTATTCACACGTTTTTTTCAATGATATTCATTTGTTTTTTCCAATGATATTCATTTTTTTTTAATGATATTCAATCAATTTTTCATTGAAAATCAATTTTGCCTGCAAAGGTACAAAAAAAAATGTATATGCGCAAGAAAAGTTTACTTTTGTTGCCATAGGCTACATTTTTTTGTAGTAGCTTCGAGGATTAAGTGCCCTCGCCCCATCGCCTTCTCGCCCCATCGCCTTATCGCCCCATCGCCTTCTCGCCTCCTCGCCTCCTCGCCCTATCGCCTCCTCGCCTCCTCATGCCTTCACTATGTGATTACTATGTGATTACTATGTTATTCCAATATGTTTCTTATAGGATCCGAGTCCCCTCCGAGTTCCTCTGAGTCCTTCTAAACCCTATTCCTGAGTGTTTAAACATGCCGAAATAGTTTGGCATATAATTTGCAATAACATTTTTGCAAACTAAGTTGGTTTGCATTAAAACCAAAACAAACTATGAAACGTTTTCTTTTTCTTATCTGCCTTTTGGCGGGTGCTATGTTCAGTCAGCGAGCTCATGCTTGCACGGGGATTACACTACAAACGGTGGACAATCATCCCGTTACTGCACGCACCATTGAATGGGCTGCAACTCCTTTGAATGCCATGTATGTAGTCGTTCCGCGTGGACAAGTTCAACGGTCATTTTTGCCGGATGGCACGCAAAATGGCAAACAATTTACCGCTAAGTATGGATATGTAGGCATTGCGGTAGAGAATGAGGCTTTTATTATGGAGGGTATCAACGAAGCGGGATTGGGTGCTGGACTATTCTATTTCCCGCAGTATGGTGAGTATGTGCCCTATGACCCTGCCAAGAAAGATCAGAGTGTGAGTGACATGCAATTGGTGGCATGGATTCTCAGTAATTTCTCCACTATCAACGAGTTGAAGTCGGCTATTGCACAAATTCGTGTGATTGCTACGGACTCGCGTGCTTCTACTGTGCATTGGCGTATCACGGAGCCTACTGGACGACAAGTAGTCTTAGAGATTGTGAATCAGCAACTTCGCTTCCATGAAAATCCATTAGGTGTTTTAACCAACTCACCAGAGTTTACGTGGCATGTAACGAATCTTAACAATTATGTCAATCTTTCTGCTGGTTCGATTAATCACCGTCAGGTAGGTTCTTTGGCTTTGAATGCTTTTGGTGGCGGAAGTGGACTACACGGATTGCCAGGAGATATGACGCCACCTTCTCGATTCATTCGTGCGGCCTTTTTCCAAAGTACTGCTCCGCGTTTGGGGGACGAGGATGCCACAGTCGTGCAGGCTTTTCATTTGCTAAATAATTTTGATATTCCTGTTGGTGTGCAGTTCACTGACCCACGTGAAGTGCCAAGTATGCCAAGTGCTACGCAAATCACGATTGCTTCAGACTTACGCAATCAACGCTTGTACTATCGTACCATGTATGATATGTCAATTCGTTGCATAGACTTGCGGGATATTAATTTTAAGCGTGTGAAATTTCAGTTTGCTGCCTTAGACCTTGATAAACGCCAGCCCATCGAGGTGCTGCAAATTCGCTAACCCCCTCTCCTCCTCGCCTTCTCGCCCCATCGCCTCCTCGCCCCATCGCCTCATCGCCTTATCGCCTCAAAACTCAGATAAGGCTCTAATCTAAGCAATTCTTCTTCGCTGAAGCAGGGCAAACGATAAAGCTGCTGAATACTATCCAATTGGATTTTCCTTCGCCTTAGTTCATAAATGGCTTGTGCCTGCTCAAAGCGGAGATAGGGATGGCGTTGTAATTGTTCGGGACTTGCACGATTGACATATAGGGGCGTAATAATCACGCTATCAATGTAGAAATGTGCCAACAGTGAGTCTGCTTGTAAAGAGTCTGCAAAAATGGTTTGTAATGCCTTAATCTCGCGCAATTGCTGCGTGGAAGTGTAGCCACCTAATTCTTGGCGATAGCGAACAATCTGTTTGGCACGATAACTGCCGATACCCCGAAGCATTTTCAATTCGGTGGTGTCGGCTGTTCGCAGATTGAGTGCTGTGTCCTTTTTGTGGTGCACATAACGCGGAACTGTATCAACAGCTATGGAGTCAAGGCTATCTCGCCAACGGGTGTTAATGCTATCTTTGAAATGTTTGACGCCCAAAGTGTCAATAACGATGTAAGGCAATAAAGCGTGGTACATACTATCGGTCATGCCATAGAGCTTTCTAAAATCTTCGGGACGATGGTATCTACCATTTTTCGCACGGTATTTGAGTAGATTGCTCACTTGCCATTTTTTCAATCCCAAATGGATGAGCGTAACGCTATCTGCGGTGTTGGGGTCGAAGGGCTGCAAATGAATGGCGATAGTATCTCTGGGGTATTTCTTTTTCCATTGCTCTTTGCGCAAACTGTCTTGTTGTGCTTGATGAGCTGTAAAAGCAGTTATGGTGGAGTCTGATACGACAATAGGTGCGGGCTCTTCTGGCTGAAAATGGTGTAGAGTGAATAGGGTGATTCCTGTAATCGCAGCCAATATGGCTACGCCCAACCACTGCTCACGTGTTAGCAAAAATCGTATAGGAGATGATTTTTTGTTCATTGCTCTTTGCCTTTAATCTCAGAGTAGATACTGCCATCAGCGAGATGTGTTTGGATAGTCTGACCAATCTGCACATCTTGAATATGCTTAATCACTTTGCCATTTACGGTGGTTAGACTATACCCCATACGATATATCCGTTCGGGTGAATGGAGGGCAATGGTTTTTTCCATGAGTTGCAATTGGGTGCGTTGTCGGTGCAGTCGTCTTTCTGTGGTAAATCGAATGGATTGCCATAAGTTCTCCAAATGATTGTGCTGTTTACGAATAGCCACTTGCGCAACGCGCTGTAAACGCTGCAATAGTTCAGCGATTTTATCTGCTTGCTCTTGCATACAACTGATAAGCCATTCTGCGGCTGCTGTAGGCGTTTTTACACTCGTATGCACCACCATATCTACCACGCTCACATCGCGTGTATGACCTATACCTGCAATGATTGGCAATGGAAAGTTGGCACAATGAAAAGCCAATGAATAGTCATCAAAGTTTCTCAAATCGGTAGTAGCTCCTCCGCCACGAACGATTACCACCACATCATAATCTTCTATTGCGCTTGCGATATTCTCTAATGCTTGTATGATAGAAGCAGGGGATTGTTCGCCTTGCATAGTGGCAGGAAAGAGTTGGGTACGAAATAAAAATCCTCCACGATTACTTTCCAATTGATGGCAGAAGTCGCCATATCCAGCCGCATCGGCAGCAGAGATAACGGCAATACGTCGAGGCAGATGAGGGAATGGCATAGATCGCTGCATATCCATCACACCATCCTCCTGCAATTGTTGAATCGTGCGTTGGCGTTGGCGTGCCATGTCTCCAATAGTAAACGTGGGGTCTATGCCTACGACATTCAAACTAAGACCATATACCGCATGATAGTTTACCTCTACTTCCAATAGTACTTGCATACCCACAGCAAGGGATTGCCCTGTTTCTTGAGCAAAAAACGGAGCAAGAATATGATATACATGACTCCAACAAGTAGCACGGATTTTGGCTGAAATCGTATCGCCAGACGATTTTTCTACCAGTTCGATATAACAATGTCCGCGCACGGATAGCGATGCAATCTCTGCACGAACCCAATAGGTGGAGTCTAATGCTACGCTCAATGCATCTTCGATGCGGGAGCATAATTCGGATAAACTATATTGTTCCATGTGATTCATATGATTTTTGTTTCTATGATAACTATCCCCGCCATGCTTCCTAATACGCCCGTCAGCCACCACCAATGCACTTTATCTCCGCGCAGCATGCATATACCACATGCGATAGCTGCGTAGCAGAGAGCCACGGATGGGGCAGAGAGGGTGATATGAGTAGTGGAGTAGGGAAGGGCTTCTATGCGTTCTACAAAACGGTGTAATACATGTGTTGCCATTTGGGCTGCCATCGCTAACCACTTACCGATTGCACACCAAGAAAATGCCAAGGCTCCGAACCCCAAAAGCAATAGTACATATGCTGCAGGGATAACGAATAAGTTGGTGAGGGCAAAATAGTTGCTTGTTTGACCAAAGTAATGTAAGGTAAGAGGCAAGGTCCCTATTTGTGCGGCTATGGAGGCAATGAGTAATCCCCCCACATATTGTATCACTCTACCCCTGAGCCATACACGTTGTTGCATGCGTTGTGCAACCAGAATAAGTGCTGCCATCGCCGCAAAACTGAGTTGAAAACTTACGCTCCATAATGCCAAAGGATTAATCAGTAATATAATCACTGCTGCGGCAGCAAGGGTATTGATTCCCTGTGTATGACGCCGAAGTAGAAATGCCAGTTCTACAAGAGTTACCATCAGTGCGCTTCGCATAACGGAAGGGCTAAGACCCGTGATAAATGCGTATGCCCATAAGGTAAGTAATGCTATAATGGTCAAGACAACGGAGTGCCAACGTTGTTGGTAGAGGGGGCGAAAAAGCCCTCCTACGGTAAATATCACCATAATAATCCCCCAAACGATGCCTGTATGTAATCCGCTCACGGCTAAAATATGCATAGCCCCCGCGGCAGAGAAATGCTGTTGTACTTGCTTATCCAATTCCTCTCTATATCCCAAGGTGAGTGCAGATAGTATGCCTAATTCGGGCTCATGAATACCTAAACGCTTATATTGATTATGCAGCCATTTTTGGCATCGTTCTGCTGTGGCGCGTACACTATGAATAGGTTGATGCCCCACTATTTGCCAATTCTTTCGAAAAGCCCAAGCGGTACCTGCAATTCCTTGCATGCGGAGGTAATGCCCATAATCAAACGAGCCAAGCGTATCCCCTCGTTGTACCATGGCTTGAACCAGCAACACGTCACCCATGCGGGGGAAGGGCAAGCTATCTTTTTGTAAATATAGATAAATCTTGCTGCCATCACTATGTTGCGCAGTATAACGAATGGTTTTGGGGCGTTCTTCGCCTTCGCTGATAATATGCCATGCGAGTAGTGTATCTTGGTTAAGATAATCCACTTCGGTATCAGACAGCAGATTGACTGGGAAATGGGTGTAATAGCATAGCAATATCCCCGCGATAAGCGGTAATAGAAATAGCAGCCATGTATGTGCTGCTATCCATTTCATTGTTTGAGGGCATCAATAGTGGCGATGGGGTCTGGCGCATTGAACACAGCACTGCCTGCTACCAGAATATCTGCTCCTGCTTCCCACAACGCAGGGGCATTCTTCGTATTGACACCGCCGTCCACCTCAATCAATGTTTTCAATTGGCGTTCATCAATCGCTTGGCGCAGGTAACGCAAACGATCGATGGATTCGGGGATAAACGACTGCCCACCATAACCCGCTTGCACAGACATCAGCAATACCATATCCACTTCACCCAAATAGGGGTCAAGACTATGAATATCCGTTTTGGGGTTAATCGTTAGACAAGTGCGCACCCCTTGCTCTCGAATGATGCGTATAGCTGTCATAGGGTCATCCGTGGCTTCGATATGAAAACCCACACTCCAAGCACCTGCTTTGCAAAAACGTTCTACGTACTTTTCGGGTTCAGTAATCATCAGATGCACATCCAATGGCTTCGTGCAATGCTGTTTTACGGCCTTCATCACAGGAAATCCGAAGGAGATATTGGGCACAAAGACACCATCCATCACATCAATATGCAGATATTCTGCACTGCTACGGTTAATCATTTCACATTCGCGTTGTAGATTGCCAAAATCGGCAGATAATAGAGAAGGAGAGATGAAACGCATGACTATTTACAATTTGACTATTTACAATTTATTTATTTACAATTGGATTATGAAATGTTTTTTACATATCATGTAATAGTACTTTCTCTGTACGGTTATTACTTTTTATGACATACAATCCTTTGGCAGGGATATTCCAAGCACGATTATCGTTAGAAAGTTTACTATCGATTAAACGTCCCATTAAATCATGCAGATAGAGCATCTCTGTGCCAACAATGTCGTCCACAGCTGTGATGAATACATTCACGGTCAGTGTGGCTTCTTCTGCCAAGTAATTATGTACATTATCCACTGGGCGCACATGGATAGTATAAACATCTTCTTTGGGAGCAGTAAAGGTGATACGTTTATTGGTAGAATAGGATTTTGCGATTTGTTTATTTTTGCTATCGTATGCACGGAGTTCCACCATTTCGGCTTTGGATTCCCATTCAAACGTCACTTTCAACTCTTCCACGCTCACCAACTCCAATCGTTGGATACTATAATCTATCGCTCCAGGTCCTGCTTTCAGATCATAGATATACCCTTTGATACGTTGTGTAGGGGTGTCATCGAATGGTGATGGATTATTCATGAGTGGACCATAAATCACTACTTCATCGCCTTCGGCTATCTCATTACCCGTCACATAATCGGTGTTGTTCAGCCAACGAACATTTTGACAATAGAATGTATTATATACAGAACCATTATCAGAAATGTCAAAGGTAGCACTCTTGTTTGCGGCTATTTCTGCGGCTGTTGTGTGCAGTTTAGCGATAATACCATGTGCAAAATACGCCATTTTTGTATCATTGTTGTGCGACAAACTGCTGGCGAGGGCTTTGGCTTGCGATGAGGAAAGAGTAGAAGCTAAGGAATAGTTAATATATTCATCATAATAGTAGTAGGTATCATCTTGATATAAATACCATGCTGGCTGAATGGTATATTTGCATTCATATACTTGATTATTTGCCTTTAAATAGTATTGTATTTGCAGTTTGCCATCCTCTGCTTCGGTGATAGTTAGGTGCAAATCTTCTATCTCATATTGATAGCAGGCGGAACTATAGCCCACGGCATATAGGGCATTGGCGGCATCTATTGTACCTGGTTGACCGCTATTGCTTGGGTCAAGCACATAGGTTCCAATCACAGAGTTATTGCTACCGCTATTGATATAGCAGCGAATAAGCACTTCATCATCATATGGGCTTGTGCTCCAGAAATTGGCAGAATAAATGTCTATGAACCACTGCTTGCTGTAGCTGATATTCGTAAAATCACCTGCTGACATGGCTTTGCCATCTTGTTCTTCCTCCATTTCGCCGAAACGAATAATATTGTCCGTTACGGTTAATGGGATGCGCACTGCGCCTTTTCCTGCTACCAAGATAGGGGCTGTGGTGTGGTCTGAGGTGCGATATAGGATTTCCATCTCATAATTACCGTTGCCCAAGTGAACAGGTGTCTTGCTTGCAAGCGAGTAGGATTTATAATAGTATCCCGCACCCAATGAGAAGGATGTGCAATCAATGCTTTCCGCTAATTGGTCGTGTTCATTCATAATATGCAGAACGAGCATTCCGTCCGCATCAAATCCACCGATATTGGATAGAATATCGATTTCAAATTTAATTTGATCATTGGTCTTTATTTCGTTGGCACATGTGCGGTAGAGTGCATCAGCGGTCAAGCATACCGTTCCTTGTCCCCCCTCATTGGGGCGAATACGTGTATAAGACATAACACTTCGCGTAAAGGCTAAATCGCTGGCACTACCTCCTGTACCTTGGTTTTTGGGGTCTAATGCAGAGATAGCAAAATAACCATTGGCAGTACCTGTCCAGCCCCAATTGATATGCAAAAATCCGTTGGATTGCATGCCATCGCATACAAAGGCATGACCCTCATTATTCATGGTCACTCCCTCCATGTATATGGGGCGTTCGTACAAGTCTAATTCGTATGCCATTTGTTGTAGGATGGTGGATTCTTTTAGGTAATCTTTAGGTAGCACTTGATACGATTCATCATAACCAAAATGTTCCACAAGCGCATTGAGCACCAAGGTAGAGCCTACACTACCGCTACCACTGGTTGTATAGTTCATATCTGCTGCGATGCCCACGTGTGATAGCAAGGTGGCTACTGCTTGTTCTTTGATAGGGTTGTTGGAGTGGGTATAACTGGGCAACATATTTGCCCAATCGTATGTAGTGGCTCCAAAATCTGCACTCAACATGATATTGTTGGTGCGGCTTATATAGGAGTGGCTGCCAGTACCTTGCTCAGGATGTTTGTGGTGGTACATAATCTGTCCGATAGCAGTCGCCACACATCCCGCAGGAGTCCTTTGCCCATTCACCACAGGGCATAGATTGTTGTATGGTTCGCCTTGACCCCACATCACATCGCCTAAGATAGGGGCAATGGTAGGATAATCATTGCTGGTAGCAGCACGTTGTGGGCGTTGAAGCGTGCTTTGTCCTGCACGATGGACAGGAGTTTTTATACGAGCCAATTCATCCGCATACATCTGGAGCCAAAACTGGAAGTTCTCTGGCATATCATCTGCATGAATAATCCCATGATCGCTATATCCCAACACATCGCGTGCACCATCTTCTGCCGACACAAGTACAAATCCCTCTTGATCACCATCATTGAAGATATACACCGCAGGGGTGGTACTATCCACTTGATATTGGGTGAAAGCCAGTTCGGCTGTTGGAATGGCAGAGATGCGTTGCGATTTTGCTTGAGTAGAAACGGTAGCGCGTTCGGCAAAGAATTTTTCGGCTAATCGTTTTGCTTCTTCTTGGGTACGAGCGTGTAGAATCGTGGTGCAAACTAGTGCAATAACGATAAGAATAGTTTTTTTCATATGCTATCGAAATTATATAGTATCTAATAGCGTGCAAAGTTACAGCTTTTTATTAACATATGCAAATTTTTAGGAGAAAAATGCAAAAAAAGAGAGCGCGATATCGCATCGAGCTCTCTTCTCATTATGAAAAACACTATTTATTAAATAACACAATTACTTGCGCTTTGCGTAAATTGATGAAAAACTTTCTCTGTTATACGTATTACAAATTCCGTGCCAAACTATTTTTTTTAGTGATTTTTTTTGAAAATCGAATAAATTATTGGGTTTCTTCATTCATAATAACCAATTTATATCCTTTTCCGTGTACGCTTAATATCTTCACCTCGCTATCTTTGCCAAGATAATTGCGTAAGTGGTTGATATATACGCTGAGCGAACGTGAGTTGAAATAGGTATCGCTCCCCCAAATACTGGTCAATATACGATTGCGGTCCACCATTTTGCCTTTGTTTTGGCATAGGAGGAGCAGTAAATCATTTTCACGAGTACTGAGTTTTTTGTCCCCTAAAGTTTGGCGCACAGAGTCATAACGCCGTCCATTAAGATTAAACTGCACCGTTTGAAGCGCATCTGTGGCTCTGCTACGACGGAGAATAGCCTCAATCTTGCAGATAAGTATATCCATAGAGAATGGCTTGGTGACATAGTCATCGCACCCCAATGCGTAACCTCTTAAAATATCTTCTCTACTATTTTTTGAACTAATAATAATGATAGGGACTAGGTTATTGGCGTCTTGTTTTACTTTGAGTAGTTGCCAACCATTCATATTGGGCATCATAATATTGGTGATAATGATGTCAAAATGTTTTTTATTCATCAATTCCCAACCTTCTGCTCCATCTGCGGCTGTTTCCACCGTATATTCTTTGCTCAACAAGTAGTCTGCAAGTACGGTCCTCAGATTAATATCATCTTCTATGAGTAATATATTGGTATGCATAATATGATATGGTACAATTTGCGTTATAACGTACGTTTTACAAATACCGTGCCAAACGTCAAAATTAGTTAATTCATATCCTTTTTTCACCATGGATTGCAAAAAAAATGCAATAGATTTGTATATATAAAAAAAAAGTAGTAATTTTGTCACCTATTTTTTGAATATGAACGTCTTACTCATTTTTACAGGTGGAACCATATCTATGGTTCGTGATGCAAAAACAGGAGCTTTGCATCCTGCTGATATGCAGACATTCAAGGAGTTTGTTCCTGAGTTATTTGCTGGTGATATTCATGTAGATATGATTCCTTTTGACCCCTTATTAGATTCTTCGGACTTGAATCCTGATAATTGGGTGCAGATGGCGCAAATCGTGTATGACCACTATGAGCAGTATGATGGTTTTGTGATTTTGCATGGTACGGACACGATGTCCTATTCGGCATCTGCTTTGAGTTTTATGTTTGATAATCTGTGCAAACCTGTTGTTTTTACGGGTAGTCAATTGCCTGTAGGTGTGCTCCGTTCGGATGCGAAGGAGAATCTATTGACTGCCATCGAGATTGCGGCTGCACACGACAGCAAGGGCCTTCCTATTGTGCCTGAAGTGACCGTGTTCATGGATGGGCAATTATACCGTGGCAACCGTACTACCAAACGCAATGCGGAGCATTTTTCGGCATTTAATTCGTACAACTATCCTGCTCTCGCACGCGCGGGCGTACATATAACATATAACCACCAATTCATTGAACCTTTGGGCAATTACTCTCGTCCCTTGCATCTCTTCAAGCGGTTTGATACGCGTGTAGCGATTCTAAAGTTGTTCCCAGGTATTACAGAGAATGTGGTGGCTGCGGTCTTGAATATACCTGATTTGCGAGGTGTGGTGTTGGAGACTTTTGGTTCGGGTAATGCACCTTCGCATGAATGGTTGTATCGCCATTTGCGTGCAGCAGTAGATAGAGGAGTGGTGATTGTGAATAAAACGCAGTGCAACACGGGTTCTGTGGCTATGGGGCAGTATGCGGTCAGTCTTAATTTGCTGAAGGCAGGGGTGATTTCGGGCTATGATATTACTACCGAGGCATTGCTCACCAAGATGATGCACCTATTGGGAGAAATGCCAGATGATATAGAGAAGGTGAAAAAAATGTTATCACTTTCGATCTGTGGAGAATTAACTATTGAATAATATGCATATGAAAAATTTAAATCCTCAAGGTGTATGGAGCAATTTCCATAGCCTTACACAAATTCCTCGTCCTTCGGGTAAGAAAGAAGCAGTTTCTGCGTTTTTGGCAGAATATGGTCGTTCATTAGGTTTAGAAACCATTGTGGATGAAATAGGCAATGTGATTATTCGCAAACCTGCATCTCCTGGATATGAGAATCATCCAGGGGTTATCCTTCAGGGGCATATGGATATGGTGCCACAAAAGAATAATGACACCGTTTTTGATTTCGAGAAGGATCCTATTGAGGCATATATTGATGGCGAGTGGGTTACTGCTAAGGGCACTACCTTAGGTGCTGATAATGGCATTGGTGTGGCTGCGGCAATGGCTATTTTGGCAGATAAATCAGTGGTGCATCCGCCATTAGAGATGTTGGTTACAGTGGATGAAGAGACAGGTATGTATGGTGCTTTTGCCTTAGAAGGTGGTTTGCTACAAGGCAAAATCCTCTTGAACCTGGATTCCGAGTCAGAGGGAGAATTGTATGTGGGTTGTGCAGGTGGTGTGGACACTACGGCTAAGTTTGCTTATACGCCAGTGCCTGTGGAAGAGGGCGATGTGGCGATTAAGGTGAGTGTAACGGGCTGCAAAGGTGGACACTCTGGATGTGATATTCATTTGCAACGTGCAAATGCCAATAAACTGCTCTTCCGTTTCTTGAAGGATGCGGTGGCTAACTTAGAGGCGCGTTTGGCATATGTGGAGGGTGGTAGTTTGCGCAATGCTATTCCGCGTGAGGCATCTGCCATCATCACCGTCCCTGCAGAAGGAGTGGATGAGATTATGGATCTCGTGGCTGAATACGAAGATTTGTTTGTTACGGAATACGATGGCGTGGAAGACAATATTCATTTCACTGCTGCTGAGGTGGAATGTCCTGCTACCGAATTGCCAGAAGATGTGCAAGATTTCTTAATCCATGCTATCACTGCTTGCCCTCATGGCGTATATCGAGTGATTCCAGAGATGCCTGATGTGGTTGAGACAAGTAATAATTTAGCCATGCTTACTACGAAAGATGATTGTGTGACAGTGATGTGCCTCACACGTTCTTCCGTAGAATCACGCAAGGAGGAACTCCAAGAGATTATCCAATCTGTTTTTGCTATGGCAGGGGCTGAAGTGGAATTTTCGGGTTCTTATCCAGGATGGAAACCGAATCTCAATAGTCACATTTTAGGGGTAATGCAAGAGGTGTATAAGCAAGAGTTTGATGCGCAACCACGTATTATCATTATCCACGCTGGATTAGAGTGCGGTATCATTGGTAGAAACTATCCTGGAATGGATATGATTTCCTTTGGTCCTACCATCAAATATCCACACTCGCCTGATGAGCGTGTGAATATCCCATCCGTGGAGAAATTCTACCACTTCTTGCTTGCTACGCTCAAAGCACTGTAATATAGAGCAATAACTCCCAATCAAACTACTGATTTGGGATGCAAATAGACTCTCTTTAATCTCCCTACAAGAATGGCATTAATTTTGTAGGGAGATTGTTAAAATAGTATATAAATTGTAAATATATTTATGGTAACGATGAAACGAGAAATGCTCCTATTCATATTCTTTTGCCTATTGGGCACCTGCGCTGCATACGGTCAAGATGTGCTAGAAGATCTACCCTATACGGCTATGATTGATGCGGATTCTACCACTTGGACAACCGATGAAACTGCCACGGTAATCGCCGAAGATACGGTTGCGGTGATTGCCGAAGACACGGTTGTAGCGATTGCCGAAGACACGGTTGCAGCGATTGCTGAAGATACGGTTGCGGTGATTGCTGAAGATACGGTTGCAGTGATTGTCGAAGATACGGTTGCGGTGATAGTTGAAGACACAGCTACTGTGGTAACGCCTATCAATATCGATTATGAATGGGGATATTTGCGTGAAACGCGCGACTCGATGCGCTATCAAATTCGCTATGCAAGAGATATGTACCGCGAAGAAGTGAAGAACCTGCGTGATTCTGTGCGTGCAGAACTGTATGCTCAAATAGATTCTGTGCCCCATGAGATACGTATCGGTTGTGGTGATGCGATTTTTGAATCCATTATTTGGTGCGAGAAACCATATCCTACCATTTGGCCAGAAGACTATACGGAAGTCTATGCGGAGAACTACCGCTATACGCAGCACTGCTTTGTAGAGTATATGTATAACGTCAATTACTGGTATAGTGTTGGTGGTATGGTGGACTATTCGGGTGTGCTGTGGGATGAAGTGACACGCGATGGCAAAGGGATGGAGTTGCAGCGAGAAGTGAATCAGCAGTTTCATAATATTGTGATTATGCCAGTGATTCGCTTTGCGTATTTGCATACCGAATATGTATCGCTGTATTCGGCTCTCGGCTTGGGTGTGAATGTGAATACTGGCACCGAGATAGACTACAAGGGCCGCAAAACGGCGGCATCTGTGGCTGCGAATATATCCCTACTTGGGGTACGTATAGGAGGTAAGCATTTCTTTGGCGCACTTGAGCTGGGCGGCATGTTTGCCTTGGCGAATACGAATGAAATTTATATGTTAGGTTCACGACTATTTACGGCATCAATAGGTTGCCGATTCTAAACGATGAAAAAAGTTATATTCATATTGTCTATCGCGCTTGTGTGTACAGCGTGTAATTTTGGTCAGTGGCAGTTTGTTGATTTCACCGATGTGCAATCGGCGAATGGGAAGGCTTTTCGTGTGGTACGACAACAGACCACCGAGTTGCAAACCTTGGTGCAAGACCCGAATCAGTTGGCTCTTTGGGGAATCCATGAGCAGGACTCGTTACCCAATGGGGTGACTGCCCCACAGCGTGCTTCTTCGACTACGGTCAATAATGTGGCGCAGCAGTTGCTGGACATCACACACGCATTTTCCGCCATTGAGTTGAGTGGTGTGTACGAGTCAATTGATTTAGATGGTAATCCTATATTGCTGTCGGGCAAGGTAATTTTGCCTGCCAAAGGCCCTATCAAACGATATATACTGGTGTCGCACTACACCATTGCCAGCAATGCGGAGGCTCCCAGCAATATCTTCTCATTAGAGGGATTGCTTGTGCGATTGGGATATGCGCTTATTATCCCCGACTATTTGGGCTATGGCATCACTGCCGACCATATCCATCCATATCTTGTGATGGATGTCACTGCGCGTAATGTGGTGGACATGTATTATGCGGTGCTGCCTTTTATGCAAGCGGCGGGTATCACGCCTGAGCACGACGATATATACCTCATGGGATATTCGCAAGGTGGTGCCACAACGATGGCGGTGCAGCACCTCATTGAGCACCACGGTATGGATGATATTAAAATCAGAAGAGTCTTTGCGGGAGGTGGACCATATGACGTCAAAGCCACTTATGACCAGTTTGTGGAAACGAATGTGGCAAGTTATCCATGTGCTGTGCCTATTATGATGCAAGGAATGGTGGTTGGCAACAAACTCGATTTGGATATGCAAAAGATGATGGCTCCCTATATCTATGAGAACTTAGATGAATGGGTGAATAGTAAGAAATATACCACGGGACAGATTAATGATTTATTGGGAACAAATCGCACCAGCGAATTGTTGACGGCAACGGGAATGAATCGTACCAGTAAAGAGGTATCCGAGTTGTATAAGGCGATGACGAATAACTCCATTCTTTCCTATTCATGGAGTCCAAAAGCCCCTGTATTTATCATGCACTCGATTGATGATGATGTAGTGCCATATGAGAATGCAGTGCGCGCAAAGAATAAGTGGCGTGATTCGAATATACAATATAGTCTTGGTCACTTTGGTGGCCATGTGGCTACATGTATGCGATTCATACTTACGGTACAAACATTATTAATCAACGAGGAGGCAGAAGAAAATGGCAACTATGATTTCTAAATACACGTCCTCTCGAATGGTGGGCGTGCGGAGTATGCTGCTGATTATAGCGGTAGCAATGATATGCGGTTGGTCTGCTTGTAATCCAGAGGTGGAAGCGCATACCAAAGATGTGCAAGTAACCATTGAGGTGCAGCAGGTTTCTGCGGGGTATATCAATGTGGAGTTCTCTACGAATAAGAAAGCGTTTTACCTGATGGGTATCCATCCGATAAGAGAAGGGGTGGATATTAAAAAGGTGGAAAAGCAATTTATGTTGTTAGCATTGGATAGTGCGTATGTGGATTATCTCTATTGGCGCAATAAACAGTTGCAGCAATTAACCCCTGTGATTGCTGATTTTGCATCACACTCCTTGCAGTATGGTAATGCAAATCATTATTTCACGCTTTTGCAACCTGCTACGGACTATTGGGTCTATGCTTTTGTGGTTGATCCAAATACCAATAAACCTGCAGGAAAGTTGTATTTCCAAACGGTGACTACGCGGGAAGAGAGTCTTCAGCCGATGTTTTTTGAGTATCGTGTAGAGGGGCGTTGGGATTATGTGTATCCAAAGGATAGTACTGGCGAAATCAATTCGTTTACTCCGTGGGTAGGGGAGACGATTGATAGTATCACATTGCGTGAGCAAGGTTGGGAGAGTCCAGGGGCATATTTCTTGTCGCGGTTTAAGGATGTGTATGCGGGCACTTATACACGTATTCTGTATGGTATTTATGCCCATGAGAATAATGGTGTAGGTGATGGTACTTCCATTACTAATTTTGAGTTTGGTAAAACGTATTACTCGGGTATGGCTTCGTTGGATGCTCCTTTAGCGCATCCTTTAGATACGAATGCGTACGATATTTATCGTTTCACTTGGATGGGTGATTCCACTGATTTGTACTTCACCCCAGCAGATTGCATAGGAGGAGCCTGGTAGCTCCTCCTTTTTTATACTTTCTCTCTCTCTCCTCACTTAGCACTCATAATCCACTGCGCTCCGCGCAGCTTTGCACTTGCCGATATACTGCGCCACTTTCACATGTTCTGGGTGCGTAGCATACGCATCCAGATCTTCCCATGTCTTAAAGGTGCAAGTGAGACAAATATCGTGGTCGGTGTTCTTGGCGTTAGGGATATTGATTCCCACGGTCTCATCCACCAGTACATCAATCTTCTCGCGCAATGCGAGTAATCCATCACGAATAATCTGGGCATTCTCCAATTTTGTTTTGCCCTCTGCCTCGTCTAACAGACGGAAAAATACTACATGCTTTACCATATTGATACACGTTTTTCTGGTTCAAGATACAATGGTGACTCTGGGGTTACATTCCATGCCTCATACCATGCACCGATATGTGGCAATGCGCCATTCACGCGCCACATGCCGAGGGAGTGAGGGTCTGATTTCGTGCGTTGCAATACCTCCTCTGGACGGATATTACCTGCCCACACATTCGCATATGCCAAGAAGAAGCGTTGCTCTTCTGTGAACTGGAGTTCACGTTGTTGGCTTTGCGTTGTTGGCTTCACGTTGGTGGCTTCGCGTTGTTTCTTTGCGTTTTGGAAGGCTTGGAACGCCACTTGCAAACCACCGTGGTCCGCAATATTCTCGCCCAAAGTAAAGGCACCATTAGCATATACACCAGGAGCTACTTCAATGCCATTAAAATACTCCTCCATCACTTTGGTGCGCTCCTCAAAGCGTGCACGGTCTTCCTCTGTCCACCAATTGATGAGGTTACCATCCTTGTCAAACTGACTACCTTGGTCGTCAAAGCCGTGGGTCATCTCATGACCAATCACCACGCCAATCGCACCATAGTTAAACGCATCGTCCGCGTTCATATCAAAGAATGGGTATTGCAGAATACCTGCGGGGAAACAAATCTCGTTGGTTGCAGGGTTGTAGTATGCGTTCACGGTTTGTGGCGTCATAAACCATTTATCCTTATCCACGGGCTTGCCGAGGAATGACAACGAATAGTCTTGCTCGAATTTCGCCGCACGCTGAATATTAGCATAATAGGTCAACTTAGGGTCGATCTCCAAAGCGGTATAATCGCGCCATTTATCTGGATAACCAATCTTCACGGTGAAGGTGTTCAGTTTCTCCATGGCCTTCTCTTTGGTCTCATCCGACATCCATTCTAAGGCTTGAATTCTTTCACCCAATGCCACTTGCAAGTTCTTTACCAAATCCAACATACGCGCCTTATTCTCCTCTGGGAAGTATTTCTCCACATACATTTGTCCCACAGCTTCGCCGAGTGTACCATTCACCATCGCTACTGCGCGTTTCCAGAGTGGGGTAGGCTCTTGTCTGCCGCTGAGGGTGCGACCATAGAACTCAAAGTTCTGCATAAAAATCTCCTCTGTGAGGAAGTCCGCACTGCCGTCAATCACTTGCCATGTGAACAAAGTCTTCATATCCTCCAATGACTCCTCTGCCAGCATTTTTCCTGCCTCTTGCAAGTGACGCACTTGACCTACGGACAAACTATCAGGAGCGATGTTCAACCCAGCAAAATATACCTTCCAATCCACTTCAGGAACCAATTTTTGCAACTCCTCGACCGACATCTTGTTGTAGTTTGCCACTGGGTCGCGCAATTCTACATTGCTCAGCGCAGCGTTTGCCAAACGAGTCTCCAAACGAAGTACGGTTTGTGCTTTCTCGGCTGCGTTCTCCTGACCAAACAACTCAAACATCTTCTCCACATGCTTCACATACTCCTCGCGGATATGTTTGGTGTGCTCATCTTCATCGATATAATAATCTTTCTGGCTGAGTGCAAAACCAGCTTGGTACTCGTTCAAGATATTCATGCTTGAGTTCATCGCATCGGCATCCACATACATTGCCCATAATCCGAAGTCCATGGCTTTGCCCAACACTTCTGACCATTGCGCCTTATCGGTCACCTTCTCAATCTCTTGCAGTACGGGTAATACGGGCGCGATACCCTCTTGATTGCGGCGTGCGGTGTCCATGGATAGGTTGTATATATCACCAATCTTTTGTGGGATAGAGCCCGCTTTATGCGTTTCTGCTGCAATGTCTGCAATCAGTCCGTTTACTTGCTCCAGGTTGCTGAGTCCCAACTTGTCAAACGAACCAAAACGACTGTATTCGTCTGGAATAGGGTTATTCTTCATCCAGCCGCCGCAGGCGTATTGATAGAAATCATTTTGTGCTACTGCTGTTGTATCCAGATTGTCCAAATGGATACCTGTCGTTTGTTGTTTAGTGCATGCTGTTAATGCCATAACGGATAATACAATTACAATTAATTTGTTCATATTTCAATCTTTTTTGGTTTATTCTTCCCAAACTCTTGCGAGTGTGTATAATGGTCGAGAAGAGGCGACTCGAACGCCCGACCCCCACGTCCCGAACGTGGTGCGCTACCAACTGCGCTACTTCTCGCTATCGTAATGCTCCACACTTCCCCAATCTAATTCCGCCTGCAAAGGTACAATAAAAATCGCACATATGCAATAAAATCGTGTGAAAGTTTACTTTTATGGGCGATTTTATTGCATATGGCTTGGTGTTAAATGAGCTTTTTCCACAAGCGAATACCGAATAACAATATGCAGACAGCAAGCAGTAGTAATAATATCCGTGTGCATGCTTTGTAGAACTTCGGTATGTACCGCTCTGGCGGGTGTTCGATGACTTGCACGATACTATCGGTGCGAACGATGGTGTCATGGATTACTTGCGTGCGCCATCGGTCGCGGTACTCAATGCGGTCACGGAAGACGGTGTCGCCTTTTTGCAGTACACTCACGAATACACTATCATGGATAATGAGCGTATCGTGGGTATGGATAGTGGCATGATCCGTACGGATAGCACTATCAGCAATAGCGGGGTCAATACTTCTGCAACTCGTTAGGGCAAGGAGTATCGTAACCATAGTCAGTACCAGGATGAAAGTCCGTGACGTCAAGAATGATTTCTTCATGGGCTTGTTGGGCATTTAATAACAATTGGGTGAATTGAATCTCTACATCAGCAGCCGAACGACCACCGAAATTTTTATTTATTGACGACAACTTAGACAACTTTTCCGCTTCGCCAACACTGCTCAGCGGGTAGGAATTGCCCAGTTGCTGATTGTCTGCGACAACCAAGATGCAGCCCGTAGAGTGTTCGGGTTTGGTGCCACGGTGGATGCGGATGCCTGTGCGGCATTCTGCCGCCGGATATTGGACGGGCTTTGCCCTATCGGACGCTTCGCTATTGGACGGCGTACCGCCTATGGGAAGGCGAGGGACATTACAGACCAATGGCAGCAGCCGTTTGAACTTTGGTGACATGGTAACGGCTACATGGTAGCATAGTGCGGGGATTTGATACCCCACGCGCTCCAGCGTGTTGCAGAACCAACGACCGTCTATTACAAGCCGCCCTGTGATGGCATGGCCATTTGCCTCGTTTCTAATCAATCGTAGATACATAATTTCCTAAGGGTTCGTTTATATTATTCTTTATACCGATATTTATAGTCTATCCCTATCAAGCTCCCGCTGAAGGTGAGTATCTCGCCGAAGGCGATGAGGACGCTATGGTGAATCTCGCCCACTGGCGGAACAATAAAGCCCGCAAGCAGCAACATGCCTCCAAATACGCATAGACTTACTGCTAATATCAATTGCACTTTTTTCATCATTTTCATCGCCTTATCGCCTCATCGCCCCATCGCCCATAGGCGGAACGCCGTCCCATATCCAATAGCCCGAAGGGCGTCCAATAGCGAAGCGTCCCATATCCAATAGGCGGAACGCCGTCCCCAAACTTACCCTTCGTACGCTGCCATCTCCATGTTGAAGACATATTGACGGATAGTCTTGTACTTCGTTTGCTCCTTGAATGCTGCTTGGTCGGCTGCAATCTTCGTTGGGTCTTTCAAGCGGATTGCAGTGGATTGACATACTGCTCCGAACTTGCTGCGATGTGCAGTCTCTTTGGAGGTGACTGGGGTCGTACGCACGCCATAGGCGGTGCTGTAGTTCAGTTTACTTGCTACGCGGTGTGCGAAGCCGATCTTGTGGCTCTTAGCCAATTTGCCATGGACCTTGTCCACAGGAAATGCGAAATCAATTTTTGCCATGTTAGGGTTTAACGAGTTAGGGTTTAGCGAGTTAGGGTTTAACGAATTAGGGTTTAGCGAGTTAGGGTTTAACGATTAGTTGTTATCTGAATGATAGAGTTGTGCGAAGATGTATCCGCGGAGAGTGAGGTACTTCTTTTGTGCTTTGAATTTAGCCTCATAGGTCGCACGTTGTTCTGCATCAGCGAGGATAGTTGATACCTGTGCTTGCGTAGTTTTGAAGGCATTGCGCACGGCTATTTGTGCCTCTGAATTGCCGCCAGTATAAGGGTTCTTCACACGCACACCAATGGTGGCATTGTCTTTCTTACGGTTGCGGAAATGTATCTCATCCGAACCAGAAAACTTCTTCGAAATCGAATCGAAAGGAGTAGCATTTTTGATTATTGCCATAGAGGGGTTAAGGGTTAGTTTTAATGGTTTGTAACTGGGGTTCATTGTCTTCTGAAATGCGCGCTTTTTCAAAAGACGATGCAAAATTACAACAAACCCACACAGCGTTGTGGGCTTGTGTGGGTTTGCGAGGGAATAAAGTGGAATAAAGTGGATTGAGGGGGATTAGAGAGGTAAACTAACTTTAGATTGCATTTGGAACTCTGTGGTAGATTGGTGCAATGATTTCTGATTAGTAACGATTAGTGGTTGAGAGTGAACATCAAACAAACTACCTGTGAATAGTCTTTCTTTTCCTATTGTTTCCTTTTTTAGGTTAGTAATATCTACAACAGCTCCATATTCCATAAACATGTCGGAAAATTTTTGGACATTAGTTCCCCAATATATGAAACAACATGCCATAGGTGCGCCTTTATGCTCTTCTGATCCGTCAATAAGAAATTTTAGACGAGTGTCGTAAAGGAAACAGATTGCTGATGCCTTTCCAAAAACAGATTGCTTCCAATGTCCCGTGTTTGTAGCAACAGGAACCAATGCAATTACTTCAGAACCATAAGTTTGATTGGTCAAACAGCATTTAGCAAGCCAATTTTTGATAGTAGTCCCTCTTAATTTGTCAGATCCATAAGGTGGATTAACATAGATTTTTTGAAAATTCCAATCTTCTTTTAATCCATCGTGTATAGGTAGTCTGTATTCTACTTGTGCATTGACAATAGAATATTGATTGGAGCAAGGGTCAAGTTGTATTTCCCCTCCAAAAAATTTCTTGACAGCTGCCACATATTTAGCAGGTGTACACCATTCGTGACTTAATGTATTAACTCTTCTTCCTGCGCTCATAGTTAATTGATTTTAGCAATTAATGTATTTAGGTTATCTTTGAGGTTTTCTAATGTTTGTTGGTTAGGTGAAATAATGTTGAACCATTGCTCTATCTGTTGTCTTTTATTATGGAAATAATTGATGAGCGCATAATGTGCTTCGATACTCATTTTCACTTTGGTAAACATATTTTGCTTTTTTCCTTCTTTGTAGGATTCGAGAAAAGCATATTTGATAGGCAGATATTGTTCTTGTGGTTCAAGTAAGAGTTCAGTAATGAATTGCGCTAATCCTTGATCAGATAAAAACAATAACCAGTCATAGGATTGTGCAAGAACTTTTAGTTCTTTATTTTGGTTTTCAGCAGTGAACCAATTACCATGATTACTAACCACACCTATAGATAGCATAAACGATGCGGGTATGCATTGACTATCATGTATGATTTCGTGTAGGAGTTCAAAATAAGGTTTAATAATAGGTTCTCCATTTTGATATATGAGCCCCATTATATCTCCATTTTCACCTCTTACCTTTTGTAACGCAGATGTTGTTTTCGCAACATAAGCACCTTGCTTTGCTTTTTCAATAGTTTGAGGTCCTTTTTTAGCCCCTTCTTCTACGCCAACTCGTTTGCATTCGAACATAGCATAAGGCTTTTTAGATTGGTAAACGATTTTGATATTGGCTTGGTTCTGATTTTGTATATTCAGCAATTCCGCCAAAATCATTAGTTCTTGATTTTCGGCAATAATACAAGCATTTTTAATGATTGAATTGTCAATAAGGTAGTGTGTCTTTATGGAGAAAGTATCGTCAATTTGTAGTTCCTGTGCGATTTTCTTAGCAGATAACCTTTTGTCAAACTCAATAGAGATTGTCTGTGTATTGACTACTGGGTGTACAGAAAATTCTACATTATGTGTGATTTCTGCGTTACCATATTCTTCAATACCTCTTTCAATAGCGAGTGAGTCCGTTATCCCCCACTCGTTAAGCAGGTAATAAGTTATGATTTCAACAAGCGTTCCGAGTGCTCTACCAGCCGCTTTTTTTGCATCAAGCGTGTGTTGAAAAACAGTTCCGCTCAATGTTCTTTGCAATTCATCAATAGAAGGATATGGCATAATTTCTATAGTTTTAATTTTCGGGTGCAAAGGTACAAAATAATTTCGATTTGGCAAAGAGAAGTCGTTATTTTAGTGTAAATATTACAAAAAAGAGTAGAATCATTGAGCCCTACGAGGACATTCTCCAAAAACGCTCAAGTCATCTACTCTACGAAAGAGTGAGAATCAAGTGGAACGGTTGGGAAGCCTCCCATATGTTCGAACACTCTCATCACACTTTTCGATTGCAAAAGTAGTACTTTTTTTTCAAATGAGCAAAAAAATAGCACTTTTTTGATATTTTTCTTGCCACCATCTACTGTTCTCTCTCAGCCCGTGAGGCGTTCTAACAACGCAGTGGTCTAACTTCTAACAGCTCGCGACGCGAGCGGTCTAAATATCAATATCATACTTCTCACACAAGTACTTCACTACTTTGGGTGGGAAGAGCTTGGTGGTGGGGCGGATGTTGTTGGCTTCCAGAAACGCTCGGTCGGTCTTTAACCAACGACGGAATGTCTCTGGACTCACACCCGCTGCGCGGGCAAGTTCTATTTTAGTTCTTGATTTCATATAGTTCTTGATTTCATATGGTTTTTGATTTCATATGGTTCTTGATTTTATGTAGTTCTTGATTTCATATAGTTCTTGATTTCATATGGTTCTTGATTTTATGTAGTTTTTGATTTCATATTTGTTTGCCTTTAGTATCTAACCTATAGCTCACATGTGAACGTTCTGTGGCGCAGCGTGCTGTAGCGTCTCAGGCGCGTCCTCTAAACGAATGCTCCGCACTCGCCTATAGTGCTGAATAAATCGCTGTTGGTTGGCACGTTCACGAGGAGTAGGTACATGATTTTTGCGATTAGGGCAACGCTGCAAAATGTACTTACCGTGAATCTTGCGTATGTAAAATTTGCCATCATGCTTCAGTTTGCCAATCGCTCCCATTATCGGGGCTTGAAATGAAATAATCATAGTTTGTTAGAAGGTAATGATATGATAATGATATGATAATGATGTGATAATGATAGTATATAGTGGTCGCGAAATGGTCGCGATAAAGACTGCTTTTCGTTGCCTTTGATTAAAATGAAAGAAAGCCCTACGTAAGAAAGCCCCACGTCAGAAAGTCTTGCGTCAGAAAGTCTTACGTCAGAAAGTCTTACGCTGCACGATAGAGCTCCTTGAAAACAAAGCCATATAATGTACGATAGCGGTCGCGTTGGCGTTTCCATTTCTTCATGTAGATAGTGGTTAATACTGGGTCGCGGAGGACCTTCCATGTCGCAGTCAAGGTGCGAACAAATCGAATTTGATTCTTGTTCATAGTTGTAAAAATTTTATGGTTACACAATAATTGTTTTATCGCAATAACGAACATAGGTAGACGTGGTGACGTGCTGACGTCGTCTTTTATAAACTTCGCGCACGCGCGGGCGGGTGAATTTTTAGAAATTGCACGTCAGCGCGTCACCACGTCTACCTGTTTGGCATGGATGCGTCTCATTGCATTTATCTCTTCGTGTGAATATTGATACACAATCCATCCACATAAGCGTTGCTTGC
>JAZNSW010000012.1:0-38998 GCA_045591505.1 Paludibacteraceae bacterium
CTCTGCGAAATTTCCCAAGGTGATTTGTTCTGTGGAATATGTCCATCCTTTTTTGAGCAACAAACGAATCACATTTTTCATGGTGTCGTTTTTGGCATATTTCTCCACATCTTCGCTGTAACTGCGCAGTAGTGATGAATAGACATCCTTAATAGCCACAATATCTGCCCTTTCTGCATATCGGGCTATGGCTTCAGGCATACCCCCGACAAGTGCAAACTCAGAAAATAAAGCCATTAACATATTGTGCATCTCAGCATCTACAGTTTTCTTCTCTAGTTCCTTTACCAAAAGATGATTGCCCGTTGCTTCTAAAAAATCGCTAAAGGAGCACGGATGCAAGTGCATATATTGCACTCGTCCTACAGGAAAAGAGATATGCTGATTGAGCAATGTGAGTAACAAAGAACCGGCAGCAATCACATGAAGCCATGGGTAATCTTCGTAAAAATAGCGGAGTAACGCTACTGCTTTAGGCGAGTTCTGAATCTCGTCTATAAATAGAAGCGTTTTGCGCTGCGTATCTATTGGCTTTTTGGCTTGTAGAAAGCTTAGTTTAACTACACTATCTATGTTATTGGATTCAAAAATTGCGTGATGTTGAGGACGCTCTAGATTGAGCGAGATAAAAACATCATACTCATTACCAAACTCCTTTACGAGGGTGGATTTTCCCACTTGACGTGCACCACGCAGTACCAATGGTTTTCGATGCTCGGAAGCTGCCCAAGCATGCAAATCTTGTATTATTTTTCGTTGAAACATAGATTGTTTTGTTATTTTCGCCGCAAAGGTACTAAAAATCTTTGAATTACGCAAACATTTTGTTAAATAATTGTTTCAAAACACAAGTAAAATTTGCTTATTGTTGTTTCAAAACACAGGTAAAATCTGCCAATTATTGTTTCAAAACACAGGTATAGCCATTGTATTAGACAAGTTCTTTTGATCAAACCTATATAAACAAAAACGCCTGATTTCTCAGACGTTTCTTAGTTATTTGATGTCAACAGGTATATAGTTCCCTAAAAAAGATGTCGAAGATGGATTACTTCTTGAGTGCGAAGTGGTCCACGTCTTTCCACAGTGGGAGCACCTCGCGGAAGTGGTGGAGTTTGGCAATATCAAACTCGGCAATCTTTGTGCCCTCTTCATCGTCTGCAAAAGACACTATCGGTTGCAAACGCGTGTCATACGCCACCGAGTGACCATTATAGTGCAAGCCCATGCCGTCATCGCCTACGCAATTCACCGCCGCGATGTAGCATTGGTTTTCTGTAGCGCGAGCTGCGATAAGTGCATCCCAATACTGGATGCGGATATCGGGCCAGTTGGCTACTACGAGAATAATATCATAATCGCTGCCCGACTGATTACGCGCCCACACGGGAAAACGCAAATCGTAGCACACCAACAACAGAATCTTTACACCCTTATACTCGAAGATACAACGCTCCTCAGCGGGCTGGAAAAACAAATCCTCTCCGCCATGAGCATAGAGGTGGCGTTTGTCTTGGATCTCAATGGGCGATGGGATATTGGACGGCGTTCCGCCTATTGGATATTGGACGCCCTGCGGGCTATTGGTTATTGGCGAGGGCTTGATCATAAAGCCGCGGTTGCGGAGCTTCGCTTGGAAATGGGACGGCGTTCCGCCTATTGGACGCCCTAAAGGGCTATGGGACGCTGCGCTATTGGATATTGGCGATGGGGTATTGGTTATTGGCGATGGGGTATTGGCGATGGGTGAGCAGATGAACGAACTGACGATGGCGACACCGCTTTGGTCGGCTGCGGCTTGCAGGCGACGGATAATCTCGCCATCCATCGTCTCTGCCAGTTCGGGATGATCGGTGCAGAAACCTGTGGCAAACATTTCAGGCAATACCGCCACATCGGCTTTGCCAGCCAATGCAGCGATACGCTCTTCCGCCATGCGCAGATTTGTTTCCTTATCTGCCCATGCGATAGGATATTGCAGTAAAGCAACACGCATAGTCAAAATAACAAGGATGTATTTAATATTAACGACAACAAAGACAACTTTTCCGCTTCGCCAACATCGCTCAGCGGCACGAATAATAATCAAATAATCCCTTGTCTTTTTTCTTATTTCTTCTTCTCTGCTGTGGTAGCAGGTTTGCCGATGGCTTCGCGCATGGTAGTGTCGGCTTGGATATTCTGCATACGGTAGTAATCCATGATGCCCAAATTACCATTGCGGAAAGCATCTGCCATGGCTTGTGGTACCAAAGCCTCTGCCTCAATCACTTTCGCACGTGCCTCTTGCGCCTTCGCCTTCATCTCTTGCTCGTTAGCAATAGCCATAGCACGACGCTCCTCTGCCTTAGCCTGAGCGATGTTCTTGTCGGCTTGCGCTTGGTCCATCTGCAATTGTGCACCAATGTTCTTACCTACATCAATATCCGCAATATCAATACTCAAAATCTCGAACGCTGTGCCTGCATCCAAACCTTTGCTGAGCACGAGTTTAGAAATGCTGTCAGGGTTCTCCAGCACCATCTTGTGGCTATCCGATGAACCAATAGAAGAAACGATACCCTCGCCTACACGAGCCAAAACAGTATCTTCTCCAGCACCACCGACGAGCTGCTTGATATTCGCACGCACAGTAACACGCGCTTTGGCAATGAGCTGAATACCGTCCTTAGCCACAGCGGTTACAGGTGGGGTGTCAATCACGCGAGGATTAACGGACATCTGCACCGCCTCGAACACATCACGACCTGCGAGGTCAATAGCAGTAGCCATCTGGAAAGAGAGTTGCATATTTGCTTTGCTGGCACTCACGAGGGCATGCACCACACGCTCAATATGTCCGCCAGCAAGGAAGTGCGCCTCCAGTCCGTCGCGCTTCACATCGGTGAGACCTGCTTTGTGTGCCTCAATAAGGCAGTTTACAATACGTGTTGGTGGCACCTTACGGATACGCATCAAGAAGAGTTGCACCAACGATACATGTACGCCACTCACGACTGCGTTGATCCACAGCATGAAAGGTACATAATAGAAGAAAATAATGAGTAGTACGGATAATATTACCACTACTACGATTTGGAAAAGACCGAATGATTCCATGATGATAATGTTAAAAAAGTTTATGGTATATGGTGGATAGTTTATGGTGTATGAGGGTTATTTTTGTAAGTCTTCCATGTGCTTACCCGCAGAAGGCATGTCCACACCCCCTTCAATCTTGGTGTCCAACGCCATTTTCTTAATGGCTTTGCTCTTGATGAAAGCATAAACAGCAATCGCACATACAATAATACATGCCGCCAATGTGACATGTCCAGCCCATGCCCACAGTGCAGTAAGATACATGTACGCAATAACTACTGCACCTGCCAAACTAAGCAATCCGCAGACACCCGCAAATCCAAAACCAGGCAATAGAAATAACTCCGCAACGAGTAACCCAATGCCAAAAAGAGCCAAAATGATAGTTAAAAGAATATACATAATTTTCAGGATTTTGTTTCAGGCTGCAAATTTACAACAAAAAAAGCATATATGCAAGAAATTTGAAAAAAATTACTATAAGTAAACTATTTTGTGCGAAAAATATATTTGCAGTATTCAAAAAAAAGCAGTACCTTTGTCGCCGAAATGGGGGATGAGGCGATGGGGCGAGGAGGCGATGAGGCGATAAGGCGATAAGGCGAGAAGGCGATGAGGCGATGAGGCGATGAGGCGAGGAGGCGAGAAGGCGATGAGGAGGAGGGGAAAAGAGAAATAGCAGAGAAATAACAGAGTTGTAAAACTACACCTTAATATATAAGAGCAAGAAATATGAGTAAAAATTTGATGATTATTGAGTCTCCAGGTAAGATAAAATCCTTATCAGAGTACCTGGGGCGTGATTTTCGCGTGATGTCTTCTCAAGGACATATCCGTGACATCGAAGGAATAGGAAAAAATAGTATAGGTATAGATTTTGCCAATGATTATATGCCTAACTATGAAATAGATCCACAAAAAATACAATTGGTAGAATCTCTTCGCAAAGAAGCAGAAAAAGCCGATAAAGTGTGGTTGGCTTGTGATCCCGACCGCGAGGGAGAAGCTATTGCTTGGCATCTAAAAGAAGTGTTGCAATTGCCATCAGAGAAGACCTATCGCGTTACTTTTGATGAAATTACCAAATCTACCGTGCTGGAGTCTATTCAACACCCCCGCGATATAGACTATAATCTGGTACACGCTCAACAAGCACGTCGCGTGATTGATCGTATTGTGGGTTTTGAGTTGTCGCCTATCTTGTGGAAAAAAGTGACTACAGGTTTGAGTGCGGGACGTGTGCAATCGGTTGTTGTTCGCTTGGTAGTAGAGCGTGAGCGTGAGATAGAGGAGTTCAATAGTACCGCCCAATATCGTGTGAATGCAGAGTTTAGCGGTTTATCCGCCGATGGCAACGAAGTGCGTTTTACCACCGAACTGAACCACCGCTTTGCTACGAAAGAAGAAGCATTATCCTTCTTAGAACTATGTAAGCATCAGCAATATACATTGTCCTCCGTCACCCATCGTGAGGGACGTCGTACTCCTGCACCTCCATTCACCACGTCCTCTTTGCAGCAAGAAGCAGAGCGTAAGTTGCATTTCACGGGCTCGAAGACCATGCGTTTGGCGCAAGCTCTGTATGAAGCAGGACATATCACGTATATGCGTACCGACTCGGTGAGTATGAGCGGCATGGCTATTGGTGCTGCTAAAAATACGATTTTGAGTGAGTATGGAGAGGAATATCACAAGACTCGCCAATATCAAACATCCTCTAAAGGTGCTCAAGAAGCGCACGAGGCTATTCGTCCAACGTATATGCATGTGGAAAAGGCGGGTAGCAATAACGATGAACGCCGCTTGTATGATTTAATTCGTAAACGTGCGTTAGCATCGCAGATGGCAGATGCCCTGACAGATACTACACGCATTGAAGTGGCAATGGATCAATCGCCATATCTGTGGGTAGCGACCCATGAGGTGATTACCTTTGATGGATTCATGCGCATATATACGCAAGGCAGTGATGATGAGGAGAATACTGGGCTTCAGCAGTCGCTTGATGGCATTGTGGCTCCTATGCAGTGTCGTATGCATACTGCGGTAGCGCAAGAATCGTATTCCAAAGCTCCATTGCGCTATAATGGGGCTTCCCTCACCAAGAAAATGGAAGATTTGGGCATTGGTCGTCCTTCTACCTATGTGCCCGTGATTGAGATGATACAATTGCGAGGGTATGTAGAAAAACGCAATGTGGAGGGCATAAAACGTTCGTATAACATTCTTACATTGCATGATAATAAGATTTCTGATAAAACCAAAACAGAAACCGTAGGAGCCGATTCTGGCAAATTCCTTCCTACCGATTTAGGACGTATTACGAATGATTTTTTGGTGGAGAATTTCCCCTCTATATTGAGTTATGACTTTACAGCGAATGAGGAAGAGAAATTTGATGCTATTGCCGCTGGAGAAATCAATTGGATAGAGAGTGTTGACCACTTCTACAAAACCTTCCACCCTCTGATTAAACAAGTTCCTTCTGGTAAGATGGCGGCTCGTTATATTGGCGTTGATCCAGAAAGCGGTGAGCCCGTGTTGGCACGAATTAGTAAGAATGGTCCTTGTATTCAAATTGGTGATAGCGAAGACCAAAAACCACGTTTTGCATCGCTGCAAAAAAATCAAAGTATCTTTACCATCACGTTGGAGGAAGCATTGGACTTGTTTAAGCATGCATTACCATACAAGTTGGGCGAGTATGAAGATAAAGATGTGATTGTAGGAGAAGGCAAGTATGGACCTTATCTGCGCGTTGATACCAATTATATCAGTTTGCCCAAACATCTCAATCCTCATGCTATCACCATGGAGGAAGCTGTAGAAATTATTCAAAAGCATATGCAACAACAATTGCCTATTCACGATTGGGGTGATGTGCAAGTGTTGAATGGACGCTATGGCGTGTATATCAAAGCTCCTACAGGCAACTATAAGATTCCTCGTACTATCCATGCAGAAACCATGACAGAGGAAGAATGTCGCCATCTTATCGCAACCACTGAGCCAGCAGGAAGTAAGAAGAGGAGATAGGGGCGATGGGGCGATGGGCTATTGGCGATGGGCGATAGGGCGAGAAGGCGATGAGGCGAGAAGGCGATAGGGCGAGAAGGCGATGAGGCGATGAGGCGATAGGGCGAGAAGGCGATTTATTGGTTTGTAAGTGAAAGATAGATTGGTAGATATTATTTTACCTTTGGCTATTGCAGATGTCTATACTTATCGTGTGCCAGAGGATATTCCATACCCACAGATAGGTGTTCGGGTATTGGTGCCCTTAGGTAAAAAACAAATCACTGGAGTGGTTTACCGTTCGCATGAAGGGCAATTGCCCAATCATGTAAAAGTGCGGGATATTAGCCAGATATTAGACACTACCCCTATTGTAACCCCCCTGCAATTGCGATTGTGGGAGTGGTTATCTTCATATTACATGTGTACCTTGGGTGAAGTGCTATCCGCAGCCCTGCCTGCTGGAATTATTGATGATGATTATACCGCATTGACAGTACATTATCTTCACCTTCACCCTTCTATTCAATCGGAACAAGCAATACAGGATGTTCTGCAACAATTGCATCGTGCCAAAGCACAGGAAAAATTACTGCGGACGTTTGTACAAATAGCACAGCGATTAGATGCGCAAGTGGAACGTAGGGTGCTATTGGAAAGTAGTGGGGTGAGTGGGTCCGTGTTGCGCATACTGATTGATAAACAGATACTTTGTGAGGAAGAAAGACCCATATCTCGATTACGCCAATATGATGGTGCGCAGTGTGCCGCCCATGCTTTAGACGAACAACAGCAACAAGCCTTAGCCGCTATCCATCAATCATGGGAAAGCAAAACCGTGACACTGCTGCATGGTGTTACTTCCAGTGGTAAAACGGAAGTGTATATTCATCTGATTGAGGAAGCGTTGAAAAGGGGCGAACAAGTGCTATACCTTGTACCCGAAATCGCACTTACTACGCAACTAACCGACCGTTTGTGTAGCGTGTTCGGTAATCAAGTGTTGGTTTATCATTCGCGTTTTAGTTCTTCAGAGCGTGTGGAAATCTATCACGAAGTGCGAGGCGCAGGTGGAAAGGTAATCATAGGTGCACGCTCAGCGATATTCTTGCCTTTTCATGACTTGCGATTAATCATTGTAGATGAAGAACATGAGCCGAGTTATAAACAGCAAGATCCCGCTCCTCGCTATCATGGCCGCTCAGCAGCCATTATGATGGCGCAATGGTATGATGCCAAAGTGCTTTTAGGAACGGCTACCCCCGCCATAGAGACATACTATAATGCGATGTGTGAAAAGTATGGATATGTACATATGTCGCAACGATTCAAGGGGTTAGAGTTACCGCATATTACAATGATTGACCTGCAAAGGCAGTATCATCGAAAGGAAATGTATGGGCATTTTTCTGACCCATTGGTATTTCGTATGCGCGAGGAAATAGCGAAAGGAAAGCAAGTGATTCTGTTTCAAAATCGCAGAGGATATGCTCCGTTTATTCAGTGTACTCATTGTGGCGAGGTGCCAAAATGTCCTAATTGCGATGTGAGTATGACGTACCACAAAAATACGCAAATCTTAGTATGCCACTGCTGCGGGCATGCTATGCATGTTCCACCTGTATGCCCGAAATGCCATGCCAGTTATCGTACACATGGGTTTGGTACAGAGCGGTTGGAAGAAGAAATACGAGAATTATTCCCAATGGCACGTGTGGCGCGGATGGATTTGGATACAACCCGCAAAAAAGATACTTATCAGCAAATCATCAATCAATTTGCAGTACATGAGGTGGATATACTTATAGGTACACAGATGGTGACCAAAGGATTGCACTTTGATGATGTGAGTTTAGTGGCAGTATTGCAAGCTGACACATTACTTAATCAACCTGATTTTCGTAGTTATGAGCATGCTTTTCATATGCTGGAGCAAGTGAGTGGTCGAGCGGGTAGAACAGGACGACAAGGCGAAGTAATGATTCAAACTTTTGACCCAGAGAACCCTGTTTTTACATACCTGAAAGCGCATGATTATCAGGGGTTTTATGCACAACAATTGGATGAAAGAAAATTATTTTCCTACCCTCCATATTATCGGATTATTTGTTTGACATTGCGCCATCGAGATTTGGGGCGTTTGGAGGCGGCGAGCCAACTCTTGCAGCAACGAATGAAGCAGAGTTTTGGTAATCGTGTGTCGGGGATTATTTTGCCTTCCGTTGCTCGTGCAAATAATCAACATATACGCCAAATCCGTTTGCGTATTGAATCTACAGCAAACATTTCTCGCGCAAAAATGCTCCTGCAATCACATATGGATTATGTGCAGCAACAACCTACGTGCAAAGGCACCACTATTGTGCCAGATGTAGATGTCTAAGCTAAGAAGATAGACTATGGAATGTTGAAATAGTCTTGATAATTTTCCAAAAATCGTTTTACCGCATCGGGGAGAGGACCGTAGTATTCTCCACCAGAAGCATTGGCATGTCCGCCACCTCCGAAAATGTCATGTGCAAACACATTAACGGGGCGGTCTCCTTGGCTGCGCAATGAAATTTTTATCTTGGTTTTGCTATCACCTGCTAATGCCAATTCGGTGGGATTAACCTTATCTTCACGCATAAAACAAGAGTAGTGTATGTCCTTGATTTGCAAAGGCAAATTTACAATACCTTCTGCATCACCAGACTGAAAATTGAAGCGGTACAACTCCTTTCTACTCAGATAAATAAGTGCGGTATGATATTCGGGGAATATTTTCATTTTTTGGTATAAACAATATCCCATAAGTCGCATTCTATCGGCAGAATATGCATTGAATACTCGATTGTAAATGGCATCTTTGTTCGCCCCTGCTGCTACTAATTCTCCTATAATGGTGTACATTTCAGGATAATTAGAATTGAAAGAGAAATTTCCTGTATCGGTCATCATACCTGTGTAGATGCAGGTGGCGATGTCCTGTGTAGTGGACGGCGTGCCGCCTATTGGATATTGGACGCCCTGCGGGCTATGGGACGCTGCGCTATTGGATATTGGATATTGGATGCCCTGCGGGCTATGGGATATTGGGGACAAATGGTTGATTAGACGATACACTAATTCGCAGGTGGATGGGGTGGCGGGATAAGAGATGACAAGATCTGCAAAATCAGAGGGATGGAGATGATGGTCAATCATCATCTTCTTGCAAGAAAGGGAAAGCAGTTTATCTCCCAAAGAACCAATACGTTTCGGCTCGTTGAAGTCCGTACAAATAACCAGGTCCACTTGCTCTAAAATCGCATCGGCTATTTCGCGTTGGTTTTCGTAAATAATATCTTCATTGGCTTTTGGTAGCCATGCCAAAAAATCAGGAAAAGCATTTGGTACAATCACATGCACATGCTTGCCTTGTGCTTCTAAAAAATGGCGCATAGCAAGCGATGAACCCATGGCGTCACCATCTGGGGACATGTGCGTAAGAATCGCTACTTTATTTGATTGATTAATAAGTTTTTGAGCGGTTTTTATTTCTGCTTCAGAAAAAAACGTGGTACGTGCTATCATATGGCGTTTGTGTTAAATTCGCTGCAAAAGTACTATTTTTTTTGCATATATCAAATTTTTTTTGTAATTTTGCATGCTATTTCGTGTAAATAGGCGAAAAGTGATGTAAACAAATATAATAATTATTATAAAACCGAAAAAATAACAATGAAAAAAGTAATTTTATCCATTTTTCTTTTGGTAATTGCGGCGGTGAGTTTCGCGCAAGAAGATCAGGTGCTAATGACTATCAATGGCGAGCCAGTGATGGCATCGGAGTTTTTGTATATTTATGAAAAAAATAATCAAGAAACGAGTCTTGAAAAGAAGACCATAAACGATTATTTGGATCTCTTTATCAACTTCAAATTGAAAGTGACGGAGGCTATCGCACAAGGTGTTGATACCACGGAGGCTTTCAAGAAAGAGTTGGCAGGTTATCGCGCGCAAGCAACTCCAAAGTACATGGAAGATAAAGAGGCTATTGATAGTTTGTTGCAATTGAGCTACGAGCGCATGGCAAAACCTCGTCGTGCAGCTCATATTGCTATCCAATGTCCGATGAACGCAGATTCGATGGCAGTAGCAGAAACCATGGATTTAATCAATTTAGCACGCGAGCGTGTGACAATTGGTGTAGAAAAGAAAGTGAAAAAAGGTCGTCGTTGGGTAGTGGAGCGTGAGCCAGAGGCTTTTGCGGATGTGGCACGTGAGATGACTACTGACCCCGCGGGCAAAGAGAATGGTGGCGAATTGGGATGGATACAAGTTTTCCGTTTCGTGTATCCATTTGAAGAGGCTGTTTACAATACCCCTGTTGGTGGTGTTACAGAAGTATTCCGTACTCCTTACGGTTTTCATATCGCTTTGGTGGAAGAGGAGTCTGCTTTTGAAGAAGTGCATGCTGCCCACATATTGAAGATGATGCCTCGTGATGCAGAAGGGTTGGCTATTGAGGTGAAAGCACAAGTGGATAGTTTGTATGAATTATTGGAGCAAGGTGCGGATTTTGCTGCGTTGGCAACTGCTACTTCTGATGACAAAGGTTCGGCACGTCGCGGTGGCGATTTGGGGTGGTTTGCACGTGGTATGATGGTTCAACCCTTTGAGAATATCACCTTCAACCTGAATCCTGGCGAGATGAGTGAGCCATTCCCTACACGTTTTGGTTGGCATATTGTGAAATTGTATGATAAACGAGGTATTCAACCATTGGATAGCATGCGCAATCAATTGCTCAGTCAAGTGAAACGCGATGTGCGAATGGAAGAAGCGAAGAAAAGTTTTATCAAGAAGAACCGTGCATATTATCAGTTGCCTGAAACGATGAGCGATGAGGAAGTGTATGCTTACGCAGAAAACCATTTGGAAGGCCGTTATGCGGATTTGCGCCATTTGGTGAACGAATATCATGATGGAATTTTGCTTTTTGATGTGTCTTTGCGTGAGGTATGGGATAAAGCCAATAAAGATACTGAAGGATTGGCCGCTTATTTCAAAGAAAATAAAAAGAATTATACTTGGGAAGCACCTCGTTTTAAAGGATATATCATTCAAGCAAAAGACATGGCCTCAGCTAAGGCTGCAAAGCAAATCATAAAAAATGCTGATCCAGATTCTGTGATGAGCTATTTGAATCAACATGTGAATGTGGATAGTATCACTTATGTGAAAGTACAACGTGGATTGTGGGAAGAAGGTAAGAATGCTATGGTGGATAAGTATGCGTTTAAGAATAAATCCGTTGAATTTACTGCTTCCGAAGAATTTCCTGTTGTTCTGCCAGTTGGTAAGGTAATCAAGGCTCCTCAAGAATATATGGATGTACGTGGTCAAGTGACAACGGATTATCAAGATTATTTAGAGGCGCAATGGGTGGCTATGCTTCGCGAGAAATACGCAGTAGTGGTTAACCAAGCAGTGTTGGAGCGGTTGGTGATGGGGAAGTGACAACGGAAAAGTGAAAGGTGAAATGTGAAAACTGTGAAAGGTAGATGAAGGTCTGGAAGGGTATAGCGATATTGGTGGCATTAGTACTTGCGAATGTATTAGTGCATCAGTTTGTGGTTCGTTGGGATATGACTGACGACCGTCGCTATAGCATTGCTGCGCCTACGCAGGAACTGATGCGCAGCTTAGATGCCCCGCTGGAAATTACTATTCTTTTAGACGGTGAACTCAATGCTGGTTTTCAACGCTTGCAACGTGCCACGCAAGAGTTGGTGGAAGAATTGAGTGTATACGCGGGGAAAGGTAATCGCACTGGTGCTATACGCTATGTGGTTTCTTCCGAACATATTCCTCAAGGTCTGGAACCCATGATTATTCACGAACGTACTCATAAAGGTCAAACGGCCCAAACCACCGTTTATCCTTATGCGCTGATTCAGTATCGAGATAAGGGAACGGTAGTTTCGTTGCTCCGCAATAATCGTGGATTGAGTGGCGAAGAAAATCTGAATTTGAGTATAGAGAATTTGGAATTTGCTTTTGCAGAAGCGATTCTTTCGCTCACTCGCACTGAGGTGGAAAAGATAGCTTTTCTGGAGGGGCATGGCGAGTTAAGTGAGCGCGATGTATATGATATTAGTCAAGCATTATCTCGCTATTACCAAATCGATCGTGGCGTGTTGGGAAATGAAACTGGAGTTTTAGATGACTACCGCGCGGTGATTATTGCAGATCCACAAGAACCATTTTCAGATGAGGATAAATTTATCTTGGATCAGTATATCATGCAGGGTGGTAGCGTCTTATGGCTGATTAATGGTGTTCGTTTTTCCGCAGATTACCTTTCGCAGAGCGGTATGACACCCGTTATTCCGCTGGAACTCAATCTCACCGATATGCTTTTCCGCTATGGTGTTCGTGTGAATGCCAATTTGGTGCAGGATATGCAATGTCTGCCTGTGCCTGTAGATGTGTCCAATAACCCTGAACAGCCAAACTGGCAACCGATGCCTTGGACGTATGCTCCATTGCTGCTAACTTCTGAGGTGTCTTCCATCACCCGTAATCTCATGCAGGTGAGTGCGACCATGTGCTCCAGTATCGATTTTGTGGGGGGCGAGGATGGCTTGCGTAAAGATGTGTTGTTAGCAAGCTCCTCTGCTAGTCGTTTGACTAGTTGTCCAGCAGAAGTGGATTTGAGTATTGTGCAGGATGATGCATCAACATATCGATATGCATATCTTCCAGTTGCTGCCAGTGTGGAGGGATGTTTTACTTCGTTGTATGCCCATCTATTGCCTCCAGAAAATATCGTAATGCACACGTCATTGAAAAAGCAAAGTGTGCCTACTAAGCAAATTGTTGTGGCATGCGGTAGTGCAATTCGCAATGAATGGCAACAAGGAAGGCCGTTGCCATTAGGCTATGACCGATATACGCATACACAATTTGGTAATCGTGATTTTATGGTCAATGCAGTATTGTATTTGACCGATGATACAGGATGGATGTCCTTGCGTCAAAAAGTGATTGCTCTTCGTTTACTGAATGATCAACGTGCCAGAGATGAGCGGGTTACTGCACAAGTGATTAGTATTGTGGTTCCGCTGTTGCTATTGGCATTACTTGGTGTGATTATATTGTTAGTTCGAGGGAGAAAATATAAAATGTAGAGATTCGTATGATGAAAAAAATCTTATTCTATACGGGATTCATTCTTGGTTTGCTGCTGAGTTCGCCAACTGTAATGGCTCAAGAGGCTATGTCCTATCCTATCGAAACGATAGACGGGAAATCGTATTATTGCTATACGGTTGAACGTAGTGTAGGTTTGTATCGTATCAGTATCAAATTTGGCGTGAAACAAGAGGAGATTCTTGCGGCTAATCCTTCGTTGCAAAGGCGTGGTTTGCGTATGGGAGAAAAAATTTTGATTCCGATAAATACGCCCTTGCCAGTAGAAAATGAGGAAAAGGAGGAACAAAAAATCATAGAGGTGGTGCCTAAGTCGGTGCCTGACGTTGTGATTGATACTGTGGTGAAAACGATTCTCACAGATGTGGACTCGTTATCCGATTTGCAGGATAGTGTGGCTATAGACAGTCTCATCCTTTCTGACACGCTGCGGATGGATACGCTTGTGGTGGATAGTACATTGACTCGTTTGGCAATCTTGCTTCCTTTTCAAACAGATGCTATCAAACGCGATAAAAGTATAGATCGTTTTTATGATTTCTACGCTGGTTCATTGATTGCTATTTATGAGGAGCAAGCGAAGGGTCAAGCATTAGAAATTTGGACATATGATATAGGGCGTACCCCAAAAGAATTGCTGCAAGTATTGGATTCTGTTAATTTGCATGAGATGGATGCAATCATTGGTCCTGCTTTTTCACAACAAGTGTCAATGGTAGCAGATACTATTCGGCAAGATAGTGTGTGGATGCTTATTCCATTTATCTCGAAGGTAAAAGAAATGGATAGTCATCCATATTTGCTGAAGTTCAATCCTTCTGCATATGTGGAGGCAGATACCATAGCTCGCTATTTGGCGCAACGCAAAGATAGTATCAATTGTGTGATTTTGGAGGCGAAAGAAGGTGAGGTTGTTCCTGCGGGTATAGCCGCTTTGCATCAAGCTTTGAAGGAATATAATGTGCCCCAAACACAAGTATCTATCCGTGCTATTCTTTCAGACTCAATGGATTATGCATTGATGCCAGATGTGGAGAATCTTATTATTTTCAATACGGAGAAATATTCCAACTTGCAAGCGGTTATGCCACATCTTCTGAATGCATCTTCGCGCTTTAAGATGACTCTTTTCTCACATTATTCTTGGCAGGATGAGAGGATTGAATTGCCTCAACTCTACACTTCCGTTTTTTCTCCTGAATATGTAGTTCCAGCGAGTTATGATGAATTATATCGTTACTACTTTAATCATGAATTATCATCATTGCATCCTCGGTATGATTTGTTAGGTTATGACCTAACGAAGCAATTGTTGCAGATAATGGATGCCGCAGAAAAAGATAGTGTATCCATACGCGATACAATGATGAATCAGTATTGGGAAGGCATTCAGGTGGATATTCACTATCAACCGATGGCTGAAGAAGGTGGATTGGAAAACAATGTCGTACATATTATTCATCAATGAGAAGAGCACGCATCATAGTATTTCTGTTGCTTTTTGTATGGAGCATCGGTGCAGTGGCGCAACCTCGTTTGCGTAGGCCAGAAGTGTATGTGGGTGTACATGGAGGTGTGATGGCTTCTACGGTCTTATTCAGCCCCTCGGTGGCGAATATGGATTTGCTGCAATCTCCTCTTACAGCAAATGGTGGACTTGTTTTTCGCTATGCAGGGCACAAAGTATGTGCTTTGCAAACGGAGTTAAATTATATGCAACGAGGATGGTGTGAGCATTTGGCGACTACCAATGAAACGTATGTCCGTCAATTGGATTATATAGAAATACCTCTGCTGATGCATTTGTATTTTGGTAAGGAACGCTTCCGCGGATTTATTAATTTAGGACCGCAAATTGGCTATTGTATTAGGGATATTGTTTCGGGAACGCCGCTATCTTCATCGGGACTACAATACAATAGCATAGACAAACCTTTTGATTGGGGATTAGCGGGAGGATTGGGATGCTATTATCGCACTAAAAAGATTGGACTTTTTCAATTAGAAGCCCGATTTAATTTCAGCATGGGAACGATATTTAATAATCGTCAAGTGGATTATTTTAGTCAGTCCAATGCGATGAATTTAAGTATTAACTTTGCCTATTTATGGGAAATCAAAATAAAGTAGTATGACGTTTTTAGTGATTCGATTTCAATCCTTGGGCAATGTGGCGATGAGTGTACCTGTTATCAGTTCGCTGAGTGCTCGTTATCCTCAACATCGGTTTGTGGTGGTAGCGCGTCATGCTTTGTCGGCTATGTTTTATGGTCTTCCCAATGTGGTTTTTCATGAAACATCGTTGCAGGGAGGTGGGTTTGCGATGCTCTCGCTTTTCAGTGAACTGAAGTCGTATGCGATAGATGCTGTGATTGATTTACAAGATAATTCCTACAGTTATATTTTGCGTACGCTATATCGCATAAAACGTCTGCCAATCTATGTGATAGATAAAGGTAGTTTGGAGAAAAGAACGCTGATTCGTAAGGGACATAAGCAATCTGCTCCATTGATTTCTGAATTTGAGCGTTATGCACAAGTATTTCGTATGGCGGGATTGGAATCAGATACTCGTTTTGAGCATATCCCTGTTCATGTAGAAGTGCAAGAGCAACTGATAGAACGATTTGGCAACAAAGAGGGCAGATGGATTGGTATTGCACCATTTGCTAAAAACCAGAGTAATATCCTTCCTAACCGTGTGATTAAAGATGTGATTGCCTATTTTAGTCACCAAGCGAATACTCGTTTGTATCTTTTTGGTGCAGGGCTGATTGAGGGTGAGATGCTGCGTCAATGGGCAAGTATCTTCCCTAACGTGGTGAGTGTAGCAGGGCAAATACCCTTGGAACAAGAATTAGAATTAATTCGTATGCAGGATGTGATGGTGGGTATGGATTCTGCTAATCAGCATTTGAGTGCATTAGTAGGGACGCCTACGATTTCTATTTGGTGTGGCACGCATCCATTTATGGGATTTGCGGCGTGGAGACAAGACCCTGATTATATGTTACAAACAAATTTCAATTGTCGTCCATGTTGTGAAAACGGAACGAATATTTGTAAATATCGTAATTTTGCATGTAAGAATATTTCTGCTGAACAGATAATTCAACTAATTACCAAAAAACTGAATAGTAACTAATTGATAAATAACGAAACAATCCATATGGGAAAAATTATTTCATTAGCTAATCAAAAGGGTGGAGTAGGTAAAACAACCACCTCTATCAATCTCGCTGCGGCATTGGCAGCAGAAGGCAAAAAAGTTCTGCTTATAGATGCAGATCCGCAAGCCAATACTTCATCGGGATTGGGTATCGAAGTGCGAGACTTGGATAAAACAATTTACGAATGTTTGGTTGTGGGTATAGACCCCACCACAGCCGTCATGCACACTTCAATGCCTCAACTTGATCTTATTCCTTCGCATATTGATTTGGTGGGAGCTGAAATTGAGATGCTGAATTTGGATGATAGGGAGAATCTCTTGAAGCGTGTATTAGCATCTTTGCGCCCATTATATGACTATATTTTGATAGACTGCTCCCCTTCATTGGGCTTGATAACCATCAATGCGCTTACTGCTAGTGATCGTGTGATTATCCCTGTACAATGCGAGTTCTTTGCCTTGGAGGGTATTGCTAAATTGCTCAATACGGTGAAGATTATTAAGTCTAATCTCAATCCGTCGTTGCGCATTGAAGGATTTTTATTGACGATGTATGATGCACGTCTGCGCTTATCTATGCAGGTTCATGATGAGGTGCGTCGTCATTTTGGAGACTTGGTTTTCCATACGGTGATTGCTCGTAATGTGCGATTGAGTGAAGCACCAAGTCATGGCATGTCTGTATTGGAGTATGACCGCAATAGTCGTGGTGCGAAAAACTATATTAACCTTGCTAAAGAACTTATAAGGAGAAGTAAATCATGAAAAAGAGTCTTGGACTTGGACGCGGATTAGACGCGCTCATTGATACGACGCACGTATCTACAGCTGGATCATCTTCCATTAGTGAGATAGATTTGGCATATATTTATCCTAATCCTAATCAGCCTCGCCGCCATTTTGAGGAAGAAGCATTGAATGAGTTGGCAATGTCTATTAAGGAACATGGCGTTATTTCTCCTATCACTTTGCGTAAGGATGCGAATCAGAAGTATATGATTATTGCAGGTGAGCGTCGTTTTCGTGCTGCCAAGATAGCGGGATTGGTTGCTATACCTGCCTATATCCGTACAGCAAAGGATGAGCAAGTGATGGAGTGGGCACTCATTGAGAATATTCAGCGTGAGGACTTAGATGCTATTGAGATTGCATTGGCCTACCAAAGATTGATGGATGAGTATAACCTTACACAAGAGCGAATGTCTGAACGAGTAGGCAAAAAACGTGCAACGGTGGCGAACTATTTGCGCCTGCTGAAATTGCCTGCGGAGATTCAATTGGGCATCAAGGAGAAGAAAATCGATATGGGACATGCTCGTGCTATATTGGGCTCCGCTTCACCTGAGCAACAATTACAACTCTACAAACGTATTTTGCAAAGCGGTTTATCCGTTCGTAAGGTAGAAGAACTGGTAAGTGCTGCTAAAGATACACCAGCCAAAAAAATCCCAACATCTCCTACATCTTATGCAGAACAGCAGAAGATGTTGAGTCAGCAATTAGATAGAGATGTGAAAATCTCTGGCAAGAAATTGGTGATAACCTTCCGCAATGAAGAAGATTTGAATAATCTCATCGCACGCATACATTGAAACGCATATTAATATACATATTATTCTTCGCCTTTGTGTGTGTAGTGCATGCACAAGACGTGCAAGACACTGTTCCTGAATATGAATGGAATACAGAGGGCAAATTGCAAGGCTTTGATGCGGAACCCGTTGTTCTTGAGGATACTATGCCATTAACAGAAAAAGAGATAGATCGCCTTTTCTGGAAACCTGACCCTATGCGTGCTGTGTGGTTAGGGGCAATTGTGCCAGGATTGGGTCAGATATACAATCGCAGTTATTGGAAACTACCTATTGTGTATGGTGGACTGATGGGTTGTGTCTATGCTGTTACATGGACGAATAATCAATATATAGGATACAAGGAAGCCTATCGTGATATCTATTATGATATTCAGAATGGTACGGTGAGCGATAGCCCCGATAAATCGTACAATGCCATTTTGCCTGAAGGCTATACGATTAGTAGCATGGGAGGAGCGCAAACGTATCAAAGTCGATTGAAAGAATGGCAGAGTGCATCATTAAGACAACGTGATTTATCCATTGTGGTTACGATTGCTGTGTATGCTTTATCGCTGATAGATGCTTATGTGGATGCACAATTGTTTGATTTTGATATATCTAGTGACCTCTCGTTGAATGTTACACCTCAAATATATTATGACATGCAGAACCAACGTACTGCAGAAGTAAAACTTGCAATACAATTTTAGTTTAACAATGAAACAATTCATAAATATATTCATACTTTGCGCGTTGAGTGCACCAATAGTAGCTCAAGACTCTATTCCTGAACTCCTGAGTGACTCAACTTCTGTACTGCTGAATGACTCAACTCCTGCACTGCTGAGCGACTCAACTTCTGAATTTCTGAATGATACCACTACTCCTCTTTTCTTCGATGAGGCATTAGCATGGTTGGATACAACAGAATGTACATCCGATACGATTATTGCAGAGTTGCCAGATTCTGTGTTTAAGGCACGTTTGCAAGCATTGCCCTTCGTGATTGAAGTACCTTACAATGAGATTGTTCGTCGCTATATTTTGCGATATGTAAAGCATAGTCCTCGCCAATTGGCAAGTTTGCAACGTAGGGCACAATATTATTTTCCTATTTTTGAAGATATTTTGGGTAAATATAATCTACCCTTTGAGTTATGCTACCTTCCTGTTATTGAGTCTGCACTCAATCCGCAGGCACGTTCTCCGATGGGGGCGGTTGGATTATGGCAGTTTATGCCAGCCACAGGCAAGAAATATGGCTTAGAAATCAACTCGCTCATTGATGAACGCATGGACCCTATTCGTTCCACGGAGGCTGCATGTAAGTTTTTGAAAGCTTTGTATAGCATTTTTGAAGACTGGAATTTGGTGATTGCTGCCTACAACTGTGGTCCAGGAAATGTGAATAAGGCCATTCACCGTGCGGGTGGCAAACGCGATTTCTGGAGTATTTATCCATTCTTGCCCAAGGAAACGCGCGGTTATTTGCCTATTTTCATTGCAGCTTCCTATGCAATGAACTATGCTGATGTGCATGGCATCTGTCCTGCGCCTATTGAATACACCATGGTGACAGATACTATTGTTACAACTGAACGCCAACACCTTAAGCAGATTGCTGCTAATTTGGATGTTACGATTGAGGAGTTACGACGATTGAATCCGCAATATGCGCGCGACATTATCCCTGGAGGAAAGGAGTATGCTCTCTGTCTGCCTATGGCTATTTCGGGAGCGTATATTGACCAACAAGATAGTATTTTGGCATATCAAGCAAAAGAGTTGATTCATAACCGTCGTGCGGAGATTGATTTGATGCAACGCACAGGATTGAATGGTGGTTACTCGGTGAATGGTGTCACCTATTATAAGATTAAAGAGGGTGATACGTTGGGTGGTATTGCTGCCAAATTCCGTGTGAGTGTCAAGCGATTAAAATCATTCAACGGACTGACTTCTGACCTCATACGTGCAGGTAAAACACTCAAAATACCTAATGTATAACGCAAAGCCAATACCGCGAAGCACAAAACGTGAACGAAGTGAACAAATAGCATGAACGAAGCGAACCAAAAAATATACTATTCCATGTCGGAGGCGCAAGAGATGACGGGGCTTCCTGCTACTACATTGCGCTATTGGGAGAAGCAGTTTGCTCAACTATCGCCACGCAAGGATGGTCATGGTAATCGTTATTATACAACTGAAGACCTTGATTTGATAAAGCAGATTAAGTATTTGCGGGATGAGATGCATATTACTCGTATTGAGGCTATTCGCCAAGAACTGAAGCAGGGCAAAAGACAAACCGATTTTCGCCAACGTGCAGCCGATATTCTTATTCGAGTTCGTGCAGAACTGATTGAAATACGCAATAAAATTTAATCGCTTTCGTTACAAAAAAGTAAACTTTTCTTGCACAGATACATTTTTTTTTGTACCTTTGCAGCGCAAAGCCGAGTAATCGGTTTGGCAGACATATTATAAAAGCGTTTATTAGCGCTTGTTTTGGTTTCTTGAAATCCTGCAAAATTTCACCCTATCCGAAACAAGAAGGCAGTAAACGCCCTTTGGGATATGTATATCCCGCCCGCAGAGCGTCCATTATTGGACTGCTCTGTTTGGTGGCATTTCATATCGGCGTGGGCGTTGCTTGCTTATTCTTATAGGAAGGGTCTTGCAGGAACCTCAAGAAAGAGAATAAGCAAAGGTAAGGTTCCACGCTTTTTGTGTATTATATCCTAACAACTCATATTGGAATCATGTGGGTAATAAAAGTTGTTCCCGACACGAATGAGGGATGAGTTTATGAAAAATAGAATCTCATATGTTGTTTCTACTGTTGGAATAGTTCTACTTCTGATGAGTGGATGTGGAACGGTAAATGTTTCCAGTAATGGAGTTGTAAATAAACCAGAAACAGTAACAACACAGAAAAAGGTAGAAACAAGAAGTAAAACAGATACTACCTTTGTTTCAAGACCGCAACCAGAACCTGTAAATGTATATTCCTATTACTATCAGGAAGCGACCGCGAAATATGCTGATCCTTCACGTAGTAAAATGTATATTTATCCAAATGTAGCGGATTTAGAGGTTAGTAGTACAAAAATTACTTATTCTCAAACTTTTAGTACAAAATTAGAAATGACACCTTCGCAATTTAGAAGATTTTCAGAAAATTTTAATGCACATATCATAAATGGAACTGAACCTGATGTTGTTAAAAGATGGAAAAGTCAAGTGGTGGCAAATGCATCATTAAAATATCAAGCAGATGAGATAGTATCGCCTATTTTTGTCATTACTCCTAACGCAGACAAAACAGAAGTTGAGGTAAAAGTAACTGGCTATATAGGTAAATATAAAAATTTTCGTAAGGCAACAGAAAAAGATATTAATTTCTTAAACACCTATAATAGTGTTGCGCAATAATAATTTATTAAATAAATGTAGTATGAAAAGATTATTTTTAACTTTTGGTATATTAAGCATCTCATTAGCAGTGTTTTGTGAAACACCACCAACTGGAAGTTATAATTATATTGATGCGGGTGTACAAATCTTATCTGAGACACAACAAACGATAGAACGAGATACTATCATAACTATTCGTCAAGATACTATGGTAACATATGAGCATATCAATACGATTAATAGTATTGCTCCTATGTTAGTTCGTCATACCAATCAAGAGCAACGTTTATTTGGAATTAAAGAATATTCTTATGGCAACCAGCAAATGGATGAAAAGGAACTTGAATTATTCTTTCGTAAAAATAATAGAGATGTATATCTTAAATATATGAGAAGTAAAGAATATAAAACCGCGGGATGGTGGTTATTAGGTAGTGGACTAACATTAACATTTATCGGTGGAATGTGTTTTTTAGCACCAGACTACTGGTATGAATATTGTACAACAAAAGATGACAGAGGGCATTATCATTTAGAATATGGAGAATATGTCGAGTGTTCTGGTGGATATGATTATGATGAATGTGACTATGCAACACATCATTATCATAAGCAGCAGTATTATAGTAAATCCCCTGGTGAAGAAGCAGGTTTTACGATTTGGCCTATAGGTGTTGCAGCAGTAACAGCATCTGTTACGTTACTATGTATAGCATATACTAAATACAATTTTGTAGAATTATATAATAATCAAAATGCTCATTCGAGAATATCGTTAGGTATTACAACTAACTTAAATGGTGTAGGATTAGCGTTGACCTTTTAATAAAACAAATATATTCGTCAAGTTCCGAAAACGGTTTTGAGGACATTGCAGGATAAGGGAAGAAAAGACAATAACGACATGTGGCAGAAATAATGAAAAATCATTAGGAAATCAGAAGGAACTCGGAAGGAACTCGGAAGGAACTCACAAACTATAAGCAACGTACTAGAATCACATAGTAATCACATAGTAATCACATAGTGATGTCATAGTGAAGACTGCTTATGAACCCGTTATGAACCCGTTATGAACCCGTCAAGAACCCGTAAAAGGCAAGTAAACTGAAAGGTGAAAACTGAAAGGGGAAAACTGAAAACTGAAAGGTGAGAGGTGGGAGGTGAGAAGTGAGAGGAGAAAGATTATTGGCGGACGGTGATGTGGAAACAGGCTTGCTTGTATTCGTACTTGACGTAGATACGACCTGCACGTTGCTCGTTAAGAAGCACTTGACCTAAAACCAACTTTAGATTGTCTTGGTGCATGTACTCGCGCGTGCGCGTTACCTTATTAAATCGGAAGTACGCCAAGTCAAAAGTAGTGCCATAGTTGTGGCAAGAATTAGTGGTAGCATTGATGTTACCACTATTTTGTAACCGTTTTATATCCTCTTTGGTGCGCAACACACTGGTGACATAAAACTGATAGTGAGGTAAGCCATTGCGCTGTAAAATATCAGCAAAGCCCTCGCCAATACGCTCTAACTCCGCTGCCGCTGCGGGCACGAGGTAAGGGATAGAATGGGTGAGTGAATCCACAATGTAATTATCGTTGCTCTTGATGAGTGACAATTGGCTACGCATTCGCGCTGCCTCTTGGCGATTCTTCGGAGGATTGGCTAAACCAATGGCTTTGGCAGCCTGCTCCTGCTTGGCTTGGGTGTCATTGAACTTCTGTTTGTAACTAAAAGTGCGACCAGGATAAGACACCATAGTGTCCTCTATTAGTTGAGTGCTTTGTGTGGCGTGCTCTGAGGAATGATTGCCACAAGCAGAAAAAACAAAGATTAGTCCCGCCAACAGCAGGACTAATCTTCCGATATTGCGGTTTCCCGTTTTCACTTTTTCGTTTTCAGTTTGCTTACAAACTCCATTCGAAGCCGTCTTTGGTATCTTTGATGGTGAAGCCAAGCGCAGTCAGCTCGTTGCGAATCTTGTCGCTAGTAGCCCAATCCTTGTTACGCTTTGCCTCCAGACGCATATTCAGCAACATGTCTATTGCACCTTTGTATGCATCCATACCCGCACCTGCATCTTGCGCACCATCGAGTTGCAAGCCAAGAATGTCCATTGCGTAGGTTTTCCACACTTCGCGCAGCTCCTTGAGATCTGCCTCGCTGATAGTGCCTTTTCCATCAAATACGGTGTTGATAGTACGCGCGGAATCAAAGAGGTGAGAAATCACGATTGGCGAATTGAGGTCGTCGTCCATAGCCTCTTGGCAACGCTCACGCAGGTTGCCAATCTCTACGAGATTGTTGGCTGTTGGCAATTGGGTATTGGCAATTGGTTGGATTTTCATTAGGCGTTGGTATGCCTCGGTGAGGCGTGCCAATCCTTTCTCTGCTGCCACGAGCGCATCGTTGGAGAAATCCACCGTAGAACGATAGTGCGCTTGCAGAATGAAGAAACGGATAGTCATTGGTGAGAATGGTTGCTCCAATAACTCGTGCTTGCCCTCGAAGAATTGCTCGAGAGTAATGAAGTTGTTGTAACTCTTACCCATCTTCTTGCCCGCAATGGTAATCATGTTGTTGTGCATCCAATAGTGGACACTGTCGTGTCCCAACGCAGCGCAACTCTGTGCAATCTCTGCCTCGTGGTGAGGGAACATAAGGTCCATACCACCACCGTGGATGTCAAACTCTTCACCCAGGTACTTCGTGCCCATAGCAGAGCACTCCATGTGCCAGCCAGGGAAGCCTTCGCTCCAAGGACTTGGCCAATGCATGATGTGTTCGGGCGATGCTTTTTTCCAAAGCGCGAAGTCGAAACTGTGCTTCTTCTCTTGCTGACCGTCCAGTTCGCGGGTTTCGGTGACGATGTCCTCAAGATTGCGGCCTGAGAGTTTGCCATAAGGATAATCCTTGGCATATTTCTCCACGTCCATATACACGCTACCGTTGCTGACATACGCATAACCTTTGTCCATAATCTTCTGCACAAAAGCAATCTGCTCGATGATATGTCCGCTGGCATGTGGCTCGATTGAAGGAGGGAGCACGTTCAGCAGTTCCATATCGCGGTGATAGCGATTGGTGAAGTACTGCACGACCTCCATAGGTTCGAGTTGCTCCAGGCGTGCTTTCTTTGCTATCTTATCCTCGCCTTCATCGGCATCGTGCTCCAAGTGACCCACATCGGTGATATTACGTACGTAGCGCACTTTGTAACCCAAATGCATGAGGTAGCGGTAGAGCAAGTCGAATGTAATAGCAGGGCGCGCATGCCCCAAGTGTGCATCACCATACACGGTAGGACCGCAGACATACATGCCTACGTGTCCTTCGTGCAATGGGCGAAAATATTCTTTTTGACGACTAAGCGTATTATAGATTTGCAGCATTAGAGCAGTGATTTTGGATCGAGATTGTTTTTCTCAATGTCTTTGAAGTAGTTGTATGTACCCACTTTGAGTTCAGCGCAAGCTGCCTCATCAGCCACGATGATACCATGTTGGTGCATTTGCAATGCAGAGATAGTCCACATGTGAGAAATAGGCTCCTCTACAGCATGTTGCAGCGCACGTGCTTTATTGTGGCCATTCACCATGATAAGAACCTCTTTAGCGTCCATGATAGTGCCTACACCTACGGTTAAAGCGGTCTTTGGTACGAGGTTCACATCGTTGTTGAAGAAACGAGAGTTAGCGATGATTGTATCGGTAGTGAGCTCTTTCATACGTGTGCGAGAAGAAAGTGAACTACCTGGCTCGTTGAAAGCGATATGGCCATCAGGACCAATGCCACCGAGGAAAAGCATGATGCCACCATAATTTTTAATCTTCTCTTCATAGCGAGCACATTCTGCTACTAAGTCCTCTGCATTGCCATTGAGAATATTGACATTCTCTTTGCGGATATCAATGTGCGAGAAGAAGTTCTTCCACATGAAAGTGTGGTAGCTCTCTGGGTGATCTTCAGGAATACCTACATATTCATCCATGTTGAAAGTAACCACATTGCGGAAACTTACTTTTCCTTCTTGATACAATTTAATCAAATTGCGATACATGCCTAATGGTGAAGAACCTGTAGGCAATCCCAATACGAAAGGAGTGCCCTCTTTTGGAGCGAACTCATTGATGCGTTTTGCTACATAGTTTGCAGCCCACTCTGAAAGTAGGTCGTAGTTTGGTTGAACGATTAATCTCATGGTTTATAATGTTTTATGTTATTAATAAAATTAGTCTGTAGTTAAAATTAGTCTATTTTTTGTAGTACCATTGCAGTACGTGCAGGCAGATAGATTTGCAGCCATCCTTTGTGTTTTGGCAAATATCCAGTGTCGGGTTGTGTGAAATGCTCTACCGTATCATCCGACAAGCCAAAGCCAGCAAATTCCTTGGCATCGGTGTTGAGTACCACTTTATATTTACCAGCAGGCACAGGTATTCCGTAATCAGAGAAAGAGTTGATACCATTCCAATTGAAGACAAAGATTAAATCTCCTCGTTGGTATGCCACCACTTGGTCGCCCTCGTTATCGCAAAGCTTGTCCACCCAAGGCAAGTGTAAACCATTGTTATCTTTTACAGGCAATAGGTGCTCTTTTAAAAGGTGCACCATTTTTTCATCAAAGCGATTGAGGTTGGCGTAGTAATAACGTGGATTGTCCACTAAACTCCATTGGCGTCTTGCATACTTATGGCTCCAATCGTTACCTTGTCTTGGGAAATCAATCCACTCTGGATGTCCAAACTCATTGCCCATAAAGTTAAGATAACCTCCGTTGATGGTAGAAGCGGTGATAAGGCGAATCATCTTGTGCAAAGCTAATCCTCTATCCACCATGTAGTTAGCATGTCCATGCTCGAAATGCCAATACATGTCCGAATCGCAAAGTCGGAAGATAATCGTTTTATCACCTACCAATGCTTGGTCGTGGCTTTCAGCATACGAGATGGTTTTTTCATCTTGTCGGCGGTTGGTCATCTCATAAAAGATATGACCTGCCTTCCAATCCTCATCGCGCACCTCTTTGATATACTTAATCCAGAAATCAGGAATACCCATCGCCAATCGATAGTCAAAGCCCATTCCGCCATCTTTGATAGGATAAGCGAGTCCTGGCATACCTGACATGTCTTCTGCAATGGTGATGGCATTCTTCTTCACTTCATGAATGAGTTTGTTTGCCAACGTGAGGTAGCAGATTGCATCTCCATCTTCGTTGCCATTGTAGTAGCAGGAGTAGTCCACAAAGTCCTCGCCCAATCCGTGGCTCTTGTACATCATCGATGTCACGCCATCAAATCGGAAGCCATCGAAATCATATACATCTAACCAATATTTGCAGTTAGATAAAAGGAAATGCAGCACTTCATCTTTTCCATAATTGAAGCAAAGACTATCCCATGCTGGGTGTTCTCGGCGTGCACCATCGTGAAAATATTGGTAAGACGTACCGTCAAAATTTCCTAATCCTTCTAACTCGTTCTTGACCGCATGCGAGTGTACAATATCCATGATTACGTCCATTCCGTAGGCATGTGCATCGTCGATGAGGTGTTTGAGCTCTTCTGGTGTACCACAGCGAGAGGAAACAGCAAAGAAATTAGAGACATGATAGCCGAAACTGCCGTAATAAGGGTGCTCTTGGATCGCCATGATTTGGAGGCAGTTGTAACCTAATTTGGCAATACGAGGTAGTACTTCGCGGCGGAACTCGTCATAAGAATTCACCTTTTCTTCTTCGCTGGACATGCCGATATGGCACTCGTAAATATACAATGGATCACCTGCTTTTCTGCGCTTCGCACCTTTTATCTTTAACTTTTCCGTTTTTACCTCTACTGGCTCCCACACTTGTGCAGAGAAGAGTTTGGTTTGTGGGTCTTGCACTACTCGGTTAGCATAGCTTGGAATACGCTCTCCCCATCCGCCTTGCCACTCTACCAGCAGTTTGTATAGTTGCTCGTGTTGAATGGCTTCTGCAGGGAGAATAGCCTCCCATACTCCATTGCCTACTGATTGCAGGCGGTAGTCTTCCGATTTTTTCCAATCATTGAAGTCGCCTAACATATAGATGGCAGTGGCATTTGGAGCCCACTCCCGAAAAATCCATTGGTAATTCTTGTTTTTTCCTTTCCCATTTGTTGTTTGCACTTTGTGTAATCCAAAGTACATATAACCATTTGCCCAATCACTGAGTTTTTGGCCGCCAGTCAGTTTTTTTTCTTGATAGGTGGCATAGTTGTAACGCCCTTCAATAGCACTTGCATAAGGGCGTAGATACGAGTCTGATTGTATGAGTTTCAATGTCTTCATTGCGATAATTTATCAAAAATACATTGCTATCTTCAATTAGCCTGCAAAGGTACAAAAATATTTGCAATTTTCAAAATTTACGAAGTAGTATTTGCTTTTTTTTACTGAAAAACCATTGGAAATGGTTAATTATCATCTATTTTGTCCACGAAAGAAACGTATGATATGCGGTGCGTCCACCAAATCCATAAACCAAAGAGCATAATGTAGAATAGATATTTGAATACGTAAGCGTGTAGCAATTCAAAGAGCTCTGGATAATGCTCAACGGTCATGGTGATAAGTGTAATACGCAAGATGTTGAATAGGTATGCAAAAAGCCATCCCAGAGGTATGAACCATAGTTTTTTAATCCATGGTCCGCGTGCTATTAGCATGATAATGAGCCAAATAAATGCTTGTTTGATAGCCGTGCAACTCCATACTATTCGTACCGCAGAATTAGATGTGAATGCCAGCGTAGTGTCATCTAAAAGGATAATGGTATCTCTAAAGATATGAACAATCCAATAGACCACAGCAGCGATGTGCTTTGCCATGAAGTCAAAAGGTGCAGTGATGTCTAAACCAAACCATGTTACAGGTCCACCTCCCTCATCTCCTGCTATGGAGAATTTCCAAAAATAATTGGCAGCCAAGAGGGCAATGATAAAAAGTAGAATATCTACGTATGGCTTTATTCGTTCACGGAAAGTCATATATTAAATTTTTGTTTTTGCATAAGGTGCTGCATCAATTGGGCAGAACTCTTGTTTGAGAAATTTGTAATACCCAGCTTGTGCCACCATAGCGGCGTTATCAGTAGTATATGCGAAAGGAGGAATGTGCACTTGCCAACGATGTCGTTTGCCCAAATCGATTAGTGCATCGCGTAATCCGCTATTAGCACTGACTCCTCCTGCGACAGCAATCTCCTTGATACCTAAATCTTTCGCGGCATTTTTGAGTTTTTGAATTAAGATGTCGATGATTGTTTTTTGCAATGATGCACAGAGGTCAGCTTTGTGCTGTTCGATGAAGTTGGGATTCTCCTTGAGCTGGTCGCGCAGGAAATATAGGAAGGATGTTTTGAGTCCAGAGAAGGAGTAATTATAGCCAGGTATATGTGGTTTTGAAAAAGCGAATGCTTGTGGATTACCTTCCTTGGCTAATCTATCTATCCATGGCCCGCCAGGGTAGGGTAGTCCCATGATTTTGGCACACTTATCAAATGCTTCTCCCGCAGCGTCATCAATGGTTTGTCCAATGATTTCCATGGTGTAATGGTCTTTAACCAATACGATTTGGCTGTTTCCTCCACTGACCAATAGGCAAAGGAACGGGAAGTTTGGTTTTGTGGTGGCAGGTGTGGGGTTTTCTTTTGTGGGAGCCGGTGTGATAAAATGTGCGAGGATATGTGCCTGCAAATGGTTTACTTCGACAAGAGGAATGTTTTGCGAGAGTGCTAATCCTTTGGCAAAACTTGTGCCTACTAATAGGCTTCCTAATAATCCAGGACCTCGTGTAAACGCGATAGCACTGAGGTCTTGTGTCGTGACGGCCGCTCGTTTGAGAGCGGCATCAACAACAGGAACTATGTTCAACTGGTGCGCGCGACTGGCTAGTTCAGGAACTACACCGCCGAACTCCTCGTGTACACTCTGAGAGGCAGTGACATTACTCAACAATAAGTTATCGGCGATGACTGCAGCAGAAGTGTCATCGCAACTGGATTCTATGGCAAGGATAACAGTTTTTTTCATTTGGGGCGCAAAGGTAGTATATTTTTCTGGAAAAAGCAAGAAAAATCGTAAAATAGCCATTTATTTGTGGGTATGGGACACTGTTTGGGGTGTGGGATTCATGCTGAAAAGGTATATTTTTTTGGCGGAGATATGCAAGTATTATGCGAAAAAAGCGGTAGTGCGTTCACACTTTCACACTTTAACATGAAAAAAAGCGTTAAAGGTGTTGTATATGTGAAAAAAAAGTAGTACTTTTGCAGTCTGAAATTGTGGGGGTGGTGTATGGTGGAGAGTGTATCGTGAATAGTGTAGAGTGAATATATATTTTTGGATATTACGTTTAGCGAGTTTGTTTGGTCATCGTAAAGCAAAAAAGTTGGTGACCGGACAAGGAGAGTCCTTATCCTCGCTGAAGGAGTGGCGTGCCTCAATAGGCGATGCCCCCGTTTTGTGGATTCATGTGGCGTCGGTAGGTGAGTTTGAACAAGCTCGTCCGATTATAGAGCGTTTGCGTGGCGAGTTACCATTTCGTAAGATACTTTTAACCTTCTTCTCACCGTCTGGTTACGAGATGCGGAAAGATTATCCTTTGGTGGATAAAGTGTTGTATTTGCCGTTTGCAACTCGTCGCAATGCCAAAAACTGGCTGCGTACGTTGCAGCCGTCGATGGTATTGTTTGTCAAATATGAGTTTTGGCCTGCGTATTTGCGTGCTTTGCGCGACAGTGCAGTACCTACATACTTAATATCTGCGATATTTCGCCCATGTCAACTGTTTTTCCTGCCATGGGGTTATGGTTATCGTCAGTTGTTGCATTGTTTTAATCATATCTATGTGCAAGATAACGCATCGGAGTCCTTGCTGCGTAAGTATGGTATAGAGTCGGTTAGTGTGGCAGGTGACACACGTTTTGATCGTGTTGTAGAAGTGATAAAACGGTCAAAGGATTTGCCCATGATAGCTCGTTTTGTAGAAGGCAGTGAGCGCGTTATTATAGCAGGTAGTACATGGCCAATAGAGGAACAAATGTTGGCTCGTTATGTGGAAGAACATGATGATGTTCGCTTGGTGTTGGTTCCTCATGAGATACATGAGTCTCATATGGACCGTATTTTTCAATATTTTGAGGGACGTTATGTTCGCTATACGGAAGCGAATAGTATGAATATTCAGCAATGTCGTGTGTTGGTAGTAGATACGATAGGATTGCTATCCTCTATCTACCGTTATGGTCATGTAGCCTATATAGGTGGCGGTTTTGGTGTAGGAATCCATAATACATTGGAGGCCGCGGTATATGGTATTCCTGTTGTATTTGGTCCAAAGTGGCAGAAATTCCGCGAGGCGCGTGGTCTATTAGACGTAGGTGCCGCCATCAGCGTAACGAACTATAAAGAACTTTCGCATGCCCTAGATACCGCGTTTGAAAAGCAGCAGCCGATGGGCGCGCAAGCTGATGCCTATGTGAAAAATGAATGTGGTGCAACCGAATTAATATATAACGATATATTTTAGTTTAGTGAACGCCGCTGAAGCGGCTATTGTTTAGTGATTAAATAAAAGATTATATGGCACAAAAACCAAGTATTCCTAAAGGGACGCGTGATTTTTCTCCATTAGAGATGGCACGTAGAAATTATATTTTTGACACCATTAAATCAGTATTCTCTTTGTATGGTTTTCAGCAGATAGAGACTCCAGCGATGGAAAATCTTAGTACATTGATGGGTAAGTATGGTGAAGAAGGTGATAAATTATTGTTTAAGATTTTGAATTCAGGCGATTGGAAATCTGCAATTGATGCGGACATGTTGTCTAATGCTACCATAGGTTCGCTGACCAACAAAGTGAGTGAAAAAGGCTTGCGATATGATTTGACCGTACCCTTTGCTCGTTTTGTTGTTCAACATCGTGACTCGATTCAATTTCCTTTTAAGCGTTATCAAATTCAACCCGTATGGCGTGCCGATCGCCCACAGAAAGGTCGTTATCGTGAGTTTTATCAATGCGATGTGGATGTGGTGGGTACTAACTCTCTGCTTAGTGAGGTGGAATTGATACAAATTGTGTCAGAAGTGTATCGAAGATTGGGTATTCGCGTGTGTTTGCATATCAATAATCGTAAGATTCTTGCTGGTATAGCGGAGGTGATTGGTCAACCAGATCGCATTATAGATATAACAGTGGCCATTGATAAATTGGATAAAATTGGTATTGATAATGTCAATAAGGAATTGCTTGACAAAGGATTGCCGCAAGAGGCTGTAGAATCATTGCAGCCAATCCTTAATCTCAATGGAACGAATACGGAGAAACTGGCTCAACTGGAGCAAGTGTTGGCAGGTTGCGAGATAGGATTGCAAGGTGTTGAGGAGTTGCGCCGTATTTTTGAGTTGAGTGCACAAGCAGACGGGGCGGACAATGTGGATGGATCGGACTTCTCCGTAGAGTTGGACCTGTGTTTGGCACGTGGATTAAATTATTATACAGGTGCAATCTTTGAGGTTAAAGCATTGGATGTGCAAATGGGTAGTATCACAGGCGGTGGTCGCTATGATAACTTGACAGGTATATTTGGTATGCCTGGTGTATCGGGTGTGGGTATCTCTTTTGGAGCAGATCGCATATACGATGTGTTGTGCGAACTTAATCTTTATCCCGAAAATTTGCAGTCCACGACTCAACTATTATTTGCGACATTTGGTGAGCAAGAATTATTATATGCCTTACGTTGGGCTAAGGTACTGCGTGAACATGGCGTATGTGTGGAAGTGTATCCAGAGCCAACAAAGATGAAAAAACAAATGAGTTATGCAGATGGCAAGAAGATACCATATGTGGCTATTGTTGGAAGTGATGAGATGGCATCGCAAGAGGTAATGTTGAAAAATATGCTTTCTGGTGAACAACAGAAAGTGGATTTACAAACATTGTTGTGCCTAATGAAATGAACTGAAATATGAAAAGAATAACATCTTTGACCATCATTTTACTATTGCATTTTGTATGCGTACATACGCTTTATGGTGGTGTGCGCTCCGTGGAAGAAGCTAGAGTAATTGCTGGTCAGTTTATGGCGGAGAGCAAGAAAGGCGTTTCGAGTAGCGAACTAACCCGACGCGCTATGGCATCATCGGCGGATGCAGAACCTATGCACTTGGTATATACTCAAATGCAATATAGTGAATATACTCCTGCATTGTATGTGTTTACTCATTCCTCCGATGGCTATGTAATCGTATCCGCAGATGATCGTACTCGCACGATATTGGGATATTCCTCCGAATCATCTATTGCGGAAGAAAATATGCCCGCTAACATGCGTGTATGGATGCAAATGTACGCGGATGAGATAGCACGGCTGGATGAAACAACTCCCGTGAGTAGTCGTTTGTGTACTTCAGTAGATTACTATCCAACTATAGAACCGCTATTAGGTCAAACTACTTGGAATCAAAGTGAGCCGTATAATAATCATTGCCCTATAGATATGACCACGGGTGAACGCTCCGTGACAGGTTGTATGGCAACCGCTACTGCACAAGTGATGTATCACCATAAACATCCTCAGTCGGGTACAGGCTCTTATTCATATAACTGGCGTGGCAACACACTTTCAGTAGATTTTTCTCAAGCAGAATATGATTGGGATAATATGTTGCCTACTTATAGAAATGGTAATTATACCCAAATCGAATCTGATGCGGTGGCCCAACTGATGTATCATGTGGGTGTTGCGTGTCATATGGACTACTCTTCTGTCGCCAGTGGTGCAGGCATGGGCTCCTCTATGGTTGCGCTGATGCAGTTTTTTGACTATGACGCAGGAATAGAGGTGTTGTCTAAAGATTATATGGATGAAGAAACGATGCTATCTAAAATGGCGGAAGATTTGCAAGCGAGTCGTCCCATACAAATAGAAGCATTGACCAAAAAATATGAGGGGCATGCATTTGTGTGTGATGGTATGCAATCAAATGGTTATATCCATATCAACTGGGGATGGGGTGGCTATGGCGATGGATATTTTGCTTTGTCAGCGATGAATCCTACTAATCAAGGTATTGGTGGTGCCAGCGATGATGGCGCATTTACAGAGAGTGTGACCGCGTATATAGGTGTTCAACCTAATGTCGGCGGAAGTTCGATACCACTTCTGTTGGCAGAAACAATCATGATGAAAAACAAAAATGCTATTGCCAAAACAGACAAAATACGATTGTCTATTCTGAATTTGCAAAATGGAGGTGTGAGCAGTGCAAATGGTAATGTGGCATTGCTCCTATATCAAGGCGATTCTTTATGCCAAACTATTCATGCTGGTTGTGAGTGGAGACTGGGACCTAATCACTATTATCCAACCGCAAGGGATGCGGAGGGGAGTTTAGCGCAGGTGGAAAACGGGAATTACACACTCATTGTGGGTGTATCTGTAGAAGGCAAAGAAAAACCATACCCTATTTATGTTCGTAATCATGGAGCGAAAAGTTACGCATTAACAGTAACTAATGATTCAATACTTCTCAAAGAAAATATCCAAACTGACTATTATGGCACGAATTACGAACAAGGTCAAGTGACAGATTTGTCTGCCCAAACAGGCAAGGATAATCTACGTGTTCTTTTGCAGACCGCGGACTTTGCTCGTAATAAAAAAGGACAGGTAACGAGTGGTAGTGCATTGCTATTGGATTTATATCCTATATCGGTGGAATCATTGGTTGGAACCTATGTCGTTGATGCTTCTAATACGCAAAGTGTAGGAACCTCAGCTTCTTCCTTTACTATGTCGTTGGCTAATGTGGATGGCGAGTCCGTTATGGATAATATGATAACAGGCGTTATATCTATATCGCAAATTAAAGGCGGATATTATGTTTTTGATTATTCACTAAAGAGTGATAAAAATACGTATGAAGGAAAATGCAAAATAGCAAGTGAGGCAATTAAGGTTTATCGCCAGACAAGTACGGGTTCGGTGTCTTCTTATGCAATGACAAATGAAGAAATGACTTCAGCTGCTGTATCACCTATAGCCCAATGGATACGCACATGGTCGGATGAGGAGATTAGCCAATTCCCATTGGTGGTGAGAGGTGTGATATCACAGATTGAACAGATAGATGTTGTTAATGGTACTGTTACCTTTGCTATCAGTGGTGGAGATGAGACCATTATTTGCTATGAAAATAAGTGGCTGGAGAATACAAACTTCGCTACTGGTGATGAGATGGAAGTAGGTGATACCGTAGTGATAAGGGGATATGGTCAACATAAGGATAATACCGTTCCTACTCTGCATGGCTATGTGTATGATTATCATGTTTATCAAGGCTCAACTTCTGCTGTGGATAAAATAGAAGATGAATCAATGGATATTCGTGTACAAGGAACACACCTTACTATTATCGCGCCGCTCGCGCGCGATGTGCGCGTGTATGACTTTATGGGTAGGTTGGTTGTGCAAGCTCCCGCCTACTCACCAATGGAATTGACACTACCCACGACAGGATATTATATTATTCATTGTGGAGATATAATACAAAAAATAATCATAGAATAACAATGATGAAAACTCCAGAACAATTTGATATTGTGGCAAATAACTGCCGCCGCATTTACGAATTGAAAATGAAGGACTATGGCCCAAGTTGGCGTATCATGCGTCCGCAAACAGTCAATGATCAGCTTTTTATTAAAGCAAAGCGTGTTCGAGAGATTGAGTTGACAGGTGTTAATATGGTAGGGGAGAGCATTGAAGGTGAGATGATGGCTATTGTCAACTATAGTATTATAGGTCTTATTCAATTGTATGAAGGTTTTGCCGATTCTGTAGATATGACCGCTGACCGCGCTATTGAACTCTATGACCATTATATGGCAGAGGCCAGAGCGTTGATGTTGCGTAAGAATCATGATTATGGTGAAGCATGGCGTGATATGTTTGCCTCTAGCTTGACGGACATTATTTTGACAAAGATTAATCGCAATAAATCCATCGCTGCTAATGACAATCAAACATTGATTTCTGAAGGTGCAGATGGCAATTATTTCGATATGCTGAACTATGCTGTGTTTTACCTTATTAAAATGATGGAAAATGAAACGAAATAACCAATGTTCTCGCCTCTCACCTTGTCGCTTTATCGCCTCACTATCCCGCACATTGTTGGGCATAGTGTTTATTTTCTCTGGTGCAGTGAAAGCTATTGACCCTTTAGGCACAGTGTATAAGATAGAAGATTATCTAAAAGCATTTGGTGGATTTTTTACGGACTTGCTTCCATTAGCAACAGTGGCTGCAATGGGATTGATTGTTTTAGAGCTGTTGTTAGGTGTGTGCATGGTGTTGAATGTGCGCACACAGTGGACATCATGGATATCGCTATTATTCTACTGTGTGATGACACCATTGACCTTATATATCGCACTTAAGAATCCCGTAAGCGATTGTGGCTGCTTTGGTGATGCAATTGTGCTGACCAATTGGCAAACATTTTGGAAAAATGTAGTATTGATTGTATTGGCAATTGTTTTGGTTGCATTGCGCAAAAATACGTATCAGTTGTGGAGCTCATGGATGGAATTGGTATTGGCAGTAATGACTATTGTTGCTGCAGTAGTATTCATGTCTTGGACAAGTAATCACCTGCCAATCATGGATTTTCGCCCATATAAGATAGGTAATCATTTGCCAACACTAATGGAGTATCCAGAGGATGCAGAACCTGATGTATATGAATATTCGTTTGTATATGAGAAGGATGGAATTGAACAAACTTTCACACTAGAAAATTATCCGAAGGGAGATAGTACGTGGAATTTTGTTCGTCAGGAGTCTAAACTTATCAAGAAAGGCTATGAACCGCCTATCCACGATTTTGAAATTCTTAATGCTGACTATGAGGACTTAACATGGAATATACTCGAGAGCGAAGAGCCAGTGACCTTGGTGGTAATGTACGATTTGGCGAAAGCTGATAAAAAACAAATGGCTAAAGTAGAGGATTTAGCTTTATCGCATCAATCCTATTCCTATGAAGATGATTTTGGAGGAACGTTTTATATTCTTACTGGTTCTGGAACGGATGATATTATTGCTTTTAGCTTGGAGTACCCTGCTCTGAGTGATTATATTTGTACATGTGATCCAGTAACACTCAAAACGATTGTGCGTGCTAATCCAGGTATAATTGTCCTCCAAAATGGCACCGTCATTGACAAATATAATCTAAAAAATAGATGATTTCATACTTGAAAATTTAGCATTTATAAAAACTTTTTTAAAACTATAATAGATTATGAGAACAAAAATGGTTGCAGGCAACTGGAAAATGAACATGACCCTGCAAGAAGGTGTAGCATTGGCTACCGAATTGAAAAATCAAGTTTCTAACCCATCATGCGCTGTTGTTATCGGCACTCCTTTTATTCACTTGGCTACTGTGGCAGAGCTCTTGAAGGACAGCCCAATTGCAGTGGCAGCAGAGAACTGTGCTGATAAAGAAAAAGGTGCATATACAGGCGAAGTTAGTGCTGCTATGGTGGCTTCTACTGGTGCTGAGTATTGCATCCTTGGTCACTCTGAGCGTCGTGCATATTATGGCGAGACCTACGAGATATTGAAGGACAAAGTAGAGTTGGCACTCGCTAACAACCTCAAACCAATCTTCTGCATCGGTGAGGTGAAAGAGGAGCGCGAAGCTGGCAAGCAAAATGAAGTAGTAAAAGCACAATTAGAAGGTTCTGTATTCCATCTCAGTGCAGAGGACTTTGGCAAGATTGTATTGGCCTATGAGCCAGTTTGGGCTATCGGTACAGGTTTGACTGCAACTTCAGCTCAGGCACAGGAGGTTCACGCATTCATCCGTGCTTCTATCGCAGCTAAGTACGACAAGGCTACAGCAGACAACACATCAATCCTTTACGGTGGTTCTTGCAAGGGAAGCAACGCTCCTGAGTTGTTTGCTCAGCCAGATATCGACGGTGGTTTGATCGGTGGTGCCGCTCTTAAGGCAGCTGATTTCATGCAGATCATCGAGGCTTGGAAGTAATCATTCCAACGATTAGAAATAAAAATGGTTCGGCGAAAGTCGAACCATTTTTTGTTTTATAAAACCGAGTACAATATAAATCTCAATCATCTTCTACATCAATATACTCACTACCCTTTCGTGCATCGTCAAACTTCTGTTTCATTGTTGGATTATTACGTGTAAGTTTCTTGATAGTCAGAGATTCAGCCTTGTCGTTGGCAAGGCGAAGATTATTCTCACTACCTATAAGAGCATCCTTAATCTTCTGAAGATGCTGAATAGACTTATCAATCTCATCAATAGCAGTCTTGAATTTTTCACTTGCAAGACGATAATTCTTTCCAAACTTATCTCGGAAATCATTAAGTTGATTCTCGAAATTTGAGACGTCGACCGACTGGCTCTGAGCTATTGCTAATTGTTGCTTATACTCCAGACTCTTCTTTGATGTCTGAACCAATAGAGAAATAATTGGTAAAAAGAACTGAGGACGGATAACATACATCTTATCATATTTGTATGACACGTCTACTATACCACCATTGTAGAGCTCATTATCTGGCTCAAGCAAAGATACAAGCACAGCAAACTCACACCTCTTAGATTTACGGTCGGCATCCAACTTCTTAAAGAAATCTTCATTCTTATGTTTGGACGCAGTCTCGTCTGCCTCATTCTTCATTTCAAACATTATCGACACATATTCAGTGCCATCGTCAGCGAAATCACGGAATATGAAATCTCCTTTGCTGCCTCCGGAAGCGTCGTTGTCCTTCTCGAAATATGCATTAGGCATCACAGGACGCATCATCTGGTTGAACTGAGTGGAGCAATGGATTTCCAACGATTCGCCTATCATCTTTGTTGACATACGGATCTTCATCTCTTTATAGTAATCCAACTGTTCCTTTGCCATCTTTAGTTGGTATTCGTACTGTTCCTTGATTGAATTAGCAGAATTGACAGCCTGTTGTTTTTCCATCTGGACATTCAGCTTCAACTGTGCAATCACATCTTCCTTATCTTTGATGCTTTCCTGAGCCTTTATCTGCTCATTCATGACCGCAATTTTCAATTTGTTCTCACCTTCAATAATAGAAGAGTGCAATGCGGCAATTTCTTTTTCTTTATCAGCAATAGCAAGTTTGATTTCAGTTGATTTCTTCTCTTCTGCTATATGGAGTTCATTGCGTAGTTGCGCTATTATAGAATCCTTCTCCTTAATGTCAAGATCCTTCCTATTTAATACACTCTGATATTGTTGTTCTGTCCTGGCTGTCACAAGTGCCTGCTCCGCTTTTTGGTTTTTGCTAAGTTCAGCAAGTCGACGGTTCAGCTCTGCATCAAACTCCGCATTCTTCACCTGGCTGACAATGGATGCATAATCAGCCTCATCAACTTGGAACACATTTCCACACTTTGGACATTTTAATTCTTTCATATCGTTTCTTCAACGCAATTATGCATTTTGAATTTTGCATT
>JAZNSW010000013.1:0-133024 GCA_045591505.1 Paludibacteraceae bacterium
AATGGATATACAATCGTACTGCATATAGAAACCTGCAAGAAGCGCAAATAGAGATAGCTCATATTATAGATCTATACAACAATGTACGTCCTCATCGAAGCATTGATATGTGTACGCCGATGAGTGTTTATCTACAGGATGATAGTCGTACACCACAAGCAGCATGGGATGAACACAATTGGGCAAGAGCTGCCCCTTCCTCTCTCTGCCACGCGGGGCAGAGAGAGGAAGGGAATACTATCATCTAATAAAATAACAAACATCCATTTGTATATATCAGGAAAATGTATTACCTTTGCACCCGAATCGCCAAACAACAACCTATTAAGGAAATTTATCAACTCTTTTAGGATAACTAACAACCTTTTTAGGAAAACTATCAAAAAGTGACGATTCTTAAGAAACCTTTCCAGAAATAGTGTAAACCTTTTTCAGTTTTAATCAGAAGGTATAAGGAAATGCGACGAATCACATACTAATCACATACTAATCACATAGTAATCATATAGTATGAACCCGTTATGAACCCGTAGGGGACATAAAATCGCACCTGAAAGTGAACTTTCGGGCGATTTTATTGCAAATGTGCATTTTTTGTTGTACCTTTGCAGCGCAAATAGTAAATTGTAAATAGTCAAATAGTAAATCCGTATGATTATTATTCTCTGTGCGCCCAGCGGTTCGGGCAAATCTACAATGGTGAAACACCTGCTCGAAACTTATCCTGGGCAATACGAACTCTCGATCTCTGCCACTACACGCGCTCCGCGTGGGCAAGAGCAACATGGCAAAGAATACTACTTCATCAGCCGCGAGGAGTTTGAACAACATATCCAAAACAACGACTTCATCGAATACGAACAAGTGTATGAAGGACTGTACTACGGCACACTGAAAACCGAAATCGAACGCATCCAAAATGCAGGACGCACCATCGTTTTCGACATTGACGTGAAAGGCGGACTCAACCTCAAACGCATTTTCGGCGATGAGGCATTGGCGATATTCATTGCACCACCATCCGTAGAAGAACTATCGCGCCGTTTGTACGGACGCGGCGACACCAGCGAAGATATGATACAAAAACGCCTCGCCAAAGCCGAAATAGAAATGGCTGATGCACCCTATTTTGACCATATCGTGGTCAATGACGATTTGGCAAATGCTAAAGCAGAACTAGATAAGTTGGTTAGTAGAGGTTAAACGGTTAAGCGAATGAAAATTGGTATATACGGGGGTTCGTTCAACCCGATACATTTTGGACATATCGGACTTGCAAAATGGGTGGTAGAGAACACCGATTTGGATGAGTTATGGCTTATGGTATCACCTAATAACCCGCTGAAAGACAAAAGCATATTAGCCGATGAGAATGAGCGATTGGAGAAGGCGAGAGAGGCGATAAGGCGAGAAGGCGATGAGGCGATGAGGCGAGAAAGCAAGAGGATTGTGGTATCGGACTTTGAATTTCATTTGCCACGACCTACATACACCGCTAATACTTTGCGCGCGCTCGCGGGAGAGTACCCCGAACACGAATTTACACTCATCATCGGCGAAGATAACCTACACATTTTCAACCAATGGCGGGAATACCAATACATTCTGGACAACTACCGCGTGTTTGTGTATCCGAGGAGAAAAGGCGATGAGGCGATGAGGCGAGAGGGCGATGAGGAGATGAGGCGAGAGGGCGAGAAGGCGATGGGGCGAGAGGGCGAGAAGGCGATGGGGCGAGAAGGCGATGGGGGGATGATTTATTTGGCAGGAGCACCCTATTTTGATATTTCTTCTACAGAAATACGAAAAAATTTGCATAAATAAAAAATATTTTGTACCTTTGCGGTCGAAATGCAAGATTACTTGCTAATACATTACGCAAAATAAATCAATAAATAATAATTACTAACTATTAATTAATTAGTTACTATGATTCGCACAACATTCAACAAACTGAGAGAAGTGAAGGATAGCCTTCCAAAAGGTAGTTCAGCTGTGATTGCTGAAGAGTTAGGAATTACAGCTGATGATGTAAGAAGTTTCTTCAATGGTACTGCTACTGTAGGTTATCACATTGAACCAGGTCCTGACGGTGGCATCGTGGTTCTCGATGATACCAAAGTTCTCGAGGTAGCGTTGCGCATCGCTTGGGCGAGCAAAAACGCATTATAAATGACCATAAACAAAAAATGAAAAAAACATTATTGGTTTTAGCACTAGCGCTGATAGGCGTTAGTGCTTGTCCTTATCAAGCATATGCTATGAATAAGGATAAAGACACAGAATACACTAATGATGCCGAAGAAAACACCAAACAAGAATTAGGCATTAGTTTTGAAATGGGTGCAGACCTGGTGAGTTCGTATTTATGGCGCGGACAAAACCTTGGAGGTATATCTATTCAACCTTCCGTAACATTGGATTGGAAAGGGTTGTATGTATGCGGTTGGGCAAATATTGGTGCCGATAACTGGACATTTACCGAACTTTGCCCTGAATTGGATATCACTATCGGTTATGATAACTTCGGCTTTCAAGTGGATTTAACTCACTACTACTATTTTGATGAAACGCCTTACTTCCCTAAAGGAGGTTTCAATGTTGTACCAGAGCAAGAATCCAGCAGCACAATGGAGTTGCATTTAGGTTTTCATTTAGGCGACATTGTTGAAAAAGTGCCACTATCCATTGATTGGTACACAACCGTCTTTGGAGCCGACTATTACGTATTAAATGGCAAAGCACAACGCGCTTGGTCAACCTATATCGAAGCAGGCTATGATTTTAATCTTCCTTTAGGAATGGTGTTGGGCGCACGTGTGGGCATTGTGCCATGGCGTAGTGTTTACACCAATTATGAAGAAGTGTGGACTAACGCAAAAACAGTAGCAATCAACAATGTTAACCTTCGCTTAGAACGCGAATTTGACTTAAAAGCAATATGCGTTAGCGTTTGGGGAGAATGTATGCTCAATTGCTATGGCTTAGACAAAACCAACCTGACTACCACTTTAGAAAATAAGTTTGAACAACGACTAAACTGGGGTGTAGGAGGAAGTATTTACTTGAGCAATGAATGGTAAAAACATTTACCATTTGACAATGTACAATTTACAAATTGCGTAAGAAAATGAAGAAGTGGATAGCATTGGGATTAGCAATAGCAGCGGCATTATTGCTGCTGTTTTTGCCTAATGAACCTAAAAAACAATATATGCATAATCAAGGCACTATTTTTGGCACCTATTACAATATACGCTACGAGAGTAGCGAAGATTTGCATGAAGCTATCAAACAGCGGCTGCAAGAGTTCGATTACTCGCTCAGCATGTTTAATCCCCAATCTGTGATTAGCAAAGTGAATGGCAATGACAGCGTTGTAACCGATTCGTTGTTTGAAGCCATGTATCACGAAGCATACGCCATCAGTGTGCTATCCAATGGCGCGTTCGACATTACGGTAGCACCATTGGTCAATGCATGGGGATTTGGAACGAATGGGCGATGGGGCGATGAGGCGATGAGGCGAGAAGGCGATGAGGAGATGAGGCGAGAGGGCGATGAGGCGATGAGGCGAAAAGGCGATGAGGAGATGATAGATAGTATAAAAGCGTTTGTAGGGTATGAGCATATTCGTTTGGTGGGACATCATATAGAAAAAGATGACGAACGTATCACGCTGGATGCCAGTGCTATAGCCAAAGGCTTTGCATGCGATGTTGTGGCAGCATTGCTGCGCGAGAATGGTTGCAAAAACTTATTGGTGGATATAGGTGGCGAAGTGGTATTGCAAGGTGTGAATGACAAAGGTAATCCTTGGCGAGTGGGTATTACTCGCCCAACGATAGATGCAATGGGAGCGGAGAAAGAACTGCAAGAAATAATCGAAAGCAGTAAGCTATGCATGGCAACTTCAGGGAATTATCTACAATATTACTATGTGGATGGTCAACGTCGCAGTCATACGATAGACCCCCGTTCGGGTTATCCCGTAGAACATACGCTGCTCAGTGCTACCGTAGTAGCCAACAGTTGTATGCGCGCGGATGCATTGGCAACAGCATGCATGGTGTTAGGAGAGAAAGAAGCATTGGCAATGATAGAGAAGACCGAAGATGCAGCCTGCTATTTGATTGTTGCAGATAGCGACACATTACGCATTACCACCTCTCAAAGATGGCAGTTTTAGTCAAAAAAAACAGTAAAAATGCACTTTTATTTGCATATGTAAAAAAAAAGCAGTAATTTTGCGGGCTGATTTTTAGTATTATGACGAAAAAGGGATTTTTAATAATGAGTTTAGTGCTTGTACTTGCAGGATGTAGCGAGTACCAGCAATTGTTAAAGTCTAACGACCCAGAATTGAAATACCAAAAAGCATTGGCGTATTTCAATGACAAGCAATATATTAAAGCACAAACGCTTCTTGATGATGTGACCACCTATTACCGTGGAACAGATCGTTCGCAAGATGTGTTAGCCTATCTTGCCCGTTGTTATATGGGTCAAGAAGACTACCAATCAGCAGCAGAATACTATCAAGCGTATATCAGGAACTACCCTAAGGGGCGTTATATCACTGAAGCACGTTTTCAAGTAGGCCACTGCTACTACTTGGATGCTCCAGATGCCCGTTTAGACCAAGCTGTTACAAAGAAAGCAATTGAATTTTTCACCCAATTTGTTGAGTTCTATCCCGAAAGCCCTTATGCCGAGCAAGCATACAAAGAAATGGGCGAATTATATGATAAATTGGCAGAAAAAGAGTATCTGAGTGCGAAATTATACTACAATTTGGGAACCTATTTAGGCAACAACTATCTCAGTGCAGAGATTGTAGCCAAAAATGCACTCAAAGATTTCCCTACTAACCGCTATCAAGAGGACTTAAACTGGATTATTTTGCAAGCAAAATATCAGCAGACGCTGAATTCCTTTGAGGACAAAAAAATGGAGCGCGCAAGAGAGACAGAAGATGAATATTATAGTTTCATTGCCAGTTTCCCCGAATCTAAACACCGCAATGCAGCAGAACGCATCGGAAAAGAAATTAAGAAAATATTAGGGCACGAATAAAAGTACAAATAAAATAAAATCGGAAATTTAAAACAACATAAGATATGATTGATTACAAAAAAACAAAAGCTCCCCGCACCACTATCACAAGGGACATCAATGAGTTGACAGAAAAAGTAGGCAACGTATATGAGACAGTTGCAATCATTGGCAAACGCAGCAACCAAATTAGTACTGCTCTCAAAAAAGAATTGGATGCCAAACTTCAAGATTTCTCTATTCCACAAGACTCTATTGAAGAGACCTTTGAGAATAAAGAGCAAATTGAGATTTCTCGTAGTTATGAGAAGCTGCCTAAACCCACCCTTATCGCAACTCAAGAATTTATTGACAACGAGTTGATTTATCGTAGCGGTAATAAAGACGAAGTGTTGAAATAAGACCGCCCCAATTAGGAGACGCTGTGAGTTTGGTAGGCAAACATATTTTAGTAGGAATTAGCGGCGGCATTGCTGCCTACAAGATTCCAGAGCTGATTCGCCTTCTCAAAAAAGCAGGTGCAGACGTGCAAGTGACAACCACCAAGAATGCCTTGGAGTTTGTCACTTGTCTTACATTACAAACAGTAAGTGGTCATAAAGTATATTCCGATGTATTCGCTGCAATTAACGAGCATAGCACCGAGCACATATCCCTTCCCGATTGGGCAGATATGATGGTAATCGCTCCTGCTACCGCGAATGTACTGGGCAAAATGGCACATGGGATTGCCGACGATGCCTTAACAACCACTTTTGCGGCTATGCGCAAGCCAGTGGTTATAGCTCCAGCCATGAACGACAAGATGTATGAATCACCTGCTACGCAAGATTCGATACGCATCTTGTCAACATGGGACAACATCACAATGCTTGATTGCGCAGACGGAGCCTTAGCATGCGGGACCAGCGGCAAAGGTCGCATGCAAGAGGTGGATGTCATCAAAGCAGCGGTAGAATATGCCCTAAGCCCTAAAACCTTACACGGCAAGCACGTCCTCATCACAGCAGGTCCTACTCACGAAGCAATTGACCCCGTTCGCTATATCAGCAATGCATCCACAGGCAAAATGGGCTATGCTTTGGCACGCACCTGCCTCAAACGTGGTGCTACAGTGACCTTAATAACGGGGCCTACACACATTTCGTTAAAACATTGGCAACAGTTTGCTCCTCTAACCATTGTTTCCGTCACTTCGAGTGAAGAGATGTGTCAGCAGACAGTGGCAGCATTTCCAGCGGCAGACATAAGTATCTTATGTGCAGCGGTGGCAGATTTTACACCTAACGCGGCTGCTCAACAAAAAATCAAAAAAGAACCAGGTCAATCCTCCCTCACCCTCACACTGAAAACAACTACAGACATTGCCGCTACTGTGGGCAAAGCAAAACGCGATGATCAAGTGTTAGTGGGTTTTGCATTGGAAACACATAATGAAATAGCCAATGCGACACGCAAGATGCAAGCGAAGCACTTAGATATGATTGTGCTCAATTCGCTACAAGATGAGGGTGCTGGATTTGGTGTAGATACAAATAAGGTTACTTTATTATATCCAGATGGGACACAAAAAAACCTCCCCCTTATTTCTAAAGAGGAGGTAGCAGAAGCGATCATTGAGAGTTTAGTTTTTTAGTCTATTTAAGATACTTCCTAAAATAGATTTATCTTCTGTTTTCTCCTCAACAGTTTCTTTCTCTTCTAGAACGTCCGTTGTTTCCTCCGCTTCAGGAGTCCATTCTTTACGTTCTTCGATTTCTCCTAATTGACTTTGTACAAAAGAGATGACGTCATTAAGTCCCTCTGTGAAATGAGCGAAGTCTTCTTTGTAAAGAAAAACTTTGTGCTTTTCAAATTGTGGAATCATATCTTCCGCCCCTTGTTTGCGTTTACTTTCAGTAATACACAAATACAAATCTTCATTTCGCGCTTTCTTGACATCTAAATAATAGATACGCTTACCCGCTTTAACTGAACGTGAATAAACGATTTCAGGTTCATTCCTCATTTCGTGTCTACGATTTTCCATATTATAAATAAATTTTGTTAAACAAATTATGGTGCAAAGGTACAAGTTTTTTTTCAAATATACAAGTAATGAAAAATAAATTTTAAATTTCTTGTGTAATTGCGTATTTTTTTGTACCTTTGCACGGTGATTTGATAAAAAAATAAATTTGTATTAAAAAATCACCAAAAGAACAAACAAAAGAATATACGAAAGGATATACAATGATTAATAGGACACTGGTACGAACCAAAGTTATTCAAACGCTATATGCGTATTACAAGGTAGAGGGTAAAAGTCCTCTAACCGCTCGTAAGGAATTGTTGAAGAGTTTTTCTGATACTTATAGTTTATATATGCTGATGCTGTCTTTTGCGGATGAATTAACGAGTTTTGCCGAAGCACAGATAGAAGCTAATAAGGCAAAGGCGGCGATCATGCATCAAACATATGTTCCTAATCGTCGTTTTGTGAACAATAAAGTATCTCAGTTGTTGTTTAATAATCGTCGTTTGCGAACTTACCTCGAAGAGCAGCATCTGCATTGGGATGCAGCACATCCAGCTATCACAGCGATATATAAGCAGTTGATAGAATGTCCATTTTATAAGGAATATATGTGTTTAGAGTCAGCTACTTTTGAAGATGACAAACAATTATGGCGCAAGATATATGGCAATTTATTGATGGATAATGAGCATCTTCAGTCTGCATTGGAGGAATTGGAGGTAGTATTGGATTATCAAGGATGGACAATCGATATAGATTTGATTTTAACTTATGTTGTTAAAACGATAAAGCGTTTTAAATTGGAGAATGGTGATGATCAGGAGTTATTGGAGATGTTTGATTCAGAAGATGAATTGACCTTTGCCAAGGAGTTGTTGGGTCGAACGATTTCTCATGCAGATGAATATCGTGAAATGATTGCTCAATCATCAAAGAATTGGGAGTCCGACCGTATAGCATACATGGATTATATCATTCTAATTACGGCAATTACAGAGATTACTCAATTTAACGACATTGCATTAGAGATTTCGATGAACGAATATATAGAATTGGCAAAAGAATATTCTGGAGACAAGAGTTATACGTTCATCAATGGTATATTGAATAAAATTGTTCAGGACTTGCGTCAAGCCAATAAATTATTTAAATTGTTTAGTGTGTAATAATTAATAATAAAAAAGTATGTTAAATTTCATTTTTTTGCAAGCAGCAACGGCTGCAGATGCTGCGCCACAACAAGGTGGCGGTTGGTCATTTTGGGTAATGATGATTGCTATTTTTGTGGTATTCTATTTCTTTATGATTCGTCCACAACAAAAGAAGCAAAAAGAATTGCAACAACAACGTGATGCGCTGAAGAAAGGCGACAAAGTGATTACCGCAGGCGGTATATATGGGAATATCAAGGAAGTTCAAGAAACAACATTCCTCATCGAAGTAGCTAAAGACACCGTTATCAAAGTAGATAAAGGTAGCGTTTATGTTTCCGCAGATGACGCTAAACAAGATGTAAAACAAGAAGAGAAAAAGTAAAAGCATCTCACAAAAATAGAATATGCGTACCGTAAGCATGGAAAATATTCAACGCAAAATCAAGCAAGCATGGATATGGATGCTTCGGAATGATATGTTCATATATCTATTGTTTGTAGCCATAGCAACACTCTTTTGGTGGGGGCGCACCATGTCTTCACCAAGAGAGATGACTATTTCGATTCCTGTTACATATACCGATATTTCAAAGAATATTGTATTCGAAACAGCTTTGCCGACTCATCTGGACATAACCATACGCGATAATGGTAAGATTTTGCGTCAGATTACGCATACCTCCCCCGCCATATCCATCAGTATGTCCGACCGTTTTCAATCAGAAGAAGGATTGCTACAAATATCGTCAGATATATTACGACCTAAACTGCAAGACTTGCTCCCTGGCTCTACCATCATTCAACAAATACGCCCTGAGAGCATACAGTCATCGTATATTCGTCAAGAGAGCAAAGTGGTAGCGATAGGATTGAGGGCTGATTGGCAATTAGCGAATCAGCATCAGTTATCTCATGAGCCCCTTTTATCTCCTACTCATGTAACGATTTTTGGTACGCGCGAAGCGATTTCTGTGATAGATACTATTTATACAGATAGTGTATCTATTCTTAATTTGAGCGATAGTATTCAACAATCTATTTCATTAGTTCTTCCCGAAGGCGTACGTGCCACTCCCGAGAAGACAACCCTAACCTTGATTGCGGAGCAATTTACAGACAAGACTTTTACGATTCCCATTACAGTGCGCGATATGCCCGAACATGAGACGATGCATTTGTTTCCTCGTGAGGTGAGTGTAACTGTACGCGTTGGCATCTCGAACTTCAGCAAAATCCATCCAGAAGATTTTCAGGCTGTATGTTCTTATCCCACTCATGCAGAAGCGACTTTGCCAATACAAATTATTCATAACAACCCCTATGTCACGCTATTGCGAACGAATATTCGTGAGATAGAGTATATCATTGAACGCTAATGAAGAAAATCCAAATGGTAGATCTGCAAACGCAGTATCAACATATCAAAGAAGATATAGATTGCAACATACAAGAAGTGATTGATTCCGCGGCATTTATCAAAGGTGCTGCGGTGCAAACGTTTCAAAGCAATCTGGAGCGTTATACAGGCTCGAAGCATGTTATTCCAGTAGGCAATGGTACCGATGCCCTACAGATAGCCCTGATGTCATTAGGATTATCTCCAGGCGATGAGGTTATCACACCCACCTTCACCTTTATTGCGACAGCTGAAGTGGTGGCATTATTAGGTCTTAAACCCGTGGTGGTGGATGTAGATTGGGACACGATGAACATCTCAGTAGCATCTATTCTCAAAGCGATTACTCCTCGCACAAAAGTGATTGTGCCCGTACATCTTTTTGGACAATGTGCAGCAATGGACTCTATTATGTCCATAGCAGAAGAGCATGGTTTGTATGTGATAGAAGATGCATGCCAAGCAATAGGTGCCGAATATACATCAGAAGATGGGCACAAGCGTCAAGCAGCCACAATAGGACATATAGGTTGCACTAGTTTCTTCCCCTCGAAGAACCTTGGTTGCTATGGCGATGGCGGAGCTATATTCACCAACGATGATCAGTTAGCCGCCCAAATGCGTGCTATAGCTAATCATGGAATGGTGATTCGTTATCACCATGATTACATTGGCGTAAACTCTCGCTTGGATAGCATACAGGCCGCTGTACTAAATGCCAAATTGCCCCATCTGGACGAATACATCGTTGCTCGCCAACGTGCGGCAGCCTATTACGACCAAGCATTTGCAGGAAATCCACACATTCTTATCCCTGCGCGTGAGTCACGATCAACCCACGTATTTCACCAATACACATTGCGTTTGATAGATGTGAACCGCGATGCCCTACGGGAAACATTAGCCGAAAAGGGTATTCCATCCATGATATACTACCCTATCCCATTGCATATGCAAAAAGCATATCAAGACCCCCGCTACCAAGAAGGCGATTTTCCAATTGCGGAAAAATTATGTGCATGCGTATTATCCTTACCTATGCATACAGAGTTGGACGATGAGCAATTAGCATACATTACACAAAGTGTATTAGCATTTGTCAACTCCTAATCATATAGTAAATCCTACATCCATATGGCTACCTCACTCACATTAACACAACAACAAAAACTGCAGGCGAAGTTGTCACCTTCACAAATACAGGTGATGCGTATGCTGGAGCTTCCAGCGTGTGAGTTACAAGCACGTATCAATGAAGAATTACAAGAAAATCCAGCATTAGAAGAAGGGCACGATTTGCAAAACGAAGTGGAGCAAGATACCAATACCTATGAAGAAGAATATCAAAATCCCTTGCAAAACGACGATTTTAATTACGATGATTATGTGCAAGACGACGACATTGTAGAGCGCAATACGTCAGGTTCTCGTACAGCGGAAACTGCACGAGAAGATATACCATTTTCCGTAGGCATCAGTTTTGGCGAATATCTGAAAGACCAAATCTATTTAACCAAAATGGATAAAGCCGACCGACATATCGCAAAATTTGTTGTAGGCAATATCGATAACGATGGCTATTTGCGCCGCACGACAGAAGAATTGGTAGATGATTTGAGTTTTAGAGAAGGGATAGTGGTTTCCGATGAAAAAATGTATGCAATCATTCAGCAGATTCAACAGTTTGACCCCCCAGGCGTAGGAGCTTATGATTTGCAAGAATGTCTATTACTACAACTGCAACAAAAAGAAACCACCCCCGATATAGCATTGGCAACCACAATCATCACACGCATGTTTGATGCCTTTTCGCGCAAACAATACAACAAAATTATCCAGCGATTAGATATCACAGAAGCACAGTTAAAATCCGCTATTGCCGAAATCATGCACCTAAATCCTCGCCCTGGAAATAGCTGGGCAGGAACAGTGTATGATAGAAACCAAACCATTGTTATTCCTGATTTTATTGTAGAAGAAGTGGATGATGAACTCATTATTTCTCTCAATCAAGGGGATATTCCACCTCTGCATGTATCTGCGGAATATAGCCAAATGTTGGACACTTATTCCAAAGCCAATAAATCAGCATCCAATAAAGAAGCAATGCGGTTTGTGAAAACTAAAATTGATGATGCAAAATGGTTTATTGATGCCATTCGCCAACGCAATGAGACACTGATGCAAACCATGCGCGCTATTGTGTTTTCTCAGCGAGACTTTTTCCTGAATGGAGACGGAACATATCTTAAACCAATGGTATTGAAAGACATAGCCCATATCACAGGGCATGATGTGTCCACGATATCACGCGTATGTAGTAATAAATACGTGCAAACACAGTTCGGCATATATCCACTCAAATACTTCTTCTCTGAATCTATTACCAAAAAAGATGGTGAAGAAATCTCTACAAGAGAAATCAAACAAGTGTTGCAAGGACTAATCGCCAATGAGGATAAAACGCGCCCTATCACCGATGATGAATTGGTAGATATTTTGCAACAAAAAGGCTACAAGATTGCCCGCCGAACCGTAGCGAAATACCGCGACCAATTGGGAATTCCAGTCGCACGCCTCCGCCATAGAATGTAAATGAGCAAACTACTTCATATCATATCGCAAATAATAAGCTGCTTATTATATCCCCTATTTATGCCCACCTACGGCATAACACTTTTTATGCTCGCTATGAAAGAAAGAGTAATTGCTATTCCCGATTTATATCTTAGCATGAGCATTGGGGGAACATTCTTTTTATCCGCACTAATTCCAATTGCACTGATTCTATTTTTGTGGAAAAAAGGAGCAATATCTTCTTTAAGCATAGAGGATGCCCAACAGCGAACTACACCCTATATATACACACTCCTATGCTTTGGATTTTGGTGCGCCTTTATACATATTCTGCGCCTGCCCATGGTGTGTTTTATTTGTGCAATTGGCGCAACAGCAGCATTGTTGGCAGTAACTATTATTAACCAATGGTGGAAAATATCTGCACACCTTACTGCCATGGGAGGATTATTCGGCAGCATATGTAGTATAGCATTGGCATATAGCACTTTGCCAACGACACTCATTATCATCGTTTTACTAATATCCTTACTATTGATGTACGCCAGATTATATCTGGACGCTCACACGCCTATGCAAGTGATTTGTGGATATTTATTAGGTATTGTATGTACATTTATTCCAAATGTGGTCTTAGATGCGTAAAGGGATTTTCATCATATTCTGCTTATTGATTAGTTGGGGAACGAAGGTATTTGCCTCCTCTCAATCTATGTCCTCCTATCGCTTAGGAGATGATACTAAAATTTATTTACTGACATGCACGCCAGGCACAGAAGTATGGTCTAAATATGGACATACTGCTATTCGGATATACGACATAGAAAATCAATTAGATATTATTTTTAATTATGGAATTTTCTCCATGATGGAAGACGGATTTTATCTCAAATTTATCAAAGGAGAAACCTATTACCAATTAGGCATTGAATCCTATCCTCAATTTCAGCGTTTCTATTCGCGAATAGGCAGAAAAACCTATTGGCAAGAACTGAATCTATCGCAGGAGCAAAAGCAACGACTTTTTGATGCCCTTCTCATCAATTATCAACCGCAAAACCGTTTTTACTTATATAATTTTGTATTTGATAATTGTGCTACACGCCCTTATTATCTTATCAAGAATGTTTTACAAGACACGATTATATCAAGTTATGAAGGTGCAATCCATCAGCCATATCGTTCCACAATTTCGCATTATACAGGGCCTAACTCTTGGGTGGATTTTGGCATTAATCTAGTATTCGGTAAAAAAGCAGACCAAGGAATGAATAATGAAGAACGACTCTTTTTACCTGAAGAACTAATGTTCTATTTTGCTCAAGCCACGTTATCTGATGGCACACCTTTGGTTAAAGAACAGTATATAGAACCTTTTGCTGTGGCCCCCGTTCCATGGTACGCAAACTGCTGGTTAGGTATAGCACTATTAGCAGCTGGGCTTATCGCTATTAGCATACATGACCGAAAACGAAACAAACTATCATGGTGGATAGATATCATCATGGGAATCGTTTATATTGTTTTACTAATTATTGTTATTTTTCTAACATTTTTCTCTGTGCATCCTTTGGTTGGATTCAGCTGGCGGTTGCTCATTATACCTATTATTCACTTATGCGCAAGACTCATTTATTTCGTTCGCTAATTGTTACATTTACTATATTATGTAGTTTGTCAATCATCGCTCAACCCAAACTGACGGTAGTGGTAATGATAGACGGATTGACACAAGAAAACCTCAACAAACTACGCCCCTATTGGGGAGCAGGTGGTTTAAGAACGCTCAATGAAGAAGCGTTTCAAACCACCATCGAATTTCCACATATTGTACATGGTGGACAAGAAACGACAGCCACCCTCATGACGGGTACTTCGCCAGCTCGACACGGAATTATGGCTAATCAGTATTTTGATAGAAGTTATCGCACTATTCAAGAGGTGTTGCATGATGATAATGTTTCGGGTATTGGTACTTCATATAAACTTTCTCCGCGTGCAATTCTTTCTACCACAATTGCAGATGAATGGAGAATACAATATGGCAAACAAGCTAAAATTTATGCTATTGGTTTGCAACCACAATCCACCATCATCATGGCGGGACATGCCGCAAATGCGTGTTGCTGGTTAGATAATAATACACAAAAATGGGTCACAACCTCATTTTATGCAGAAGGTCTGCCTTCCGCAGCAGATGCGATGAATATCAGCGGACGTATCAACGAATTGTCGGAACGAGTATGGACGCCCAGAATGGATATTGACACATACACTTCGCCCACCAAAGAGGAGAAAAGAAGATTGTTCAATTATTTGACGAAGGACCACCTTCTCCATTCGCCCGCAGCCAATACGTTGGTGATTGAATTGGCACTTGATATGCAAAAGAACGAGAAGATGGGAGAAGATATTACCCCCGACATTCTATTTTTGCAACTAAATACTATTTCTCCAAAAGCACATTCGGATATGATTAACTCTGCAGAACAAGAGGATATCTATCTCGGCATTAATCAAGATTTAGGCTTTTTGATGGAGCAACTTAATTATCGACTCGGCAAAGACCAATACCAATTACTTGTTGTAGGACGACCTGTTAAAGGATATGATTACACGAAACTTGAGATGGCGGGTATTGAAATACAGCACTTTAATGTAGATCGCGCTGCCGCACTTACCAGTACCTATCTCATGGCTATTTACGGTCATGAACGATGGGTGGATGGCGGACATGGACCATTTATCTACCTCAATCGAACACTGATAGAGCAAAGACGCTTATCATTGGAAACCATTCAACGACAGGCAGCAAATTTTCTCATGGATTTTGAGGGAGTACAAGTCGCATATCCTATCCACGAAGCCATTACTTCAGACTACCGCCATTCGATTTACCGAAAACATGCAGGAGATGTATATTTTCAATTGCAAGACAATTGGATATTAGATAATAACGACAAGTCTGTTTTTGATCATGTTATTCAAGCAAGCCCTGTTGTACCTATAATGCTATGGTCGAATACACTACGGGCATTGCCTACTGAAAAAATTGATGCTACAGATATTAAATCACTTATATTATATAACAACTAAACAAATATCACACTATGATTAATTACGAAATCAAAATCAACTACACTCGCCAAACTGGTGAAGATAATCCCGCTGGAGTTAAAGAGACTTATTTGGTAGAGGGTATCACATGCGCAGATGTAGAAAATCGTTTATTGGAAGAAATCAAGCCTTTCATTTCTGGAGAATGGGAAGTAAAGAGTTGCAAACAAGTGCAATTTGCTGAGATTATTACTAATCCAGAGGGTGATCGTTGGTATAAAGCACGTGTAGAGATGATTACGATTGAAGAGAGTGGAAAAGAGACACGTAAAGCGGTAAACATGTTAATACAAGCAAGCAATGTAACGCAAGCCAATCAAACCCTAAACAAAGCACTCACCGACTATGATTGCGAAGTGGTAAGCATCAGTCGTTCTCCTATTATTGATTTCTTCCGCGCTGTATAATCACATCTTTTTAGTCTGCTTTTGACCACGATTGGCACCCATATTGCTCACATTCGCCAGTACATACCACAGCATGTTACTATGGTATGTATCAGCAAGTTTCACCCTGCAACCACTATATTAGAGGCATATCAAGCAGGAGAACGCGATTTTGGTGAAAGCCGTGTGCAAGAGCTTATACCCAAGTACGAAGCATTGCCGAAAGATATTCGATGGCACTTTATCGGGCACTTGCAAACCAACAAAGTGAAGCAGATTCTGCCTTTTATCCATCTTATTCATTCGGTCGATAGCGTGCGATTGCTGGAAACAATTAATAAAGAGGCAGAAAAGATACAACGCAAAATTCAAGTATTGCTTGAGGTGCATGTAGCGAAAGAAGAAACTAAATCAGGCTTCACACCTCAAGAATTAGAGCAGTTGTATATTCAATATCCCCATTTTTCTGCACACTATCCATGGATAGAAGTATGCGGTATCATGGGCATGGCGACTAACACGGATGATGAGCAAGAGATTCGTCGTTGTTTCCGTATGATAAAATCCTTAGCGCATACTTGTTTTAGCCAATACCACTTCGATACCACTCCGAAGGGTTGCCGAAGGAATACCGAAGGGATAGTGAGTATGGGTATGTCAGATGACTATCAGATAGCAATAGAAGAAGGTAGTACGATGGTGCGTATCGGCTCCGCCATCTTTGGAGAGAGAGTCACATTCAAAGAATCCAATTAAAGAGACTGATTCAAAGAAACTAATTCAAAGTCCCCCATTCAATTAAATTTAATAAAATATGACAATAATTCTCGACATGGGCGGCGTGCTAATGTTGCACAACATGCCCGAATGTATCAAACGCTTCTGCAACATGCTGGGAGAAAAGGGCATGGAGCAAGTATTAGGAATGAAAATTAATGCAGAGGGGTTGCCTAATAGTCTGATGGAGCAGTTTGAATGTGGATTTATATCCAAAGAGGAATTTATACACACTATTCTTTCTCATGCTAAAGTTGGAACCACTGAGAAAGAAGTGATTGATGCATGGAACACGATGCACGCGGGTATTCCGCAAGATCGTTTAGAACAACTTACACAATGGAAAAAAGATGGACATCATCTCATTTTGCTCAGCAACAATAACGCTATTCATTGGGAGGATATTTTCGAGCACTATGATATGTCCATTTTTGATTATTGCTTTGCTTCACACATTGTGCATGCCCACAAACCCAACAAACGTATCTATGAAATTGTAGAACAATATCTTGTTGATAATCAATATGAGCAACCATTTCATTTTGTAGATGATTTGGAAGCCAATCGTCTGGTGGGAGAATCCATGGGCTGGCACACATATGCTAGTTTAGAAGAATTGGCCCATGCTATGCAATAGCATTCTTCTGCCCATAGCGATAGTGCTCAACGATTCATATCACATGCAATTACTTTTGGTACTTTCCAATCCACTTCATTACTGCAAAGACAAGCCAATCAGGGGTATGTTTGAGCAATGGGGTGGCGAGGAAATTGAGTACACCAGGCATGTCCGCTTTCTTTCCACGGAACATCTTTTTCAACGCACGTTTCACCAATTTTTCGGGTGGAATAGATACGGTAAGATTTACCGCCAAACGACGCAGATTGGGAGCTAAACCAAATAGTGCTGTATCAACAGCACCAGGAGTCATCACAGTGATATTCACGTCCTTAGGCTTTAGCTCATACCAAAGTGATTTGGAGAAATTATAGATAAACGCTTTCGTGGCGTTGTATGATTGTATGCCAGGCATTGCCATCCATGCAGACATGGAGGACATATTTAAGATATATCCTTTTTTACGAGGTTTGCCACATATTTTTTGTGCCTTTTCCTCTTCCGTGAGATTGCGATTAATCATTGCCTCTCCAAACAAACGGCATAGTTTTGCCACAGTAATCATGTGGAGATTCAAAATCAACTCTATGCGTTTCATAGATGTTTCGCAATAAGGATTGAAGAAAAATACACCTGCGTTATTCACCAAAATATCTACCACAAGATGATTATCTTGGCAATATGCGAACAGTTTCTCCGCAGCATCTTGTTGACTTAAATCCGCAAACAATGGAATAGTCTTCACGCCATATTGCGCTGCTAAATCGGCTGCCCCTTGTTGCAATTCTGCTTCTTGATTGCTGACCAACAGCAAATCTGTATGATAATCACGCGCTAATTGGGTAGCATATTGCAATCCAATACCCGATGATGCGCCTGTAACTAATGCTAACATTTTTCGTTGTTGTCTTTGTAATTCCTTGATTAACCTTTGGGTCGTTGCCGTGTCGTTGCCGTGTCGTTGCCGTATTTGTCAGGTAATTGACAGGCAAGGAACAAGTAATTATTTAGAATCAGGATACCACATTTGTTCGTATTTCTTAGCCTCTTTCTCCAACGATTTAGGCAAGTTCTCTACACATTCGTGGCACTTCATATCAATGGTGTACATGCGTGCAACGCAGTAGTTGGAACGTTTACAAGTAGAATGATAATGCTCATCTTTCATTTTATTGACAAAGTTGGTATCTTTTACCAAAGCATGACCAATTTGTATAAAATCAAATCCTTCTGCTAAGGCCGTTTCAGCGTTTTCTCGGCTCATCACACCACCAACATAAATAAGTGGCATTTTCAATGCCTTGCGGAACTGTTTTGCAGTATCCAAGAAGAAAAGTTCTTTGAATGGTACTGTAGGAATCATCAAATGTCCTACAAAGCGCAATGCCAAACGTAACCACCAGAATGTCCATGGATTCATATAGTGGGCTAATGCTTTGATAGGCATGGCTCCTCCCATCACGGTGAAAGGTGCTTTACTCACAAATCCTGCGGTGAGCACGAGGGCATGTACCCCATGTTTCTCGATTTCTTGTGCCACTTTAATACACTCTTCCACTTGCAACCCCGACTTGAAACCATCATACATATTGGTTTTCACCACTACAGCCATATCATCTCCTGCATGCGCCATCACTTCATCTAATACCTCCTTCATAAAACGCATACGATTCTCCAAACTGCCACCATATTCATCTTTGCGGCGATTGGTGTATGGAGAGAGGAATTGTGAAATCAGATAACCATGTCCAGCATGAATTTCCACACAATCAAAACCACACTCACGACAGAAATCTACAGCATGTCCAAATGCTTTCACAATTTCTTGAATCTCATGTTTTTTCAGTCCGCGATGGAGTGTTGGGGAATATAGGTTAAATCCGCTACTTGCTCCCACGGGCATACAATCGCATGTATAAAAGTGGGTCATATTTCCACAGTGACCAAGTTGAATACTAGCTTTAGCACCTTCAGCATGGATGCCATCCGTCAAATGCTTCAAATCGTCTTTTATCTCATCGTGAATATATAGTTGGCCATCAAACGAAACACCAGATCGTGTGACAGAGCAATAGGCAACGGTAGTCATCGCTGCCCCCCCACGAGCTACTGCAGTATGGTAGTTATAAAGATCTTCACTGGGTTTATTTCCATATGCCATATTCTCAAAAGCGGCACTACGAATAGCGCGATTGCGCAAAGTAATAGGACCAAGTTGTCCCTCGGTAAATAATTTATTATCCATGTAGTTTAATAAATAAACGGTATGATGCGTTTGAGTTTTTTCTCATCAAACTCATCGGCAAATTCATGTTTATATCGATGATAGATAGAGTTTGCACGTGGCACAAGGTTGCAGCATGAGAACCAGAAGAAACTCAATCCAGCCCATGACCAAGTCAGAATAGCAAAGCCTAACCACTCAGTAATCTCACCTAAGTAATTGGCACTGGTCACATACTTATACAACCCTTTTTTAGGCAGATAATGATTGGTATCACCTGGTTTGCGTAAATGACGAATCACATTGTCGGAATGCATATTAATAATCCATCCAGCAATAAATATCAGCACTCCTATAATAAATCGTGGGTCACACAACCATTCTACGCTATATGGAGCATAAACAGGAGCCAAATGGAAAAGCCAATAGCCCTGAATGTAACCATTCAACAGATTCCAAATAACAGACAATCCCATGATTGCTAATGGCATACGCCCATTACCTTTCAGCAAAAATGGAAAGATAAAAGAGCGTTGGAAATAGTGAAATTGAAAAATGCAGAAAAATAGCAGATAAGGAAGTTCAAATTTCACATCCGACAATCCCCAGAGGTACAGCATCACCACAAAAACTGGCATTTCCATGAGACACCACCCTACTTTATTATTAATCGCAGGTCCCCATTTTTCGGTACGCATTTTACCATACCCTGCATCCACAAAATACAATGCAACAAACACTACCAAGCCTATTAAGGCAAGGATAAAGAGAAAGTTATTAAATGAATCTAGTGTAGATATTTCCATAAGCAATCATATTTTTCAGTTTTTCACCTATCTATGTAATTGGTCTGCAAAGATACAATTTTTTTTTGATTCTACCAAAATATTGTTAAAGATTGTTACATTTTTCTCACATTTCGTTACATTTTGCATATAAAAATAGCCAATATGGAAAAAGTAAAAAAGAAGTATTGTTATCTACTGCTGGGTGATGAGGCGATGGGGCGATGCAGAATTGCACTATTACATAAAAAAAGAGTCGAAGGTATTGTATATGTAAAAAAAAAGCAGTACCTTTGCAAGCTGAAGTATAGAATAAACATATCAAACAATATTATGAATAGAGACTTAGAGATTTTTGACATTATCCGCCGTGAACGCGAACGTCAAACCAAAGGCATTGAATTGATTGCCAGTGAGAATTTTGTTAGCGACCAAGTGATGGAAGCTATGGGTAGCGTACTTACCAATAAATACGCCGAAGGATACCCTGGCAAACGCTACTATGGCGGTTGCGAAGTAGTGGATGAAAGCGAAACTATCGCAAAACAACGCCTTTGCCAACTCTTTGATGCGGAGTATGCGAATGTACAACCCCACTCCGGTGCCCAAGCCAATATGGCAGTATTTATGGCATGTCTGCAAGCAGGTGACACATTCTTGGGGCTTAATCTCAGTCATGGGGGACACCTTAGCCACGGTTCGCCTGTAAACTTTTCAGGACTCATGTTTAATGCTCTCGAATACAATGTAAAAGAGGATACTGGTATGGTGGACTATGATCAATTGGAGCAAGTTGCACGCGCCAATCATCCCAAACTGATTATCGCAGGCGCAAGTGCCTATAGCCGCGAGTGGGATTATGCTCGTATCCGTCGTGTAGCCGATGAAATAGGTGCCATATTCATGGTAGATATGGCACACCCTGCGGGTTTGATAGCAGCAGGCTTGTTGGAAAACCCTGTGAAACATGCACATATCGTGACCTCTACTACCCACAAGACGCTTCGTGGTCCTCGTGGAGGTATTATTTTGATGGGCAAAGACTTCCCTAATCCATGGGGAAAGACTACTCCTAAAGGCGAAGTGAAAATGATGTCAGCATTATTGGATTCGGCTGTATTCCCTGGTACACAAGGTGGTCCATTGGAGCATGTGATTGCAGCAAAAGCAGTGGCGTTTGGCGAAGCACTCACACCAGAGTTCCGCGAATATCAAAAGCAAGTGCAAATCAATGCAGCGGCTATGGCTAAAGCATTGATGGACAAAGGATACAAGATTATCTCTGACGGTACAGACAACCACTCAATGCTCGTGGACCTCCGTACAAAATACCCAGATTTAACGGGTAAAGTTGCAGAGAAAGCTCTCGTAGCAGCAGATATCACCACTAACAAAAATATGGTTCCATTCGACTCACGCAGTGCTTTCCAAACAAGTGGTTTGCGTTTTGGTACACCTGCAATCACCACACGCGGATTGAAAGAGGATAAAATGGCATGGATTGTTGAGCTCATAGATCGTGTGCTTAGCAACCCAGAGTCGGAGGAAAATATCGCACAAGTACGTGCAGAAGTCAATGCAGAAATGGTGAAATACCCATTGTTTGCATGGTAATTTCTCATTGTTTAGTGAACGCTGCGCTACTGTTTAGTGTTTAGAGGCATGGAAGTATTATTAGGCAAAACATTAGCCGAATTGCAAGCGGTGGCTCAAGAAGTTGGGCTGCCGCGTTTTGCAGGTAAGCAACTTGCGGAGTGGCTCTATGTACGTCGCGCTACTTCCTTCGATGAGATGACCAATATCTCGCTCAAAGGACGTGAGGTACTAAAAGCCAAATACACGATTGGTCGCTATGAACATGTAGGCGAAGCTATCTCTAAAGATGGCACGAAGAAATATTTGTTTGTAGTGAAAGGAACAGGTGGTGTATATACGTATATCGAATCCGTTTATATCCCTGATAATGACCGTGCTACATTATGTGTTAGCACACAGGCTGGTTGCAAAATGGGATGTCGTTTTTGTATGACAGGTACACTGGGTTTTCATGGACATCTCACCGCTGCTGATATCCTCAATCAAATTTTTTCCATCCCTGATGCCGATAAACTGACGAATATCGTGTATATGGGTGAAGGCGAGCCAATGGACAATTTGGACAACGTGCTTCGTTCGTTGGAGGTAATGACTAGTGCATGGGGGTGCGCATGGTCCCCCAAACGCATCACAGTATCTTCGGTGGGAATCAACAAGGGACTAAAACGCTTTTTAGAGGAAAGTGATTGCCACTTAGCAATATCACTGCATAATCCGTTCAGCATTGAGCGTCAAGAGATTATGCCTATTGAGAAAGCAAATCATCTAAATGATGTGATTGCTCTGCTCAAACAATATGATTGGTCACACCAACGCCGCGTAAGTTTTGAATATATCTGTTGGGGCGGTGTGAACGATACCCCAAAACATGCAAACGAATTACTACGATTGCTAAAAGGACTCGACTGCCGCATTAATCTCATCCGTTTCCACGAAGGGGAACCTATCGTTTCCTACCCAATGATGGATAAATATTTCACAAGCAGCAACGAGCAGCAGATGATATGGTTGCGCGATTACCTCACAGAACATGGTATAACCACCACCATCCGACGCAGCCGAGGAGAAGATATTCTTGCAGCATGCGGCATGTTGGTTAATGCACTGCAAAACAAAAAAAATAATGGGGAAATTTAATGCCAATATTATAAGCATAGGTATCACCGTTTTGCTGATTATTGTAGTGGTGGTTAGTTCACTCGTCACTAGCCACATTGTGGAGCAATTTGAACAAGAAGAACAAAAGAAAATCGAGCTCTGGGCTGAAGCTACGCAACAATCGATTTTGGCAGGAGAAAACGAGAATATTGATTTGCAATTAAAAGTAATTGAGGGTAATACCACAATTCCCGTATATATGGTAGATACGAACTACAATCTCCTACTATCGCGCAATGTGGATGAGCCCCAAAAACATGTAGAAGATTTTTACGCCAGCAAAATCAATATGCTTCGCGCTACACAAGAACCTATTGAAGTGCGGATTTCCGACAACGTAATGCAATATATCTATTACGAACAATCATCTACCTTACGCTGGTTATCGTATTTCCCATACATACAATTAATTGTAATGCTAGCTTTAGCAGGACTAGCCGCTATAGCCCTGCTTATGGTACAACGCAGCGAGAAAAATAGCCTGTGGGTGGGATTATCCAAAGAGACAGCCCATCAACTCGGCACCCCCATTTCTTCACTCAATGCATGGAATGAGTTGCTAAAAAATACTTACCCTAACGATCCATTACTTCCTCAAATGGATGAGGATATTCGCCGTTTGCAAATGATTGCCGAGCGATTTTCCAAAATAGGTTCGCAGCCTACATTGGAAATGCATGAGGTGTTGCCCGTGATTCAATCCGCTATAGACTACATGCGCGCACGAACATCTAGTAAAATAACTTACTCCTTGCGAGCAAACAACAAGGAAAAATATCAAGCAAATTTATGCGTACCGTTATTTGAATGGGTGGTTGAGAATCTATGCAAAAATGCCATTGACGCAATGGATGGTAAAGGAAGTATCACCATTGAGGTAAAAAAGGAAAACGGAAAAGGAAAAACAGAAAACCTATATATTGATATTACAGATACGGGCAAAGGCATTGACCGTAGAAAATTCAAACAAATATTCCAGCCTGGCTACACCAGCAAAAAACGTGGTTGGGGGTTGGGACTTAGTTTAGGCAAGCGTATCATCGAAGATTATCATCGAGGCAAACTCTTCGTGAAGCAATCGCAGTTGGGCATTGGCACCACCTTCCGAATCGTTCTTGAAGAGTCCAAAGACGGTTGAACCTGAACCCGACATTGCCGCATATATTGCACCTGCGCTAAGCAAACGTTGTTTGATTTCTGCAATCTCAGGATGAACCTTACAAACAGTTTTTTCAAAATCGTTGGTAGCAAGTTGGAATAATTCAAACGGACTCTGAGCCACTCGGAATAAATCCGACTTTCCAGTTGGAATAATTCCTCCGTATGCTTCCTTAGTGGAAACACTACAATTAGGTTTAATCATCACAATACGCAAATCACTCAAATCCAGTGATATAGGAGTTAGTATATCACCAATACCTTCAGCATAGCATGGGGTATTATATATAAAGAACGGACAGTCTGCACCTAATGGGCGAACCTCCTCAGCTAATTGCTCTTTGGTCAGTTTGAGGTCGAAAATCTCATTGAGAGCAATTGCCATGTGCGCTGCATCGCTACTTCCGCCACCTAAACCAGCACCAAAAGGGATATTCTTCTTAAAAGTAATTTTAACATTTCCTATTTGAGGGAAATGTGCTTGCATACGCTCATATACCTTATAAATAAGGTTGTCAGTAGGCACACAATCAATTGTTAAGCCGTTTTGTATGAACGTAAATACCTCTGATTTCTCTACCCTCAATTCGTCATGCAAACCATAAACAGGATAGAAAATGGTTTCTAAATCATGATAACCATCTTCGCGTTTGCGCACGACACGCAATCCAATATTGATTTTGCAATTAGGATAAAGTTGCATAGATATATTCTAAAAAGATTAAACTGTGTCCATAAAAGATTTTTGTACTTTATTAAAAACTACTATACCAATGGAAAGTAGCAAAATCATAAAGGCGAAACTATAGCCTAACATCCACCAATCATGTGCACCTACACCCAACATGCCATACTTAAAAAACTCTACAATGCCCGTCAACGGATTCAATTGCATAACAAGGCGTAACTTATCGTTAGTGATAGTAGATAGCGGATAGATAACGGGAGTAGCATACATCCATAAACTGACAAAGAAGCCCAAAAGCAATTGTAAATCACGGTATTTGGTAGTCATACTGGAAAATAAAATACCAAAGCCCAATGCCAATCCTGCTAGTAATACAATTAAGAAAGGAAAAAGTAACGCGTAAGCATTTGGCTGAATATGTACATCCGTAAAAAGGACATAATACAAATATACAACAAAAAAGAGCGCAAGCTGAATACCAAAACGCACCAGATTACTGATAACATCACTCAACGGTGTAACCAATCGAGGGAAATACACCTTTCCAAAAATACCTGCATTGTTGACAAACGTATTCGAAGTCTTGGTCAAACAGTCTGCAAAATACTGCCAAAAACTAATACCTGCCAAATAAAACAATGGCTGAGGCAAACCATCGGTAGAGATTTTAGCAATACCACCAAAGACCACCATATACATCACAGTAGTCATCATCGGCTGAATGACATACCACAGAGGACCGAGGATTGTTTGCTTATACTGCGTGATGATGTTCCGTTTAACAAACAACATCATTAAATCACGATAACGCCAGATTTCTTTGAAATCTACGGAAAGGAGTTTATCTTTTGGACGAATCTCAGTCGTCCATTTTTCATCAAATTCTTGCATAATCTTATAAAATGTTTGCAAAGGTACACTTTTTTTTGCAGATGTGCAAATTTATTTGTACCTTTGCAGCGAATTTATTGAACCCCGCTCGAAAGAGCGTAACATTTTTTACAATTATGGCAAATGAAAAACAACAGTTCGTGGACGAACTAAAGGAATTACTACAGAAAGATGTAGCGGAAGTGAAAGAACAAGTAGAACAAGTGAAAACACAATTCTACCGTATGTATCATCAAGAGTTAGAGGCTCAGAAAAAATTAGCAATTGAGACTGCTCAAGCAGCAGGGGAAGTGCTGGAAAATTGGGTACCCTCTATTGATGCTTTGGAACAAGAGTTTCGCGAATTGTTGAATGAATATAAACAAAAACGTGCTGAGTTGCAGAAGCAGAACGAAGCAGAATTAGCGCAAAACTTACTTCGCAAAGAGAACATCCTTGCACAGATGAAAGAAATGGCTGATGCTGAAACTGCTGATGTGATGGATAATCTCAAAAAAATGCGCGAATTGCAAGCAGAATGGAAAACTATCGGTCCAGTACCAGCTCCTAAAACACAAGAAATTTGGAAAACTTATCAGCAATACCAAGAGCGTTTTTATGATCTCGTAAAAATTAATATCGAGTTACGCGACCTTGATTTCAAGAAAAATCTCGAGATGAAAACATTGCTCTGCGAAGCTGCTGAAAAATTGCAAGAGAACCCAAATATTGTAGAAGCGAGTCGTGCTTTGCAACAATTACACGATGAGTGGGCAGAAATCGGACCTGTGGCTCGTGAGTTGCGAGAAGATCTGTGGAATCGTTTCAAACAGGCAAGTAGTATTATCAACAAAAAACATCAAGCTTACTTTGATGAACTTCACGCCAAAGAAGGTGAAAATTTAGTGAAGAAACAAGCTCTTATTGCACAACTCAAAGAGATTGATTTCTCTACTTTCAAAACAAATAAACAATGGGACGATGCTACCGAGAAAATTCAAGCTATTCAACAAGAATGGCGCTCTATTGGTTTCGCTCCTAAAAAACAAAACCAAGCCATCTACGAGGAATATCGCCAAATTTGTGATGCTTTCTTCAAAGCCAAAACTGCTTTTTATAAAGGTATGCGCGATGAGTTAAGCGAGAATTTGAAGAAAAAACGAGCTATCATATCAGAAGCAGAAGGATTGAAAGAGAGCACAGACTGGAAAGAGACTACAGACAAACTGATTGAATTGCAAAAACAATGGAAAGAAATCGGCCCTGTAGCGCGCAAATATTCAGATGAGTTGTGGAAAATGTTTACTGCTGCTTGCGACACTTTCTTCGAAGCTAAACGAGCTGCAACCAAGGAAGTACGTGAACAATTTGCACAAAAACGTGCTGAAGCGAAAGAGCGTTGGGCTAAAAAAGTGGATCAGATGAGTGACCGCCAAAAATTGGTAAAGATGTACGAAAATCTTGTGCAAGAGATTAAAACTGCTGAGAACAACATCCTTTTCTTTACAGGTAAATCTTCATCTGCTAATAAATTAGTAGAAGATATGCGCAAAAAAATTGATACACTCAAAGAGCAACTCACAGAATTGGAAAACAAGATTAATCAAATGGACGCTGCTGAATGAGTCAATTGATTTCATATAAAAATGTAGAAATTTGCCAGGAGGAACAAATCATTTTGCGAGATGTAAACCTTAATGTTTCATCTGGAGAAATGATTTATCTCTTGGGGCGCATCGGTAGTGGCAAATCCAGTTTCATGAAAACAATCTATGGAGAATTGTCCATAGAAAGCGGTGAAGCGATGGCATTAGATTACGATTTGCTCAAGTTGCGCCGCAAGGATATTCCATACTTACGCCGCAAAGTGGGGGTTGTTTTTCAAGATTTTCAATTGTTAATTGACCGAACCGTGGAAGAGAACTTGCTCTTCGTGCTCAAAGCTACTGGTTGGAAAGATAAACAAGCGATGAAAAACAACATCCGAGATGTGCTACAACAAGTAGGTATGGCAGAAAAGGCCTATAAAATGCCATATCAACTCTCTGGAGGAGAGCAACAACGTGTGGTGATTGCGCGCGCGCTACTGAATGGACCTGGATTGATTTTAGCGGATGAACCTACTGGCAATTTGGACCAAGAAACGGGCAGAGAGATTATGGAATTGCTATACAGTATCAGTAAAGCTGGTATGACAGTAATCATGTCAACGCATAATCCTATCTGGCCAGAGCAGTATCCTGGAAGAAAACTACTTTTTGCTGATGGAAAAATCAGTGAAGCATAAAACAACAAAAAACGGACTTTCAATCGAAAGCCCGTTTTTTTTACCAATCTAATTTGTAGGTAAGTAACATCACATGCTTATGTGTATATGCATGAGTGAGATGCACATTTCCATCATCCGACACATGTATATCCCTACTATACACATAATTATATCGATAAGCAAGATTGACTGTATGTTTTTTATTAAATTTCCATTGCAAACCGATTTCAGGACGCAACTCATTGATATATTGTCCCCCTACATGTATAGGAGCCATAGACTGCATTGTACCCTCTGAGGGTTCAAAATACACATCCTCAATGGCATTCAAGGTATTGAAAATCTCCATTTTGCCCACTATGCTCATACTCATCTTTTTAATAGGGGGAATATTATACACTGCCTGCAAACGAGTGCGCAACACCAAATCCAATGCATTCTTTTCACGTGAATCTATCTCATCAGCACGAGCATCCATCATCAAGCGTTCGCGCAAAGATAATTTCCAAGAGCCAAGCGACACTTGCCCAGTCGCATCAATATTCACACGGTGACGAAGGTACTTATTTACATCATTCCAACCTTGATTGCCATAGAGTTTCAGCACATAACCTGCACTCATAGATAGGTATTCAATTGGCGTATATGCAAACGAAACCGTTGTATGCAAACGATGGAAGGGGTTGTCGGGAGCAATATTGATACGCATCTCCTCCTCAAGAGTCAGTTTCAGTCCATGATCAAAAGACTTAACAAACGATGCTATCATATGCAACTCTTCTACCTGCTTACTGGTCGTATCTTGTGATACAATCTCTTGTCCCAATAACGACAATGAGATGAAAACAAAAAAAGTAATAGATAAAATCTTTTGATAATGGATTTTCATATCAATTATTTGTTGCTTGGTAGGTTAATGCGAACAATTTCATTTGCTTGAGCATGGCATTGAGGCCATTGCTGCGAGTTGGAGACAAATGTTCTCTCAGATTAATTTCATCAATGAAATACAAATCTGTATCTACAATCTCATCGGGGGTATGTCCACTCAATACTCGAATCAGGAGTGCTACTATGCCTTTCACCAAAATAGCATCCGAATCTCCGTGGTAGATTACTTTGCCCTGCTCCATCTCTGCTGTAAACCACACTTTTGATTGACATCCGTCAATCAAATTCTGCTCCGTTTTGGCTGATTCAGGAAATGCTTCCAAGCCATTTCCATAATCTATCAGCAAGCTATAACGATCCATCCAATCATCAAAACTGCTAAACTCGTCAATTATCTCGTCTTGTATTTCATTTATCAGCATAGTCTAATTTTAACATTTATTTGTATTTACGTTTAACTTATCTTTTCCGTACCCTTGCTATACCTTTGCCGAACAAAAACTATATCTTCTCAATTGCGCATTTTAACTATTTTTAACAATCAAAGAGAATAATTTTTCAGCAATATTGCTATCATCCTCTTCAGCAATATCTTTAACAGGTGCTTCTACCACTATATCAGCCTTCATATAAAATGGTTCACGCGCTTGCAATTGTGGTACAATAAATTGCAGTAATTCATCTTCTGTACGTCCTTGTAATACTGGCCGCTCGCTTAAATCTGTCAGCATTAATCGTTTCGCCAAATGTTCAGGTTTCCATTTGAGGTAAATGCTGGTACCTAATTCGCGAAGGCATTCCATATTATCCTCCCAACAAGGATAGCCTCCTCCTGTGGCATAAATCACCTTTTCTATAGGCAATTCTGCCAAATCTTCCACTACATATTTCTCTTTATAGCGAAATTCCTCAATGCCGTTTTCACGAATATATTCTGCGGGGGTTTTTCCGTGAATTTCGGCAAAGGCTTCATCTAAATCAACAAAATGCCAACCCAACCGATCTGCCAAGATACTGCCTACTGTTGTCTTACCAGCAGCCATATAGCCAATTAAATATATCGGTAGTTTCATCATTGCGGTGTGTAATCAAAATTATCGTTATCGCGCCATAACACTTTGTCATCTTCTATATAAGCTTCAGGAAAAGCGGATGAAAATGGGGGACGTAATACACCTATTTCTTCCCACACCTTATTATATACACGCGCGCGCGAAGAACAGATGGGAGCACATACCGTATGAATAACGATAATACTATCTGCTAAAATGAGTGTATCGCAGACAGAAGAAATCTCATACGCAACCTCCGTTGTATCATTTGCAAGAACTAAGGATGTTGACAATTGAAATACACCTGCTAACAATATGGCAGTTAAAGTAATATAAATTTTTCTTGTACTCATTTTTTTGTTATCAATACTACCGCTTGTGCAGCAATACCTTCCTTACGTCCTACAAAACCCAATTTCTCGGTTGTCGTGGCTTTGATGCTTATTTGTGTTTCATCCACACTCATCTCTTTTGCCAAACATGCTACCATAGCAGGTATATGAGGATTGAGTTTGGGAGCTTCGGCACAAATAGTGCAATCGCAGTTACCTAATTCATAGCCTGCTTCACGAATCATAGTCATCACTTTACGCAAAAGAATTTTGGAATCAATATTCTCAAATTCATTGCCTTTCACAGGGGGAAAATGATAACCAATATCACGCATAGCCGCAGCACCGAGCAGCGCATCACAAAGAGCATGAATCAGAACATCTGCATCAGAGTGACCTAATAGGCCTTCCTCAAAAGGCACACGTATGCCCCCTAACCACAAATCGCGGTTGGGAGCAAATGCATGCACATCATATCCAAAACCTATTCTCATTTCTCTTTTGATTCGCTATATAGTAAATCGTTACGAAAAGAAGATAGATTATTAACGTTCGTTATTCACGAGGTCTTTAATTCCTGCCAAATCAAATCCGAGGGTAAAACGCATCGTTTGATCCAATGGATTGGAGGGTTTGGTAGCAATACAGTATGCAAAATCCAAGGAGAAGATACTGAGTTTAAAACCTGCGCCTAGGGTAACATAGCTACGGTTACCTTTATAGAAATTCTCATGGCTATATCCCGCACGAGCAAAGAATTGACGATTGTAGCTATACTCAACACCTACACCAAATTGAATCTCTTGCAACTCCTCCACAACAGGAGAGACTGATTTACCTGTCTCATCAATCACATAACCTGGGGCATCGCAGAAAGACATCCACCAACCATTTGGAGAAGATATTTCAGAATACTCTGTTTGACCAATGTGTGGCAAACCATTGATTGTATCTGTACCAAACTTCGAATATGAAGTAGGAACGAGCATCTTGTTTGCCTCCGCACTAATCATCAAGCGGTTGTAATCATCAAATGGTAATTCATAACTTACACCCAAACGCATATTAGCAGGGATAAAGTTTTGTGTATCACCATCGTCATACGACATTTTGCCACCTAAGTTGCTCAAATTGAAGCCTAATGCAAAATAACTCTCACCTAATGGAGTTGCAATAGGTTGACGATAGTATAACGATACATCAGCAGCCATTGTCCATGCTGGATGCATTTCTGTGCTATTCTCAGTTGTAGAAGAGTTTATTCCATTAGTAAGGTCGCTATACAAAAATCGTAACGCAACGGCCATACTCAAATTCTCATGAAGTTTACGTGAATATGCCAAGTCAATAGCCCACTCATTTGGAGAAGCTTCTTGGAACATCGTTCCGTTGTAATCTACTAGTTGAACCTCACCCATAGAGAAATAAGTCATACTAGCAGAAACAGTACCAGCCATCTCACCTATGTTATAATAACCTGCAATATATGCAAGATTAATGTCATCCACTAATTGACTTAACCATGGTGTGTAGTTGGCAGTGATACCACCTTTGCTTTCCATAAATGTGTACTTAGCTGGGTTCCAGTGCTGTGAGTTAATATCAGGCATTGTTGCAGCACCTATATCACCCAGACCAGCAGCGTGTGCATCAGGAGCAATACTGAGTGATGGCATGGATGTAATAACAGGGTTTGTTGCCAACATTGGCAGTGTGAGACCAAAAATAGTCAGCATCGAAAAAAGAATTTTCCTCATTGTTTTTATCATTTTTTTGTTAATAATTTACGATTAAATGGTTCATTTATAAAAAACTTTTCTAAAATTGTTTCATAGGCTATTCACTAATAATGATTTTTCCTGCTTTGGACACATAGTCCGAAGTAGTTGTTTTAATTTTTACTTGATACATATATATTCCAGGCGTGACATGCATGTCACTCACATTCCAAATTATTTCATCTGCGTTATTTTGCTTATAAGTAGATATAAGTCTTCCACTTAAATCATATATATTCACAACCGATTCTAATAATTCGTCCTCTTGATCAAAAGCTATACGGATATGCAATACACCATTCTGCGGAACAGGGTTAGGGTAAGTGATTACCTGATAAATTTTTGGTTCCAATCCCTTCACCACTTGGAAATTTAGTGTTTTGCTACTACTATTATTGAGCAAATCCCATCCACGGAAGGTTAATGTGTGTGTACCTTCAGTTAATTCGGGCATTTTATAACTCACTAATCCTCGTTGATAACTATTATTATTTGCTAAAAAATAATCATTCAGCACATACATTTGCTGTGGATCATTGTCTAATGTCATCAACAAATCATGTCCTATGCCTGACCCCGTAGTATTGATGCCATTTTCATCATATAGTTCAGCATAAAAATGCGGAAACTCATAAGTTTGATCACCATCCATAAATGCAGGGGTATTCAAATACAAGCGAATATCTGGTCCTATAGTATCCTTCCATTCTATCAGACTACTCCCACCTAACACAAAATCCTCATAATAGCCAATCGCCTCTTCTTGATTCTGCTTATCGCTGGCATAATACACAATACGACCATTGCCATAATTATAACGAATATCTTTAGGCACCATGAAAGTAAATTCAAATTTGCCATCCACCACACTAGCCTGCCCCGCAAAAAGCACATTGGGATAATCTTCAAAAGCGATAAACTTTTTATTCCATTCTTTTGGCTCATCATTATCGCGTGTCATTATTTCTTGCTTTTTATCCCACACTGTAACTTCCATTATACCATTAAACCACGAAGCAGTATCTCCTTCCGCAGTCGCCACATAACCTGCTATTTTTTGCACAGTTAACGCATGTAACGTATCTAATTGGGTAGTTGTTTTAATCATATAATCCGTAGGGTAATTCAACCGCAATGCAGGATCACCCAACAACACATATGCCATTTTATTACGATCACTGCCCGTTTTATTCTTTGCTATGCGATTAGCCTCACCAATAGTCATATTGTAGTCTGTGTAACCCTTATGTCCAAAAATTGTATCGCAAAAATGACGATTAATGTATGTATTTTGCATAGCGTACACCGTTCTACATGCAGAAATTACTCCTATAGCCCCTCCGTTAGGATTAAGCAACAACTCCTCTGCTGCTGATGGAATACCACCATCAAAATGCGAAAAACTACAAGTTGCCAAAAACCATAATGCTAAATGCTTATTTTGCAGATTCTTGATATCTCGTGTACGCAAAATCAATTCATTCGTAATATTGTTATACCCACCATGTCCAGAATAGTTCATGAACAGTACTCCTTTATTAATCTGATTCATAAACTGTTCTTTGGCAAGTGGATAACTTTCTCCCGATGCATTTACCTCTTGTTCATATGCATCCAAATAAATTTTATTCACTACAAAATTTGGATTCTCTTTTGCGATGATTTGCGCTCCCGCTTCAGCTGTTTGTACATGCGTTCCACCATCACCATCATCGGCTAAGAAACAAATTTGATTCTTCCATTTACCCAGATATGGATTATCCATATAGTGGCATAATTTATCTACCACTTGATTAGCTTGTTCCAATGTACGAACAGGCAAACGTCCCACGCCTATTTGCATGGTGCCATATACATCATCAAACTTTCCATTGGTTTGTACTCCTGCATCATCCATCATAAATCCGCAATAGTCATCTGTGCCATATGCTTTGGTTTCATTCGTGGAGTTATATCCTTCATATACCAGCAAATGACTCACTCCTGAAGTATTGAGAATTTTTCTATTATCATACGACGCATTACCCATCAATAGCAATGATTTAGGTTGTCGTTGCACATCGCCATTAGCACGATCATACAACATCTTCATCAGCCATCGATAGGCACTCACATCAGGTGTTCCTGAAGAAAATTCATTATATACCTCTTCATCGGTGACTACTGCCCAAGTGAGAAAGTCTTTTTCTTCGTGTTTTTTAGCCAAACGAATAGCAGGTTCCTTAAATGCTGAAGGACAGATAATCACATAATCAATATTATTTAATGCATGTAAATCCTGATTAGCCACATTACCTACTTTGCGTGGAACTTTCCAATTACTGCCATTCACATTGACTGCAACATATTTGTCTGCTTTGTCATTATTTCCCACCCACGACAATTTCCCCTCCATCATTGTGGTAGGCATTTGTTCTATTTTTACGCCATCAGTTACACGCCATATTTGCGTAGATGCTGTAGCGTTACTGAGCGTAAAGCGAAGCGGACAATTAGAAGACAAATAGTGTACATTACTTATCGGCAATTGGTTGCCACGCATCACCAATGAACATGCAACATTCACTTCAACATAATTCAAATATCCTTCTGCACCAGATGATGGGCTAGAGAAATGAATTTTCACCGTCACTTGATCAGATTCATTAGCTTTAGCAGTCATTAACAACGAATCACGTATAGCACGGAGATAAAAATCGGATGTAGTGATAGCCGAAACACTTGTCGTTTCACGTGCACTACCAATACCAATAGTCACACGCGATGGTTCTGTACTGGTCACTGCAAAATCAGTCATACATACGACATTTCCTTTACTGAGTACATCTGGCACATTAAATCGTATATTCAATCCATCACTACGACCATGTAATTTTTCATGGAAGAACTCGCGTCCTCCTCCACTCACACCAGATTTATCAATCAAGTTGATGGAATCAATCTCATGCACCATGTAACGAACATGCCAATCAACATCCATTACATTTTCATCATCTAATGCTCTTGCCTGCGGCATCAATATAGGTTCACCAGCATCATCGCTAAGGAAATAATACCCATAACGACTATACGGATTTTGCGTATGACGCCATCTTCCTGCCGAAAAATGCCAAGCCACTGGACCCTCTGCATAAAACAAGAGATAATCACCCTTGCCAAACACGCCATCCTTTCCTTGATGCATATAATATGGTATCGATGGTAAATCATCGTATTTAAGCAACGTAAAATTTTCTGAAAGCATATTACCACCATATCCTAAAATTCGCACACGCGAGGGGTCTAATCCCCATGCTACCAATGAATCGTATGGTAAACAATGCACGCCCGTTTCGCTGACACGTATCTTCACAAAGTTACCTTTACGCAGCACTGAGTGCTCTGCATACGTATGTCTTCCCGCCATTGCTATAATAGGGAAGAGCATAATACATATGACCATCAACCAACGTTTCATTTTATTTTGCAAAATAATAGTTCTTCATCTCCGTTATTGACAGTAATCACTTCTTCGGGAACCAAAGCGCGCTCAGCAGTAGCACAATCCACAAAAATCATATCGCCTTGACGCAGGGTCATCACCGCACTTGCACGACTGATAGCCTCATCAAAAGGAATGATTGTAGCCATCTCTTGCCATGAAGATAAATCCACAAAGTTTCCCACCACCATTGAATAATCAAAAGCCCATGCGCGCGCATAGTCTCCTTTTAATAAAAAATCCGCTGCCCATATATTCAGTCCTGGAGCCGCCGCATCATAGTAGCGAGTAGCAAAACGAGCTGCGATATTCTTGCCCAATCGGCTCACACGCAACACCACACAAGGTCGCATGCGAATATCTGCACTCCAGTCGGGAATGAAAAAGGGTTTACGATTCACCAATAACGAAGAATCGCCCTTCAATACCATCTTCACGACGCCATCTATTTTGCTAAAACCTATGATCTTCATTGAAACTGCAAAAGTACAAAAAATTTTACATTTACACAAATCTATCTTACCAATAAGAAATACTTTCTTAAAAATCTATATGATAATTATTTGGCTCGAATAAACACTTGCACAGGTGTGCCATTAAAATCCCACCATTCACGCAATTTATTTTCTAAGAAGCGACGATATGGTTCTTTCACATATTGTGGCAAATTAGCAAAGAAAACAAAGGTTGGTATTTGCGTATTAGGCAATTGGGTGCAATATTTAATTTTGATATATTTACCTTTTGTTGCTGGTGGAGGATAATTTTCAATCAATGGCAAAAATCGCTCATTCAATTGGGCAGTATGTACTTTGCGTTGCTTATTTTCATATACATGCAAAGCTGTTTCCATCACTTTGAAAATGCGTTGTTTAGTAAGTGCAGAGGTGAAAATGATGGGAAAATCTATAAATGGTGCAATACGTTCACGAATAGCACGCTCATATCCTTTAATATCTGCATTTGTTTTGCTCTCTATCAAATCCCACTTATTCACACACACCACCAAGCCCTTTTTATTCTTTTGTATCAGGGAGTAAATATTCAAATCTTGTGCTTCAATACCGCGTGTAGCATCTATCATCAAGATACAAACGTCAGAATTCTCTATTGCACGGATGGAACGAACAACCGAATAGTATTCCAAATCCTCATTTACTTTCGCTTTTTTACGAATACCCGCAGTATCTACCAGATAAAAATCTTTGCCAAATTTATTATAGCGTGTGTAGATACTATCGCGCGTAGTCCCCGGAATATCAGTAACAATCGTTCGTTCCTCGCCTATAAACGCATTCAAGATACTACTCTTGCCCGCATTAGGTCGTCCCACAATAGCAAAACGAGGCAACTCATCCAATTCCTCACCTGCCACAGTTTCTTTGAATCGACTACAAATTTCATCCAGTAAATCGCCTGTCCCCAAACCATTCTCAGCGGACAAGATATATGGTTCACCCAAGCCCAATTTATAAAACTCTGGAGCACCATATTGTTGGTCAAACTGATCAACCTTATTAACTGCCAACACAGTTTCTTTCTTTGCTTGACGCAATAAATGAGCTACTTCCATATCAAACTGTGTCACACCCGCATTCACATCCACCACTAGCAAGATCACATCTGCCTCCTTGATGGCAAGGTTCACTTGATGGTTGATTTCGCTCTCAAATGTATCATCCGAATTGACTACCCATCCACCCGTGTCTATCACGGAAAACTCCTTGCCACACCACTCACTCTTACCATATTGTCGGTCACGAGTAGTACCTGCTGCATCATTTACTATCGCTCGACGCGTCTTGGTCAAACGATTAAAAAGGGTCGATTTCCCTACATTGGGACGTCCCACTATCGCTAAAATATTTGCCATAGTATTTCCTTATTTATAAATTCATTATCTCAAAAACTATTACTTACAATCGCACTCGCCACCGCAGTCTTCGCAACTACCTTTGCAGCCACCACAACCACCACAACCACGATGATGCAAGGCCTTCAATTCGCCCTCGGTCACCTCACGAATATTCAACACCTTGCCTATAAAATGCAGATTTTCACCAGCCAAAGGATGATTCAAATCAATAGTCACATGTTCCTCTGCAATCTCTACAATCTGCGCATTGATAATTTGACCATCTACCGTATTCATTGGTACAATCGCCCCCTCAAATACGCGCTCCGAGTCAAACTCGCCGTCGCCATTATAGAACATCTTTTTTTCTAATTGCAGCACACCTTCTGTATCATATTCCCCATATGCATCTTCACAAGCAATACGGAAATCGAACAATTCGCCTTCTGCTAATCCCGCCATATGCTTTTCGAATGCTGGCAACATCATACCTTCACCATGACAATACACCAAAGGACGATCCTCCGTTGCTTGCTCCATTACTTCTTCACTTCCATTATCTCCATCCACATACAAATCGTATTGGAGGGTTACTACTTTTCTTGCTTCTATTTTCATATGCTTTTTTTTATAATTGTTTGCTATAAATCATTTTACCACCAGTCCACACGACGGCTTGTAGCATCTGCGCTACTCTTATCATATTTCAAATCTTTCAGCATGCTAGCATTCACACCTATATGGAAGGTATAACTCTTATACGGACCAAATGGCACAAAACTTGCACTCATGCTCCAGCAGTGCAAATCCCTACTCACATTGATATTTGTGTAAGATAATTTCTTTGCATTCACATCATAACTCAGCGATGTACTTGCTTTCCACCCTTTACCTAAGCCAATGGATGCAGAGAAACTCAAATTATGCCTGAATCCCATTTTAGGATAATTACGTTTCTCATCCCACTCTGTACCAGGTGCATAACGTAAATTATATGATACACTCAAGCTCCATGGAATTTCTGCAAACAAATAACCATCATCAGTAACATTGTCCTTTTCGGGTTTGCGTTTTTTACTATTCTGTTGTTCTTCTGGCTCTATCAATTCGCCCGTCAGTGGGTCTATCGTTGGTTCCAACAAATCTTCTTCCATGGCAGATTCTATTTCTTTATCTTCACGATTGAACCAACGTTTCACGACATCATTGTTAAACGTATAACTGAAACTCGTACTCGTTCCCAAAAAATGGGGAAAACGACCATGATTCCAATATAACTCATTACAACGAACATGCTGACCGCTAGCGGTAGTTGTGTACATGTATGGATCAAACTGACCGCTCAAATTGATGGTATAATTTACTTTAGGAATCTTGATACGTAGATTCACAGAGAAGTTCTGCCAGTTCATGGAGTCTGCAATGAAATTATAACCTCCGCTAATACTAAAATTATCAATAATGCTATACACCTTGTAAGGTTCCTTACCTGTGGTATCTTTGTCATTGCGTAATTTCATCTCCAAATTATTACCCAAAGAAAACGACAAACTTGCCGAACTACCTCTACCTGGAGCTTCGCGGAATCGAGAATAGTTTACTACTTCAAATATCGGCAAACCATTCTCATCTAGTTTAGGCACAATATTTCCCGCTTCATCATATGTAGTCAACATCCTATCATATGTCCCATAAAAACCACCATAACGCTTCGCCCACATGGGGTCACTAAAATCAGGATGATAGTTGAAACTCACATTCGGAGTCATCACATGACGAAAACGGTCTACTTTATCGCCAAATATCTTACGATTGGGTATATAGAATCCATACAATTTCGTACTCAAACTTACACTTGCATTAAAGTCGTACACATTATAAAAACCCATTACAGTGTCTTTTTTCACTTCATAACTCTCCTCATCCCATCGCTGATCCACACGCTGGAAAAACATTCGGTCATTAAAGCTCAAACTCGGCGTGACACTTATATATTTAAAGAGCATAAAAGATGCTGAACTATTCAGCGTATGCTTCAAACCATTCTGCCAGTCTTTAACAAAGTTCGATTTCAAGAGATAATCTTCCTTACATTTTATTGAGTTATAGAAACTTCCACTATACTGCAAACTAATTTTCTCATACCACCGTTCTTTACCCACACGTTGTTTGCGCTTAAATGGATAGATGCGGCTCATGCTCACATTGAGATTAGGAAGACTCACATTGAGGGATGAGTCTCGCATATTCTGTGTGATTGACATGCTCGCGCTCAAGCTCCACGGACTATCAGGAAAACGCTGAGTATAGTTCACCGTACTGCTGGTACTGCTCTCTGAGTTGGCTTGAATATTGTAATAATTATTGATATTACTACGATTATAACCAGCCGTTTTAAAGTTTACACTCGCCGAGAAATTGCTATAAGGATTCGCTTTCGCATCTTGCGTATGTGTCCATTGTACGCTCAAATTCTTTGCCACACTATAATCGGGCATATCCTTCTCACCTGTCACGTCCCAACGGTAGTTCAAACTCAGATTACCACGAAATTTATATCGCTTCACATAGCGGGAGGCAGCCGAAACGCTCCACGTACCACGAGTATATATATCTCCCTTTAACTCCAAATCAAAATAGTCGTTTATAGCAAAATAATACCCCAAACCTTGCAAGTACATACCACGCGTATAATCATCACCAAAGTTCGGCATTATCAAACCGCTGGAATAAGTATTCGTAAAAGGGAAGAAACCAAAAGGCACAGCTAATGGCAATGGCACTTCACCCACTACTAAATACGCAGGACCAAACACCACATCTTTCCGTGGCTGAACTTTACCTTTAGTCATTTGTAGATAAAAGTGAGGATGCTCATGATCATTGCACGTAGTATATTTACCGCCATGCAACATTAACGTATTATCCGCGCGTTTTTTGGTTGTATCTGCAATCAAATATCCCTCACCTTGCTCTGTCACCACATGACGAATTAATCCCTTTTGTGTCTTCAGGTTATATAATATCTCTTTAGATTCGTAACTCTCTTCACCATCTTTGAATACTGGCAAACCGATTGTTTCATCATTTATCGTATCATACACACCACTCGCATACAAAGTGCTACTATCCATACATACACGAATATACTCTGCGGTTAAACCCATGGACTTATATTGCAATTCACCATCGCCGTACATATGCGCAATTCCTTTGCCAGTCATTACCATCGAATCTTTGGAGGTGTATGACACACGGGCATCAATCGTTTGTTTGCGAGGAGCAACGGTATCCGTCTGCGAAACACTTATCAGCGGGTCCTGAAGAGGATCCACTACCCGCACACTATCTGCGGCCACTGCGAACAACCCGCACAGCCATGCACTTATTATGATAATGATTCGCTTCATTTACTTTTCACCTTTCAGTTTTCTCGTGTTACACGCGCGCGCATAACACGCAAAAAATCGTGCAAAGGTACAACTTTTTTTTCATATATACAATATTTAGACTCTTTTTTTTGTGTTAAAGCATGAAAGTGCTAAAGTATGTAGTTATCCATCTGTCCCTCCTCGCTCATTACCTTATCGCCCTATTGCCTCATTCCCAGCGGTAGATAAGCAGTAGATAAGCGGTAGTTACCGCCTTATCATCCTATCGCTTCAACGCCCCAAAAAACACACAAAAATTACAAAAAATTTGCATATACGGATTGTTTTTTGTAATTTTGCAGGCGATTATGGATTTTTGCGAAAAATCCCCAACAAACTACGATAAATATAGTATTCTGATATGATTAATCGCATTCAAGACTTAACAGCCCAAGCGGCAAATTTAACAGCCACCACCCTCGAAGAAGTTGAGGCACTGCGCATCAAATACCTTTCTAAAAAAGGTTGTATTACTGAGTTATTCAATGATTTTCGCAATGTGCCTAAAGAGCAAAAACGCGAAATTGGTCAAGCCCTTAATGCACTCCGTCAAAACTATGAGACACGCATCAGCGAACTACGTGAAGCGGTAGAAGCAAGCGGAACAAGCAGAAATAGTGCAGATATATTGGACCTTACTCGCACACCCGACCCAATCGCATTAGGTACACGCCACCCACTATCATTAGTAAGAGAGCAAATTATTGACATCTTCTCGCGTGTCGGATTCACTGTGGCTGAAGGACCTGAAGTAGAAGACGATAACCACGTATATTCATTGCTTAATTTTGCGCCTGAACACCCTGCTCGAGATATGCAAGATACCTTCTTCATTGAAAAAGAGATTGGCGTACAAAAGCCATCAGACATCTTATTGCGCTCACACACATCCAGCGTGCAGACGCGCACCATGCTCGCGCAAGAACCACCCATTCGTGTTCTATGCCCTGGTAGAGTATATCGAAACGAAGCTATTTCTGCACGAGCACACTGCTTCTTCCACCAAGTAGAAGGATTATATATTGATAAGAATGTCAGTTTTGCAGACCTGCGCGAAGTACTATTGTATTTTGCCAAGGAGATGTTCGGACCAGAAACACAAATTCGACTACGACCAAGTTATTTCCCATTTACAGAACCTTCCGCAGAAATGGATATTTCTTGCGACCTCTGTGGTGGAAAAGGTTGCTCTTTCTGCAAAGGTACTGGTTGGGTGGAGATTCTCGGTTGTGGAATGGTAGATCCTAACGTGCTCGAATCTTGCGGTATTGATTCCAAAGTCTATACGGGGTATGCCTTCGGATTGGGAGTAGAGCGTATCACTAATCTCAAATACCGCGTAAAAGACCTCCGACTTTTCTCGGAGAACGATGTGCGCTTCCTCCAACAATTTGAAGGATGCTAATCCAAGAAATCATACTAGCGATTCACCCTCTGCAAGTTATCGGCATGTCCGACAACTTGCAGAATTTGCATATCCACCACCTTCTTATAGATAGCAGGCTACTGAGTAGCGAACCTAAAAACACACTATTCTTCGCGCTCAAAACCACTAAAAACGATGGAGCAAAATACATTCCTGAACTCATAAAACGAGGATTAAGAACCTTCGTTCTCACAGAGCAACAACTCCACGCACACCATCTCACTAATTTGTCTTCCGATGCGCTATTCATCCTTGTGCCAGATGTGATAACGGCTCTGCAATCGCTTGCCGCATACAAACGTTCATTATACCATGGGCCTGTCATCGGCATTACGGGTTCCAATGGCAAAACCGTTGTCAAGGAATGGTTATACCAACTCCTTAAAGAAGACTTCCGTATCACACGCTCACCCAAATCATACAATTCACAAATCGGTGTACCATTATCTGTTTGGCAACTGAACGAGCGAACAGAATTAGCCATCTTTGAAGCAGGTATTTCAGAAGTGGGAGAGATGCAACGACTACAACCAATTATCAAACCCACTATAGGTGTCATTACATACATCGGACCCGAGCACGGAGAGAATTTCCCTTCATTGGAAGACAAGCGAAGGGAAAAACTAACCTTATTTGCCGATTGTCCGATTATCATTGAAGACCCTACCCATCAAAACATTCGTACTTGTGCTGCCGTGATGCGCGCATTAGGATACAATGAAGAAACGATTGCAAAACGAATACTACAGCAAACACACGAAACAATCCTCGAAGTCAATTTATCTGCACTGGTAGAAAATGTGCGATATTTCCGTTCACTAATATCTCCTGCAACACAACTCACATGCATGGTGAAGGCTTTTGCGTATGGTACAGGAAGCGTGGCTATTAGCCAAGCACTTCAACAAAGCGGAATGGTGAATTATTTAGCAGTAGCTGTAGCTGACGAAGGAGTGGAACTGCGTAAAGCAGGTATCACATTGCCCATCATCATCATGGACCCAGAAACAGCCGCACTCGACCATATACTCGAGAATAACCTGCAACCCAACATCTACTCATTCCAAGTATTGGAGAATATCATTCACGCTGCCGAAACAAAGGGATTAGAGAATATTCCTATTCATATTAAAATTGATTCGGGGATGCACCGTCTTGGCTTTTATCAAGAAGATATTCCTCTACTCATCAATCGCCTACAGCAGCAGAAAGCAGTACGAGTAGTGAGTATTTTCTCCCATTTCGCAGGTAGCGATGAAGCACAGTTTGATGCCTTTACGCATAAGCAAGCGCAATATTTCAACACTTGTGCCACAGAACTACAATCAGCAATCAACTACCCAATTATCAAGCACATATGCAATTCTGCTGGCATAGAGCGATTTCCTCAATACCATTTCGACATGTGCCGCCTTGGCATTGGGATGTATGGACTATCGTTTGCGGATGTCGCCTTGCGAAATGTATGCACTCTCAAAACAACCATACTTAGTGTTAAAACAGTTCCCGCAAACGCTACCATTGGATACGGAAGACACACAACAATCAATGAGCCACGACAGATTGCTGTCATTCCGATAGGATATGCAGATGGATTTGATAGACGTTTTTCCAATTATGGAGGAGAAGTTTTGGTACGTGGCAAACGATGTCCTGTAGTAGGAAATGTATGTATGGACCAAGCAATGATTGATGTCACGGGTACCGATGCACAACCTGGAGATTTTGCCATTGTCTTTGGCGACCAACTGCCCATACAAGAATTAGCAAATACGTTACAAACCATTCCGTACGAAATCCTAACATCCATCTCCCGCCGTGTCCAACATATATACCTCTACGAGTAAAATCTTACGCATTCTCTAAAAAGAAACGCACATTCCGCAAAATTATTTGCATATCTGCTTTTTTTTTTGTACCTTTGTCGCCTAAATTCCTACCTTTACACCAACGCTATACACTATACACCAAAATATGGATACAAAAGAACTACAAAAACTCATTGCCATCTGGTTCGAAGAAGACATCCGCGATGGCGACCACACCTCACTCAGTTGCATACCCGAAACAGAAATGGGTTGCCAACAGTTGATTGTGAAAGAAGAAGGTATTATTGCTGGTATTGAAGTAGCAAAGCAAATTATTGCGTACTTTGACCCAGAGTGTCGCATGGAACAATTCATTGAAGATGGCGCATATGTAAAACCAGGCGATATCGCTTTTCGCGTATATGGCAAGGAACTTAGTCTATTGCAAATTGAGCGTACCATGCTCAACGTCATGCAGCGCATGTCTGGTGTCGCTACTACGGCACACCGTTATCAAAGTCTGATTGCTGACACGGATTGCCACGTGCTTGATACCCGTAAGACCACCCCTGGATTGCGTTACCTTGAGAAAGAAGCAGTGCTGATTGGTGGCGGAATGAACCACCGTATTGGTCTATTTGACATGATTCTTCTGAAGGACAACCATGTGGATTTTTCAGGAGGCATCACTGCAGCACTGACTCGCGCAAAGAACTATTGCGAGGAGAAAGGCAAAGACCTACGCATTGAGATTGAGACTCGCAACGAGGAGGAGATACGCGAAGCATTGGCAACGAATATCCCCGACCGTATTATGCTAGATAATTTCTCTCCAGAGCGCACCAAAGGTGCGGTAGAGATTATCCGTGCATGGGAGAAAGAGAATGGCAAACATATAGAAATTGAATCCAGTGGAGGCATCACCATTGACACTATCCACGACTATGCTATCACAGGTGTGGATTTTGTCAGCGTAGGTGCTCTCACCCATTCTATTAAAAGTCTAGATATGTCGTTTAAGGCAGTGAAATAGTTTACAGATTATGATAAAACAGCGATTGACGGCGCTACGCGCGCTGATGAAACAACATGGTGTGAGTGCATGTATCGTGCCTGGTACTGACCCACATGCAAGTGAATATATGGCGGAGCACTGGACCGAGATGTCGTGGATTACGGGCTTCCTCGGCGAGACAGGCACCGCAGTGATTACCATGGACAAAGCACTGCTTTGGACAGATAGCCGCTACTACTTGCAAGCAGAAGTAGAGTTGCAAGACACCACTGTGGAGTTGATGCGCGAAAGCGACATCGACTGCCCTACTATCCCCGAATGGCTTTGCAAAAATGCTCAAGGAGCAGTGGCTGTCAATCCTGAAATGTATAGTGTAAATGGCTATCGCGACTTGAAAGCCACATTAGAAGAAGGTGGTTTGTCGCTCGTGTCTATTGATTTAATTTCCCCACTTTGGACAGAAAATCGCCCAGCTATTCCTACTTCTCTGCTCTATGAATATGAGGAAAAATATGCTGGAGAAAGTGTAGAAAGCAAACTATCTCGTGTGCGTCATGTATTGCAAGAGCGTCATTGCCAAGCATTAGTTATCTCTGCGCTAGATGAGATTGGATGGTTGCTCAATATACGTGGTAAAGATGTGGATTATACGCCATGCCTTATCAGTTATGTGGTAGTAGAGATGGACAAGTGTACCATCTTTGTATCGCCAAATAAATTAGATGCCGCTGCCCATACTTATCTCAATCGTGTAGGTATTAACGTATGCGATTATGAGCAAGTATTCACTTATTTGCAAACCCTTCAAGCAGAAGGTATCATGTATGATGGTGGCAAAGTGAATGAAGCCCTCTACGAGGCTATCAATCCTGCTATTACACGCCGCGTGAACGTGAGTCCAAGTCCAGTGCTGAAAATGCAGAGTGTAAAAAATGCTACTGAGCTCGCAGGCGAACGCATCGCCATGCGCAAAGATGCGGTTGCACTGACAAGATTCTTCTATTGGTTGGAGAATGAGGCTCTCAAGACACCTCAAACAGAAATCACCCTCGCTGCCCAACTTGGCAAGTTTCGTGCGATGGGCGAGAATTACACCGATGATAGTTTCTGCACCATCGCGGGTTGGAAAGGCAATGGTGCTATTGTGCACTACCACGCTACTCCAGAGGAATGTGCTAAGATAGAAGGCGATGGCGTACTGCTATTAGATTCGGGGGGACAATACTTAGATGGTACTACAGACATCACCCGCACCGTATGGGTAGGTAATCCCGCATTGATTCCAGATGCAGTAAAACGCGACTATACGCTTGTGCTCAAAGGACATATCGCACTTGCTCGTGCGCGTTTTCCTAAAGGTACTCGCGGCAATCAATTGGATATTTTGGCTCGCCAATTCTTATGGGCAGAAGGTATGACGTATGGTCATGGTACTGGTCACGGCGTTGGACACTTTATGGGTTGCCACGAGGGTCCACAAAACATTCGCACCGACAATAATCCGAACCCTATGCAAGTAGGTAATATCTGCTCCGATGAACCTGGTATCTACCGTGCCAATGAATATGGTATTCGTATTGAGAACCTAATTGCAGTTCGCGAAGCACAGGAATTAGGTGTACACACAACAGGCGAAACTTTCTTTGATTTTGAGACACTTACGTTGTGCTATTATGACACTCGTATGATTGACCTCGCCCGTATGACCGCCGAGGAGATTCAATGGATTAATGACTACCACGCATGGGTATATGCAGAGGTAGCACCACTGCTGTCCGAGCAAGAAGCCGCATTCCTAAAAGAAAAATGTAAAGCATTGTAAATTGATACTACATATATGAAATTAGAAGAAATACTTATTCCTAAGGTACAAGAAGCAGTTAAGACTTTGTACGGAGTAGAGATTACCCCTGCACAAGTGCAGTTCCAAAAGACTCGCGCAGAGTTCGAAGGTGACATTACTCTTGTCGTTTTCCCATTCGTAAAAGCAGCTCGCAAAGCCCCAGCAATGGTGGCACAAGAGGTAGGCGAAGCGCTCGTAGGGGGACTCATTGAGAAATACAACGCAGTGCAAGGTTTCCTTAATCTTTGTATCGCACAAAGCTACTGGATTGAACAACTCCAAGCAATTGCAGAAAATACGAAGTACGGACAACTGAGTCGCGGTGAAGGCGAGAAACCATTGATGATGGTAGAATACTCTTCACCTAATACCAACAAGCCTTTGCACCTTGGACACGTACGCAATAACCTGCTCGGTTATTCCATCGCTAAGATTCAAGAGGCAAATGGTTGGAATGTTGTCAAGACCAATATTGTCAACGACCGCGGCATTCATATCTGCAAATCCATGCTGGCTTGGCTCAAGTTCGGCAACGGCGAGACACCAGAGACCAGCGGCAAGAAAGGCGACCACCTCATTGGTGATTACTATGTACGTTTCGATAAAGAGTACAAAGCCCAAATCAAAGAACTCATGGCTCAAGGTATGGACGAGGAGACCGCCAAGAAAGAGGCACCACTCATCAAAGAGGCACAAGCCATGCTTGTTAAGTGGGAACAAAACGACCCAGAGGTGCGCGCACTCTGGCAGAAGATGAACGAATGGGTGTATGCTGGTTTTGATGAGACATACAAACAAATGGGTGTAGGCTTCGATAAGATTTACTACGAAAGCGACACTTATCTTGTGGGCAAAGGCGAAGTGGAGCGTGGATTGGCAAAAGGTGACTTCTACCGCCGCGAAGATGGTTCAGTATGGGCAGACTTGGCACAAAACGGCTTGGATGAAAAACTGCTACTTCGTGCAGATGGTACATCCGTATATATGACCCAAGATATTGGTACTGCGAAGCTACGTTTCGAGGACTACCCTATTGACAAGATGGTGTATGTCGTTGGTAATGAGCAGGAATACCATTTCAAAGTACTCAGTATCTTGCTTGACCGTCTCGGTTTTCCATTCGGCAAAGAATTGGTGCATTTCAGTTACGGTATGGTCGAACTCCCTAACGGTAAGATGAAGAGTCGCGAGGGTACGGTGGTAGATGCCGACGACCTCATGGCACAAATGATTGCAGATGCAAAAGAGATTTCGAAAGATAAAGTCAATACCCTACCCGACATCACCGAAGAGGAAGCCAACGAGATTGCTCGTGTAGTAGGTTTGGGTGCGCTGAAATACTTCATTCTGAAAGTCGATCCTCGTAAGAACATGCTCTTCAATCCAGAAGAGAGTATTGACTTCAATGGCAACACAGGTCCTTTTATCCAGTACACCTATGCGCGTATTCAAAGCGTGCTGCGCAAGGCAGGCAACAAACTCACCTTATCGCCTAATAGCCTTATCGCCTTATCGCCTAAAGAACTCGCTCTTATTCAACGCCTTGTAGATTATCCTACGGCAGTACGCCAAGCAGGTGATGAGTTCTCCCCTGCGGTGATTGCCAACTACGCATATGCTTTGGCATGCGACTTCAATAGCTTCTACCACGACCACAGCATTCTCAACGAGGCTGATGCCGACAAACGCGCGCTGCGCCTTGTCTTGGCTCAAACAGTGGCTAAAGTTATTAAGAGTGCCATGGCATTACTCGGTATTGAGGTGCCAAATCGCATGTAGGCGAAAGATGACCAATAAAAAAATAGCGGAGAAAATCTCCGCTATTTTTGTATTACTAATAAATTGTCATTCAGTGGGTTGTTCCATTTTAGTTAGTTGCATATCTACATTGCACGTACAGCCATAGATACCTGTGTCTATGGTATCAATCTTCATTTCTGCGAAAGGAACCTGCAATGAATCAGGAGCATAGATTTGATACTTATCACTGAAATACACCTGCAAGGTGTCATGCTTAAAATCAGAAGTATAGTTCTCTGAATATGCAAAGTGTCCATTTTCATCGGTGTAGAGTTTTGGCACATATCCAGCCAAATGAGGTGCTTTCAAATCCACACGAATATTACCCAATGGTCTTCCCGTTTCATCTACGACCTTACCTTCTACCAACAAATAAGACTCTGGTGCAGGTGGAGCATATAATGGCATGGGGCCATAATCTACTGCACATCCATAAATACTACCGCCGACCAAGAATGTTAGTACTGAATTAATCAGTGTACGGATTTTGTTTTTAATTTTTTTCATAATATTTACCTTTCTTGACTATGTGATTACTATGTGATTAGTATGATATTCCTATATCTTCACGCTACCTTTGCGCTACCTTGCGCTACCTTCCATTAGTTTATTATGATGGCAGAGCATGAGTGAACCATCTTCTCGACGGAGGTGCATGCCCCCTCCCTCGCAGTAGCGGAAGAGTTGGCAGGTATTACAAGGCTCTATCTGTTTCATCCATTGGCGATTTCGGTAGGGTTCGAAGCGGTTCTCCCACACATCCCAGAAATCATCGTGGTAGATATTACCTTGGTAATATTTGCCACGTACACTAGTACAAGCAGAGATACTACCATCAATCAGTATCGATGCTACACTTACACCCGCTGCACAATGGAAAAGGTAATCGCGCACTTCGCTCTCATAATCAGGCATAAAGCCTTCACAAGAATAAGAGATATGCAAACCTTCTTTACGTTTCTCACGGATATAATCCAATAAATAACGCATTTGCTCAGAGGTCAAAAGCAATTCGGGATTATCGGCAGCTCGTCCCATAGGAGCAATGGTAATCAATCGCCAGTTGCGCACACCGATAGACCATAAATATTCGCGCATCTCGTCCAACTGGTGGATAGTACGTTGGTTCACGCATGTCACCACATCCCAAGTCAGTGATGGCGTTGCAGCTGCCAGTTGAATAGCGCGGGTGGCCCCTTCAAAAGCGAGGGGATGTTGGCGGAGCCAGTTGTGATTATCTTTCATGCCATCAAAACTAATAGCCATCGAACGCAAGCCATTCTGCATCAGCTCTTTGAATCGTTTGGGTGTGAGTGCCAGACCATTGGTGACCATACCCCAAGGATAGCCGCGTTGCTTGAGCGCCTTGCCCACTTCGGCAAGATCAGTACGCATTAGGGGTTCGCCACCAGATATGATAATCAGCACTTTATGTGGATTAACATGAGGTGTAATAGAGTTGTCCAATACGTGAAGAAAATCCCCTGCGGGCATGTCTGGTATGATTTCACTACTGCTACAATCGCTACCGCAATGCAAACAATGCACATTGCAGCGCAGCGTACTTTCCCAAAACAATTGTTGTAGAGGGTGCAACTGCTGGAGATTCTTGCGACGCAGTCGCTCAAGCTCAAATATGATTCGTTTTCGGAGATTCATAATGCGTTGTGTAGTATGATGTATTGTTGTGTAGTGTGGTTTATTTTTTCTTGAGTTGGAAGTCTGCATCTACGTTATATTTGACATTCCAACTACCTTTTTCTATCTCTTGCATTTGTTTGGGAGCGATATGTAGGGTATCTGACTCATACTCGCCTGTGGTATCATTTACAATCACTTGCAAGCACTCCTCACCAAATGAGGTTATGCCGTATTTGCATTGATATTTTCCCTCTTCGTTGGTGTAAACGGTATCAGGCCAAGCATACTCATCATTTGCCTTGACCACCACTTGCATAGATTTAAGTGGTTCGTTGGTTTCGTTCATAACCTCTCCTTGTACATCATATTCAGCCATTGGAACGCCATACATTTCTACAACTCCACCGCCTTTAGGACCTTCTTCGCATGACGTGATAAACATTCCTACGAGAGTGGTTAAGATAGTATTAAGGGAAAAGCGGATAGAGTTTTTAATCTTTTTCATAACTATTATTGTTTTTTAGTTGTTTTTCTATAGATGCATAATAATGTATGTACCTTGAATTTTTACGGATTAACATTTTTCTCAACAGTCCAATAAGCACTGACTACAGGTATCGTTTCTAAATCCAAATCCGCATCTTTTAGCGTTGTAATCAAACCATTACTAGATATACCTTCTTCATCATTATCAGCATCATATATTTCTCCTACTTCCAAAGCACTCTCCAATTGCGAAACAAATGCCTCACGTGTAGCATTAGGGTCGTATTTATTCGCCTTCCAAGTATCATATTCTTCTTTGGATATTATTCCTAAAAGATAAGCTTGTTTCACAACTACATCATCATTATCGCAGGCATAAATTGTTTCCCCTGAATGAATCATACCTTGCCACAAGAATTCACCATCAAACTCATCTGGCTCTTCTTTTGATTGGACAAATGGAAATAAGTTCTGATGATATGTGTATAACTGATTACTTAACTTTTTGTAATTCGCCATAGTATTTTCAGGCAACATATAGAATGCATTTATTTGCTCTATATAAACTAATTCGTTGCGCACACGGTATGATACAAGTATCATAGTTGCATTGTTTTGGAGTTCTTCTAACTTTTGGGATATTTGTTCCTCTGTCATAGTGCTATCCAATTGAACGCCAATGGCATACTTAGCATACTTCCATTCCCCACGAGCTTCATAATAAATTTTCTCAAATCCTTTTCTGGTAATGGTTTTATCCATATTCTTTTCCGTTGAGCCATAGATATCTAAGCCCAACTCTGCGATATTGACTAGGGTATTCTTTCTTCCTAACGTAGTAGGTTCGCAACTTGTGAGCAGCAATATCATGCTCAGCATGAAGAGTCCAAAAATCTTTTTCATATATTCTTGTATTTATACTCTAAACAACACTAGAATTGAATGCCACAATCATATTTATAGAGTACATCTACATCGATTTTATCAATATATACTCTATCTTTTTCAAATGTCACAGCATAGTGCTCGCGAACTAGTCCTTCAAACTCAGACCAGTAGCATGCACTAATAAGATACTTATCTCCTTCTTGGGTGATTTGAGGTGCTAATTTATGCCAACTGGCTACGAAATTTTTGCGAAAATATCCATATCCCTTAGACGATTGTGAATAAAGGTAGTCACGATACGAATAATTCGCATGCCATTGAAGAGGCAAGTAATGCCACATCTGGGACATGAGATAAACTTGCCATGCGCCCATTTGCGACTTCTCTACCTGCAAATACGTCCAAAAGTCTTCATCAAAATTAGTTGACAACCATTCTCCTTTTTCATTAAAAATCACAATGGGACTAATATCTGCGAACATATTAATAGAACCATTACGATAGTAGGGAATGATTTGGATATAATTATCCTGCTTCAAATCAATCCGATCGAATAACCCCAATGCTTCTTCATAACTCTCATCCTCCACTAACTGAGCGAGTCGGATTGCCAATTGGGCTTCATCCTTACATGGCTCAGTAGGAGCATTAGGCGAACATCCCATAACAGCCATGCATAACAACAGGTAAACATAAAAACGTTTCATAAATCAACATTTAATTAGATTGTTATCTTTTAGTTTAATAGCCTATTCAATTAGGATATAGAGGATTAAACCAGGTGTTTTTAACAAACTTAAAGTACTGACTCACGTAATAGTTGTACTCATATCCTCCCGTATCATAAGCCATATCCGCAAAGGCAATATGCACCGTCTTGCATGTATCGTAGAACAAGCCCAAGTCTCTTGCTGTGGCAGTGATAGTGAGGGTATCATCTTCGCACCCTTTGATCGCATATCTGGCGCTATACCTTCCGTGCTTGTCAGTATATACCGTGTCCGCTATCTCGCCCGACTTGTTATGAATCGTCATTTGTACAGATTCTAAATCATTCGACTTATCATCTCGAACAGTGCCACTCACATCCACATTAATCATAGGTTCGAAAGGTATATCTGTACGAATAATAATCAGGGTGTCCATACCTTCATACAAGTAAATAGGGAACTCCATATCATAATCCGACAGAATAAGCGTATGATAGTCTAGATGCGGAAGCGATAGACTGCTGGTGATGTCCGCACCACATATACAAGGTTTTACAATAAAGGGCGGCTTATACTCTGTCTCCCATAGAATAATTTTGCTATCCGTTAGCTCCACATGCTGCTCTATACGATAGGAGCAAGGATATACCGCATGATGCAAGATTTCGACCTGATTGCCAGCAACAACAGTAATACGCAAGAGATCGGCATTCTGATACCGCTCAAAAAATTCGAGATCAGGATAAGGAGGAACAGTCCGTTGTGACGATGGCATCATTTCAGGGCTTTCAGGGAATGGATAAAAATTGTGCAACCATAACATATATGGGTTGCAATTGATCGACTGCCATTTCTCTGTACCCGGATCACCATTATTCGGATCGCAACTGACAAGGGCTAACAAGCCCAATAGGAAAAATGAAATACGTTTCATAATACTACTCTAAATAGTAGGCGCAAAGCGCCGTTCACTAAACACTAAACAGTAGTGGCTTTGTCGCCACACTCAACACCTCGCAAGCGAGTTACTTCTTTTTAAGTTGGAAGTCCTGGCGCATAGAGTAATAGGCAGACCAAGAGTCTTGGTCTTCTACTTTCATCTTGCCCGATGCAATATGCGTAGAATCGGAGGCATATACCCCTGTGGTATCATGTACAATCACTTCCATGCAATCGCCTCCTGTGGAAGTGAGACTATGCACCGCATGATAGTGACCATCGGCATTGGTATAGACTGTATCAGGGTAATCCCATTCCGCATCAAACGTACGGACTACCACTTGCATATTCTCCAGCATGTTGCCATTTTCATCATAGACATATCCTTCTACATCATACTCCGCATATGGACAGCCATAGCAAGCGGTCAAGACAAATGCTACACTAGAAAGCGAGAAGAGACGGATAAATTTCTGCAAAAGACCGTTGTACTTTTGGCGAAGATCTTTTAGTTTCATGACTGTAATATTTATTGAGTTTGCAAAGTTAGTATAATTATTTGAATTGTACAAGAGGGGAATAGGATTTCTTGAAATTTTGACAGTTTTAAGAGTAAACATCAGTTATTATTCATTTCCAACTGGACATTGATTTTCACACCATACCTTGTGTAGGAACCTTCTCCAGGGCAACCGACAACCTCAAGAAGAGTCATATCCTCTTCGGCTATTTTCAGATTTGTAGATTGGTACACACCAGTAGTATCACAAATCGCCACAGACATCGTATCAGCCCATCCTGTTTGAACTCCCCATTCCAACTCAAACAGTCCAAGACTATCCGTATAGACAATAGGAGAAAAATCTTCATACTCCATCGTAAACCCTACTTTTACAGCCGAAAGAGGCTCGTTTTGCTGATTAGTAACGCTGCCTTCAATGTAATATATTTCGCTATATAAGGGTGGGCATGCTTGCGGTCTATCAATATCGCAAGCAATCACACAACTTGCCAATAAGACAATAACTAAAATACGGCATGGCCATCCAAGAATAGTTTTAATCGTTTTCATAAGACTGGAAGAGCAATAGGGATATTTATATTAAAAATGATATGCTAAACCTATGCCATTGTTAGAGGACTGTATGCTCCAATAGTTTTTGGCTGTTTGTGGCTCAGGCAACGAGATATTATAGGCATCAATGCTTTGTTGCATGCGTTTTTTGCCGACACAGACCAAAGGGACACCTGCAATATTACAAGCCAGTCCAGCAGCTCCTACAGGGACACTAATCAACAGAATGGCTAAACCAGGTCCCATTGTTGGGCATTCCTGGTCATAGTGAAAAGAAGCGAATAAACCTACCGTAAACCCTATCGCGAAAGCATCTAAAGTCAAGCCCGTACCGAGTAAGCCCCAACCTGCGTTGTACATGCGCAAACCGCTTCGATATTGGCGGTAGATGTCCTCTTGGGCATTCAGTTGAAGGAATGCTTGGCAGTCTCTTTTGCTGATACGCTCGCCTTCGTAATAGATTTTATTCTTTTCGTAAGACAAAGCGGTAGTGGAAGGATAAGGCAATTGTACCTCTTGTGCCAGAGAGCTACTAATCGTAAAGATTAGCAACAGGCTAAATAATGCAATTCGTTTCATGGCTGTAATATTTAATTAATGAGTTTACAAAGATAGTATTTATTCTTGATATATGCTAATTATATTTCACATTTCTACATTTTCTTTTAGAAAATAGTAGGTTTTAGCGGTGGATAAGCGGAGGATAAGCGGTGGATAGCCTATTTCTTTACGAGTCCCAAATTACTTTATAAGTTTCACCACAGCTTGTTTAAAATGCCATGGTCTATATTGCATCGCTGGAAGATGGGTATGAAATGCAGGATTGATATAATGAACGTAATCATCATCTGTAGGTTTTAATAACTCATATGTGAACGTAAAAGGGATTTTATGATTAAAGATACCATAAATACCAACCACTCCATAGTAAGTATCTATTCTGACATCTTCGTTAAAAGTTAATATTGAGTCATGAGTATCAGTAATGATATAATATCCTTGTACATCTCGTTGATTTATCGTATCTCTACAAGAAATTGTACCTACGATTTCTCCGGAAACGGGTATATCAACATTATTATCATCAATAATGGGTTCGCAGCTTATGCAAACTAATGCTACTAGTATAGCAAATAACAACTTTGTTTTCATATGCATACTATTTTAAGGGTTTGCAAAGGTAATATATTTTTTTGATTTGTGCAAATGATTATAAGTAACTGCTATCATTTCACATGTTAGAAGAGCCACCTTCTCCGTAACGCCAATGAAATTTATGATATGCTTTTCTGCCCTTCAAAGGGAATTGTTTTTGTATCTTTATTGGCATTGGCAGTTCTGGCCAATGATCAACCCAATAGCATTCTGCTATCATCGTTCCATTTGCTTCAAAAAATGTATCATACTCATCTGACATTAGCAGTGCTGTATACATATATTTATCTTGGGTGAAATCTACAGCCTCAATCTCCTCATAAACTGCAAGATATGAATGATTAATCCGTTCAACAAAGTCTATGCGAAAGTCATCTTCATAATCAGCCATTTCTTCGTCATATTCTGCTTTTGTCATCCAACCTGCTTGTAGAGCAAAATTGTATAGTTCATCATCGTTGCAATAGTAAAGGTATGTGGAATCTATATCTATGTCACCATACCACATGTAGCCTCGTGCTAATTCTTCGGTGATTTCCGTGGATGCTTTAAATGAATAATTAGTTGAACAATAGCGATATAGATTTTCGCTCAATGTCTTATAATCTGTTTTTGGGTCATCTGGGAGAATATAGGATGCTGCCAGTTCAACCGACATTTGGCCATTCTCATTAAAATAGTCCACCATCAGAATACAAGCATTATCTTCTTGTAGGAGAATTGTATTAGTTAGCTCATCTCCAAAGCATGTGCTATCTAATTGAATACCTATTGAATAATAGCAGGAGCCAAACACGTCTGTGCCTATGGTATTATGGTCTTCGTAAAACTTTGCCCAACCTTTATCCAAGAGGAGATGGTCAATTTCTGTCAAAGATTTTCCTGAAAGGTTTTCTCCAAGTTCTGCTAAATTTATGAGCGGATTGCTAAATTTACTATCTTCAGGGTTTTTCTCCAACTGAAGATTCACTTCTTTAGACTCTTCAGATAGAGTAATCTCTATTAAGTCTGAAGATATATAGCCATGTGCTTCAGCTTCTATATAATATGTACCTGCATATAGGTTTGCGAACTCGAATCTTCCCGAACTATCCGTAGGGCAACGCTCTTGGTCTGTAGGAAGAATCGTAGCCACAGGTTCATTCGCACGAGAGCGTATATGATTAGAAGGAGTTTGATGCGTGAGATATACCATACAATGTTCAATAGGATTGCCTGTTGCGACATCCGTCACAATACCAGATACAACAAATTTCTGCTCTAAACCGTTTTTTGGCTCGCATGACTGAACAAAAATAGCCATTACTACGATTCCCAATACAAGCATTGCTTTTTTCATACTTTTTTTCATACTCAAAATTTATTATAGTTCAATTATTATGCAAATTAGGGTTTCCTATACTTATCTAACGTATATCTAACGTATATCTAACGTGTATCTATCGTGTATCTAACGTATATCTAACGTATATCTATCGTAATTGACAGCGGAAAGATAGCATAGGTAGTGAATAAATCTATATTAGAATCTATATTAGAATCTAAATCCAAACGCTACGGATAGAAGGCGAGAGCCGTAGAGCGGTCCCCATGTGGATTGCGGCCACATAAATGACCAAGAGCACAAACTACCTAATTCTGCTTCAGCATACCAATGCTCTCCACCTACATTCACACCAAACAAAGTGACATTCAGCGACATGCCATGAGAAACATCTAACTCATTCCACTTAGAAGGCGTTGCATAACTATATGTAACATAATTATACCCTACCCCTAATGCCGAATACAGTTCAAGAACTCGTTGGCGGTAATAGGTAAAACGAACCGTAGGCATTAGGGAAAGGCTTAGTAATTGATTCTCTGCCTGTTGATTAATAGTTGTTCGATAGCCATCAAGCATATAAAAACGATCGGTAGCCACAAGCAAGTTTGCTTCTGCCCCCAAACCAATTAGCGGAGTGAGTTGATAGCGATAGCCGAAAAAGATATTACCCGTCGTAGTAATCCGATGAGAATTAGCCAGTACCATGCGATAGTGAGTAAGATATTCATGCGCCTCTGGAGCAGGCATTCCTTGAATATGTTCCAAATAACTGGTATTCTCCAAAGGCACATTATTAATCCCTTTTAGTTGGTCTTTCACATTAGACAAACATGGGTCTCCCCAGCCAATACGGATAGCATGACGACCATGTGCAAACTCTTTTGCAAGTTGTTCTGCTGCCATTGGCATAGCAACCAATAACAACAATAATACAATATAATAATAAGGTCTATTCATAATCAAAACAATCATTCTATTTATTATTATCAGAAGAAGCAATTTTAGGATAAACATAATAAGTGGCTAATGAATACTCACTCTTTGCGTCAGTAGGAAGCAACTTCATTGGTACAGCACAAACCATAATTGTATCGCCCACCACACAATTCTTTAATTGCGGATTATCCAAACGAAAGATATAATTAATGCCATCATCTATCATAAAATAATCATTATTCGCTGTACGCACTACGCAAAATAATTGTCCAAAAAAATATTCAAGTTGCAATACACCGCGGAAAGTATAAGTACCAGGGATATATGGTACTTCGTACATAGGATTACTTGGCGGAGTAATCGTATCTTTAAACACCCTATGCTGTTCTTCACTATTTTGTGAAAGACTAGATGCAAAACTATTTAAAGGTTTCACATCTACAGGTCTATACATTTCAAGCCATGGTCCATCATTGCACGCAGCAAAGAGGAGTGAGACAAATAGGCATATTGCCAATTTTAAGATTTTCTTTATGTTTTTAATCATAATAACTTATGTATAAAATTTCTGGCATTGTTTGTTCTTTCGCGTTTCGTGCGCTTTTGGATGGCCACAGCTATTGGATCATTCGTAGCCATACCAATCACTTGTAATTACAACAATATCTGGGCAATCGAAGAACCATGAATTGTCCTTACCTATCGTCCAAGCCGCTCCACTCATTCCCTTTACAGCATGCTTCGCCTCATAATCTTCATACACATCTATATAAGGTTGTTCTAATTGCTTCAGAAAATCAGCGCGCCAACCATCTTCATGACTCGCTGCTAACTCGCTATCATACTCTTCTTGCGACATGATGCCCGCCTGCAACGAAGAAGCCAAGAACGTATCTAAATTATTATATGAAAAATTCTGCGAATCATTAAACACACGGCCATTCCAAATAAAAGCTTGACTAACTTCATGCGAAATAGGATCCACATCACCTTTGAATGGGTGGGTAGTAGCATAATAATCATATAGCGTCTTACTCATAGTCAAGAAGTCTGCATACATATTGTTCTGCAAAAAATATTCTGCATATACCTCGAAAATCATAGGATCAGTTCCGCTCTTATAGTAGGTCACAAGCAACACACCCGCATTCTCCTGTAGTTGACTAATCTCAGAGGTCATATCATTGCCGAAACAAGTTGAATCTACTTGAATGCCAGTAGAGAAGAAAAGATCACCTTGATAATAATCTGCATCATTCTCCGTATCCTCGTGGAACTTGACATATCCTCTTCTAGCCATAATGGCTTCAATCTCTGCTATAGTCGCTTCTACCGCATTCGATCTTATAGCATAAAGACTGTCTCCTAGCTCGGCTAGATTGATTAAAACTGTATGATTCTGAGATGAATCTGGCTCTATTGGCTTCTCATCCATTGGATTATTAGGAGGTGTGATTGTATCACGAAGGACATTATCTTGATTCTCCTTATCAATAACATTAGAAATTCCCACAGGTTCGCAGGACTGATTCAACACCGCCATCATCATTATGGCCAATAGATAGATACACTTTTTCATGTTCGCAGTTTTTTAATCGTTAAACATTCGTTTTTGGGACTATCGAAATCCGCTGCAAAGGTACTACATTTTTTTGATATGACCAAAATAAAAACTGATGCAGCACCCAAAATAGCAAAAACATAATCCATTGATTATAAGAATATTAAAATTTCGCTAAAAATAAAAACTGATGCAGCACTCAAAAAGGACTTGCAAAAGTGAAAAAAAAGTAGTAGTTTTGCATCAAAATTCACATATTAGTATATGAAACGCAAAATTTTCATTCTCTCAATTATCCTTTTGAGTTGCATGGCATGTTCAGAGAAAAACACCCTGAACAATCCTTTACTTACACAAGCTATCGAGCAGTTGTGGTCTTATCCCGATAGTGCTTATCATATTTTGAAAAGCATCGCCCATGATGAATTAAGTGAGTATGAAAAGCATCGCTACGCATTAGCAGAAGCCCATTTACAACTGAAACTGCAATCAAGCCTACCCTCCCACACAAGTCTAAACGATTTGGCATGGTATTTCTTAGAGAACAATGATACCCCCTCAGCAGGTGAAGCATATTATATACAAGGTGCTTATCTCAATTGGTTAGGAGAGAACACTCAAGCTATGCAGTACTTAAAAGAGGCAGAGGACCAACCTACTCTGCCCATTATTCGCGGTATGATATACTACAAAATGGGACGAATCAGCGAAAATGAACAACTATATGATATTGCATTAGATAATTATGAACGTGCATTACCCTATTTAGAAGAAGCCAATCTCCCCCTCTATCTGGCATCTGTATATCGTGAATTGGGACGTATGGTAAGTACAGATTCGCGGGACATCTACTTCGAAAAAGCATTGGAGTATGCTCATATTTATGGCGACACCATATTATATTTAGACATTCGCCATGCACAACTATCTGCTCAAGCTTATCCATCTCCTGAAATTGCACAAATATGCCAATATCTTTGCCACGAAGCAGGCATGAAACGTTATGCATATGACCTGGTGAAATACTATATCCGTAGCAAAGAAGCAGACTCCGCAAGAATTTATCTGGACATATTGGCAGCAGATACCACTGCAAAAATATGGAGTGATCAACAATATACCTTATGGCATAGTCAATACCTTCATCTAAAAGGGCGTAATGCAGATGCTTATCAAGCACTATATGACTTATACACAACTCATTACAACACAATGGAAGAAAAAGGGCGTTCCAGTGCCTATGTTGTATCACAACATTATGACAACGAAGTAGAACATGCCCGCAACCTGCAATTACAATTAGATAAACAACGCTTATACATTGTGTTAGCACTCCTGTTAATTGCCATTCTTTTAGCCAGCATTGTACTCATACAGTACAACACCCGACGTAGGACTAAACAATTGATAGAAGAAGCACGCACATCACAACAAATCAGTGACTTACAAAAAGAATTACAAGTCCGTAGGGAAGCAATCAAACGCTCTTTGGATCAACGCATTGAGCTTAATAAAAGTTTGCAAGAAGCCATATTAACCAAACAAGAAGCAGCATCTATTCCAGATTGGGCAAAAGAGTTTGTAGAGATGAACATCTTCTCCACTGAAGAGCAATGGCAAAATTTCTTGCAGGAGTTTAATAGTTGTTATGGCGATCTCCTCACCACTATGCGCAAAAACTATCCTCGTTTGACATCCACAGATACTCAAGTGATTGCCCTATATATATTAGGAATGGATAACTCGGATATTTGCCTACTAATGGGACTCACCCAACGCACGGTGTGGAGCCGAAGGATGCGTATCAAAGATAGAGTTGGTTTGGGAGAGAAAGAATCGCTTGATAAGTGGATTGAGGAGAGGTTAGAGGTGAAAGGTGAAAGGTGAGAGGTTAAAGAAAAGACTGCCTATTCGGCAGTCTTTTCTTTTGTTATAGCTTAATTGTGCTTATTTAGCGTAGCTTACTGCACGGGTTTCACGGATTACCGTGATGCGGATTTGTCCAGGATAGGTCATCTCATCTTGAATACGCTTAGCAATATCAAATGAGAGCAACTCCGTCTCCTTATCACTAATCTTATCAGCACCTACAATCACACGCAACTCGCGACCAGCTTGCAATGCAAAAGTTTTTGTAACACCAGGATATGACAGCGCAATTTGCTCAAGGTCATTCAAACGCTTGATATATGCCTCCACAATTTCACGACGTGCACCTGGACGTGCACCAGAAATTGCATCACATGCCAATACAATCGGAGCAATAATAGATTCCATCTCACACTCCTCATGGTGAGCACCTACAGCATTGCAAATATCTGGTTTCTCACCATACTTCTCGCAAAGCTTCATACCCAATTGTGCGTGTGGCATTTCCATATCCTCATCGCTCACTTTACCTATATCGTGTAGCAAACCAGCACGACGAGCCTTTTTCACATTCAACCCAAGTTCCGCAGCCATTGCAGCACAGAGATTTGCTGTTTCACGCGCGTGCATAAGCAGGTTTTGACCATAACTAGAACGATATTTCATCTTACCAATAAGACGTACAAGCTCTGGATGAATACCGTGAATACCTAAATCAATAGTAGTACGTTTACCTGTTTCAATAATCTCATCTTCTACTTGTTTGGTAACTTTTGCAACCACCTCCTCAATACGTGCTGGGTGGATACGTCCATCTTGCACCAATTGATGAAGAGCTAAACGGGCAATCTCACGACGCACGGGATCAAAAGCAGACAAAGTGATAGCCTCTGGCGTATCATCTACCACAATCTCCACACCAGTAGCGGCCTCCAACGCACGGATATTTCGTCCTTCACGACCAATAATACGACCCTTAACCTCATCATTATCAATATGGAACACAGTCACAGCATTTTCTACTGTAGCTTCAGACGCAATACGTTGGATAGATTGAATGATAATCTTCTTCGCTTCTTTATTGGCGGTTAAACGTGCTTCATCCATAGTGTCATTGATGTATGCCATGGCAGCAGTTTTAGCCTCGTCCTTCAATGTTTCAATGAGTTGTTTCTTAGCTTCTTCCGCAGAAAGTCCAGAAATCTGCTCTAATTGTTGCTCAGCAGCACGTTGCAAACGATCAATCTCTTGTGTTTTGCGCTCCAATGCTTTTTGCTGATTCTCCAAATTTTGTTTTTGCGTATTCAACTCATTTTGAGCACGTTGTACTTCACTTTGTTTTTGATTAAGTTGTTGGTCACGCTGTTGTAGTCTCTGCTCCTGCTGTTGCAGTTTCTGCTCTGCATGTCGCACTTGATTCTCATGCTCTAACTTGAGTGCAATAAATTTCTCTTTTGCCTCAACGATTTTGTTCTTTTTGATTACTTCAGCTTGTTCCTCAGCTTTTTTGAGGACTCCAGACGCATGGTAGCGGAAAATGAAGAAGCATATTATTGCTCCAAGAAAAAAGGCTACTATAGCGACAATAATTGCAATTGTATTCATAAAATTTTAATTTATTGTTTGATTTGTAAATTATTTATTATCAATTGATTTAGTTCTTGAATTTTCTCTTCAATAGGTTGCAAACGATGTGCGTGCGCATCTGCTTGTAAGTTCACCGACATCTCTAATGCTACATATACCCAAATCTGTTCAGCAGATTGATTGGGCAATAATTTTCGATAGTGCCTATAGCGTTCATTCATCTGCTCCGCTGCATTGCGATAGAGGACCTCCTTATCAGCCTGCACATTAAGCGAGACATGGTGGGAGTCCAGTTGAAGTGTGATATGTTGTTTTCTTATTTCACTCATAATCACTGCGTTAATGCATTTAACGCTCTATCTATTTGATTAATAAGATTGGTAATGCGTTGTTTAACTCTCTCTTTCTGCTCACCATCCGTATTTTCAGCTAACATAGCATAAGCAATCTCGAGATGTTTATACTCATTTTGAAGCTGCAATAATTCTGCGTGTGTACGTATGATTTCCTCCCTTTGGCGCTCATTCTCTGCTTGCAACGCAGCAAACTGGCTCTGCAAATCTTGATATTGTTGAATCAAGAGTTGCAAATTTGCTTCCAGTGTTGATAAATTTTTCACAACTATTAGCCAGGAAGAATAGATTAGAAACTATATCCAACACCTAATCCAAGTGTGCCCTTAAACTGTACTCGCTCCGCCAAAACGCCTTCTGAATCAGCGATTTTCACACCATTGTAGTATTTGAGTGAAGTAGAAAGCGTCACATTTAAACATTTGAGGAATTGATAGGAAATAGCAGCATCCCAATCAACATCGAAATTACCAAAACGTTGGTTATTATCTTGATAACCAATATACTTCATTCCTTCTGTATTTTGTGGATTGGCGTAGTATTTGCCCTCCGCATCTTGGTATATCTCTGATTTATTCCATGCATATGGTGTATAAAGTCCAATAGAAGTAATAATCTTCAAATCTTTGTACTTATAATTAATAGCCCCTTTGATAGAAAGACCCAATTTACCACGCGAATTGCAATCATAATCTTTTGTTACCTCGCCATCCTTATTCGTGTCATATTTCCACACAGCATATGTCTCCTTTAGTGCATTTTCCAAGCCAGGTTGTTGCTCCGCATATTTGTCTGCCAATTTATCCCCTACATACACAGATGTTATACGACCTGCAATAGGAGAGATATACACAGAAAAAATATCATTTGGTTTCCAATCAATACCGACTGCAATATCCGTATAAGCAGGTGCTAAAAATTTAGAAATAATAGGATCATAAGCCTCCGATACACCGTATTTACGACCAGGTGCCAACTGACTCTTAAAATCAGCAGATGCGGTTAAAAACCATGCTTTATGAAATTGCCAACCAAATTTAGTATTAAGATTCAACTTATCACTAGATTTTTGGAAAGCATCATAGTCTTGGTCAATATACGATAGACCATACTCCAAATCCACATTCGTTTCCCATGAAAGATTATTCTCTTGATATAGCAAACGCACTTTACCAAAAGCAACACCATTAACGTTATTATTACCTCCCGCTGACCAATTAACAAGTCCTGTAGCACTAGCATTTAACCCTACAACGCCTGTGCATGCCCATGGCGATTTCTCCTCTTCTTGAGCCAAAATAGTGGTTGCAAAAGATATTGCTAAAAAAGTAAGTAAAATTTTTCTCATATAGTAATTATTTATTCTATTAATATTGTGCGGCATCATATACTTCATCAGCCACCTCATCGCCTGCTAATTTTTCAATAATGCAGAAAGCAAAATCAGCACTTAAACCAGGTCCTTTGGCCGTAATCACATTCTTGGACTCCACTACTAAACCATCAATATAACTCTCACCAAGATATGATTCAAATCCAGGATAGCATGTAGCTTGTTTACCCTCTAAAATGCCCAATTGCCCTAATACGGAAGGAGCGGCACAAATAGCAGCAATGAGTTTATCTTGATTATTATGGTTAACTAACAAATCACAAAGTTCTTTGCAATCAATCAATTTTGTAGCTCCACCAGGTAGAATCAGCATTTGCGCTTCGGAGCAATCTACGTCTTGTATCATTGTATCTGCCTTCACATAGATCTCGTGCGCACCTTTTACCATTTCATTTCCCGTAACGGATACCGTAGTCAAAGGTATATTAGCCCGACGTAGTAAATCAATTGTAGTAATAGCTTCGATCTCCTCGAAACCATTGTCTAGGAAGATGTAGTTCATACTTTTTTTGTTTAATTTAATTTGAAATTATAGATAATTGTACCTCTTTGAGGTGTATCTCCACTTGTAAATTTGGCTTGTCTTGCAGCAGTCAATGCCAATTGTTGCGTATGGCGATCAGAGATTGTAGTACCATCACCTACACTAGCATTGGTGACATTTCCCTCTTTATCCACCATGATATTTACTACCACACGCCCTGTTTGATTGAAATCCTCTGAGGGTTTAGGCAGTTTTTTTACATTTCTACCGTAAAGTGTCCATGTAGCCCCATTGCTTTCGCCAAATCCTTTTCCTATAGGATTTCCTTTTGCAGAACTAGAACCTTCAACAGCATTATCCTCGTTTGCTCCTTCAGCAGTGCCCGATTGTCCAAAAAGCGCAGCAAGTTGGTTGGCTTTATCAATCGCTTCTTGCTCCTTAGCCCTTTGTTCTGCCAAAGCTTTTTCCTTAGCTATTCGTTCTGCTTCTGCTTGCGCTTCTGCTTCTTTTTGCTTTTGAATGAGCAAATCCTCTTCTGCTTTACGTTTAGCATCCTGCTCACGTTGCTGCGCTAATGCCAAAGACTCTTCATCCTCTTGCACCATCAAATCATTATCAGAGGGACGGCTAGGAGCAGGTGGTGCAGGAATCTGTTCTACCTGCGTCACAGGATCAACCTGCGGTGCATCAGGCATGCCACCTCCCATATCCGCGTCACCAAAAGCAACAACGATACCCTCCTCTTCTTCAAGAATTGGAGCAGATATTTGCAGAGCAAATAAGAGCCACAGAATCAACAGGAGTGCTACAATAGTACCCGCAATAGCTATGATATGAGAGTTGAGATCTTTCACTTCTTTGTAGCAAGAACGATTTTCATCTTGTGCTGATTTGCAATATCCAACACATTAATTACATCACGATAAGGGATATCTTGGTCTGCATGCAAAGCAATATACATTGTACTATCTTGCTGCTGAATAGTGCAGAGATATGCCTCTAAATCTTCCGCAGCAATCGTAGTTGGCTTTTGTCTGCCTAATGCAACATAATAATTCCCCAGATTATCAATACTTACCTTAGCAACTACTTGCTTAGTTGTCGTTTTAGCACGTGAAGTAGGCAGATTGATTTTAATATCATTAGGTGATGACATCGTACTTACCATTACAAAAAACAGCAATAGCAAGAAAACGAGGTCAGTCATTGATGACATCGCAAAAGTAGCCTCTACTTTATTTCTTCGTTTTAAAGCCATTTTAATTTACAATTGGAGATTCACAATTTTGCAATTTACTTATACTGGTTCGTTGAGCAAGTCCATAAACTCCATGGTGCGAGACTCCAATTGACGAACAACACGATCTACACGAGAGACAAGGAAGTTGTATGCAAACATAGCCAAAATACCCACAATAAGACCGCCCACGGTGGTCACCATCGCTTGATACATACCTTCGGATAAGGTAGCAATCTCTATCACACCACTTGCATTCTGTGCCATATTGAAGAAAGTTTGCACCATACCCAATACTGTTCCCAAGAAACCAAGCATGGGAGCACCAGCAGCAATAGTAGCGATTAGTACCAATCCTTTTTCTAGTTTACTCACTTCCAAGTTACCCACATTCTCAATCGCTACTTGCACATCTTGCATAGGACGACCGATACGAGAAATTCCTTTCTCAATCATATGCGCAGCTGGTGTATCTGTGCGTTGACAAAGCTTAATAGCCGAATCCATCTTTCCTTCTTTTATATAATCGCGAATACGATTCATAAAAGTTTTATCCTCTTTAGTAGCTTTGGTAAGTACGACCAATCGTTCGATGAACAAATATAAAGCAAATGCCAATAGCAATGCTAATACAATCATAATCCATCCACCATATTGCGCCATGGTGAAAAGATTAATGGATTCTTGTACGGGTTGATCCAGCATCATCAACGAATCTTGCACAGCCACATTCGCTGTATCTACATTAGTTTGAATTTGAAATAGCATCTTTGTATTGTTTTATAGTTTCTTTTATTCCCAAATATAATGCATCTGCCACCAAAGCCTGCCCTATACTCACCTCATCAATCCAAGGAAAAGCAGAAATAAATGCATGCAAATTTTTTAGACTAAGATCATGTCCTGCATTCAATCCTAATCCCACCTCCTGCGCTTTAAGAGCCGCAGAACGATACATCTCCAAAGCCTCTTGCGGATTTTTCTCATACATTTCGGCATACGGACCTGTATAAAGTTCTACCCTATCTGCACCTGCTTTGGCGGCATATTCCACCATTTCTGGATTAGGATCCACAAACACAGAAACACGTATCCCTTTTTTCTTAAAGCGTTGAATAATAGCTGATAGTTTAGCGAAATGTGTTTTGGTATCCCAACCATGATTACTAGTGAGCTGATCATGCGCATCTGGCACCAATGTTACTTGTTCTGGACAAACATCCTCTACAAGGTTAATAAAAGGAGGTTCGGGATTTCCTTCAATGTTAAACTCTGTAGTTACCAGCTTTTTTAAGCAATAAACATCTGCTCGCGTAATATGACGCTCATCAGGTCGAGGATGCACAGTGATTCCATCTGCTCCACAACTTTCACACACCTGTGCAAAGTGCAGGACATTAGGCACATCACCACCACGAGCGTTGCGCAAAGTGGCAATTTTATTTATATTTACACTTAATCGTGTCATAATCGCTGCAAAGGTACAACTTTTTTTGCAAATATGCAATAGCTAATGTTATTTTTCACATACACTTTCACCCATCAATTGGCTCATAGCATCAAAACGCAATACTGCATCATGACCATATTTCCATATATTTTGACGAATTTTTGCCATAGCAACTTCTTCTCCAAGATGGCTTTTAGAATAGAATTTATCTGCGTAGCAAATAATTTTTTCTTCTAGTGTCCGTGGATAATAGTCATCAATAGGGATATTGATTTGCTCTCTAATAACCTGCTCTGCCATGATTCCTGTTCCCGTATGTCGCTCTGCTACATTCGCATGTTTAGGCAATCCCTCTGCACGCAATAATTCTGCGCCGAGATACCCATGTTCAATATAATGATGTGTGCCTTTACAAAAAATTCGAGGTGCATTACAATAAAGGATACCAATATCATGCAACATCGCAGCCTCCTCTACAAATATAGGATCTACTAAATGTTGTTCTACCCATTCGGGGTGTTGCGCTACAATTTTCAATGCCCTATCACGAACTTGCATGGAGTGTTGTAGCAGAATAGATTGTAATTCAGGTTGTTCGCTATAATATTTATTAATTAATTGTATATAGTCAATCATTTTCCCCATCCTAATTTATTTTTCAGCGAATTTACAAAACTATGCTCTAATAACTGCACTAATTTAATAGTCCGTTGAGATCGTTCTACATGCAATGTAATATCATCACTAAGCACTTGGCTACGTCCATCAATACTAATCATATAATTGCCATTTCTACTATTGATTTTCATGTCAATAGCAGCATCGTCAGGAATAACAAGTGGTCGTACACTCAAGCTATGTGTAGCAATTGGAGAAAGCACCAACGCACGGGCATGCGGGGAGAGCAATGGGCCCCCAACACTTAAATTATATGCTGTAGAACCTGTGGGAGTAGCGATTAGTAATCCATCTGCCTTATAGGTATGTAGATACTCACCATTCATATATGTTTCCACAGAAATCATGCTATTTAATCCTTGTTTGAGAATAGCCACCTCATTCAGCGCATAAGGCGCAGGAATCTTCTCTATCACAGAGCATGACACCTCCAACATACTTCGTTTTTCTATCGTATATTGCTGATTGATTAGTTGTTCTAATATCGTTTCAGTATTCGATGTTTCTACATCTGCTAAAAAGCCTAAATGCCCACAATTAATTCCCAAAATAGGTATATTGAGATGCCCTATTATAGAAGCAGTGGTAAGAAACGTACCATCACCACCAATAGAGATGGCAAAATCAATAGGTTCATTGCATTTACTCACATACTCATTAAGGGATGCAAAATCCCTTCCATACGGTTCATTATGCAGTTCATGAGATAGGACCACATGGATTTGCTTATCTTGCAAATACTGAACTACGTGCTTCATCTCTCGAAACGTTTCTGGACGAAGCGGATTAGCAAAAATAGCGATAGTCATGACAATTAGCCTATTATATTATATTATCATATCATTTTCCACCAATAATAGATACTATTTATTTTTCAGTCCATTCAGCAGTGCTGCCGCGTTCATACGTTTCTTGCCTGGTAACTGTAGTTCCACCACATCAATATAGCCATCTGCACATGGAAAGATAATATGACCTTTTTGCTCGCTAAGTGCCGATTTTACGACTTTATAAACTTTTGCTCCTTTCAACAAGTCTTTCAAAGGATGTTCGGGCATATCATCTCCTAACCAAGCTGCTGGATAAGGACTTAATCCACGGACATGATTACATATTTGCTCCGCGGTTTTTGAGAAATCCACACGACAAGTATCCTTAAAAATCTTAGGTGCAGGACGTAAATCTATGGTCTCTGTCTGCGGTATAGTTGGAAGAGGAATATTTGTAGATTCACTTTCAATAATCACATCTACCGTCTTCGTAACCAATTGTGCACCAATTGCCATCAATCGATCATGTACGGACCCTACATTTTCATCATCAGCGATGGCGATTTTCTCCTGCAAAATGATATTGCCTGTATCGATTTCATGCTTTAACATAAACGTTGTCACGCCCGTTTCGGCATCTCCATTCATCACTGCCCAATTGATTGGCGCAGCACCACGATATTGCGGAAGAAGCGATGCATGCAGATTAAAAGTACCCAATCGTGGCATGTTCCATACAACTTCTGGTAGCATACGAAAAGCAACTACAATCTGCAAATCTGCTTGATACGAACGTAATTCTTCAATAAAAGATGAATCTTTCAGTTTTTCTGGTTGTAGTATAGTCAATCCTGCAGAAAGAGCATATTGTTTCACAGCTGAATATTGCAACTGGTGTCCTCTTCCTGCGGGTTTATCAGGCATGGTAACCACAGCTACCACATTATACCCACCTTCCACCAAAGCCTGCAAACTAGCCACAGCGAAATCGGGCGTACCCATGTATATGATTCTTAATGATTTTTTATCCATATTTATATTTATCTAAAGGTGTGAGAGAAACCCACGCTAATTAATTCTTTAAACTGTATCTTGGTATGTTTACCCTCTGGTAATTCAATTGTACTATCATATCGTGGATGGATCATCACTTTGGCAGAGAGATAGCGGTTGATTGTAAAATCAACGTCTATTTCCAACTCTGTTTCTATACGCTTATAATTTGTAAAGAAGTAAAACAAGGTTTCAATCTCTATTTCTCGCAACGGACGCCATTTCCAATCAACGCGCACAGAACTACCTAATTCATTCAGAATATTTTCACCCTCTAATATACCAAAATCTGCTACATTCACATTCTCCTTATCGGCAGCTAACGCATACACCATTTTATAGGTACCTGGTGAGACATTGACACTCAATCCACTGACTGGTTTATAATCCACACCGACTCCAAATGTAAAACGAATAGGAGTTAAGAAGGCTGTAGAAAGATTGTATGAATTGGTTTTATAATTATTCCAGAAGTTAGTCCTAAATTCAGTATTCGCAGAAATATACCAATGCTTATGTACCTGAAAACCAAACTTACTATTCAATCGAAAAACATCATCTGTAACCTTAATCATTCGCAGCGAGTCACCATTGACCGTACTTAAGCCAGAACGCCATTCGCCACTATTCTCCCATGAGATTTTTTCATTTTTAAAATTAATATATCCTTTTGCAGAGGCAAGCATGGCAAAAGCACTTGATTGACCTTGATACCAGTTAGGAGTAGAATAGTTTTGGGTTATCTGCAAGGACACATTCAACTGTTTGCGCCAATTGGTGTTTAACTCATGTACCGCACGTTGTACATCCAATTGATCTTCTTCAAAATCTCTCACGATGGCCTTACGTATCTTTATATGGTCCATTTTCACCTTATTCAAACGTTTTGGATCACTCACTGACACATACATAGTAGCATGATTCTGCGTGATATACCTACGTGCTTTTGCACGAATAGTTTGAATAGAAAAAGTATCTTCTGTTGTATCTAATAATGCTGGAAATACTGCAGGTACATACATCAAATCCATACATAAGGGATGTGGATATATATTCCAAACCGTATCACAAATAGCGATAGCTGTATCTGCCATATATAGCGTATCACGAGTATGCAAATCCTCACTCTGTTTAGCAACAAGTTCTAATAACAGTGCATCTGCATCCATCGCTTGTGCCCACAAATTGAGAGAGATACTACTACAAACAATTACTATGGTAAAAATGATTTTTTTCAAGGCAATGCAGGACGTTTATATGCACGAATAATCAAATAAATACCCCATATGATAAATGGCAATGATAATATCTGCCCCATATTGAGCAAGTGGTCAGCCTCAAACAATTCTTGGTCATTCTTAATAAACTCAAGCATAAATCGTGTAAAGAAGATAATCTCCAAGAACACGCCCAACAGTAATCCTTCTCGTTTATATGCCTTCGCTTTCCAATACATCAGCCAAGTCACCACAAACCCAACGATACAATATATCATTTCATAGATTTGTGTAGGGTGACAAGGAACCGTTTGCCCATCACGTACAAAGATAAATCCCCATGGCAAATCGGTAGGCGTACCATAAATCTCAGAATTCATCAAATTGCCTAGTCGAATCAGTGTTGCGGTCACACATACACCCACCACCAAGCGATCCATAATCCACAATAGCGAGGTATGATACTTCGGCTCCTTAGAGAACACTTTTTTATTCAGCAGCCATGCAGCGGTTAGCAGTCCAATCGCTCCGCCATGGCTTGCAAGACCGCCTTCCCAAATCTTCAGTAAACGTAAAGGATGCTCTATATATGGGTTGCGATAGTTAATTGTCCAACCAAATATTTGAACAGGTTCCGTAGAAATATTCATATACTCGCAATAGGCTTTCATATTAGGCAAAGTAACATCATGCCACTCATAAAACCAGCAATGCCCTACTCGAGCACCTATAATCAAACCTATCACCATCCACATAAATAGTTTATCGGTCCATTCTGCGGGGCAATTTTCATTTTTGTAGAGTTTGACCTGAATCAAATAGCATAAGTAGATACCTATAGCCCATAGCAAACCATACCAACGGATACCTCCATTGCCAATATGGATAAGTATGGGATCTACATCCCATACCACAGTTAACAATTGACTATAAATCGCTGATAACATTACGCTTCCATTTTACCATGACATTGTTTATATTTCTTGCCAGAGCCGCATGGACATGGGTCATTTGGACGTGGTTTCTTCTCTACGCGCAATGGCTCTGATCGTTGCATCTCGCGTGTATCTCTACCTGCAGCGGCGGCTTGTCCACTGGCGGCGGCTGCACGACTAACTGCGTCTTTTTGTGTGCGATAGCGTGAGTAGTCATGACGTTGTTGTGCTTGCGCTTGACGTACCTCTTGTGGATCACGTGTAGGTATTTGTCCACGCAATAGAATAGCTATAGCACGGCGATTGAAGCGGTCCAACATGTCACGGAAGATATTGAATGACTCCAACTTATAGATGAGCAATGGATCCTTTTGCTCATAACTTGCATTTTGCACAGATTGTTTGAGTTCATCCAATTGACGCAAATGCTCTTTCCACTCATCATCAATCACAAAGAGGAGCATGCGTTTTTCAAACTCACGAACCACCTCACGGCATTCGCTTTCGTATGCTGCTTTTAGATTAACTGCCACATTATAAGCACGTTTGCCATCAGAAATTGGAATCAATATATTCTCATACATTGCTCCACGCTCCTCATATACCTTCTTAATGACAGGATATGCCACTTTCTGCAAGGTCTCCATACGGCGTTTAAAGGTTTCCAATGCTTCTTCTGCCAGTTTCTCTGCCAATACATTCTCGCGTGTAGAGCGGAATTCATCTTCCGAGAATGGCACTTCCATTGCAAACACTTGCATCACATCCATCTGCAAGCCCTCGTAGTCCATCACCTCACGGGCATTGGCAACTACAGACTCGGCTGTGTCATAAATCATGTTGGTGATATCCACACCGATACGCTCACCCATGAGGGCGTGGTGACGTTTTGCATAAATCACATTACGCTGTTGGTTCATCACATCATCGTACTCAATCAAACGCTTACGAATACCAAAGTTATTCTCCTCCACTTTCTTCTGTGCGCGTTCGATAGAGTCTGAAATCATCTTATGCTCAATCATTTCGCCCTCTTGGAAGCCCATCTTATCCATCAAGCCCGCCAAACGGTCAGAACCGAACATACGCATCAAATCATCTTCCATACTTACGAAGAACACACTGCTACCAGGGTCACCTTGACGACCTGCACGACCACGTAACTGACGGTCCACACGACGACTCTCATGACGCTCGGTGCCAAGGATTGCCAAACCGCCTGCCTCTTTCACTTCAGGAGTTAGCTTAATATCCGTACCACGACCTGCCATGTTTGTGGCAATAGTCACCATACCTTTGCGACCTGCTTCTGCCACAATATCCGCCTCACGTTGGTGCAACTTCGCATTCAACACATTGTGCTTGATTTTGCGCAGATTAAGCATCTTGCTCAACAACTCACTAATTTCCACAGATGTAGTACCCACCAACACGGGACGACCTTCATTAATCATAGCCACAATTTCATCAATCACAGCATTATATTTCTCGCGTTTGGTGCGGTAGATGCGGTCGTTCATATCTTCGCGGGCAATGGGGCGATTGGTTGGAATAACCACCACATCCAGTTTGTAGATATTCCAGAACTCGCCTGCCTCTGTTTCCGCTGTACCGGTCATACCCGACAATTTGTTGTACATACGGAAATAGTTTTGCAACGTGATAGTAGCAAAGGTTTGTGTCGCTGCTTCCACTTTCACATTCTCTTTTGCCTCTACCGCTTGATGCAAACCATCTGACCAGCGACGACCTTCCATCACACGACCCGTTTGTTCATCCACAATCTTCACTTGATTATCGTCGATGATATAGTCCACATCTTTTTCAAACAAGGTATATGCTTTCAGCAACTGATGCACCGTGTGTACGCGCTCGGACTTAATACTGTAGTTGGCAAGGATTTCATCTTTGCGTTGACGTTTCTCCTCATCGCTTAGCAGTGCTTTCTCTACCTCTGCCACTTCGCTGCCCACATCGGGCAAAACGAAGAACTGGCTATCTTCCATATTACCTGTCAAAGTATCAATACCTTTATCGGTCAACTCGATTGTCTTATGTTTCTCATCAATAACAAAGTAGAGTTCATCGGTAGCGATATGCATATTCTTCTCATTCTCTTGCATATAGAACTCTTCTGTTTTCTGCAAGCGCACTTTCACACCAGGTTCGCTGAGGTATTTGATGAGTGCTTTGCTCTTCGGCATACCTTTGAATGCGCGGAAGAGTGCCAATTCACCAGCCTCACGTTCTTTCTCATCGACACTGCCCATTTTGGCTTTGGCTTCGGTCAGCAGTTTGGTGGTCAATGTATTTTGTGTACGCACCAATAATTCTACACGATGCTTATACTCATCATACATTTGGTCTTCGCCTTTTGGCACTGGACCACTGATAATCAATGGTGTACGTGCATCATCAATCAACACCGAGTCCACCTCATCCACAATGGCGAAGTTATGTCCACGTTGCACAAGGTCCATTGGGCTGGTGGCCATATTGTCACGAAGGTAGTCAAAACCAAACTCATTATTCGTACCAAATGTAATATCGCACGCGTATGCGCGACGACGCTCATCGGAATTAGGTTTGTGTTTATCAATGCAATCCACAGTCAAACCATGGAACATATACAATGGACCCATCCATTCCGAGTCACGTTTTGCAAGGTAGTCGTTCACGGTCACCACGTGCACACCTTCGTGAGTCAAGGCATTGAGGAATACTGGCAAAGTAGCCACAAGGGTTTTACCTTCACCCGTTGCCATCTCTGCAATCTTACCTTCGTGCAATACCACACCACCAATCAATTGTACATCATAGTGCACCATATCCCAAACGTGCTCATTGCCACCTGCTGTCCAGCGATTGTGATAAATAGCTTTGCTGCCAAGTATCTCCACGAAGTCGAATCGGCTATCTGCTGCCAAGTCGCGGTCCATTTGCGTAGCAATCACATCAATCTTATCGTATTTAGCAAAACGGCGCGCGGTGCTTTTCACAATAGCAAACGCTTCTGGCAATATCTCAAGGAGAACTTTCTCATAAGTTTCCTTTATATCTTTTTCAATATGGTCTATTTCGTTATATACTTTCTCGCGTTTATCAATTTCGAGATCTTCTATATTCGCTTTAAGTTTTGCGATACGAGATTTCTTATCTGCCACGCGTTCTTGGATGAGTTGCATTAATGCGGCACTGCGTGCACGCAACCCATCATTGCTAAGCCTGTCTATTTCCTCATAAACGGCTTTTACTTTATCTACATATGGCATAATCGCGCGCATATCTTTTTGCGCTTTATTACCAAACATTTTAGTAATTAATTCTACTAATCCCATGTTGATTTACTATTTGACTATTTACTATTTAACGATTTTTTACCAATGGGGACATTCCACATTTTTATCAAATGGAACATTCCACACCAATTTCGCTGCAAAGTTACAAAAAAAATTGGACATATGCAAGTCCTTTTGCATTTTTGCAACATTACACCATCTTTTCCCGCTTTCACCTCTCACCTTCAACCTCTAATCTTTCACCTCAAAATCTTAGGTGATTCTTAGGTGATTTATAGGTGATTTATAGGTTATTCGTAGGTGATTATGCTACCTTTGCCATATGATTATTAGTCGATAAACAAAAGGAGGCGTGCCCATAAAGACACGCCTCCCGTTCATTGTATAATGAATTAATTCACTAAAACTCCAAATTACTTCACCACAGCACCTTGTGCATTATAACGTTTACCATTGAGCAAGATATAGAGATAACCATTCTCAATAATCTTAGCATCACGATTTGCTGGAGCGATTACATCTTCAACAGCAGAACCAACGTTAACATATTGTGCATACACATTATCAATATAGAACGCACCCGAGATAGATAGCAAGTTTGTACCACCTACAAGACGCAAGCCCATCAATTGATAATCTACACCTTCTGGCAATACAGACAAGTCAACTTCGCAATAACGCCAACCAGCAAAATCTAGTTCACACACTTTCACGAATTGGTTGTCGCCATCCACACCATAGTGGAGATACAATGTATTAAATGAATAGTCAGAGAACACATACATACCCAACTTGCAGGCACTATTGCTAACAATTAATGTAGGGTCAGTTACTTTAAAACGCGCCTCACCACCTGCGGCTGCAAATACGTATGAGCATTGGTTAGAAGCAGAACCTGCATATTTCTTATTAGCATAACGTGCCGCATTTACAGAAACCACATCGGTTGAGTTTTCTTTATCACCTTCAAAGAAGAGGGTTTCCATCTCGTGAACCAATGGCAATGTAGGAGCCACTTCCTCACCTGTACGGAATGGAATCTCATAGGTTTCGTTGAGCAAAATACCCTCATTATCCTTGATTCCTGGAGACAACACAAAGGTATAATCGGTATTAGGCTCCAAGGCACTGGTCAACTCAAATGCCATATGACCATAAGGTTCTGGAGCTGCATTATACTTGTATGAACGAGTATTTACCGACATTTTATTGCCATTAGCATCCAACACAGCCACATTGCTACGAACTGAAGCGTTCACAATCGTTGCATCAAACACAGCAATGAAAGATGGATTCAATGGTACATTGGTAGCACCTACAGAAGGATAAGTTTGTACCAAACTGATTGAACCACGATTGCTGGTCTTGAAGGAGAATGAGAATGGCTCTTGGAGATGGTTATCATATACTGTATCTGGGTGACATGCACCAGTACCCAATGTAACGGTATAGGTTACACCTGGCTCGAAGCGAGTAGCAGGAGTGAAACGCAAGCGATGGTTGTCGTCTTCAAAGGTAATAGTACCTTCTACTGCTGGAGTAATCTCTAATGCAGCTGCTGTAGCTTCTATCTCCATATCCCAGTTAAAAGTAATGGTCACCTCTGTTGATACCAACACTTCTTCGTCTGCTGAAACATTTGGGCTATAGCTAACTACCTCTGGAGGAGTATTGCGAGCCATTGAGAGCGCAAAAATACCATATGAAATCTCGTTTTGCTTAACCTCAAGAGTTTGCTCTTGTGGATAATAGCCCTCTGGTTTTGCTTTTACAGTATAAGTACCAGGTTGGAGGTTCCAGAAATAATACACACCATTATACAAAGTATCTGTAACGTATGTATCCAAAAGTTGGTCACCTTGCCAAAGCTCTACTAAACCACGGAGGATAGGACGATATTCATCACGAGTACCTTTACGAGCCTTGTAGTTTGGAAATTCTTGTTTTTGATATACATCGTGGATTCGGCCGCCAATTGCACCGTCCTTCAATTGACCACCGCAGAAATACTCCATAAACGTCTTTGCGAATTGGAAAGACTCTTGACGTTTGTAATCAATATTCATAAGGCGGTATGTCTCAGGCAAATAGTCATGCATCATACCCTCGGAAATGGTACCTGGCACTTTCAAATTACGCATAACACCATAACCATTGCTCCAACCCATGATAGTACGAGCAAAGGTTTTATCACCTGCAATATTTGGTTCGCGAGACCAGCAACTAACCTGATTAGAGTATTGATTTTTACCCATCAATGTAGTGATAGCACGTGCCTCGTTGCAAATCTCCTCTGGCACTTTCTCTGGATAACCATTCAAACCATATGGATCGCCTGGCGTAATACCAGAGTGCAGATGAAGAATATAGTTGGAAGGATTACCTGCATTGGAGTGGATTGAAAGCATAAAGTCGGCATTCCAATTACTTGCCTCCGCAGAAATACCAGAAAGGCTACGATCATCAGCAGTCGTATTCGTGATACGTGACATCTTGGTTTGGAATCCTAAATCACGCAAGATGGTATCAAGGCGAAGACCTTTATCCAAGTTGGACACACTCTCCCAGAAACTTTGCTCGCGGGTATAACCATCAGCTTCGTTCACCTGATTACCATTGACGAAGATTGGATAAAGATACATCAAACGGTCATCTGAGTCATAACCACCGTGTCCTGGGTTGATATAGATCTTGTAGTCAGCAGGATTGGTAGAGTTCTCGCGTTTAGCTTGACGCTTCATTTGGTTGAGCAAGGTGCCATCCAGTTCTTGTACCAAACGAGGCATATCCTTGCGGATAGGTTCCTCGGTGAGATTGATTTGCATGAGATGAATATCACCATTATCGGTATTGTAAACGATTCGACCAGACTTGGCATCTACATTAGGGTACATACCCAAACCTTCAGGAGTAGTCAAACGTTTGGCAATACGACCATCCACAGATGCAATCATGATAGAAGACTCAGTAATGTAATAGCCATCATGATTGTCGTCCATACCCACAATATAGTCATTGCCATACCATACAGGAGCATCGAAATCTTGACCAAAGTTGATAATTTCCTTACCATTGAGGTCGCAGATTGCTGTACCATGCTTGGTATTAAAAAGAATCATGGTTTGGTCAGGAGAGAGAGAGGACCAAATGTAATTAACATCACCGTGAGGTTTGAGCACTATACGCTCACCATCGCGGTAGAGATTAAGGTCCAAGTTCTCGTTATCCACGCGAAGTGCTTGGTCTACCTCATTCAAATCACGATAATCGGCATTTCCGTGCGTAAGATAAACTACTGTTTCAGCGTCCACAAAACGAGGGAAGAAACCTTCTCCCAAACGTGTATCGCTAATAACATGGATATCTGCGCTCATTGAGAAAGTAACGCAGAGCAAAGCGATAAAAGTAAAGATTTTTTTCATAAAAGTATTATTTTAGTTGTTTTATTTTCAGGGGACTCGGAACGGCTCAGAGAAACTCAGAGGGTTCTGAGAACATTAGCGTTTTGTACCAAAAACGGTGTAGATTTGTCCGTTATGACGGATGAAAAGTTGACCATTCTCGATAAACTTTGTTGTATCTTCACCACCAATGGTCACATCTTGCACACCTGTACCAGGTGATTTCTTTCCATAGATTTGGAAAATACCTGGCAAAGTAACATAACGTTCGCCTTTCTCTGTAGAGGTATTAAGAAACATCTTCACCAATTCAAAGTGCAATGGCCAAATAGCAACGTCTGTACCAAAAAATTCTGCAACAGGAACATCCAACACATATTCACCTGCCACATTAGGCTCAATGGTAATATTGATAGCCTGTGATGCATTATTGGCACGAATACTTGCATATATTTTGCTGAAAATGGCATCGGTAGAAATTGGGATACGAATAGTATCTGGACGAGAATAAATAGGAGCTTCTTTTCCAAATTGAATATAAGGGCTGCGCGCAGACTTGTATGTGAACATCAAATTTACTGGTGCCTCTGTATCCTCTGGTACTGACAAAGTAGGATTAAAGCCAGTAGAACCCTTGAGTGTCCAGCTATCTGCCATTCGGAAATCATCCCAAACCATTTCACTGCCCGTAGGAATTTCCACATTCACAAGAATAGTATCACTAAAGTCTCCTAATTGACCAATTACGTACGTTGAGCCATTGGCAACACCTGTAACAGCACCTGTTTCATCTACAGATGCGATAGTTGGGTCCAAAGAAGTCCATGTGAGTGCACTGGCAAGCAAGTCAATCGTATTATTTCCCACTGCGCCTTGTACTTCAACGGTGTATGGATGAGCCGCATCGCAAAGCACAGAATCCAAACGAATAGCAATCGGAGCAGAAGAGATGAGACGCACCTCTAATTCGGTAGTAATATCACCCAACGAAGCGCGTAAAATACCTCCATTCTCGCCAGAAGCCAGGAAACGTCCGTCCTCCAAGATTTCGCCTAAAGCAGGATCGCAAGAAAGTGTAACACCCTGCACATCGGTATCTATCATCACACCATATTTATTGTAACCCAAGAACTTAGGCAATGCTACACCATAGCGTGGCAAGGAGTAAATAGGCATATAAGGGGCAATCGCAGCGATAGTGTTATCCACCTCTGGCACATTAGCCACAGCAAACATACCATTACCGCAAGCTCGTTCTTGACCATCAGAGCCATTATTCATTTGACCCAAATTGCGAATATAGAGGCAAGAGCTTCCGCCGCCATCCCAGTTCACTGCTTTGTAAGCACCATAGTGGTGAATAATCTCGCCAAGCACTTTGGTGGTACAACCCGCACTCTTCACACTGCGACCATCTACAACAAGGAAATAGAGCACAGAACCATCTTGTGAAGCACCAAAGGCAGTACGTGGGTGCACTTCGTTCCAGAAATTAGATTGTTCTACTTGTCCATTGTTTACAATGAGCGCGTAGGTATCACCACCAATACATTGTGCCACATCCACTTCTTCGCCATCAAACTTGAGGGACATATTTACTGTCACTTCATCACCTATATTGAGTGCATCCAACGCAGCAGCCATCGTGCCATGACCAGAAAGAACTACCTTATCCGCAGGAATAGCCATAGAGCCGACATTTTGCTGTTTGTCTGTAATTTTCAATTTTACTGAACCAGAAGTCTCCCATTTCTCACCAGGAAGAAGTTCTGCCAAAAGCTCTGTACCATAAGCATTTGTAGCAGTAGTGGCAGCATTGTGCTTATTATAGAGTACCAACTCATTTTCACCGCGTTTATAATTTACGTGGCTAATTGGATAGGTTTCCGTAGCCGTTTGCAGATTAAAAGAAAACTCTAATTGTGTAGCTAACAAACCTTTCATATCATCGCTTACCCCACCCACGCGACGTGAAGTGGCAGCAGCAGGAGTATGCGCAAACTCGCTATTGACAACTGTCAAGCCAACAGGCAAACCTACATCCCCTTGCGTAACGAAGAAGTCACCATTGGTACCGCCATAGAAAATTTTAGTATCCGTGGTGCTACGAATAGCCATGTTTGAAGGACGCTCTGTACCAATAATCTTACCTGATCCCAACACACCTTCAATCGTTACGTATGGATTTTTGGTATCTACGGACATCAACCAGCAATCAATACGTCCTTTGCTATCGCTTGCGCGAAGCATACGCAACTCATAGAACACAGCACCTGGTCCAGCAGGATACATGGATAATGTGTCAATTGTGTAATCTGTGCCATTCAACGAGATATTGGCAAAAGATGAAATACATACGCATAATGCGCAAATAGAAAGTAGAAATTTCTTCATGATATAGTTGTTTGAAGTTACATTTTATAATTGCCTGCAAAGTTACTGCTTTTTTTTCAAATACGCAAACGATTGAATGTTTTTTTTGCAAAAAAAGAGTGCACCCCGAAGGATGCACTCTGGAAAGATAGATTATCTGGGAATTCTAGAAATACTAAGAAGACTAGGGATTCTAGATATTCTAGATTGATTAGAATGTCTTATTATTTTACCTCTGAACCAAGAACGTTGTATTTAACACCATTCTTGAGGATGAATACTTGACCATTCTCAACAACTTTGCGAGCACCATTCTCAGTACCCTCAATGTTCTCAACTGCGTCAATTACATCGCCTACGGTGAACTCATATACACCATAACCGTTGTCGTTAGCATAGAGATAGATAGTTGCCTTATTGCCCTCAACCTCTACAGAAGGAACAGCGGTACGGCAGCCGTTAGAAGCAGAACCCAAACCGTTAGCTGGGAAGTACCACAATGGCTCAATACCGTCGAAGCTACGAGCCTCGTCTTTGAACTTGTAGAGTCCGAAAGCTGAAGGTGGAGAAGATGGAGTGTGAGTAGCAATCATAACGAAGAAGTACTCATCGCCAACTTGGAACTCTTGGATACCGTTCAAACCAGTTGCCAAAGTTGTGGTATCGCCTGGGTTGTTCCACAAAGCAGTACCGTGAGGGCACTTGATGAAGTCTTCAACCAACATACCACCCTCGTCGAAGAGCATAGGCAAGGTGTTGAAACCGTCCACATAGAACAATGTACCAGTCTCATCTTGTGGGAAGATTTGAGGAGCAGTACCGAAACCAGCAGCGTTGATAGCCAAAGACTCATCAAACTCTGGGTCGAGAAGGATAGAAATCATCTCACCTTGACCAACTACACCATCCTCAACAAGCCAACGATAGGTATTCCATGTACCAGTAGCATCAGCAGCCATGAGACAAGCATTTCCGTGGATGTCACCGTTTACACCAAATGCGTCGAAGCGGCAAGCAATCTCAGCATAGTCAGGGTTGTCACCCAATTTCTCGCTAACAATGAGAGTAGCAGCACCAGTAGCGAGGTCAACCTCGTAAACCATGAAGTATTGGTTTTGGCTTGTGATACAGCCAGAGATCAAGCAGTTACCTGCACCGTCGAACTTAATGTCATTGAATTTCAAAGTAACACCATCACCCCATGTAGTCTCACCAGTTTCAGCATCAGTACTTGGAACTTGGAAGAGGTGGTCACCTGTAATCTTAATAGGATCGAGCATCTCGCCAGTAGCACCGTCCACGCGAATGATAGACTCAGTCTCGCGGTTGATGAAGTACATGATACCGTCTTTAGCAGCCATACCACGAACGAAGCCTGTACCACCAGGTTTGTTAGCAGCATAGTTGTCCTCTACAACAGAGATAACCCACTTGTTAGTAAGGTTGTATTTGCCAGCGCGAGTTGGATAAGCATAAGCATCCTTTACACCAGCAATAGCTTTTTGCAAGCCAGCTACATCACCAACGAATTGGAAACCGTTGTAGTAAGCAGCAATAGCAGTGAGAGTAAGTTTGGTACCGATTGGGAACTCAACTGGGTCGAGCACCATCTTGTAGCACTTAGCAGCGTTCATACCGTCAGAAACGGTTGGGTTGTTGTAGCTGTCATACTCAGTGATAACAACGCCAGGAACGGTAACGAGTTGACCGAAGTATTTGAGAACAGAGTCAGTTACAAGTGGAGTAAGGCTCTCAAATTTGATTGGGTCTGGCATTACACCTGCCTCAGCAGAAACCTCAGTTACGCCAGTGAGCTCAGGAGCACCACCGTAGGTAGTAGTTTTACCTTTAACCACTACGCTTTGGCTGACAGCGAAAGTAGGAGCCTCTTTCATGTAAAGGAGAAGACCACCAGTAGCGTCTTGGATATAAACGTTCTTACCATTGATGAAAGTTACCACACCACCAACAGTTGTTTCAACGTCTTGCTCCATAGCTTTCACCTCAGCGATAGTAGGAACATACTCACCAAACTTAGCATAGAGAGTACCATTGCTTTCAGCGTTGATAACAGTTACTTTCTCACCAGAGAAATCAGCGTTCCAGTACCATCCGAGGAAGCTCTCACCCTCTTTGTAAGGAGCGTTGAGTACCCACTCACCAGTTGGCTCAGTTGGGTTAGCGAAAGCGTGTCCCCAAGCTGGTTGGAAAGCCTCATACTTACCTGCTTGAGAGAAGTCAGCAGATACAGGCCAAGCAGCACGTTTCGTTTCCAAGAAGAAAGCAGCAATAGCATAACGCCAACCAGCAGAAGCAGTACCTTCTGCAAGAACAGTAGCAGCAGCATCTGCGTTTTGAACTGTCATGATGTAAGCCTCAAGCCAGTCCCATCTCTCCATACCCATAATAGCAGTAACATTGGCATCTGCAAGAGGGGTACAAATAGTTGCTAACGAAGCGTCACCAGCAGCTTGTAACACATCAAGAGTAGCCAAAGAGGTAACACCTGCGTCAACTTTAAAAGTCTCCCACATGTCACCTTTGTTCAACCAACCATCATCGTTGGTCACACCACCGTTGAGCTCGTAAGTAACGGCAGCAAATGATGTTGCAGCTGCAAAGAGAGCTGCGCAAAAGATTGAAAATCTTTTCATAAATTTGTTGTTTTTTGGTTAATAAATTGCTTCCTCATCCTTTGTGGACACGTCCACGGTGGACCTCGGTTGCGTTAAGTAAAAATTGTTGTTTTGTTTGTATCTCCTTTGCGCCCATGGCGCAAGAAATCTTATTAAATCTTATTTCTCCGACTCTGATTTTATTGCCAGAATCTTCAGTACATGTAAGCCACCTTGTCTCTCACACAAGCAACACGAATTGTGTGGTTATTGTGTGGTTATTGTGCGGTTATTGTGCGGTGCCTCCAAGGAGGTTGTAGCGTTTGCCATTGCGGTAGATAACTACCTGACCATTCTCAATGGTTTTGATTGGTTGGTCATTAATGTAGTTATTCTCTACCCCCGATGGAATATCCATCGTAAAGCTTACCACCTCGGAATAATCGGTAAATCCACCTTCTTTCATTGCAGCAACACGGACATACCATGTACCTTCTGCAATATCCTCATAGGTATATTCGTAGGTATAAACATCTATACGATATTTCTTTGTGCTGCGACTTGGGAAAGAAGCCGACTTAGAGAACTCGACTTGGAATCCCGAAGACTGTTGTTGTTGCCATTTCACGGTGACAGCAGTGGCATTGATTGTCTCGCCCGTTGTAGGAGCAATAATCACAGGCACAGGCACAGGCAACGCCAAGGTGCGGAATTTGATGACATCGGACTCTACCACCACTTTACCAAAGCGTACTGTAGCACGCAAGTAGTAGTACTTAGAAGCCATGAGCAGCGAGTCTGGCATAGTGATACGTGGCGTAGATGATACACCCGTGTAGATAATGTCATTTTTGCCAAATGCTTGTGCAGTAGCCACTTCAAACGTATATTCGGTATCATCCATAGCTACACTATCGCATACAAGAGTAGGCGTAAGCGTTTGCACAGTATCACCCTCAGCAGGAGAAACGATATTGAAGAGCGAACCTGTAAAGGTGCGAATCTCGGAATAAGTATCCTCCATATTGATAGAGCGCGTGCGCACGCGCCAATGGTATGTCTCGTTCGACTCCAACCAATAGATTTTACCTACATAGAAGGTAGTGTCTGTGGTTTCATACTCATAATCCACTGTTGAGAAGTCAGCAGACTTGGAAAGTTGGAAGAAATAGGAGTCGGCTTTTGGTGCAGCATTCCACGAGAAGTAGCAAGGGATGAGCACATTGCTATTTGCAGCAGGATACTCAAGATTTGCTGCTGTGGACTTGCCCCATGTGGTATTGTTCATTGTGCGCGCAGGATACTCGTTGCCATAGCGGTCAAGAACAGCCACCGCATATTCCATTGGGAATTGCGTTGTTTCATTAGCGAACTGCGAAATATCAATACTATTGGTATAGGTAGTACCCACCATATTAATACCCTTTCCTACTACGCCATGACGTCCTTCATCCGCAGCCGTAAAGCGATACACCACATAGCGCAGATTTGGTGCAGGTGCGTCCCAAGTGAGCGTATTGCCCTGCGTGCGGATATTGCTCACATAGAGGCAATCATCGGTGCGGTACCATGTCATTTGTGGCACGACAGCAGGTACAGGATATACATTATCCTTGATATATTGCATAAAGCCCTTGGTATTAATACCTGTGCTTAATCCATACCAACAACTACCTGGTGCGCCCATACGGTCATAATCGCGGTTGAGCTGTGTTTGTGCACCAATCTCAGAAGGATAGAACTGTCCACTAGAGAGCGTAGTACCATCTGCTTTGAGTGCGCTCAAACTATGGCTGACATACATATGGCGATCGAAATGCGAAGCCATATCTGACCACCATTTGCAAATCACATCATAGTTGGACCACGAGTCGATCGTCCAATAGATTTGTGGAGCCATATAATCGATGGTCTTCTCGTTATACCAAGCCAGCGGGTCTGCGCAGATATCATTGTATTGCCAGTCGCCAGCCGGTGTAGGACAAGGTTCAACGCCATAGACAGGCGCAGAAGTATTGGCTTTACCAGCCACACCAGCAGGACCGACACCGAACTTCACCCAAGGTTTGGTGGCCTTGATGGTGTCGTTGACCATACGAATCATAAGGTTGTTAATCGAACGTCGCCAATCTTTGCGCGACATACCGTTACCCGTAGCATCGTATTGCTCTTGGTCGTATTCGTCTTTATATCCTTGATAGTGGAAATAATCATCGAAGACGATGCCATCCACATCATAATTCTCTACAATATCAGCTACGACCTTGCAGATTTGCTCACGCACTTCTGGCAAAGAAGGGTTGAGCGATGTAATATCGCCACACTTCACGAGCCACTCTGGGTGGGTATTGTGATAATCCTTCTCGTGGTTCCTGCCATAAGTAGCATCGGAACTTGCATAGCGATATGGGTTAATCCATGCATGTACCTCAATGCCTTTGAAGTGTGCATAATCGATCAGCAATGCAAGTGGGTCGTAGTTAGGAGCCTTGCCACGTGTACCTGTGAGGTACTGACTCCAAGGTTCGTACTTAGAGTTGTACATTGCATCGGAAAATCCACGCACTTGGAAGAAGACCGCGTTCATATTTGCCGCAGCCATCTTATCCACAAATGCAATAAGGGATTCTTGTTGCTGCTGTTGCTGTGTAGCATTAACGGCATTATTAGGTTTTGGCCAGTCAATAGCCCACACTGTGGTAAGCCATGCGGCACGGAACTCGCGTTTAGGCAATGATTGCAAGTCAACCTGCGCTTGGAGCGAAAGCCCCAAGCACAAGCCGATTGCGAGAACTGATATTTTCTTTACCAAATTCATTAGAAAAGCTTAGTAGGAAGGTTGTTAACTACCATACCATAGATGTTAGTGCCAGTGAGCACTTGCTCAATCTTGTCGGTAGCAAAGTTGTAACGATAGATACCAGTAGGAGCAGAGGTAGCATCGTTGTGGTTGTTACGGAATGCGAAGTATGCGCAATCGTTTACTTCATCGTATGCGATTTGGCAGACAGCAGCGAACTCAGAGGTGTGACCTTCTACCGCAGCAGGATTACCAGTTTTGTTAGGAACAAAGCCCAAGGTGCCAAACATTTTCTTATATGGAGCAAGCGCATTCTTTGAAGAACCAATAGCATTCAACTCGTCAATGGTACAAACATAAACGCCCTCGTAGTTAGTATCAAGAAGAGTGAAGATAATCTTACTGCTCTTGGTTGAATAAGCATACGATTTAGGCCCCATACCTTCCAAAGCAACACCAGCATCAGGGCGAGTACCACCACCAGTGATTGCAGAAGGAAGAATATCAGCATTCTTAAAGCGGAAGATACCCATACCATTGTAGTTCTTACACCAGTACCATGTATCACCAATCATACCTAATGAGCCACCGATACATCCATAACCGATACCATTATTGTAGTATCCTAAAGTAGTGTGTTGTACAAAGTATGGGAACTCGCTTGCGCTATACACAGCATTGCGGGTAGATAAAGGCAGTTTAATAATACCTGTGTTACGGTCCGCATAATAGAGGTCATTGTCGATAATGCAGCCATAGAATGGGTCTTGGAAAGCAGGACCACCTGCGTTGGAGATCATGGTTTCTACTTTAGAACCGTCCTTCGCAACAACAGAGATCTTACCATCACCACCATTAGCCTGTGCATCTTCACCTTGATAATACCAAGCGGTACCTGCATCAAGTACATAGAGCGAAGGCTCTTTGTAGAGGAGGGTGAATGGGTGTTGACCAGAAGCAAGACCAAGGTCAAATGGCATAATATCCATATCAGCAGGAGCATCACTAATGAGCTTGTATGCCATCAGGTGACCACCTTGCTCAGCATAATAGAGAGTTGGCACCTCTTTGTTGTAACCTACTTGTACATTCAATGTACCTTCTTCCAAAGGACGACCGTCCATAGTTACTTGGAGGCGAACAGTTTGTGAACCTACGTTACCAAAGGTAATGCTACCAGGGAGACGCTCAGTAGATGTCTCTACAACGGTACCCGCTGCGTTCTTTGTACGTGCAGGGAAGATCCACTTGTAGGTCAACGTACGATTCTTTGGGTTAGGCACTTCAAGTGAGAAAGACACAGGAGTAGTGAGCACTTCGCAAAGATCACCCTCAATAGGATTGAGTTTGAGCAAAGGCTTGATGTCTGAAATCATAATCACTTGGCTCTTTGTAATACCATTGATAGTGAGTTTTACATTGTATGTACCAGCCACATCATATGGGTGTTTCACCTCATTACCAGTAGCAGTTTGTCCATCACCGAAATCCCAAACGGCTTCGCCTTCAGTAGGAGAAGTGTTGACGAAAGTGACCTCAGAGTCGATGTAGTAATCCAACGCATAATCGCCATCAATACGATATTCGAAGGAAACAGCATCGCGTGGTAGTACCTCCTCATCTGGAACGTTGTCAACACATGAAGCAACGAAGATAGGAAGCAACGCGATCATGAATATTTTCAAAAAATTACTTTTCATATTCGTATCATTATTAAATTAATTATACCATCTATTAGTTGATTACGATTTCTTGGGAGATAGTCTTACTCCATGTACCCTTTACGTCGTACACGTGCAATTCTGCATCCAAAGAATAAGTACGTTTGAAAGTAACATCGTATTTACCTTCTGTGTTGAGAATCAATTGTTCGAAAGAAACTTGCTCCCAATAGTAATTCATTGAGTCCATTACCCATGCTTGCACATTGCCATTCTCATCCAATGGGAAGTGGTAGTACTTAGCCACGGTGGAGTCTGGTGAAACGTTCCAGTCGTAGGAAGAGTCTGTATATTGCTTGAAATCATTCATAAAACCGAGTTCTGTGTATTTTGACTTATATACAGAAAAGGTCATCTTCTCTTTCACAGCGTCCTTGAAATCTTGCATATAGGTCTCACCGAAATAAGTAACCATTTTAGCCGAGTCAAATTCAGCAGGTTGCACCCAATTGAGAGGAGCCAATGTACCACTAACAGGGAATGCATCGGTGAAAGTATAAGCGTGCAAAGAATCAGCCCAAAATTCTTCCAAGTGTGGATACTTAGAAATGAATTGAAGTTCTCGTTTTTTAGTTTTAACAGAACTAATGTCCGAGTGAGAAAGCCATGAGCAGTTAACTGTTTTGTCTAAGGTTTCGCTGATGCTATACCATACTTCAGAGTGGTCAATTTTCTCTTTAGAAGAATAGTATTGGGTCATAAATCCCATCGTGCCACCCGCTTTCACTGCGGAACTCTCGATTTGCCAATAAGCCTCTGGTCCAACAGCACCTGTGATAGTATGCTTATCGAAAGGATCGTGCTTCTCGCATGATGCCAATGCCAGCACCATAGCTGCCATTGCGAATATTTTAATTGTCTTTTTCATATCTTTTTCCATATTATAATCATCGTACTAATTATTTCCATGGTGTTTGGTCTGCGCAAACAACTTTATCGTTATTCTTGTGTGCCCAAATCATACGTCTTTTAAGTACGTTAAAGTCAAGAATCTTCTCGCCAGCCGCATTGGTAGTGTAGTAACCGATACGGTCGAGCTCTTTCTTGTTGTACTTGGTTTCAGTTTCGGTATCAGCATTCAAACGAGCCACCCATGCGTTAGGAGACAACTCTGCGTTGGTACCATAGTCCTCTGGAGTACACCAGTATGCCTCGTAGAGGTTGAATGGACGACGGAGTTTATAGGTCATCTCGAAGTTAGTAGAGTCTTGTTTGAACTGTGCAGCACGACCATTGTGTACATTCTTCACGTCATACACATAGATTGGCTCGCCAGTAGAAGGATGCTTGTATGCAATACCGTTGGTACCAGAACTATAGTTGTAGCGACGCATATCGGTCCATTGTTCTGGTTGGAGGTACATAGCCACATACTTTTGTTGCATAAGGTCAGCGATAGTGAATGAAGCAGCACCAGGCAACTTGATATTCCAGAAACGACGATATTGGTTTTTGAGGTTGGTACCTAAAGAACCAGACATGATTTCAGTTTCGTGCAAGCCATAACGCTCCATGTTGAAACGAGTTGCTTCTACAGTAGTGTTGTATGCGCCAGCGATGTCGCCTGCCCAATATTGTGCTTCTGCCTTGATGAACATCAACTCCTCTTGTGTGATGAGAGCGATGAAGCTTGTATTTTGTGTAAATGGGTTTGTCAAGGAAGTAGAAGCATATAGGTCAGGATAGTTGGTAATCTTGCGAGTAGTTTTGCCATCCTCTAAGTATTGAGGCATACCGATATTGCTCTCAAGGTGACGCATAGGGCCTTTCTCAGATGCGCGTTGCTCCATAATTCTATTGGCACGAGGGTCAAGTGCATAACCACGGTTTGCTACATAACGACCATCAATGCTACCCAATATACCATGCAAGAAGAATGTAGTAGGGATAGAAGAAGCAAGACGGTTGTCACGACTCTCCCAAGAGTTAATCTTTGGAGCAAAAGGTCCCCAAGGGCAGTTTGACTCGGTTACACCACCTGGGTAGTAGTAACGAGGTTCTTCCCACTCGCCATTATTCAGCACATCGTCCACCATAGCAATAATCTTGTTGCAGTTTGCCACCGTGTTATCCCAGTTAGGCAATTTACGGAGCCAAAGACGTGCTTGGATAGCCTTGCAATAGAGTTCCCATTTAGCAAGATCACCACCGTAGATACGGTCCATTTTTTCCGTAATAGGAAGATTGGTTGGGCAATTTATCCATTCTGGGTCTTTGTAGAGTTTGAGCAATTCTTCTGCTTCTGCAAACATCCAATCATACACCTCTTTTTGTGAGTCGTATGCAGGCGAAGCAGCTTGATACACTTGTGAGCGAGGCATATCACCGAAAGCGTCGGTAGTAAACATGGTGGAAGCCAACATGATAGTACGACCGATAAGGATTGCGTTGCGGTTGCCTTTTTCCTCTGCGATCTCGTTCATCTTTTGGATATTAGCACCAAGATCATAGAAGTGACGACGCCACATTGGGTGACGGTTTACACCGAGAAACTCCCAACCTTGGCTATATGGATAAGAACCGGTTTGGCTCTTGCCACCAGTGGTAAGTGCTTGTGAAAGGTACACACCATATTCCGCATGGTCGTAGCATATTTGTGATGCATAGAAACAAGCAACAGGCAATACTTGGTCCACCGAAGTTGTGATAGGAGAATCCTTGGTGTAGTTCACGTCCAAGAAGTCCTCGCAACTGGTAAGAAACATTGCTCCTAAAAGAGCAGGTATTATAAATAACTTTTTCATATTCCTTATTATATATTATAGGGTTAGAAAGAAGCAGTCAAACTGAGGTTAAAACTACGTGTGTTAGGAATTGGGGTATCATCAATACCAGCAGAACCTGTACCACCTTGGCCAGTAGATGCGTTGCAGACTGGGTCGGTACCAGTATATTTGGTGAGTACGAACACGTTGTTGCAAGTGAAGTTAAGTTTCAACGAATTGAAGAAAGCATCTTTCTTCATCAGTTTAGCGAAATCATAGCCCAAAGTAACGTAGCTGAGACGAATGTATGAACCATCCTCTACGAAGTTAGAAGACACATTGTAGAAGTAGTTCACGATAGTGGTGTAATCCAATGTGATTGGCTTGGTATTTTGTGCATAATAGATGTTTCCTTCAGCATCTGTTTGCTCTGTAACACCCTCGAACACTACTTGGCGACCACGGTATTGCTCAAGCATCTTGCTATTACCGTTGGAGATGAGGTTACGACCCGTAACGTTGAGTACATCACCACCCATACGACCATCGAAGAGGAATGAGAATTGTACACCGTAGATATTCATGCTTGAGTTCAAACCAGCTTGGAATTTCGCTTCACGGTTACCAATATACTCGTTCTTATTAGGATTGATTTTTGGATAACCATTCTCATCTACGATAACTTGTCCCGCAGCATTACGTTGGTAATCTTTACCTGTGAGAGAGGTAGTAGAACCACCGAGATAAGCAGAAGTAAATACATCACCATATTGAGGACCAGTGATCTCGTGTACGTCTTCAGGAAGACCAACTACCTTACCACGGTTGAGACCGAAGTTCAAGCCCATTGTCCAATTGAAGTTCTTACGTTTGATAATGTCTTGATCCAATGTAAATTCCACACCTTGGTTGGTAATCACACCCTCGTTACGAGTTTGGAGGATATAACCAGAAGATGGAGATACACGTACAGTTACGATTTGGTTATCCACCTTTGTATTATAGTAAGCCACATCAAGGCGAGTCTTGTTATCAAAGAACTTGATATCTATACCAATCTCCCAAGAGTATGACATCTCAGGTTGGAGGTCGCGTGAAGCAGAAGACATGGTTGGGTCGATACCATAACCACCATCAGGATAAGTACCAAATTGTTTGAATCGGCGGTCATAGAGGTTTGCAGGAGCATCCTTACCTACTACAGCGTAGTTACCACGGAGTTTGAGATAAGATAACCAGTTATTCTTTGTTTCGTTCATACCAGGGATTAACTCAGAAAGGATAATACCACCCGTGATAGAAGGATAGAAGAATGGGTTGTTGTTGATGGTAGAAGACCAGTCCCAACGACCAGTAACAGAGAGCGAAGCCAATCCCTTGTAATCACCACGGATCTCGCCGAAGTAACCGAAACGACGACGAATACTGTGACCCAAAGTGCGGTCTGTTAACTCCATATATTCGCGGTTAGTATTGGACAAGCTATATGTACCAGGGATAATGAAGTCGCAACCATATACTGAAGTAGAGAATCCTTCAGACATCTTAAGTTCAGTACCCGCCATAATGTCGATAGAGAAATCTTTTGGCAACTCTACTTTGTAAGTTGCGTTTACACCTGCGGTGAAGAGTTGACTACGACCTTCAGATGCAGAGATAGCACCGAGGCTTGAGTGGCTCATGTTCTTGATATCTTCGCTTGTAAGAATATAGTTATAAGGATATTCGGTCAGCATATAATCCATATAATCTTCATAAGAGAGAGAGTCTTTCAAGAATGCACTATAACTAGATTTGTAATCAGCTAAAGCTTTGTCATACTCTGCTTGGCAAGTAGGACAGATGTGCAAATCGCCACATACTGGACATTTATGTTCACTTGGAGGTGTTGGAGCAGTTGGAGGATTTGGTTTGGTAATCGTAGGGCGTACATATGTATCATCCCAACGAGGAACTGTATAACTCTCAGAAGTGGTATTCTTGATATCGTAGCTCACACGACCCACGATTTGCAAGTTCTTCACTGGCTTGAGGGTGATACTACCGTTGATCACGTTACGAGTAGCTTTAGCAATACCACCATCGTTGTAGATGCCATACAATGGGCTATAAGGAGCATTGTATTTCTCTACGTCTGGCAAATAGCGGAAACGAGGATAACCATCTTCGCGTTGATAATCCATAATATCATCGGTAATAGGCCAACCATATGCAGAGCTAACGCCACTGGTAGAACGAGATTTGGTATCACTGATGTTGATGTTCATTGCGAAAGTCACCCATTCAGCTGGAGTGAATTGCGCTTTGATAAGTGCACCAAAACGTTGCTTATAGTCTTCAGGGATAATACCCTCAGATTTAGACCAGTTAGCAGAAGCATATGCTTGGAATTTCTCGGTACCACCATTTACAGAGAAGTCGTATTTGTGGTAGAAACCAGTGTTGAGGAAGTTGCCAATGTTGTCATAGATTTGTTGGCCCTCGTTGAGCATAGGACCCCAACCGCCAGAAGTTTTCTCTTTGTAGAAACCTTGTGAACCTGGCATATAGGTATCTTGCAACTCTGGGAGACGGGTTGGTTGATCCCATTGCCAGCTTGCGTTTGCTTGCACTTTAATCTTACCTGCCTCACCTTGTTTAGTAGTAATCATGATGACACCGTTGGCAGCATCTTGACCATAAAGAGCGGCGGCAGCAGCACCCTTGAGGACAGTGATGTTCTCAATATCGTTAGGGTTGATATCCGCAGCAGCAGAAGCACCACCACTAACAGGCACACCGTCAAGGATAAACAATGGCTCGTTGCTTTGGCTATTGTTAATAGAAGAGATACCACGGATAATAATCTGGCTACCAGAGTTAGGTGAACCACCCGCATTGGTTACAGACACACCCGCGATTTTACCTTGGAGTGAATTAACGAAGTTTGAGTTTTGGCTCTCATTAAGAGCCTCACCACCAATGTTTTGCACTGCGAAGTTCAAGCGTTTTTTCTCTTGAACCACACCCATAGCCGTAACAACGACTTCTTCCATTGCGATAGCATCGCTACTAAGACTTACGTCCATTTGAGGACCTGTGACAGGAAGTTCTTGGGTAGTCATACCCACGTAACTTACAACCAATGTTGCACCGTCCTGCACTGTCAATTCATACATACCATCAAAGTCGGTGATAGTACCGTTTGATGTACCTTTCTCGAGAATAGAAGCACCAATTACAGGCAATCCATCCTCTGTAGAAATAACCACACCTCTCACTGTTACGCTTGCCATCATAGCAACTGACAACAGCGAGCAAGTTAGCACAAAGAATAGTTTCTTCATAAACTTAGATTGTTAATTATTATAATTCGTTTTTATTCTTGATTGTCAGCGCGATAAGCATCCATTGCTTTCTTCACACTACCGTGCAGAAGGAGCAGATCTTTTGCTTTATCATACTCAAGCCCAAGTTCATCCACAAGCATGCGTGTACCACGGTCCACAAGTTTCTTATTGCTGAGTTGCATGTTCACCATCTTGTTACCTTTCACGCGACCCATTTTAATCATCGTGATGGTGGTAATCATGTTGCACACGAGTTTTTGTGCAGTACCTGATTTGAGACGAGTAGAACCCGTTACAAACTCTGGACCCACCATAGGTTCGATAGCAATTTCAGCCACTTGTCCAACAGGAGAGCCTGGGTTACATGAGATAGATGCAGTCAAACATCCGAACTCACGCGCGCGCTCGAGCGCGCCAATTACATAAGGAGTTGTGCCCGAAGCAGCAATACCCACCACAGTGTCAAGGGTAGTGATATCATGATCGAGCAACTCTTTCCAAGATTTTTCTGGATCATCCTCTGCATTCTCCACAGGATTACGCAAGGCATGATCACCACCTGCGATAAGACCAATCACGAATGATGGTGGCATACCAAAGGTAGGAGGAATCTCACTGGCATCTAACACGCCCAAACGGCCACTGGTACCAGCACCCATATAGAAGATACGACCGCCTTTTTGCATGCGCTCAACAATACCTTCTACCAATTTCTCTATCTGAGGAATGCACTCCTTGACAGCCAAAGCCACCTTTTGATCTTCCTCATTCATTTCCACCAACAACTGCCCCACAGATTTTTGGTCCAAGTTGTCGTGCAACGAACTTTGTTCTGTAACTTTTGTAAAAGCCATAATTCTATTTTATTTATCGTTTTTTCATTCGGTCTTCTCTCGGTCTTCTCTCGGTGATCTCTCGGTGATCCTACAGCATGAACCCGTTATGAACCCGTCATGAACCCGTAAGACACCTGAAAACAATCAAAGACCAACAGGTGATTTACATAGTAGGTACCACATCCTTCTTGTGATACTCTTTCAATCCCTCCATTGGGCCTTGGAGAATCTTACCCACTTGGAAGCCATTATCAGCCAACACTTTCTTGAGCACGTCTTGATAGTAGTAAGCAATCGAACCAATAAATCCAACTGGCAATGCAGGATATTGTGGCAAAATACGCTTTGCGAAATAATCAAAGTGGTCGTAAACAAGTTGTGCTATCAGTGGGTTATCCATGTTTTCAGCGCAGAATTTGCTGAGGGAGGCTAAGTAACGATTGGGGAAAGGTTTACGGTACACATTTTCGATAACATCAGCAGCGGTGATGCCATATTGGTTTTGGAATTTCTCTTTGAGTTCTTCGCTCAATTGGTTTTTGAAGAGGTCAGACACCAAGCGTTTGCCGAGCACAGCACCACTACCCTCATCACCAAGGATAAAGCCCAAAGCAGGAACATTTTTCTCAATCTCTTTACCATTCCACAAGCAAGAGTTGCCACCCGTACCTAAAATACAAGCCACACCTTTCTCTTCACCTAATACACCACATGCAGCACCTACCATGTCAGAATAAACTTCAATCTTTGCGGATTTAAAAATAGACTCCAAAGCATATGCCACTTGAGGCGATTTCTCTGGAGTACAACCAGCACCATAGAAGAAAATGTTGCTCACACTACCTGCCCACATCAAGTGAGACATCTGAGGAAGCAATTGGTTGGTCACACTGTTTTTAATTGCGTCAGAAGTTTGTTGGAAGGGATTAATACCGTCCGTAAAAAACTCCTCACAATGGCCATTCGCTGCCATCAAGCACCAATGGGTTTTCGTTGAACCCGAATCTGCTATTAAAATCATATTCGCTTAAAATTTAATTAAATTACACAACCATTCCACTTTCAGTAGAGCAATACCCCTTACCTTCAGCCTGCTCCATACCAAAATTAGCATGCAAAGGTACGATTTTTTTTTCACACGCGCAATAGCACCCGTGCGTTTTATGTTGTAAAACATATAAAAAGCGATTTTTTAACAAAAACTTCTGCAACCGTTTGCAGGATTAATAAAAATATTGTACCTTTGCAGCACGATATATCAAAAAAAATTCTATAATATGAGAAACAATCTTAGTCAACTGATTTCTCTGAGCAAAGTAGCAGAGAAATTGTATCGTCCTGCGGACGCGTTTGAGTTGTCTCGCGTTACCCGCATGGAGCATGTCAGCACCACTATTCACGAAAATGCACAAGAGGGTATTGCTAGTGTAGCAGCTACCATCGCAAAACGTATCCGCGAGCGTGAGGCTGTGGGACAAAAAGCAGTGCTATCTCTTTCTGCAGGTCGCTCTATGCGCGATCTTTTTGTGGAATTAGTTCGCCTTCACAAAGAGGAAGGTTTGAGTTTTAAAAATGTAGTAGTGTTCTGCGCATATGAGTACTATCCACTCGTGGATATGACCACTGGTAGCATGGCGCAACTCCGTGCTCAACTCTTGGATCATGTGGATATTTTGCCAGAGAATATACATGCAATTCCTGGTGATTTGCCAAAAGATGAAATTCTGACATTCTGCACTGAATATGAGAAACTTATCGCTAAAGAAGGTGGTATTGACATCCAACTCCTTGGCATTGGTCAATGCGGAAATATTGCCATGAATGAGCCAGGCACACAAGCCAATTCTTCTACTCGTTTGGTAATCCTTGACAACAACTCTCGCAGTGATGCTAAAGCATTATTTGGCAATACGACACAAGTACCAGTAAGCGCAATCACAATCGGTATTGAGACTATCCTTCAAGCCAAAGAGGTGATTATGGTTGCTTTTGGCCAACACAAAGCAGGCATTGTGAAACAAGCTATCGAAAGTGTAGCAGCAACTGCATGTCCAGCATCTTTCTTGCAATTGCATAAGAATGCATCTGTAGTATTGGATTTGGATGCAGCAAACAAATTGACCCGCATTTATCACCCTTGGAAAGTGACTAACTGCGAGTGGACAGACCAACTCGTTCGTCGCGCAGTAGTATGGCTCTGCGAACAAACACAAAAGCCAATTCTCAAACTCACCAATAAGGACTATAACGATTTCGGACTGAGCGAACTCATCACCAAATACGACTCTGCATACAACTGCAACATCAAGGTGTTCAACGACCTGCAACACACTATTACAGGTTGGCCAGGTGGCAAACCAAATGCAGATGATACCAACCGTCCAGAGCGCGCTAATCCATTCCCAAAAGATATCGTAATCTTCTCTCCTCACCCAGATGACGATGTTATCTCTATGGGTGGCACATTCCAACGCCTGATCAACCAAGGTCACAATGTGCACGTAGCATATGAGACCAGTGGTTGCATTGCTGTTTGCGATGAGGAAGTAGTTCGCTTCATGGACTTTATGAAGGGCTATAAGCTCATGCACATGCCTGAAGATCAAGTGATTGACAAGAAGTATGACGAATACATGAACTTCTTCCACAACGAAAAAGTAGGCGACAACGATACCCGCGAGATTCTCAACCTCAAGGCACTTATTCGCCGTGGTGAAGCAACTGCTGCTTGCCGCTATATGGGCCTGCCTACCGATCATATCCACTTCCTCAACTTGCCATTCTATGAGACTGGTACCATCAAGAAAGGTCCTCTCTCACAAGCTGACGTGGATATCGTGAAAGCATTGCTCGAGGAAGTTAAACCACAACAAATCTTCGCTGCTGGCGACCTCGCAGACCCTCACGGCACACACCGTGTATGTCTGGACGCTGTGCTCGCTGCTCTTGACGAGTTGAAGCACACCGCAGCATGGGATGAGTGGTTGAAGGACTGCCGTATATGGATGTACCGTGGTGCATGGATGGAATGGGAGATGGATCTCGTAGAGATGGCTGTACCTATGTCACCAGAGGAGCTCCGCTCTAAACGTAACGCAATTCTCCGCCATGCAAGCCAAATGGAATCTGCTCCATTCCTTGGTGATGATGAGCGTCTGTTCTGGCAACGCGCCGAGGATCGCAACCACGATACTGCTAAGATGTACTCTGACCTCGGTTTAGCGGAATATGAAGCTATTGAGGCATTTGTGCAGTATCATATACTGTAAGGCGATGAGGCGATGAGGCCTTACACTTAAAAAGAAACAACCAAATTTATTTTTGAAACAATATGAAAAATATCACATGTTTTATTCCTTTTCAAAGTGAGGAACAAGTAAAAGCAACAGTTGCCAACTTGAAAGCGCAAGAACTCGTTGCAGACATTCATTTTTTGCACGGTGATATCCGTTCTACTGCAAATGTTCGCGAAATTGCAGAGAAGGCTAACACTGAATACACCTTGATTTATACCAAGTACACCACCCTCTCATTCGTTCTCTTCGCTCTCGAGCGTATGGAGGCACTTATCGAGGACACCAAGGCTGCTATGGTTTACGCGGACCACTTCAACCAAGTAGGTGAGGTTCGTACCAACGCTCCTGTGATTGACTATCAACTCGGTTCTGTTCGCGATGACTTTGAGTTTGGTTCTGTTCTCTTCTATCGCACCAGTGCCATCAAAGAGGCTGTAGCTCGCATGGATGTAGATTATCAATTTGCTGGTCTTTATGACCTCCGCCTCAAAGTGAGCCAAAAGGGTGCTTTGGAGCACATCAACGAGTACCTCTATTATGATGTAGAGCTCGACAACCGTACCACTGGCGAGAAGAACTTCGACTATGTTGATCCTAAGAACCGTGGCGTACAAATCGAGATGGAGAAGGCTGTTACCCAACACCTCAAAGACATCAACGGTTACCTCGCTCCTGGCTTCAAAGACATTGACCTCCAAGGTGGTGGTTTCGAGTATGAGGCATCTGTAATTATCCCTTGCAAGAACCGCGTTCGTACCATTGGTACAGCTATCAAGAGCGCGCTCAGCCAAGTGGTTAAGGCTCCTTACAAATACAACGTTATCGTTGTGGACGACAACTCTGAGGACGGTTCTGTAGATGTAATCAAGAGCATCGTGGCTGAGGGTCACGACAACCTCGTTTATATCGCTCAAGACAAGACTTGGCACGCTATCGGTGGTAACTGGAACGTAGCTCTCCACCACGAGAAATGCGGTCGTTTCGCTATCCAACTCGACTCTGACGATACATACTTCGACGAGAACACCGTACAAAAGTTCATCGACGCTTTCCATGAGCAAAACTGCGCAATGGTAGTAGGTACATACCAACTCACCGACTTCGACGGCAATATGATTCCTCCTGGAGTAATCGACCACAAAGAGTGGACACCAGACAACGGTCGCAACAACGCTCTCCGTATCCACGGTCTTGGCGCACCACGTGGTTTCTATACTCCAATGCTCCGCACTATCAACTTCCCAACCACCAAGTATGGTGAGGATTATGCAGTTGGTTTGCGCGTAAGCCGCGAGTATCAAATCGGTCGTATCTATGACGTAGTGTATAACTGCCGTCGTTGGGACGACAACTCTGATGCTAACTGCGATATCGTGACCATGAACAACAACCACTTGTACAAAGATCGTATCCGTACATGGGAGTTGAAGGCACGTATCCAAATGAACGAGGGTAAATAATTTGACACCTTATCAACAAATATTTGACATGTTCTCCCGCGAGCTCAATGCTCACGGGAGAGCATTTCTTAATTATGAAGCACTTGCAGGGGTCGAGGTCAAGGATATGACTATCGACGGTTTCCCTGCCAAATTGTTTTTCAACCCTGCTCGCGTCCGCAGCGTGATGGCTGACGTCAGCCCCGAAGCACTGCAACAGCGCGCATGCTTCCTCTGCCCCGATGGCGTAGAGGAACACCAACTTACCCATAATTGGGAATCCCCAACAGGGCACACCTATTATATACGCGTAAACCCTTTCCCTATTTTCTCCCCGCACTTCACCGTTTCTTCTTCCGTACACGAACGCCAAGAACTGCTGCCTCACCTCGAAGCCATGTTGCACTTGGCAAAGGAACTACCCGAGATGACCATTTTCTACAATGGTCCTATGTGCGGCGCCAGTGCCCCCGACCACATGCATTTCCAAGCTGTGCCTCGCCACAGTCTCCCAATAGAAGACCATTTCTCCACCAACTATGCCCACGCTATCTTGGTGCAAGAGTCTGATTTACAAACCCACTTAGCAGCCGTTAAGAAGGTCCTCGCCATGGGCACCATCCCCGAGGAAGCCAGCCAAACAGGCTCCTTGACCGCAGGCGCCTCTCATGCCGAAGAATACGAACCCCGCTGGAATATCGTATCGTGGTACGAACCTGCCTCTTCGCCTACCAATAGCGAAGCGTCCAATAGCCCATTAGGGCGTCCAATAGGCGAAACGCCGTCCCATAGCCTCAATGAGGCGTCCTTCAACACGATAGTGTTCTTCCGCCGCGAATCCCGCCCTCAATGTTTCTTTGCTCCAGAGGAAGAACGCATATTGTTCTCTCCTGCTACGGTTGAGATGGCAGGTATTGGCATTGTAGCCAACCGCGAGAGTTTTGACCGCCTCACCCCTGCCCGCCTCCGTGACATCATCCGCGAAGTGGCAGATAACATGTTGGAGTGATTTTGCAACTCTTATGCTACCCTTGCGATATGAATAACAAAATAAAGCACTAACTAAAAAGATACTATAATGAAACACGAAATTGCAGTGGGCGTAATGACCGCCCCAAAGATTGAAGCAGTCATCCCTGGTCCACATTCTACACCAGAGCATCCTACGTTCCTATTAAAGAACGTTCGTATTGGTATTGGTTTTCACTGGGATCGCCTCGAAGACCAAGAGTTTGAAGGCACACTCGAAATACGCGATAACGCCGATGGCACACAAACCGCTATCAACCGCCTTGACGTGGAAGACTATCTCAGTTCGGTAATCACCTCTGAGATGTCAGCCACCTCCTCGCTCGAACTGCTGAAAGCACATGCTGTTATCTCCCGCAGTTGGGTGCTCCGCCCAATCATTAGTCCATCCACATGTACTGACAAACCCGACCTCAGCGACCCAGATCGCCATGTCGTTTGGTACGAACGTGATGCACACGAGGGCTTTGATGTATGCGCCGATGACCACTGCCAACGCTACGAGGGTATCACCCGCCGTGATGAGCACCCCGAGGCAGCAGCCAACGTGCAAAAAGCCATTGATGCAACACGCGGACAAGTGCTGATGTACGACGGCAAAGTGTGCGATGCACGCTTCTACAAGTCCTGCGGAGGCGCGACCGAACTCTTCGAGAACGCTTGGGCAAATGAACATTACCCATACCTTGAAGCTGTCCGCGATGAGATTGGCACTCCCCTACCCGATTTGACCATAGAGGAGAACGCACAGGAGTTCATCCGTACTTCACCATCGGCATACTGCAACACCACCGATGAGCGCGTTTTGGGTCAAGTGCTCAACAACTACGACCAAGAGACCAAAGACTTCTATCGTTGGACGGTGCAATACACAAAAGAAGAACTCAGCGACATCATCCGTGAGCGTTCGGGTATTGACTTCGGCGAGATACTAGACTTGGTGCCTATCAAACGTGGCCCTTCGGCTCGTTTGTACGAGATGCAGATTGTCGGCAGCAAGCGCACGATGGTGATTGGTAAGGAGTTAGAAATTCGCAAATGGTTGAGCCGCAGCCACTTGTACAGTAGTGCCTTTGTAGTAGATCGCAACGAGCAAGGCGACTTCATTCTCACAGGTGCGGGCTGGGGGCATGGTGTAGGACTGTGCCAAATCGGTGCTGCCGTCATGGCAGACAAAGGTTACACCTACGAACAAATCCTTGCTCACTATTTCCCAGGTAGTGAACTCAAAACAATATAAGAAAGTGTATGTTTAACATATGCAAAAGAGCAAAAAATCGCCCATGTGGCGATTTTTTGTTGCATATGTCAGAAAAAAGCAGTAACTTTGCGCGATTTTTGGCGTTTTGTGTTTTATACGCAAAAATCCCATTGAAACTTTGAAACTTTTAACCCTTTTAAACAGCCCTAAGGGCTTGAATATATGGACGCAAAATACAATCCAACAGACATTGAAGCCAAATGGTATCAATATTGGCTTGACCAAAAGTTGTTTCACAGCACGCCTGATAGTCGTGAGGCATACACCGTAGTTATTCCTCCACCAAACGTGACAGGTGTACTGCACATGGGACACGTACTCAATAACACTATTCAAGATATTCTTGTACGTCGTGCACGTCTCGAAGGCAAGAACGCATGTTGGGCACCTGGTACCGACCACGCGAGTATCGCTACCGAAGCCAAAGTAATCAAACGCCTCAAAGAGCAAGGAATCAACAAGAGCGACCTTACCCGTGAGGAGTTCCTCAAACATGCTTGGGCTTGGACAGAGGAGCACGGAGGTATCATCCTGAAGCAATTGCGCAAACTCGGTTGCTCATGCGACTGGGACCGTACTGCCTTCACCATGGATGAGACACGTTCCAAAGCAGTGATAGATGTGTTCTGCGACCTATACAACAAGGGACTAATTTATCGCGGATTGCGTATGGTGAACTGGGATCCAGAGCGTCAGACGGCACTCAGCGATGAGGAGGTAATCTACCAAGAGGAGCACTCGAAACTCTATTACATGAAGTACTATGTAGTAGAGCCTGTAGGCGAGGAGGCAAATGTAGAGGGCAATGTGGTCCACAAGGATGAGAAAGGTTATTACGCAGTAGTGGCTACTACCCGTCCTGAGACTATCATGGGTGACGTGGCGATGTGTATCAACCCTAAAGACCCTAAGAACCAATGGCTGAAGGGCAAGCATGTGATTGTGCCTAAGGTAGGTCGCGTGATTCCTGTGATTGAAGACCGCTATGTGGAGATTGAGTTCGGTACAGGTTGCTTGAAGGTGACCCCAGCACACGATGTGAACGACTACGCGTTGGGACAAAAATATGACCTCACCACCTATGATATATTTACCGCAGATGCGCACGTGAATGTAGAAGGATTGGAGGCAGACATCTATCCTAACGTGGCTACATACCAAGGCATGGATCGCTTCGACTGCCGCAAGCAGATCGTAGTGGATCTCCAAGCTGAGAGATTGGTGGAGAAAGTGGAAGACTACACCAACAAGGTGGGTTACTCTGAGCGTACGAATGTGCCTATTGAGCCACGATTGAGTTTGCAATGGTTTATTCGCATGCAGCACTTTGCTGACATCGCGTTGCCACCAGTGATGAACGACGATATCGTATTCTATCCAACAAAATACAAAAACACCTACCGCAACTGGCTAGAGAACATCAAAGACTGGTGTATCTCACGCCAACTATGGTGGGGACACCGTATCCCTGCATACTACGAGAAAGCATTGCTCGAAGAGACAGGTGCCGAGAACTATCCAGAGGATAAGATTATCGTAGCACCAAGCATTGAGGCGGCTGCCGAGAAATCGGGATTGAAAGTTGAGGAACTGGTGCAAGATGAAGGCGCGTTGGACACTTGGTTCAGTTCGTGGTTGTGGCCAATCAGTTTGTTCGATGGTATCAACAACCCTGGCAATGAGGAAATTAACTACTACTACCCAACAGCAGACCTTGTGACGGGTCCAGATATTATCTTCTTCTGGGTGGCACGTATGATTATGGCAGGTTATGAGTATATCGGTAAGATGCCATTCCGTCATGTATATTTCACAGGTATTGTGCGCGATAAATTGGGTCGCAAGATGTCCAAATCGCTCGGCAATAGTCCAGACCCACTGGATTTGATTGAGCGTTTCGGCGCAGACGGCGTGCGTATGGGTATGATGCTTTGCGCTCCTGCGGGCAATGATATCTTGTTTGATGACAGTCTTTGTGAGCAAGGCCGTAACTTCTGCAATAAGATTTGGAACTGCTTCCGCCTCATCAAAGGATGGGAAGTAGCAGACGCAGAAATGCCTGCTACCAACAAGTGGGGCGTAGAGTGGTTTGAGGCAGTACTCGCCAAAGCACAAGCAGAGGTGGCTGACCTCTTCAGTAAATACCGCCTCAGCGAAGCATTGATGGCTATCTACAAACTCTTCTGCGACGATTTCTCGGGTTGGTACTTGGAGATTATCAAACCTGCATACGGTCAGCCAATTGATAAGGCAACGTATGAGAAGACTATCCAATTTATGGATACGATGCTCAAACTCTTGCATCCATTCATGCCATTTATTACTGAGGAGTTGTGGCAAGCAATTGAGGACCGCAAAGAGGGCGAGAGCTTGATGATAAGTCCGCTGGAGGGTGTTAAAGAGTTCCAAAGTGCCAAAGTTTCAGAGGCAGAGGAATTGTTTGCTATCATCTCTGCTATCCGTAATATCCGTGCGCAGAAGAATATCTCTCCTAAAGAGGTACTGACATTGATTACTCCAGAGACGTTACCAGCGGTGGTTACCAAATTAGGTAATGTAGAGTTGGCAGTAGGTGCAGAGAAGAGCGCAGGTTGCGCATCGTTTATCGTGGGCACAACTGAGTATAGCGTACCATTGGAGAAATTTATCAATGTGGACGAAGAGCTCAAGAAACTCGAAGCCGAGTTGGCACACCAAGAGGGTTTCCTTCGCGGTGTGATGGGCAAACTGAGCAACGAACGCTTCGTGCAAAATGCCAAACCAGAGATCGTAGAACTCGAGCGCAAGAAGAAGTCCGATGCCGAGAGCCGTATCGCTACGCTCAAAGAGGCGATTGCGCAGTTGAAAAGTTAATATGAAAGACTTAGCATCTCTTCGCACAGAGATTGACCAACTGGATAAGCAGTTGTGGGAGATTATCGGCAAGCGTGTGGATGTGGCTCGCCAGATTGGCGAATGGAAGCATCAGCACGGTGAGCAGATTGTACAGTCCGAACGTTGGCAACAGGTAGTTGAGCATTGTTTGTCACAAGGCAAACAGCATGGTTTGAGCGAAGAAGTGGTTCACCAAGTGATGGAAGCATTGCATAAAGAAAGCGTCAGGGTCGAATCCTGACGCTTTCTTATACAACAATATATAGGAAATCATCTTATGATGAGAGACTTTAAGTCATATGATTCTATAATGAAGTACTTTGAATCACATAGTAATATCATAGTAATCACATAGTAATCACATAGTAGAGGTAAGGGAAACACTCGCTGAACCACCTGCGAGCACATAACTGCTGGAGGAACAAGATTTAATCACCGTAAATCCCGTATTTCCCGTAAATACTACATTTACATAATCGCAGACAATAGGAAAGTGCTGAAAAATTTAATAGATATGTGTGATTTGTTATCTTTGGCACGAAATTTGTAAAAGATGAAAAGTAATAACAGCAAACGGAAAACTTATTAATATACTATGCAAACAACAGTAGATATTCGTGAACTGCAAGAGCGTATTGAGCGTGAGAGTTCATTTGTAGATGCCCTGACCATGGGCATGAATCGTGTAATCGTAGGTCAAAAGCATTTGGTGGAAAGTCTTTTGATAGGTTTATTGGCAGATGGTCATATCTTATTGGAAGGTGTACCAGGATTGGCAAAAACATTAGCCATCAAAACCCTTTCAGAACTGATTAAAGCAGACTTCAGCCGCATTCAGTTTACCCCAGACTTGCTGCCAGCAGACGTGATTGGTACACAAATATATTCGCAAAAAACGGAAGAGTTCAAAGTAAAAAAAGGTCCGATTTTTGCGAATTTTGTTTTAGCAGATGAGATTAACCGTGCACCAGCCAAAGTGCAATCAGCACTCTTGGAAGCGATGCAAGAACGTCAAATCACTATCGGCGAACAGACCTTCTCACTGGAAGAGCCTTTCCTTGTGTTAGCAACACAAAACCCTATTGAGCAAGAAGGTACCTATCCATTGCCAGAAGCCCAAACCGACCGTTTCATGCTCAAAGTGGTGATTGGTTATCCACAAAAAGAGGAAGAGAAACAAATTATTCGCCAAAACATCACAGGCGAGAAAACTATTATTACTCCCATCCTCAATACCAACGAAATCATAAAAGCACGCAGTATCGTGCGTGACGTGTATATCGATGAGAAGATTGAGAAATATATTGTGGACATTGTATTTGCTACTCGTGAACCAGAGGCATACGGATTGGATAACCTGAAACCAATGATTCAATTTGGTGGTTCCCCTCGTGCAAGTATCAACTTGGCATTAGCCGCTCGTGCCTATGCCTTTATCCATCGTCGTGGTTATGTCATTCCTGAAGATGTGCGCGCAGTATGCTATGATGTGCTCCGTCACCGCATCGGACTGACATATGAAGCAGAGGCAAACAACATGACCACAGAGGATGTGATTACAGAGGTGCTGAACGCAGTGCAAGTACCATAATTTCAGGTGATAGGACGCCCTTTGGGCTATAGAACGCGGCTGTGCCGCCATAGGTTATAGGACAGATTATGACTTCAGAAGAATTACTAAAACGGGTACGGAAGATAGAGATAAAGACTCGTAAGTTGAGCAAGAATATCTTCGCAGGCGAATACCACTCGCAGTTCAAAGGACGCGGTATGGCGTTCTCCGAAGTGCGTGAATATCAGCCTGGCGATGATGTGCGCTCTATCGACTGGAACGTGACTGCACGACTGAACAAGCCCTACATCAAAGTGTTTGAAGAAGAACGCGAGTTGACTGTGATGCTGCTTGTGGACGTGTCGGGCAGCCGCAACTTTGGTACACTAAGCCAAATGAAACGCGACATGATGGCAGAGGTAGCAGCCACTTTAGCATTCTCTACTATCGCCAATAACGACAAAGTAGGCGTAATATTCTTCTCCGACAAAATTGAGAAATATATTCCTGCACAAAAAGGTAAAACGCATGTACTGCATATCATTCGTGAGTTGCTGAGTTTTGAACCTTCTTCCACAGGAACTGATATTGCCGCAGCATTACAGTATTTTGCTAATGCACAAAAACGCCACTGCACCACATTTTTGATTTCCGATTTTATTGGCGTAAATGCAAATACTACTGGCGCAATCATCGATCCCGCCAAAAGTAGCATATACAAGCCTCTCATGATTGCATCTAACCGACACGAAGTGAATGCCATACAAATATACGACCGCCGCGAAACAGAACTGCCTAATGTGGGACTTATTAAATTTCACGATGCAGAAACTGGTCAAGACCTGTGGGTAGATACCGCCATCGCTGCTACACGTAAAGCCTACGCACAAGCATGGCGCAATAACCAAAGCATGATAGAACAACTATTCACCCGAACAGGTGTCAATCATGTGAGCGTTCGTACCGATGAAGATTATGTTAAAGCTTTAAGGCAACTATTCAAATGTTAACAACGATTTTGGCATTGGTGGTTAGTGCCGCAATTGATAGTACCACCCTTTTTATCGGTGATCAAACCGATTTGCACTTGCGCGCGACATGCGAGAAAAGTGAAGAAGTGCAGTTCCCTACCCTAACAAAGGAACTGATACCTGGTATTGAAATCGTTGACCAAACCATCATCGATACTACCACCCTCAACGATGGACGCGTGCAATATAACCAGTACCTCACCCTCACCTCCTTCCAAGACTCACTCTTCTACATTAATCCCCTGCCCTTCGTGAGCAATGGCGATACGATATGGAGTGAATCAATGACGCTCAATGTGGTACAACCTTTTGAGATTGATAGTACGGACATCGCTATCACCGATATTAAGGGCATCTACAAAGCCCCTATCTGGTGGTGGGGTATTCTGCGATGGGTGCTATTGGCATTGGCTATCGCAGGTGTAGGCATAGGCGGCTACTATCTTATCACTTTCATCCGAAAACGATATAGTAATGATTCTGAAGAACTTACACCAACAGAGCCATTACGTCCAGCCGACGAAGTAGCATTGGAGAAACTAGATGCCATCCGTGAAGAGAAGATATGGCAAACAGGTCAAGTGAAAGAATATCATACGCAACTCACAGATGTAATTCGCGAATATATCGCAAGACGCTTTGATGTGAGCAGCGTAGAGCAGACTTCAGACGAAACCTTGACCGCCATGCGTCCGCTGCTGAATGACAAACGAGAACTATATGACCAATTACGCAAAATGCTACAACTGGCAGACTTGGTGAAGTTCGCTAAATGGACTGCCACACCCGATGAAAACGAAATGAGTTTGCGTAGTGCATATACGTTCGTGAAAGAAACGAGTGTTCAAAGTTTAGAGACTAGTGTTTAAAGATTATGAGTTTTGCTAACCCTGGATATTTATTTTTGCTCCTACTATTAATTCCTGTAGTAGGTTGGTATATATGGAAACTGCGCCATGCACGCGCTTCGGTGCAATTATCCGCCACCGAAACGCTACAACGCCAACCCAAAAGTATGCGCGTATGGCTGATACACGTACCATTTGCATTGCGTGTAGCTGTGATTACGCTACTTTCATTGGCATTAGCACGTCCCCAATTGAGCAACCGCTGGCAATCTGAGTCTACCGAAGGCATAGACATCATGATGGCATTGGATATATCAGGAACCATGCTCGGCGAAGACCTCAAGCCTAACCGTTTAGAAGCAGCCAAAGCCGTAGCAACAGACTTTGTGTTAGCTCGCCCTAATGACCAAATAGGATTGGTGGTGTTTGCGGGCGAGAGTTTTACCCAATGCCCATTGACTACCGACCATGCCGTATTGGTGAATTTATTTAAGTCAGTTTCCTTTGGTATGATAGAAGATGGCACTGCTATTGGTTTAGGATTAGCGAACGCAGTCAACCGAATGAAAGATTCCACCACGAAATCCAAAGTAGTGATTCTGCTCACAGATGGAAGCAATAACCGTGGCGATATTGACCCCATGACAGCAGCAGAGATTGCCAAAACATTTGGCATACGTGTATATGCAATTGGTGTAGGTAGTTATAGCGAAGAAGTACCCGTACCTATCTATACCCCCTATGGCGTACAACGCGGCACTATGCGCTCAGAATTTGATGAGAGCACATTGCGAAACATTGCCCAAATGACCGGTGGAGAGTATTTTCGAGCAACTGACAATAATAGTCTAAAGGCGATTTACCAACAAATTGATCAACTCGAAAAAACAAAAATACGAGTGCGCGAATATTCCAAACGGACCGAACATTTCGCACCATTCTTGCTGGCAGCATTACTCTGCCTGCTGACAGAGTTGCTATTGCGATTCTTCGTGCTACGAACTATTTCGGAATAACAAAAGATAGACAACGGAAAAATATTAAAGAGATTAATGCTTAGAGATTAGAAATATGTTTCGATTTGCAAATATAGAAATGCTTTGGTGGTTAATCACAATTCCCGTTTTTGTGATAGCCTATATCATCAATACCAAACGTAAACAACGTCAGTTGACAGAATTTGGAGACCCTGAACTGATGGCACAACTCATGCCTGATACTTCCAAAGGTCGCCCAATAGCAAAATTTGTTCTTATACTATCTGCATTTGTATTGCTCATTATCGCTACAGCTCGCCCACAGTTTGGTCAAAAGGAGACAAATATCAAACGACAAGGCATAGAAGTGATGGTAGCATTGGATATTTCTAACTCCATGCTCGCAGAAGATGTGGCACCGAACCGTTTGGACAGAGCTAAACAAATGCTCAGCAAGATGATTGATAACATGGTGGATGATAAGGTGGGATTAGTTGTGTTTGCAGGAGATGCCTTTACTCAGTTACCTATCACATGCGACTACGTTTCTGCGAAAATGTTTCTCAGCACCATCAATCCGACCCTGATTCCTACCCAAGGAACAGCAATTGGTGCTGCCATACAAACGGCTATCACCTCTTTTGGTGGCACTGAAAGCGAAGCAGGACGCGCTATTATATTAATCACCGATGGCGAAAATCACGAAGACGATGCTATTGCAGCAGCCAAGCAAGCCAAAGAATTAGGCATACAAGTGTTTGTGGTAGGAATCGGTAAACCAGAAGGTTCCCCTATCCCCAAAAGCGGTACTAACGATTATATCAAAGACCGCTCGGGACAAGTAGTTGTCAGCCGACTCAATGAAGATATGTGCCAAGCGGTAGCACAAGCAGGCGGAGGTATTTATGTACGCTGTGACAATACTAATACCGCCATGCGCGCATTACAACAAGAATTAGACCGTATCGCTACAGCTGAATTGGAGAGCACAGTATATGCAGATTACAATGAACAATATCAGTCATTTGTGCTGATTGCCCTGTTGCTTTTAATCATTGATTTCTTCATCCTTATGCGAAAAAATCATAAACTCAATCGCATGGATATTTTTAAGGTGAAAACGGAAAAGTGAAAGGTGAAAAATAAAATAATATGCGAAACTTATTAACAATCATATCATTATGTATGTGCTCGTTAGTATGGGCACAACAAGAAAGTGGTGATGTCCGTCGTGGAAATATCGCTTACAACGATTCCAATTATACCGATGCAGAAATCCACTATCGTCGTGGATTAGATGTCAATAACCAATCTTTTGAGGGACATTTCAATTTAGGCGATGCACTATTTCGTCAGGGCAAATACCCAGAAGCTTTGGAACAATACGCAGAAGCAGAAAAACTGCTAAAAGCCGATGATAAATTACACAAAGAGCAATTGGATAATCGTTTAGCAGCTACCTATCATAATATAGGTAATGCCCTTTATGCACAACAGCAATACGACAAAGCCATTACCGCTTATCAACAAGCATTACGCCTCAATCCGAAAGATCATGACACACGCTATAACTTAGTAAAAGCGATGCAACAATTACAACAACAGCAACAGCAACAACAAGAGCAAAACCAAGATCAACAACAAAATGATTCTACACAGCAGCAAGAACAGCAGCAACAACAGCAACAGAATCGGCAACAAGAAACGCAGCAACAGAATGAACAACAGATGGATAAAGAAACTGCGGAACAGATATTAGAAGCATTGGAGCAAGATGAAAGAGAAACACAAGAAAAACTACAAAGACAACAAGGTAAAAAACGCCGCGTAGAGAAGGAATGGTAAGATTATGAAAAAGATACTATCGATAATATTTATTAGCACTCTGGTACTATCTGCCAGTTTTGCTCAGGATGTAGAGTTTAAAGCCTCTGCTCCTGCTCAGGTGATTTTGGGTCGTCCTTTTCAACTCACTTACACTGTGAACCAACGAGCGAAAGACTTGCGTGCTCCTGAATTTACAGATTTTGATTATCTAGCAGGGCCTTATACCTCACAATCCTCATCTACCACATTTGTGAATGGAAAACGTACTTCTACTTTTACATTAACCTACACTTACACCCTAAGTGCCAACAAAGAAGGAACGTTTACTCTCCCCCCTGCAACGATTAAAGTGGATGGCGAATCCTACCAATCCAATGGTGTACGTATCACTGTACTGCCTCCAGACCAACCCTCCACAAATTTAGGCAGTACAGCGAGTACGGCCTCACAAGAGCAGCAAAAAATTAATTCATCTAACAACACCTCCAGCGAGAATATCTTCATACGCACTCTCGTGAGCAAAACAAAAGTGCATGAACAAGAGGCAATACTACTGTCGTACAAGTTATATTTTGCAGGAGTAGATGTGATGCAGTTTACCAACAATACCCGTTTGCCAGAGTTTAAGGGTTTTCTGAAACAAGAATTGGAAATCGGTGATATACAAACGGAATTGGAGCACTATAATGGTAGAAATTATCAAGTTGCAGTACTATATAGAACACTACTCTACCCACAAATCAGCGGTGATATCACAATTGCACCAGCCCAATTTGAAGCATTGCTACGAGTTGCTAATCGTGCACAAGTACGAAGCATTTTTGATGACTTCTTCAACAGCTATACCACTGTGGCAAAAGCATTAACAGCCCCTGCAGTTACCATCCATGTGTCGGAATTGCCAGCAGGCAAACCTGCAGGGTTTGATGGTAGCGTAGGACAATATACCATCAATAGCAAAATCTCTACCACAGAATTAACCACCAACGAAGCGGTAACACTTACTATTACCATTCAAGGCGCAGGTAATATGAAATTGGTAAAAACGCCTTACGTGGATTGGCCAGAAGGTTTTGAAGTATATGATCCAAAAGTAAATAACCAAATTTCAACTTCCGTTTCAGGCTCACGAGGAACTAAAACCATTGAATATCTTGCTATTCCACGTGCAAGTGGTGAATATGTACTGCCACCTATACGATTCGTGTATTACGATACGCAGGATGATATGTATAAGACACTAAGTACACCAGAATACGTACTGCATGTGGCACGTGGAGACAATGATGAGGAGCCAACAGCGGTTGTAAACAATTTCGTAAACAAAGAAACAATCCAACAATTTGGTAGCGATATACGCTATATCTACACAGGAGAACTCGCAGAAGCATCTTCACGTAGGTTCGTTTTCACCTCGTTTGGCAGCATCTATTTTTGGTTATGGTATATCGTGCCTCTATTATGCGCCATGGTGCTTTTTATCCTCTTCCACAAGCAAATTAAGGAGAATGCAGACATAACCCGTGTACGCTATAAGAAAGCAAACAAAGTGGCTCAAAAGCGACTGAAAGTAGCAGAAAAACTACTGAAGGAGAACAAAAAAGAGGCTTTTTATGAGGAGATTGAGCGTGCTGCATGGACCTATCTCAGCGATCGCCTTTCTATCCCAACAGCACAACTCAACAAACAAAATATCGCACAAATTCTCAGCAATAAAGGTGTGGCACAAAAATTGATAGATGAAGTGCTTCGCGTACTATCCACAGCCGAGTTTGCTCGATATGCCCCTACGACCGATTATGCAATGCATGATCTCTATAACAATACAAGCAATATCATCAACGAATTAGAAAACAATAAACTATGAAACTACTATTCATATTCTTGAGTTCACTTTTCGCACTAGCTAATGCACAGTACGCCGAAGGCAACTACGCCGAAGCAGCAGCACAATACGAACAAATCATCGCTGAGGAACCAGCAGCGGAAGTATATTACAATTTAGGCAATGCGTATTTCAAACAAGGCGAATTGGCACAATCCATACTTGCATATGAACGTGCACTGCGCCTTGATCCATCCAACAAGGATGCCAAGCATAATCTACTATTTGCACAATCACGCATTGTAGATAATATCGAAGACACTCAATCATTCTTCTTATCCACTTGGCTAAAAACACTACGTAATGCCCTTAGTCAACAAACGTGGATGCTATTATCTATTACACTGTTTATCTGTGCGTTAGTAGGATTGTTCTTCTTTGCTTTCAGTCAAACCGTATGGTTACGTAAAACAGCCTTTTATACGGGTATTGCTGCATTGGTAATCTCTATAATAGCATGTGCTAATGCTGGTAGTTTACACCAACGAGACAGCGAACGTGCCGAAGCGATTATCATACAAGGTATTGTGAATGCGAAAGCATCCCCCGACCGCTCTGGCACAGATCTTTTCACTGTACACGAAGGAACGAAAGTAGAAATTACCGAAACAATAGGCGACTGGTGCTGTATCCACGTGGGCAATTATATTGGTTGGATGCCTCTCGCCCATTTAGAAAGGATATAGACAGGTAAAATACAGAAAAAAATCGCGAAGAAAATAAACTTTTCGCGATTTTTTTTGCATAAATGCAAATTTTATTGTAATTTTGTGCGTTTTTTCGGTAATTAATCTGTATGGATATGAATAAAAATTTGCATATTGATACGCTATGCGTACAGGCAGGATACAACCCTAGCAAAGGAGAACCACGCCAAGTACCTATTATCCAAAGTACTACTTTTAAATACGAAACCAGTGAACAAATGGGAAAACTCTTTGATTTAGAAGAGAGTGGCTATTTCTATACCCGTTTGCAGAATCCCACAAATGATCACACCGCAGCACAAATTGCCGCAATGGAAGGCGGAGTGGCAGCCATGCTCACATCTTCAGGGCAAGCAGCCAACTTTTTTGCATGCTTTAATATCTGTCAGGCAGGCGATCATATGATTACCACGACTAGTATTTACGGTGGCACATACAATCTCTTTGGCGTCACCTTTCCTAAGATGGGATTAGAAATCACTTTCATAGACCAAGATGCCAGCGATGCAGAATGGGAAAAAGCATTCCGCCCCAACACCAAATTAGTGTTTGGTGAAACATTATCCAACCCTAATGTACGTATTTTAGATATCGAACGTATCGCGGGTATGGCACACAAACATGGTGTGCCACTAATTGTTGATAACACTTTCCCAACACCCGTCAATTGTCGTCCCTTTGAATTTGGAGCAGACATTGTAACTCATTCTACCACCAAATATATGGACGGGCATGGTGTGCAAGTAGGAGGCGTGATTGTGGATAGCGGAAATTTTGATTGGGAGGCATATCACGACAAATACACATGCCTCACAGAGCCCGACGATTCATATCACGGACTTATCTACACACAAGCATTTGGCAAAGCAGCATATATCACCAAAGCTACTTCGCAACTCATGCGTGATTTAGGTTCGATACAAAGTCCTCAAAATGCTTTCTATCTTCATTTAGGTTTACAAACCCTGCATGTGCGAATGCCTCGCCATTGCGAGAGCGCACTCCAAGTGGCTACTTGGTTAGAACAACATCCCGACGTGGCATGGATTCGTTATCCTGAACTGGAAAACGACCCTGAACATGCACGCCAACAGAAATACATGCCTAATGGATCATGTGGTGTGATGGCATTTGCTGTAAAAGGTGATCGTGCTTTTGCAGAACGATTTATGGATAGTTTACAATTAGTAACAATTGAAACACACGTTGCAGACTGTCATACATGTATTCTTCACCCAGCGTCACATACCCATAGACAACTCTCCGAAATAGACCTTTTAGCCGCAGGCATAGATCCAAATCTCATGCGACTCAGCATTGGATTGGAAAATGCAGAAGACCTCATAAATGATTTAAACAATGCGCTCACACACGCTCATCAAGAATAATTTTACTTTTGAAGCAGGAGGTTATATCTCGCATCTTGAGATTGTGTATCACACCTCGCCTCGCCCATATACAAAAAGTGAACGAGTGGTATGGTTATGCCATGCGCTTACCGCGAACTCCGATCCACGAGACTGGTGGCCAGAGATGGTTGGCAAGGAATGCTGCGTAGATCCCGATAAAGATTTTGTAGTATGTGTTAATATCTTCGGTTCTGCTTATGGTACCACAGGTCCCAAATCAATAAGACATCCACTATCCTTCCCAAAATTCACAGTACGTGATACTGCCAGATTATTCACTCTTGTGCGTGAGCACCTCGGAATTGAAAAAGTAGATTTGCTCATAGGTAGCTCAATTGGCGGATTCCATGCGCTTGAATGGGCAATCATGGAAGGTAATGTCATTCAACGTGCTGCATTTATCGCTACTTCCCCACGTGTTTCCCCATGGCTAAGCGCATGGATGGAAGTGCAACGGATGGCATTAGAGGCGGACCCCACTTTTCGTGCATGTGAAGACCTCAATGGCGGATGCAAAGGATTGGAAACTGCACGTGCAATATCCCTCATATCCTATCGCAGTTTTGATGGTTATAATCTCACGCAGTACGAAACAGATGATGACTGTCTTTTCGCCAGTCGCTCTGCGAGTTACGAACGCTATCAGGGCGAAAAATTGGTGAGACGCGGATTTGATGCCTATTCTTATTATTACCTACTCTACTGCGTAGATAGCCAAAATGTTGGACGAGAACGCGGTGGTGTAGCCAATGCATTAAAACTAATAAAAGCCAAAAGCATTGTGATTGCAATCACTTCCGATGGATTATTTCCTCCATGCGAAAGCAAAGAATGGGCACAACATATCCCCAACGTGCAATACTACGAAATTGAATCACGCTTTGGGCACGATGGTTTTCTACTTGAAACCAACCAAATAACTAGTGTATTGAATAGTTTAATGGATGGTGCATAATGTATTGTGTATAGTGAATGGTGTATAGAGTTAAAATATAAAGGCAAAAATATATGAAAGTCTTAAAATTCGGAGGGACCTCCGTTGGTTCTGTAGAAAGCATTCGTCAGATTCAACATATTATTAATAAGCAAAGCGACGACTGTATAGTAGTGGTAAGCGCATTAAGCGGAATTACCGACCAACTGCTGAAAGCTGCACATTTGGCTCTTCAAGCAGAAGACACTTACATGGAAGTATATCAATCTATCCGTCAACGCCATCTGGATATGGTGAACACATTGATTGATAACACCACAGTACGACAGATGTTGCTCCATGAATTGGAAAGCATATTGGATGAACTGCGCTCTATCCTTTTTGGTGTACACTTAGTTAATGACCTCAGCGAAAAAACCGAAGCGGCCATCGTTAGTTACGGCGAACGTATGAGCAGCCGTATCGTTACTGCTGCTCTACCTGGAGCAGTACGCAAAAACGCCTTACAATTCATTCGTACAGAACACAAACAAGGGCAGATACTGCTCAATACAAAGCTGACTGAACAATTAATTTGTGAAGCATTTTCTCCAATGCCCCATCTATCGGTATGTCCAGGGTTTATATCTAAAGACAGTAAAACCGAAGAGATTACTAATCTCGGACGAGGAGGAAGTGATTACACTGCTTCCATCTTAGCTGCTACGCTGGGTGCAGAAGTGTTAGAAATTTGGACTGATGTAAACGGTTTTATGACCGCAGATCCGCGACTGATTCCAGAAGCCTATACGATTCAAAGTCTCAGTTATGTGGAAGCTACAGAATTATGCCACTTTGGTGCTAAAGTAGTGTATCCGCCTACCATCTACCCTGTATGCGCTAAAAATATCCCTATTCGTATTCTCAATACATTCAGTCCCGATCATACAGGTACAATCATCCAGTCGCAACCCAACGACCAGACACGAGAAGTATGTGGATTGAGTAGTATCCGAGATGTGGCAATGATTACAGTATCAGGTCTTTCCATGGTTGGCGTGATTGGTGTTAATCAACGAATCTTCACAACCTTAGCCGCTGCAGGTGTATCAGTCTTTCTTGTTAGTCAAGCTTCATCTGAGAACTCTACCACATTAGGTATCCAAGAAAAAGATTGCAAGATTGCAGTTGAAGTGCTGACACGCGAGTTCGAAGAAGAAATCAAGGTCGGTTCAATGTACCCTATGCTTGTCCAACAAGGATTAGCTGCAGTAAGCATCGTGGGCGAAAATATGCAACATACACCTGGTATTGCAGGCAAACTCTTCGGTACTTTAGGAAAAAATGGCATTAGTGTTATTGCGTTCGCACAAGGAGCAAAAGAAACGAATATCTCATTTGTTGTACCTGCACAGCAATTGAGTAAAACGATGACCTTACTGCACCACTCTTTCTTCCTCAATGAGAATAATGTGCAAAACCTATTTATTTGCGGTGTTGGCACAGTAGGATCACAACTCATTCAGCAAATACAGCAACAACGCCAAACACTCATCAACGATAAACACCTAAAAATCAATATTGTAGGTATTGCCAATAGTCGTACTGCCATCTTTTGCGCCGATGGATTAGATACTACTAACTACCGTGAACAACTTCAGCAAGCAGAATTAACAACCAAAGATTTTAATATCCAACAGGCTGCATTGCAAATGGCAAACATGCAAAATAGTATTTTCGTAGATTGCACCGCCAGTACAGAGGTTGCAAACATATACCAAAGTTTATTGGAAAATAAGATTTCTGTTGTTACCGCTAATAAGATTGCAGCTTCATCTGAATACAAGCACTATATAACACTCAAAAAAACAGCACTCAAGCATGGTGTAAAATTCCTCTTTGAAACAAATGTAGGTGCAGGATTACCTATCATTCGCACAATCAATGACCTTTGCAATTCTGGAGACAAGATTTTGCGTATCGAAGCGGTACTTAGCGGAACTCTTAATTATATTTTTAATGAGTTGTCTGCCGAAGTGCCATTCTCCGAAACCATCCGTCGAGCAAAAGCACAAGGGTATAGTGAACCTGATCCACGTATTGATCTAAGTGGAAAAGATGTTATTCGCAAATTGGTGATACTTGCTCGTGAAGCGGGATACAAAGTGGAGCAAGAAGATGTAGAAAAACAGCTCTTTCTCCCCAATACTTACTTCCAGGGGTCATTAGAGGATTTTTGGCAGAATTTGCCTGCATTAGATTTAGAGTTCGAGAATCATCGTCAGGAACTAGCGAAGAATCATTTACGTTGGCGATTCGTTGCAACTTTAGACCAAGGAAAAGTGCATGTTGGACTACAAACTGTGGATAACACACATCCATTCTACTCATTAGAGGGCTCTAATAATATTGTACTCATCACCACTGAACGGTATCATGATTATCCGATGATAATTCGTGGATATGGTGCAGGAGCTGAGGTTACCGCTGCAGGCGTTTTCGCAGATATTATGGCTGTAGGATATTAAATAAATATTAAATTTACATATCATTATTTCCATAAAATACCGCGAAATTGCGGTATTTTTTTGTTCGCGCATAATGCGCGCGCGAGAACATGTATTATAGTACATAACATTTTGCCACTTGGAAACCGCAAAAGTGTTAAAGTTTCCTAAAAAATATTGCATATATCTGTGAAATTTACTACCTTTGCACGCTTTTTGTAGAAATGGTTAATATGGCAAATCAAAAAGAAGACATATTGAAACTTGCTGCGCGTGAAATGCAAAAAGTGGGTATTCGTTCCGTGAGTGTGGACGATATCTGCCGTGAATTAGGTATGTCCAAGAAAACTTTCTATGTATATTTTGCCTCGAAGGACGCCCTTGTTGAATGTATTCTACGCATGGGCGAGGCAGAAGGCAAAAAGAAATTAGAAAATATACTCGCAAAAAAAAGTATTGTGCAATGCATTGTAGAGTGGACACATATTGCCAAGCAATCTGACAAGTGCAGACAGCAAACTCCCCCTCTTCTCTACGACTTGCAAAAATATTATCCAAATATCCACAAAGAGCATCAAAAACGTTTGCAAGCTACTATGCAAGGAATTGTGGCACAATTTTTGGAAAAGGGCAAAGGAGAAGGAATCTTCCGCAAGGAGATAGACAATGCCATTACGGCATCGCTTTTTGTGAATATGCATATGGGAATTATGGAATATACCCAGCGCAACCAACTATCTATGACAGAAGCCTTAACATACAATCGCCAAGCTATGGATATTCTGCTCAGAGGAGTGTTTACTTCCGAAGGGCTCAAAGTGCTGGAGAATGAAGTAAATAACAAATAAGGTATATATAAGATGAAGAAAATTGTAATTAGTCTGTTTATGTTCGCTCTAACCGCGAACATGATGGCTGCCGACCATGTGATGGCAGCCACCAAGCGAGCACCTGAAAAAGAGGTACCCGCTACTCTAAACCTAAGTGTACAAGAGGCACAAGACTATGCAGTAGCAGAAAATCGCTCATTGCGCAATGCTGACCTCGCAGTACAAAAAGCTTATGCTACACGCTGGCAAACCATCGCGTCCATGCTACCATCAGTGGATATGTCTTGGGCATACCAATCCATGATGGGCTACAAAATGAACTTCGGAGGAATGGATATTGCCATGCCAGACAATGGAACGTTTGGTATTACTGCTGCAATTGGAATCAATGGGCAAGCCATCGTGGGTGTACTGCTCAACAACGTTGCTATTGACATGCAAAAACTCAACCTTGAAATCAGCGAAGACAACCTTCGCGCAAATGTCAAATCAAGTTATGCTTCCGTATTGGTGCTTGAAGATGTCGTTAAGTTATTGGACACTTCCCTCAAGAACATTGAAGATCTTGCTGAAATGACTCAACGCTCAGTTGAAGTAGGTGCGGCTGAACAAACGCAAGCAGATCTTATAATGGTACGCGTGAACACATTGAAGAACAATATTAATGCTAACAAACGATCTACACAATTGGCTATTAATGCGCTCAAAGTATTGCTTAACGTACCTGTGGAAACTGAACTCACCCTGACCACCTCACTGCAAGATCTGCTTTCCGCTGAAACGATACTAACCCTTCTCGGCAAAGATTTTGTTTTGGAGAACAATCTCAACTACCAAACCTTAGCAAAGAATGTGGAGTTGGCTAAACGCAATGTACACATGGCTGGTTGGGCATATGGTCCTACCATCGGCGTAGGCTATCAATACTCTCAAAAAGACTATTTTGGAGAAAAAGAGGGTTTTAACATGACTCCTCCCAATGCACTAAGCATACAAATTAGTATGCCATTGTGGTCATCTGGCAAGCGTGCAGCTGGCGTAGTGGAGAAAAAAATTGCTCTTGAAGAAGCACGCAACACCTTTGCAGAAACAACCGATAATCTCGGCATACAAAATGAGCAACTACGTTATAATCTGCAAAATGCATATGAAACCTACACCAATGAACAAGAGAACATCACAGTAACCCAACGTGTGTTTGATAATACTACATTAAAATTCCAACAAGGTGTAGCTTCTAATCTCGAACTAGTGAATGCTTCCAACGATCTTATCACTGCGCAATCTACATATGTACAAGCAGTTTTAACCTTGGTAAACGCACAAGTAGAGTTGGAAAAATTCTTGAACATGTAATAACAAACCACAATAAATACGAATAATTGTTACTTTTATATAAAATGAAAAAGATTGTATTAATGATGGCTGCCGCAGTTTGTTTGATTGGTTGCGGCAAGAAAGATGCTCAGGCAACTCAACAAGAAGCTGAGCGCGTGGAGGTGGTAGGTACAATAACCCTCCAAGAAAAAGAGATTGAGCGCGTGCTCAATATTTCTACGAACTTACAGGGCTATGTGACACAAAACGTAGCACCATCGCTGACAGGTAAGATAGAGCATATCTTCGTGGAAGTAGGCGATGAGGTGAAAGCAGGCGACATGCTTGTACGTATGGACCAAACACAGTATCTCACACAAAAAATCCAATTGGCTAATCTTGAAATCGAGGTGGGACGTTTGGAGGCATTGCTGGAAACAGGAAGCGTGAGCCAACAGACCTACGACCAGACAAAAGTGGCATATGACCAACTCAAGCAGAACCTCGCTTTCTTGGAGCAAAACACTTACGTGAAAGCTCCATTCGACGGTGTTATTTCCGCTAAGACATACGAGGATGGCGAGCTATATGGCGGTCAGCCAATCGTGGTGCTCACACAAGTGAAGAAACTGAAAGCGTTGATTGCAGTGCCAGAGACATATTATCCTATGATTAAAGAGGGTATGAAACTGACTGTAAAGAGCGAAGTGTATCCAGATGAGTCTTTCCCTGCAACGATTGAGGTAGTTTATCCTACCATCGACGCTGCGAGCCACACCTTCCAATGCAAGGTGGTTATCCCTAATGCGAGCGAGAAGTTGCGTGGCGGTATGTACGTGACTACTACCCTCGGTCTGGGCAAAGAGAACACCATCGTAGTGCCTTATCAATCGGTAGAGAAACTGCTCGGCTCAAATGAACGCTATGTGTTTATCAACGACAACGGCTACGCTAAGCGCGTGAGCGTGAAACTCGGACAACGCTTTGACGAGAACATTGAAATCATTGCACCTGAAATTAAAGCAGGTGTAGAATACATCAGCGTGGGTCAACACAAACTGGTTGACGGTGTGAAAATTGAAGTAAAGTAAAACCTGAAGAACTATGGCAATTTATAAAACCGCGATTAAGAATCCCGTAACGACGATGCTGGTGTTCGTTGCGGTGATGATTATAGGTCTGTTCTGCTTCGTGCAACTGCCTGTGGATCAATTCCCTGAGATGGACCCACCATATGTGATGGTGATGACTACCTATCCAGGTGCGTCGGCGTCCGAGATAGAGACCAACGTCTCGAAAATCATGGAGAATAGTTTGACTTCGGTGGATAACCTGAAGTATATCAACTCTACCAGTAAAGATAACGTCAGTCTTGTAGTACTCGAATTGGAATGGGGGTCCGACATTACGGAAGCCGTCAACGACATACGATCGTTCTGCGACATGGCTAAGAACCAGTTGCCTGATGGTTGTTCGTCGCCAATGGTGTTCAAGTTCTCATCGAGCACCATGCCAATCTGCCAATATGCTATCACGGCAGACGAGTCGTATCCTGCGCTCGACAAAATCCTCAACGATGAGGTGATTCCACAATTGAACCAAATCAATGGTATCGGTAACTTGTCTGTGGCAGGTGCACCAGACCGCTATGTATATGTGGATATCGACCAACAAAAACTAGATGCTTTTGGCATCTCGCTGGAGCAAGTGGGACAAGTCATCTCTGCCAACAACCTCAACCTCTCGTCGGGTACGGTGAAGATGGAGAAGGAGCAATACCAAATGCAGGTGCGCTCTGAGTTCATCGAGAGTAGCGAGATTGAGGACTTGATGGTGACCATGACCCCACAAGGGCAACAAGTATTCGTGCGCGACATCGCCACGGTGCGTGATACCATCAAAGACCTCTCATTGGATGAGAAGACCAACGGTCGTGAAGCTGTGCGTCTGATTGTGGCTAAGCAATCGGGCTCCAACACCGTGCAAGTCTGCGAGGACGTGGATAAAGCATTGAAGAAGATTCAAAAGCAACTGCCTACCGACGTGAAGATTCAAGAGATCTACAACTCGGCAGACAATATCCGCAACTCCATCAACTCCCTTGAGGAGTCTGTGCTTTACGCATTGCTATTCGTGGTGCTCGTGGTGCTCTTCTTCCTTGGCAAATGGCGTGCGACACTCATCATCTCGCTCACTATTCCTATCTCACTGATTGTAGCGTTTATCTACCTGAAGATGGCTGACTCCAGCATCAACATCATCTCGCTCTGTTCGTTGACTATCGCAATTGGTATGGTGGTGGACGACGCGATTGTGGTGCTCGAGAATATCACACGCCATATCGAACGTGGCGAGAGTCCACGCGAGGCATCTATCTACGCCACCAACGAGGTATGGGTCAGCGTTATTGCTACCACACTCGTACTCTGCGCCGTATTTGTACCACTGACAATGATGGATGGTATGGCAGGTATTATGTTCGAGTCATTGGGTTGGATTGTAACAGTCGTATGTTGTACCTCTACCGTGATTGCTATTTCTCTCACACCAATGCTCTGCTCCAAGCTGCTGAAGGCACGAAAAGTGCGCGTGGAGAACGGCAAACTCATTGATGATAGCGACAAGAAGTCTTGGTACGACCGCACTATCGTAGCTTTCCTTGACAAGGTAGACAAAGTTTACGGAAAATCGTTGGCATGGTGCTTGCGCCACAAGGCGTTGACTATTGTTATTCTATTTGCGTTCTTCGGAGCTTCACTCTTGCCATTCATTTTTGGCAAAGTAGGTACCGACTTTATGCAACAACAGGACAATGCTCGCTTGAGCGTAACCGTTGAGTTACAACGCGGTACACGTATTGAGGAGACACTCAAGACCGCACGCAAATTGGAAGAACGCTTCATGGTACTCGTTCCTGAGATTGAGATGATTGCTACCTCTGCGGGTTCCAATGATGATGACGGTACGGGTGCTATCTTCTCCACCACCATGAACAATACTATCTCTATGACCGTGCGTTTGAACAAAAAATGGGAACGCGAGCGCACTATTTGGCAGATTGCCGAAGTGCTCCGTCAGGAGATGGCTCAATATCCTGAAATCATTGAGTATCAAGCATCTACCAGCGGTGGTGGTCCTGGTGGTGGCAATACTGTAGATATCGAAATCTATGGCTATGACTTCGATATTACCAACCAAATGGCGCAACAAGTCATGGCACTGACCAAGGAACTGCCTGGTGCACGTGATGTCTATGCCGACCGCGATGATGACCGTCCTGAGATAAAGATTGTAGTGGACAAAGAGAAAGCAAGTCGTCTTGGATTGACTTCTGCAACCATATCTTCCTACCTGCGTAACCGCGTGAATGGTATGGCTGTGGGCTTCCTCAAAGAGGATGGTTCGGAGTATGATATCCTCGTTCGCCTCAAGGAGGAAAACCGCAACTCTATCAGCGATGTGCTTGACTTCTCTATCCCAACCCCAACGGGACAAACTATCAAACTGTCAGAGGTCTGCTCGGTGGACGAGTATTGGGCTCCACCTACTATCGCACGTAAGAGTCGTCAGCGTATTGTAACCGTCAAGGTGACACCATTCGAGACCACATTGGGCGAACTCGCACAAGCCATTGAGACACAAGTGCTTCCTCAAGTAGATGCCCCTGCTGGATACACTATGCGTATCGCGGGTGACTACGAAGACCAACAAGAGACATTCGGCAAGATGGGTATGCTGGGTATGCTGATTATCCTGCTCGTGTATATCGTGATGGCATCGCAGTTCGAGTCGTTCAGCAAACCTGCTATCATCATGTTCTCCGTACCATTTGCGCTCTCGGGTGTGATTATAGCCTTATGGCTCACCAACACTTCTCTGGATATGATTGGCGCACTGGGTCTGGTACTCCTTGTGGGTATCGTGGTGAAGAACGGTATCGTGCTTGTGGACTATATCAACCTCATGCGCGAGCGTGGACACGACCTTAACGAGGCCATCCAGATGTCAGGCGAGAGCCGTCTGCGCCCTGTATTGATGACAGCATTTACCACTATTCTCGGTATGGTGCCAATGGCAGTGAGCCAAGGTGAAGGTGCCGAGATGTGGCAACCATTGGGTATTGTCGTAATCGGTGGTTTGACCGTTAGTACCTTCTTGACTCTATACATTGTACCTGTCATTTATGGTGCAATGTCTAAGAAGGGCGAACGTGACAAACTCAAGAAAGTGCGCGAGAACTTCATCTTTATGGACATCAAAGTGGAGGACTGCGAAGAAAAAGAAAAATAAGAATCAAGAACCAAGAGCCAAGAGCCAAGACTGATTGTCTTGATTCTTGGTTCCTGGCTCCTTAATCCAAATGTAATTATGAAATCTGTAATGATAGTATTCAATCAAGCTAACACCGAACGTGTGGAGTATATGCTTGATATGTTAGAAATACGCGGTTTTACTTTCTTCGAGGAGGTACAAGGTCGTGGTAGTAAGAATGGTGAGCCACGCCGTGGTACCCACGCATGGCCAGAGATGAACTCCTGCGTGATTACCATCGTACCCGATGAAAAGGTACCTGTACTACTCGAAGCGGTCAAGAAACTTGACAAACGCAACGAAGAAGTCGGTGTCCGCGCTTTTATGTGGAACATTGAGGCAACGGTATAGAGTTAGAGGCTATATGTTATAGGCTGAAAGTAAAAAATGAGTTGGAGTAATGTCCAACTCGTTTTTTTATATCTAATCGATATAGTCCCTTACCCGCACCACACAATCACCATATAAATATTTACCGTTATTACAACCCAAATAAAAACAAAAGAAGCAACCAATTAGTTGCTTCTTGGCGGTGCGGACGAGACTCGAACTCGCGACCCCATGCGTGACAGGCATGTATTCTAACCAACTGAACTACCGCACCAAGTCTTATTTCATACTTCCTTTTCGAAATCGGGTGCAAAGGTACTGCTTTTTTTTGATATGACCAAATTTTTTCAAAAAAAAATGCATTTTTAAGTGTTTTTTTATGTTTTAGAGGTCATTTTGTGCATTTAAAAGGTCAAAAAAGAGATTTCTTTTGCATAATTCCACAAAAAATAGTAACTTTGCACCTCATTTGTACATTGTAAATAGTTTAATAATATATATTATGTCAGTCCATGTTCAAAATACCCGCATGACGACCACTCGTTTGCGCCAGATGAAGCAGAATGGTGAAAAGATTGCCATGCTCACTAGTTATGATTTCACATTCACTTCCTTGCTGGATGAAGCTGGAATTGATATGATTCTTGTTGGTGATAGTGCATCTAATGTAGTGTGTGGCAATGCCTACACCTTACCTATCACAGTAGATGAAATGATTTTCTTAGCGCGTGGAGTAGTACGTGCTGCCAAACATTGTTTAGTAGTATTGGATATGCCTTTCGGTAGTTATCAAGTGAGCGAAGAGGATGCTGTTCGCAATGCCCTCCGCATGATGAAAGAGTCTGGTGCAGATGCTCTCAAATTAGAGGGAGGCGAAGAGATTCTGCCTGCTATTCGCCACATGGTGCAAGCGGGTATCCCTGTCATGGGACATCTCGGACTTACTCCGCAGAGTGTCAACCAACTAGGTGGGTATGGGCTACGTGCTAAAGAGGATGCTGAAGCGGCGAAACTTCTCCATGACGCCAAACTGCTGGATGAAGCAGGTTGTTTTGCTATTGTGTTAGAGAAGATTCCTGCTGCATTGGCTGAAAAAGTAACTCAAGCTGTGTCATGCCCTACAATTGGCATTGGTGCTGGAGCTGTTACCGATGGACAAGTACTGGTTTTACACGACATGTTAGGTTTGAACCAAGGTTTTAAACCTAAATTCCTTCGCCATTTTGCTGAATTAGGAGAAGCAGTAAAAGGTGCTGTGGGTGAATACATTGATGCTGTTAAGCAGACAACTTTCCCCAATCAATCTGAATCATACTAAAGTGAAGCACCACTTATTATTAACATTATGCATTTTACTAACTGCTTGTAGTACAACGCAAGTAGTTCAATTTGCGCCACCTCAACCCATAACTCCGAAGGCGGACACTACTCTTTTGCCCACCTTCTCAGGTGAAGTATTTTATATATTAGGTCGTGAGTGGGAAGCTATATATGATTCTACGTCTGCTAAATATCAGAGTCCTAAGGCGCAACTGCTACGTGCTGACTCTATTACTATGGCTGACTACATAGAACAACGTCTCATAGAACTCTACCCAGAGAAAGCTTACAATGGCTATGTACAAAAAATAGAGCTGATCGTCCAAACATTACTCCAACACACTGAATCACAACAGCAAATAGCCAATTTCGCACGAGCAGAGTTATCGTTCAACACTAACGATAGTATTTTTCCGCTATCAACTACGCCCAAAGAGCAGCAGTTCACCTATCTGCTTGATAGTATTGCATTATCTCCTCAATGGACCAATCGTTCCACCTTAGATTCCTTAGACACAGAATGGTTTGAGGAGGAAAACGCATTGTTATCCATGATGTTATGGCGTGGGCCACGTTTTTTCTATCGCATCATCCAGAGCAAAGCACGCGCAGAAAAGATGGCAGAGTATTACTATGGAGAGCAAACCAATAGCGGTATGCAAGGCGATGCTTTTCGCCATATTTATGTGAATGTTTTGTTGCGCTCCTATGTAGGCGAATGGGTTGGACATGTCGTTATGGATCTCTTTTGGGAAATAGTTAAGCCAAACGCTCCTTGCGATCGTTATATGGATTTGCACAATAATCGCATTGGCAGACAAACTTTATACCATGATTTTGTTTATCCTGAGGAGGGGGCGCAATGCAATCAAGTGCGCGACTGGTTACAATGGGCAGAACAAGTGCAGCAATTTGTACAAGATTCTGCAAATAGCCATTTGCCGCAGTGGGACAAAGAAACGCCCACTTTCATTGTCCAACCTGAAGCCCAGCAAATCAACCCCACCCAATATATCTATTGGAAAAAGTAGTATGTATGCATGATTAACTATGAGATTACTATGTGATTACTATGTGATTACTATGTGATTCAACTACCTTCGTGCTAATTTCTAACATCCTTTGATGTTGATTCTCTCTCATTTATTTAGGGTATTTTGGGTCTTCTGATTTAATGATATACAAAAAAGGACTGCCGAAGCAGCCCTTTTCTATTATTATCCGAAGGATGATTACCAACCTGGGTTTTGACCGATCTCTGGGTTCAAAGCAATTTGACCTGTTGGAATAGGAGCCAAATAGTGCTTCTCCTCAAATACGCGTGGGTCTTTAGTTTGGCAATCGATGTAACCATTTGCATCCAATTTCACACTTGCGAGGTCGATTGGCCAAGAAGCATCAATCCATGCACCCTTAGTTTGATCAGGATACTTTTGAGTATCCAGTTTATCCAATTGGTGCCAACGAATGAGTGACCAGTAGCGGTCGTTGAGGTCGAACATCAACTCAACGCGACGCTCACGACGAACCTCCCAAATGAGGTCAGAAACGCCCATGTTGTTTGCAGGGTCACCTTGCAATTTGAGGTTAGGCATTCCGGCACGAGCACGCAACATGTTTACATACTTCTCAGCTTGTGCTTGGTTGTTCAACTCAGCGTTTGCCTCAGCTGCGTTCAAGATAATTTCTGCCAACCAGAAGATAGGACCATCAGTAGAGTTACCATTGGTTGCTTGACGGAATTTACCTTCGGTCTCTGGCTCATCAAATTTCAAGATACCATAACCTGTAGAAACAGTGTTCTCAGCTACAGTTTCTTGACCAGGCATACCCTCGTAACGTTTACGACCATTGCCTACGTAACCGAGGTAGCCATCGATTTGTTGAGCAAGACGTGGGTCACGTGCCTCAAGGAGGTGATAGATAACTGGTTTACCAGCATCGTAACCTTCGGTACCGAGAACGCCCTTATCCTCACCTGTTGGGAGACCACCATCCTTCATGAGATATGCGTTGAATGCAGCCTTGCTCAAACCATTAGTTTGGGTAGAACCACAGCAGTAGTCTTGAGTAGCGTGATAAAGGATACCCAATTCGTACTTCTTGTACATAATCATCTCGGTGTTGCCTGCAAGGTTAAGAGAGTTGTAGTTTGCACGGTAACCCTCAGCACCTGGAGTCAAAGTAAATTGACCATTGTTGATGAGTGCCTCAGAAGCCTTGATAGCCTCGTTCAAATATTTCTCAGCACGAGCGTTGTCTTTTTGGTGATACTTAGCGTATGTACCCTCGAACAAGCAAACGCGAGATTTGATAGCGTTAGCAACGTGAACATTGTAAGCAGTACGTGAACTTGCGTTCTTCTCGCCCATGTTAGCAACGGCAAAATTGAAATCTTCAAGAATATTATCCATTACCTCGTTACGGTTGTGGCGTGGACCATAGAGGATATCCTCATCTGCTTTGGTCAAAGTTTTGTCCACCCAGTAGCAGTCGCCGAACTTGCGAACGAGGCAGAAGTGTTGCCAACCGCGATAGAGACGAGCGAGAGCAATGTAGTATTGTTTGTCTGCTTCTCTTTGGAAAGGAACTTGGTCGATATTCTCCAGCAAGATGTTTGCACGACGAATCTCTTGATAGCAAGCATTCCATGTGCCATCGGATGCACCTGGGTTCTTGAAGCTCCAAGTAGTAAGACCCGTAACAGCTTGGTTGTCGTTCAAGGTGTTGAAATAGAAGTCACCACTTGCACCACCTGTACCGTATGCAGAGAACTCGTTGTAGAAATAGTTAGTGTACATCTCTACGTTGGTCTCGCTGGTAAAGAAGTTGTTTTTGGTGAAAGAATCGTATGGATCATTGTTCAGCAAGTCGCAACTTGTGAAAAGTACCATACCAGCCATCAAACTTAAAATTATCTTTTTCATAACTGTATTCAATTTAGTTAATAGTTAATAATTAATAATTAATATTTATTCATCTGTTTCCTAAACATTAATTATAGTGTTACTTGCAAACCGAATGAATACGAACGCATGAGAGGCTCTACACGGCCATATGTACCGTTACCGAAGCCACCAGTACCACTACCTGAAGATACCTCAGGGTCGAAACCGTATTGAGCGGTGTGATTTACGAGGTCAGCGAGGTTGTTGAAGGATGCGTAGATACGAACTTTCTCAATAGTTGCCTTGCGTGTCAAGTGTTGTGGCAAGGTGTAACCAAAGGTCAAGTTCTTCAAACGGAGATATGACAAATCCATCAAATATTTATCTTGTGGATAGAAGTTGTTGCAACCAATAGCTGTGATGTTTGCACCTGGAACACCTTGACCAGCGTTACCTGGGTACATACGTGGATAAGCGGCATTTTGATCAATGATACCAGCAGCATAGTCAGCCTCGGTAACGTAGTCTGTTTGCCAAGCATAGATAGCATCAGCACCACGGGTCAAAGGCATAACGAATGCAGATGGGCTCCACATATCACGTTTACCTACACCTTGGAAGAACAAATCAATGTCAAAGCCTTTCCACTCAGCACCGAGACGGAATGAATATTGCCAACGTGGAGTCTCGTTACCAATCTTAACGAGGTCACCGTGGTTGTCCTTGGTACCAGGAGCGAGACCCTCTGGGTTGTTAACTGCATCGTCAGCAGCATAACCCCAGTTGATTACACCGTCACCGTTTTGGTCAACGAACTTAACGTCACCAGGACCATACTTGAATGAACCCTTCTCCAAAGTTGTTTGAGATGCAACGCCGTTTTTGTAAGAACCGTCTTCATTGAAGTCGTCAAATGTAAAGTAACGTTCGGTCTCGAAGCCCCAAATCTCACCATACTCTTTACCAGTATATTTGGTGTTGGTAAGGTCGTTAGAATCCCATTGGGTGATAACTGCTTTGTAGTCAGCCAAGTTGAAGTTAGCGTGGAGAGTCAAGTTGTCAGCATCACGGAAGGTGTGGCGCCAATCAATGTTGAACTCCCAACCACGAGTGCGGAGAGAACCAGCATTCTCATAAGCTGCGCTTGCACCAAGAACTGAAGGCAACTCTTGACCTGGAGCCAACATACCTGTTGTGGTACGTTGATACCAGTCGAAGTTTACGTTCAACTCGTTAGCCAAGAAGCCGAGGTCAATACCGATGTTGGTAGTAGCGATAGTCTCCCATGTAAGGGTTGGATCGACCATCTTAGGAGTGCCAAAGTAGTCATATTTGCTATTGCCTGTACCCAACCAACTAACGCCGTTGGTAGTTTTAGACATAGTCTCAAGGAACATGTTGCTACCAACTTCTTGGTTACCAATTACACCATAAGAAGCGCGAAGTTTCAAGTTAGAAACGTACTCTTTAGCCTCTTGGAAGTAACCTTCCTCGCTGATACGATAGCCGAGAGAGCCTGATGGGAAGAATGCCCATTGTGTGTGAGATGGGAACTTGCTTGAACCGTCATAACGACCGCTCAACTCAACCAAATAGATACCCTTGTAGTCATAGTTGATACGACCGAAGATACCTGCAGAACCGCCATGGCTATGGCTGTGGCTGTAGCTGTAATCCTCAGACAGGAGTGCGAGTTCTGGCAAGTTAGGATCTTGCATACCGTGACGCTCGTAGTAGAGGTACTCATACTCGCTCTTATCGAGGTTAGCACCAACCATTACGTTCAAATTGTGACCACTCCAAGAGCCGTTGTAGTTCAAGAACATGTTAGCTACGTGGTTGTAGTAGTGAGTGTTCTCGGTCTCAATGAAGGTAGAAGTAGATATAGTAGAGTGTTGGAAGTCTTCACCGAAGAGTGACCATGTGTTTACGAGATCTTCCTCATAACCAACGCCTTTGTAGCGACCTGCGCGATAAGTGAAGGTGTAGTCACCGTTGAAGGTCAAGCCCTTAGCAAGGTTCAACTTGATGAAACCACCAGCACGCATGTTCATACGCTTGCGCCATGTGTCACCACCTTCACCGTCAGGACCAGCAGCTGCTTTACGGAAGCCAATCATTTGACGACCGTCGTATTGGTTACCGTCAGCATCTTCGAAGTAACCATAAGGACCGAAGAAAGAACCCCAACGCCATACGTATTGGTAGGTACCCTGACCGCGAACGTATGGATAGGTGTAAATACGATGTTGCAAGTTGAAGCGAGCACCAATCTCCAACCAGTTATTAACTTTGGTAGAGAGGTTTACAGTTGCATTGAACTTATCCATCTTATCAGGATTGAAGTTCATCAAACCTTGTTGGTGGTTGTAACCAAGAGACATATAGTAGTTAGTCTTGCCTGAGTTACCAGAAACAGAAAGGTTGTGTTGTTGGCTTGGGGTAGCATTGTTAAACATAATGCCAGCTACGTCCCAGTCAGCGTAGAAACCGTTCTCGTCCCAATCCAAACCGTAAACCATCTTACGATATGGAGACTTGCCATTCTTAATACCAGCAGCTGCACCTTCTGGAGAGTTCGCCCAGTCAAGCCATCTTTGAGCACCGCCCAAGAATGCCTCGGTGTCAAGGTACATACCGAAGAGCTCAGAAGCCAAACCAGCGCGTTTGTTAGCATCGGTCAAAGCATTTGCTTGTGCGATTACGTCTGGATACTCTGGCAATGCAGTAGCACGACTCCAAGCGAAGTTGTTGTTGTAAGTTACAGATACTTTCTCTTGTGTTTTAGCAGTTTTGGTAGTTACCAATACAACACCGAAAGCAGCACGAGTACCATAGATAGCGGTTGAAGAAGCATCCTTCAAAACGCTGATGGACTCAATGTCGTTAGAGTTGAGGTAACCGAGGTTCTCTACTGGAACACCGTCCACAATGTAGAGAGGAGTAGAAGTACCGCTGTTTGACAAAGTACCGATACCACGGATAACTACGGTAGGATCTGCATCCAAGTCACCCGTTGCGTTGGTGATTGTCAAACCTGGCACAGCACCTTGCAATGCTTTTGCCACATCAGACTCGGTTTTTGATTCCAA
>JAZNSW010000014.1:0-7565 GCA_045591505.1 Paludibacteraceae bacterium
GAGTCCAGTTATAAGGCTCGCGAGATGGGGGAAGCACTGCGAACTTTAGAACGCACCTATTTGTTAGAGTTGACCTATCCTATCACGACCTATCAGTTACCTATCATACAAGAGAATCGCCGCAAACCCAAACTCTTTTGGCTGGATATGGGACTTATCAATTATGCCGCTAATATCCAGCAAGAGGTAATGTCTTCTACCAATATTATGGATACTTGGCGCGGTAAACTGGCAGAACAGATAGTAGCGCAGGAACTTCTGTCTAACACAACTGACGCAGATGCACACCGTGACTTCTGGGTACGAAATAAAAGTAATGCAACTTCAGAGTTGGATTTCGTGTATGTATATCAAGGACAAGTTATTCCGATCGAAGTGAAGGCGGGGCATAATTCGCATCTTAAATCTCTGCAGATTTTTATGGATGAGGCACCTACCAATATTGCAATTCGTGTATGGAATCAACCTTTTCAAATCGACGAAGTTCAAACAGCAAGTGGTAAGTCATTCCGTCTATTAAGCATACCATTTTATTATGTACACATGCTAAAGGACATATTAAAGTCGTATGCATAGATTTTAGCAATAAACAGAGGATGTGTCTATTAGACACATCCTCTGTTTTATCGGTTTGAATTGTCTCCTAAGTTGTCGATATTGTCTTTAGTCAAAACTCCCTCACCAATCAGCGATCAATTACGGGTTCATAACGGGTTCTTGACGGGTTCATAAGAAGACATCACTATACCTTCCGTAGCACATCTATATCCTATCATATCTATAGCATCTATTCTATTAAAATATAGAATGAGGGAAGTGAGGGTTTCTTTCTGTACAAACCTGTTGCAAGTCTTTCTATGTGAGCAGTTTGTACGGATTTTGTTATCCATCTTTCCATTGTGCTCAATGCCACTCCAAGGACTTCCGCTTGCCTCACTGCCTCCTGCTTGGTGGAGCAATCGTTCGAGTCCATAGACGAGATAAGACGTCCGTGGAAAGTATTTGGAAGCAGAAATTCTTTGAACAATTTTGCTAAAAGATTTTGATTTTTCGTTTATTTTATGTACCTTTGCAGGCAAAAACACACTATCATGGGCAAACAACCAACACACAGCAAGCAATTACCACCATTATGGCTGTGCATACTACTGGATGCAGTAGGTATGCTATCCTATTTCATTCCATCCATAGGCGAATGGATGGACACCGCATGGGCACCCATATCGGCTGTCATCTATGGCATCATCTTCGGTGGCACCAAAGGTACCATCATTGCCTTTTTGGAGGAAGCCATTCCTTTCACCGACATTATACCTACCTTCACCATCACCTACTTCATTCGCAAACGCCACGCTGAAGATAAGGTAATAAGCCAAAATTAGTCTCCGTATGCGTCACTAATAGGATCGCCTTTGTGGATAAATTTACCACTACTTGCCATTATTACATTCTCACTAAGGAGTGCAAGTGTTATTCGGCTGCAAAGGTAGAAAAAAATTACAAACGTGCAAGAATTTTAAAAAAAAATGTATTACTTATGCCAATAAATGTTATTTTTTTTGCGCATATACATTTTTTTTTGTACCTTTGCAGCCGAATAATGACATACCAATGGAACATACGGCATTTGACTGCGGAGGAGCAAGAGTTGCAACAGCAGTTGGAGAAGGAGCTGAACCTCAGTTCCGCGGCAGCACGTATGTTGGTGGTGCGTGGCATACGTACAGCCGATGAGGCACGTGCGTTTGTGCGTCCATCGCTGGACAAACTGCACGACCCATTCCTTATGAAGGACATGGACAAGGCTGTGGAGCGTCTGCACCAAGCCATCACACAAAACGAAAGAATACTCATCTATGGCGACTACGATGTGGATGGTACGACGGCTGTAGCACTCATGTACCGTTTTTTGGAGAGTATAGGATGCAAAGGAGTCGCTGAAGAACGAATGCAGAGCGAACGAGATGATGATGATGATTATTTCAGTAACGAAGCGACCTACGAACCAGAATTAATCGACGAGACATCGCCCTATATAGATTATTATATCCCTGACAGATACAGAGAGGGGTATGGTCTTTCGTTAATGGGAATCAACTATGCTGAAAAGTTAGGTTGCAAACTGATTATCACGTTGGACTGTGGTATCAAAGCCGTGGAAAAGATTGGCTATGCCAATAGCAAAGGCATTGATGTTATTGTCTGCGATCACCATACACCAGGAGAAGCCTTGCCCAAGGCTGTGGCGGTGCTGAACATGAAGCGTAACGATTGCCCTTACCCCTACAAAGATTTGTCGGGTTGCGGCGTAGGCTTCAAACTGGCGCAAGCATATACGCGAAGGTATTTGGTGGATAATGGACGCAGCAGAGCTGCTATGGGACACTCGCAAAGCGAGCTAATGGATAATGGTCAAATAGCCAATAGCCCGCAGGGCGTCCCATACCCAATAGGCGGAACGCCGTCCGATAGCGAAGCGTCCATTCTTCTGCCATTGTTGCAACTCCTCGCTATGTCCATAGCGTCCGATATTGTGCCTATCATGGGTGAAAACCGCATCTTGGCGCACTATGGTATCAAACAACTGAATAAACAACCATTCACGGGTGTGTCGGCTATTATGGCAGTGGCAGGAATAGAGGAAAAGAAATTAAATATCAACGATTTGGTATATAAGATTGGTCCGCGCATCAATGCGTGTGGTCGGATGAAGTCGGGGCGCGCTGCGGTGGAATTGCTGCTGACCAATAACCCTGATTTTGCACGCAAACAAGCCGAAGAGGTGAATCAGCACAACGAGGATCGCCGTGATTGCGATTTGGAAACCACCAGAGAGGCACTACTGCAATTGAGAAGAGACCCCGATTTTGCTAACCGCCGTTCCACCGTTGTTTATAATCCTTATTGGCACAAAGGAGTTGTGGGTATAGTAGCATCTCGGCTAACAGAAACATATTACCGTCCTACTATTGTACTTACTGCTGGAGATAATAATATCATCTCGGGTTCGGCACGGTCGGTAGGTGGTTTTGATATATACGCTGCCATTGATGCGTGCAACGACTTGCTCACCAATTTCGGTGGACATAAATACGCAGCGGGGCTCAGCATGCACATAGATAGTTTGCCTGAGTTCTGCGAACGATTTGAGGAGTATGTAGCATCACATATCCAACCGAATCAGATGCGCCCAACATTGGAGATTGAGGCAGAATTGCAGTTAGGCGATATTACCAAATCTTTTTACAATGTGTTGCGTCATTTAGAGCCTTTTGGTCCAGGTAATCCACGTCCGCTGTTTGTATCGCGACACTTGATTAACCACCGCGACACACGCGCAGTTGGCAGGGACTATGAGCATTTGCGCTTGGATGTCACAGACCGTATCAATGCCATCACGGGTATTGCTTTCGGGCGGGCTAACATGGCGGAGTATATCCAAAACGGCAACGCGGTGGACATCTGCTACGAATTAAACGAAAATACATTCAACCATCACACTTCTATTCAAATGATGGTGCAAGATATAGTGCCATCATAGATACATATATTAATGTTTAACCCATAGCTCGCAGAGCGTCCAATAACCAATAGCCCGCAGGGCGTCCCATACCCAATAGCCCGTAGGGCGTCCAATATCCAATAGCGAAGCGTCCAATATCCAATAGCGAAGCGTCCCATATCCAATAGCGCAGCGTCCCATATCCAATAGCGAAGCGTCCCATAGCCAATAGCCCATCGCCAATATCCAATAGCGAAGCGTCCCATACCCAATAGCCCGCAGGGCGTCCCATATCCAATAGCGAAGCGTCCCATACCCAATAGCGAAGCGTCCCATACCCAATAGCGAAGCGTCCCATACCCAATAGCCCGCAGGGCGTCCAATAATAATAACCATGTACAATGAATTAGATACCAAAGGTCCAAAGTTCCGCAAAGGAAGTATTGAAGTTGTTTGCGGTAGTATGTTCTCGGGCAAGACCGAGGAACTTATCCGTCGTATGAAAAGGGCAAAGTTTGCCAAACTGAAAGTAGAAATCTTCAAGCCAGCTATTGACGTGCGTTATAGCGAAGCCGAAGTGGTCAGTCACGACCGCAATGCCATTCAGTCCACACCAGTGGATAGCAGCCAGAACATCCTCCTCATGGCGAGTGATGTAGATGTGGTAGGCATTGATGAGGCGCAGTTTTTTGACATGGGTATTGTGGAGGTAGCCAACGAGTTGGCTCGTCGCGGTGTTCGTGTGATATGTGCAGGATTGGACATGGACTACAAAGGTGTGCCTTTCGGTCCCATGCCTGCGTTGATGGCTATTGCTGATGATGTGTACAAGACCCACGCTATTTGCGTGCATTGTGGCGATTTGGCATATGTCAGCCACCGCACTGTCAGCAGTGATAAGCGTGTCCTCCTTGGCGAAACAGAGAGCTACGAACCCCTATGCCGAGCTTGCTACGAAAAAGCACGCTCTCAAGAAAACTAAGATTATAAGTATTGCAAACCTTTGCGGTCGAATATGATATACTCAAGAAAATCATTAGACAAGGCTGGTGTCGCTCTATTAGACCCATTTACACGAGCAGAAGCCGTTGAGAAAGTTAGTAGTTGGCGTTCAACACACTTACCTGTGCTCCGTGAGTTTGTGGAAGAACTTGCGAAGTATCTTGCTGTATGCAATGTGCCTTATGCTTTCTACTCTCAACGAATAAAGCGTATGACATCTATAATTGATAAAATACGCAACAACCCAACAATGGGGTTAGGAGGCTTGCAAGATATTGGGGGTGTAAGATTTGTATTTGACTCAATGAGTGATTTACATAAATGCCAAGATGCGTTAACCGCTTTTTCTCCGAGAGGATTTTCTTTCGTAAGGTTAACAGACTACATCACGAATCCAAAGCAGAGTGGATATAGGAGTATTCACTATATCTACCAATATCATAGCGAAGATGCGACATACGATGGCTTGAAGATAGAGTTGCAGATACGCACCCGATTAGAGCATAGTTGGGCAATGGCAGTAGAAACTGCGAGCCTTATTTCTCGTACATCATTGAAAGCAAATATAGAAGATGGTAGCGTTTGGAGAGAGTTTTTCAAACTTGTGAGTGCTATCTTTGCAAAAAAAGAAAATTGTGCAGTTCCTAGTATTTTTAAGGATTACGACCACAAGAGATACTGTGATGAATATTTAGTTTATTACGACACACATAAACTATTAGACCAATTGAGTGCGTTGCGTGTAACTGTAAATTCTAATGTTATTTCAGATACTAAAGATGGATATATTGTTTTAAGTATTAGTTTTAGAGACAAGACAGTTCAATATAGGGCTTTTCCATCGGAAGAAGAAGAGAAAGCCACATATTTATTTTCGCAGATTGAGCAAAATATTGAATCAGATGAAGCGGCATTATTGGTTTCTATTGCTAAAATGCAAGAAATACGAAATGCTTACCCAAGTTATTTTCTTGACACAAGTGAATTTCTGCAAGCACTGATAGATTTTAACGATAGTTGCTCGGTATATAGAAATTAACGTGAGTCAATAATGTGGGTGATGATTGTGAGAAGCGAGAAATTGGCAAACTATGGCAGTTACAAATAATTAAGAGTTATTATTGTTCAAGATGGAGGACGTATAATCCTATTTTGAAATACCCCTATATTCCTCGCCCAGCTCCTCATGGACTGGGCGAGTTTTTTGTGCTCGGAAGGTAGAAATATATACCCAAGTAGTAGTGGGTGTAGAGTGTAAGGTGTAAAGTGTAGGAGAGAAAAAAACAAGCCGCCCACGGAATGGAGGACGGCTTGTTTATATAGTTGAAGTGAAGAATAAAGCACATGCTAATACACAAAACCAAACATCCACAGAGGAATAGAGTTTTGGTAAACATATTCAGTATCGTCTTTTACGACATACCTTTGATCCGTAGGCAGTGACACAAGCTGTTTTTGGGTTTTATTCTTACCCCCTATCTCGAAAGTCAATCCGTTCACTTCAAAATCAGAAATAGGCGAAGAAGAAATAAAATGTCCCACACGAAGCCATGCAAAGAAGATTGTTTCACGAATAGTGCCAATATCTGGGGTGGTATCTGACAAGACGTATGCTTCGTTAGGATTATGCAAATATACCTTTTCTATCTTCTCTAGCAATTTAATGCCTGAAGCCTTTTCTCGTAACACACCTATCAATCCTGCTTTCTCAAGAAAGAGCATGTATTTGGGTAGTGTATTACGAGAGATCTCTAAATCGCGCTCCAATTTAGCATAATTAGGTTTAAAAGGCACACTTTGCGCCAATACATAGAGCAATTTCTTAAGCTTCTGCACCGATGCTACTTCCATTTCGGCAAACTTGGGTATATCGTCTTCTACCACCTGCTTGATGATACCATTCAAGCGTAGGGTGTAGTTGTCCTCTTGAAAGAATGGAAAATATCCTTCACGCAGGTATTGTGTGAACAATTGCAACGGGCGCGCCTTATCGTATGGAAACTCCACCGAACCTGTTAAGATATCCTCTAATGAGTAGCGAGGTAAATTCCATCCTTGAGAAATATTAAGGTATTCACGAAAACTGAGTCCAGGCAGCGTGTATTCTACCTTCCGACGACTTAGATCCGCCCCCCCCTTTTCTAAATCCAAAATAGAGGAACCACTATATACCACCTTTAGGTCTGGCATCATATCGTAGATATTCTTTATCTCAGTCGACCAGCCATGGTATTTATGTATCTCATCAATGTAGAGGTGCTTACCGCCCTGTAACATAAATTTCCGAGCCAAATCTACCAAGCGATGTGTAGTGAAATAAAAATCATCTGCCATCACATATAAGGTCTCTGGTGTATTGTCATATAGGCGAATATGTTGCAGAATCATGGTAGTTTTACCTGTTCCTCGTGAGCCTAGAATAGCAACTAAACGACTATTCCAATCTATTTCATTATGTTTGTCACGAACAAAGGCAGTGCTCACTCTGTTGATTAGCTCTCGGGATGTTGCAAATAATTGTTCCATAAATGTAGTATTAAAATTTGCTGCAAAGATACATAAAAAAATCGAATTGCACAATACATAATGCACTTTTTTGTAAAAAATGCACTGTCCATTGTGCATTTTTACTGATAAATGCTATTTCCATCGCCCAGTTCCGTGTGGACTGGGTGAGGTATGTACATATTTTGCAGCGTTAGTATTGCAAATGTAAATTATTATTAGTAACTTTGCAGCGTTTTTGTATAACCTTATAAACATGAAGCATATGAAAAAACTTCTATCCCTTTTCGTGGCGATATTTGCTACTACTGCCCTTTGGGCATTTGATTTTGTGGGTGATAATTTTTTGTGCTACAACATCACCAGCAGTTCAGAACCATACACCGTACAGGTGACATGTCAAGTCAGTTTCTCTAGTGAGAACTACTATGGTATAAGTTCTTTTACCATCCCCTCTACTGTGGAATATAATGGTACCACTTATGCGGTGACAAGCATTGACGACCGAGCATTCCGCAGTTGCTTTGCACTCAAATCAATCACTATACCAGAAGGT
>JAZNSW010000015.1:0-1813 GCA_045591505.1 Paludibacteraceae bacterium
AAGATGGTTATTACAGTAGAGACGACGGATGTGGAAAATATCCATAGCCAATCGCCAATATCCAATTGCCAAAAAATCCTCCACGAAGACCATATCTATATCCTCCGCGATGGAAAGATATATAGTGTCATGGGACAGGAATTGTAATCTGTGTTTAGTGTTTAGGGGACGCCGCTAGGCGGCTACTGTTTAGTGTTTAGGCGCGGGCAGAAATGCCCGCGCTGATTCTTTTATCGACTCGGCACACGAAAACGAGATACTGAGTGATTAAGATTGCGCATTGATTTTTAGAAAGTCCGTGAAAAGGGGCACTCTATTCTTTAAGTCATTGATTATGAAAGATAGTGTCCGCTGAAAAATATATGCGAAAATTGCGAATAGTGCGAAAAGTGCGAATTTGTTAGTGTATTTTTTTTGGATACTTTTGCGCACTTTTCGCAGAAATCGCAGAAATCGCAATCGCAGATAAACATCACACTGGTAAGGATAGTGGCATTAGTCGTACTAGTAATTCTTGTCCCATCCTGAAAAAGGTTTACACATAAACAGATAAAAAAAGTATCAATTATTAAGATTTAGTATTATGTGTAACCAAGAAAAAAAAGTCAAAAGAATCACTCGAACAAGCTATTCCTTAACAGAAAAGCGCTCGATTCTAGATTTGTATTTTAAGTCAGGCTTATCATGTCGTCAATTTGCTCTGCAGCACGGAATAGAACGTTCCACCCTATCTCTTTGGCTTTCTTCTTGCAAGAATGCCGAAAAAAGTGTACCTTTGCAGTCCAAATTAATTGGTATGGATGCAAAAGACGAAATGCTGGAGAAACTCCGTGCAGAAAATGAGAAGCTTCGCCACAATCTTGAGTTTGAACGCTTGCGCGTTCGAGCCTATGAGCGTTTAATTGAGATTGTCAAGGAAGAAGATGGCATCGATGTATTAAAAAAAGATGGTGCCAAACAGTAGACAGCCTGAGCACAGAGTGTAGCGAGCAAAGTATCCTCACTTTGTGCCAACTGTTTGGCAAATCCCCTCAGGCATATTACAAACACAAGCGCCGTCCAATAAGTGAGAAAGCCGCAGAAAACGAGGTGTTAGAGATTGTAAAGTATTATCGCAGTCTGATGCCTCTAATAGGTGGTTTAAAACTGTATGTTATTGCCCAAGGTATCATGGGTAATACGATGCCTTTTGGACGTGATCGCTTCTTAAGTTTCTTACATCGCCACCACCTTATTATCCCACCTCGCAAGCCAAGGCACACGACAAACTCTAATCACATTTATATGAAGTATCCGAATTGTGTAAAAGGAGTTAATGTACAGTATGTCAATCAAGTATGGGTGAGTGATATAACCTATATTTATACAATAGACGATGGTTTTTGCTACTTACACTTGGTAACTGATTATTACTCTCGTGCTATACTTGGTGCGGTAGTTTCTCCCACTTTAGAAACGATATACTCTCAACAAGCCTTACAACAAGCTATAACCCAAGCAGGTGGCGGCAATTTATGTGGTACAACGCATCATTCTGATAGAGGAGTCCAATATGCTAGTGATGCCTATGTACTCTCACTAAAAGAGCATCACATCCGTATTAGCATGACTGAGGATAGCAATCCAACGGATAATGGTTTAGCGGAGCGTGTGAATGGTATTTTGAAGACAGAATGGATATACAATCGTACTGCATATAGAAACCTGCAAGAAGCGCAAATAGAGATAGCTCATATTATAGATCTATACAACAATGTACGTCCTCATCGAAGCATTGATATGTGTACGCCGATGAGTGTTTATCTACAGGATG
>JAZNSW010000016.1:0-60211 GCA_045591505.1 Paludibacteraceae bacterium
GCGCTTCTATCGTGTGGACAAAGGTCGCAGCCGTAAAGCAGGCGGCACTGGTTTAGGACTCTCCATCGTAAAACATGCGGTGATCTTCCATGGAGGAAAAATCACCGCAATCAATCGCCCCGAAGGCGGATTAGAGTTTCAATTCTCCCTGTCTCGTCGTTCAAAATAGGAGATTAACTCATCTCCAACATGCGTTGGATAGGACGAATAGCTTCTTTAGCAATATTCTGATCTACAATCACTTCGTTGTTTTCGTTGAACAAACAGTCGCGAAGGTTCTGGAGTGTGCACATGCGCATATATTCACACTCATTACAACCTCCTCCTTCTGCGGGTACAGGGATAAACTCTACTTCTGGACAAGCTTTTTGCATCTCATGAAGAATGCCACTCTCAGTTGCTACGATAAATCGCTTCTGTTCGGGGTGCTCTTTCGCATAATTGAGTAATGCTTGAGTCGAACCAATCACATCAGCGTTTTGCAACACAATCGCCTTGCACTCTGGGTGCGCCAATACTTTCGTATCAGGATATTGTTGCTTAAGCGACAAAATTGCTTCTACAGAGAAACGTGCGTGCACATGGCATCCACCATTCCATAAATCCATCTTGCGCCCCGTCATTGAATTGATATAACCGCCGAGGTTTTGGTCGGGACCAAAGAGAATAGGTTTGTCTTCAGGCAACTGCTTGACAATCTTAAGCGCATTGCTACTAGTCACCACTACATCGGTCAGCGCCTTCACTGCCGCACTGGTGTTTACATACGACACTACCAAGTGATTAGGGTGCTCTACCTTCCATGCAGCGAGGTCTTCCGCCTTGCAGCTATCAGCTAGCGAACAACCTGCTTCTGGCGCAGGAATAAGCACTTTCTTATCAGGGCAGAGGATTTTGGCCGTCTCAGCCATAAAATGCACACCACACATGACAATAATATCTGCTTCTGTTTTGGCAGCTAACTGTGCCAATGCCAAAGAATCACCAATAAAATCAGCTACATCTTGAATCTCAGGACGTTGATAGTAGTGCGCCATGATAATTGCATTCTTTTGCGCACAAAGATTGCGTATTTCTTCAACTAAATTCATAGGCGTTAACTCTTCATGTATTTAGAATCAGCTGTTACACGTCATCATTTACCTTCCTAATAATCTCTCTATTGCAGCGATTTCTTGTCTCAAAACTGCATCATAACTGATTTGTGATTCAATAGAATTTAATGCATAGGCTACAGTTGCATGATCGCGGTGCACGTACTTACCAATTTCCGCTAATGAACTATCGGTGTATTTCTTGATGAAGTACATTACCAGATTTCTTGTCTTCACTGCTTCTTTTTGTCTGGTTTTCGCCTTCACTACTTGCTCTGGCATTTTCATAGATTGGCAAACAGCAGCAATAATATCTTCAGGTAAATAAGTTTTTGGATGCAATTGTACTAAGCGACTAACTACCGTTTCTGTCAATTTCAAGTCAATGGCGTCATCCATCAGTGTAGAATATGCAAGCAAACTGGCCAATACACCCTCAAGGTCACGAACATTCTCAGTCACATTATTAGCAATATACTCAATAATCTCATCTTGCAGTTTAATACCTACTTTTTTGATGTGATAATTCAATATATCTTTTCGCAATAAATAATCGGGACGTGTAATCTCCGCAGCCAATCCCCATTTGAAGCGTGAAAGCAATCGTTCTTGAATTCCTCTAAGCTCTGAAGGACTACGATCAGACGTAAGGATTAATTGCTTATGCGTTTGCTGCAAATGATTAAAAATCTGGAAGAACGTATCTTGCGTACCTTTCAAATCAGAAAAATATTGTATGTCATCTACAATCAGCACATCTACTGATTGATAGAACATCAAAAAGTCTGGCACTTGATTTCTGCTCACAGCATCTTGGAACTGCAATTTAAAGGTATTAGCAGCAACATACAGTACGCGCGCATTTTCCATCGTGCTTGCCACATAGTTTCCTATTGCATTGGCAAGGTGGGTTTTTCCTACTCCACTACCACCAAATAGGAACAATGGATTGAAAATTGTTTTACCAGGGCTTTTCGCAATCTCAATAGCCGCAGCACGTGCCAACTTATTTGGTTCACCCTTGATAAAATTATCAAATGTAGATTGGATATCCAACTGGCTTTCCCATTCATTATTAGCAGGTCGCTGATTCAACAGCATATCTTGATTAGCATTCTCAATATGCTCTTTGAATGGTTCACTGGGCAAATCAATACTGCTATTTGCAAAAACAATGCGGTATTCCAATTTCACTTTTGGACTAAACACCTTTCTTAATACACGCGAAAGGAGATCCAAATAGTTATCCTCAATATATTCAACAATAAATTGACTCTTAACTTGCAAAACAAGCGTATCATTTTCATATTGCAATGCAAGCAATGGAGCAAACCAAGTTTGGTATGCACTTTGCGAGAGATTATCGCGCAAAATCTGCTGGCATTGAGCCCATAATATGTTTAAATCTTGTTTCAAAGCTAAATCAAAAATAATGTTTCAAAATGTGCAAAAAAAAGTGACTTCCTTTCCGAAATCGAGTGCAAAGGTACTGCTTTTTTTTGGATTGACCAAATCCTTGTTCAAACGTAAGAATTTAGGAAATCTTATTTCCCACATACTCAGCAGGTTACATTCAACACGCTGATTATCTTGCACTTACAAAGTTTATCAACATGTAACTCATTGAAACTCATAACCTACATCTTTCTATGTTCCACAAAAAATGTTTCACAAAAAATCCCTAACCAAACTATTTTTCAGTCAGTTAGGGACTTTTTAACATTTTTCGTTAATTAGACATTCGGAAAATTACTTTTCACGAGGTAGTTTCTTTTTAATGAAAGGTCGCTCTTTAATAGACATCATAATCGAATCGACATTCATCACTGCTTTATCTAAATTAAGGAGTGCATTATTGAGATTATCATAGAGCGTATTATCATTGAGCAACAAGCCCAATGTTCCCTCTTCTGAATGCAATGCATTGTTCAGCGTTTGGATAGTACTATCTACTTGTCCTATAGTGCCTTGAATATCCGCAGCCTTCACGTCTTGCACAATCGTATTAAGTCCCTCAATCGTCTCATCGGCTTTAGTCATAATAGCAGGTAATTGATTGTGCGTAAGCGCACGTATATCCTTGCTACTAACAGTTAAATCGTTTGTAATTTTCTCAATGTTTTGGAGCGTAGCATACAAGCTGCCTTCATTAATCTGATTATTCAATGATGCAAGCAGTACGTTTGCTTCATTCAGCAAACTGTCTAACTGCGCTAATATACCTGTTTGCAAATTATCTATTAAGCCTGGTACAATTTCTGTAGGCAATGTATCCCCTTTCTGATAGGGCATAGCACGATTGGGCATTGTAGGGAGTTGCAATTCAATAGCCCCGCCACCCAACAAACCGTCTGCTATCAATGCCATTTGTGTGCCACGTGGAAGTTCAATATCTTTATCAATGGACACATTGACAGTGAAAGAAGGTGTTTTCTTAAAATCATACTGAATAGACTCAACCAAGCCCACCTGATAACCTTTAATATAAACGGGAGCTTGTTCGGTGAGCCCAGTAATACGGTCAAAAGTTCCGACATACACTTTGGTTGGGGAGAAGATATTCACTCCCTTCAAAAAGTTAAAACCAAAATACAAGATACCTAAGCATAAAATTGCTAAAATACCTACTTTAAATTCTCTAGAGTACTTCATTTTGTATAAAATTTTTCAAATGCATCAAAGATGCCGTTTACAATTCCAGTTTTACCTTCGGCACTAGCCAGCCATTTTTCTTCTTCAGCATTGCTCAAAAATCCCATCTCCACAAGAACACTTGGGCAGGCAGATTTTAACAACACCCAAAATGCAGCTTGACGCACACCTCGATTCGCACGTTGTAGTGTACCAACAAATTGATTTTGAACCAACTCTGCAAAAAGCAAACTCTTATCCATATACTGGTTTTGCATCAACTCAAAGAGTATATAACTCTCAATGGAATTAGGATCAAAACCCTCGTACACCGTTTGGTCTTCTTCTAATTTTAACACAGAGTTCTCACGCATTGCTACATCCAAATTATCTTCCATCTTCTCCGTACCTAAAATAAAGGTTTCTGCGCCACATGCTTTGCGATTCTCGGCAGCATTCGTATGAATACTAATAAATAGGTCTGCATGATTTTTGTTGGCAATATCAGCTCGCTGTTGCAAAGGAAGAAAAACATCCGAATCACGAGTAAGAATCACCTTTATTTCAGGATATTTCTCACGAATTTTCGCTGCCAACTGTTTAGCAACCGTTAAATTGAGATTTTTCTCTTGCACACCTAATTTCAGCCCTACCGCACCAGTATCATGTCCACCATGCCCTGCATCAATCACCAATGTGAAAGACATGAGCGGTAAAGCAAAAAAACATAAAAGAAGACCACAGAATACTTGTTTCAATACATTTCTTTTTATCATAGTCATTTACAAAAATTATGCCGAAGCTGGATTATTCATTTTCTTGTATTAACAATCTTGGTATGTTACATCCTATAAAATTTCCAAACACAGAAGCTGCATAACAACCTAAGACAGAGGGATTATCTTGTATAAAATCCAATGCAGTAAGATAATAAAACGCATCTGCAATGCAGTGTGGGAAGCCACAATGGATAAACAAAGGCACAGCAAACAGCAATGGAACCCAATATCCAAACTCTTTACCTTTTTTGGCAAAATTCACTGCACTCGTCATCAATATACCGCAACCAATAGCGAGTATGCCACATCCCAACGGTCCAACAGAAAGACGCGATTGCAGCACAACCGAAGCTGCCTCATGCAGCGGAAGAGGTGTAAAACGGGTCATCAAGGCAATAAACAAGCAACCTACAATGTTTCCAGGAAAAATACAAAGTAATAATTCCCAAAAATCCCTTTTTGAACCCACATATCCCGCCATACCTGTAAACAGTTTTGCCTTGTATGAAACAACAGTGGCTAAACCAAAGATAAAGAGGAACATACCTATCGTTTTGTCCGCCAAAAATCCCCATCCAGCAATACCAATACAAACGCCCGCAAACACAGATCGCGAAATGAGCAAAAATATTTGTTTACCACTCGGTTGCATGATTACATTAAAAAAGTCCATATCTTTTCGGGTGCAAAGATACTGCTTTTTTGTCAAATATGCAAGAGATTTGCAAAAAAATAGCACGCAATTGGATAAGATTAGGTATATCTATCAGTTATGCATCGGTAATAAAAGGGGAAACAAAAAAGTACAACATGCAATAAAAATAGATAAAATCTATGAAATCACAAAAAATGCGAAAAATATTTGTATATGTGCGAAAAAAGTAGTATCTTTGCGGGCTAAAATGGTAATTTGCGTCTAAAATTGAAAAAAGTTATGGTAGCAAGTGATTTTACTCCCGCAGAAGATAAAATGATAGAGAGCGAGTTTCAGGCCCTTTTAGCGGATTATGCTCGTACTAACCACCGTCAAAAGGTGGAAATAATAACTCGTGCATATCATCTTGCTAAGCAAGCACACAATGGTGTGAAACGTTTGTCTGGCGAACCCTATATGATGCACCCTTTGGCAGTGGCACGGATTGTTGTTCGTGAGATTGGTTTGGGTAGCACCAGCATTTGTGCAGCCCTGCTGCATGATGTAGTGGAAGATACAGAATACACGGCAGAAGATATTGAGCACCAATTTGGTCCTAAGATAGCCAGTATCGTAGTGGGATTGACCAAAATCTCAGGTGGCGTTTTTGTAGATCAAGCAGTTAAGCAAGCAGAGAACGTGCGCAAATTGCTGCTGACCATGTCAGACGATATTCGTGTGATGCTTATAAAATTGGCAGATCGCTTGCATAATATGCGTACGCTTGCCGCCCAACGCCCTGAGAAACAGCGTAAGATTGCTATTGAGACACAGTATATCTATGCCCCAATGGCACACCGTTTAGGCCTATTTTCTATCAAAACGGAGTTAGAAAATCTAAGCTTCAAATATGAGCACCCAGACCTATATGCCGAGATTGAAGCCAAATTGATGGCCAAGAAAGACGCTCGATTGGAGAACTTTGAGGAGTTTGCCGCACCTATTCGCAAGAAATTGGCAATGATGGGTTATAGTTTTCAATTGAATGCCCGCACAAAATCGGTATATTCGATTTATAAGAAGATGATTACCAAAGGTGTACCTTTTGAGCAAGTATATGACCTATTGGCAGCACGTATCGTTTTTGAGCCCACATCAGACTTCTCTGAGAAAGACCAATGTTGGATGATTTACTCCGCCATCACAGAGATTTACCGTCCGCACCCCGAACGTATTCGCGATTGGATATCCACGCCCAAAGTGAATGGCTATGAAGCCTTACACGTAACCGTGATGGGTAACCACGGTCAGTGGATAGAAGTGCAGATACGTACCAAACGGATGCACGAGTTGGCAGAACATGGATTAGCGGCTCATTGGCGCTACAAAGCAGGTACAGACAGCGAGCATGAGTTGGACAAATGGCTTCGGGATATTAAGGATGTGTTAGCTAACCCAGACCCAGACGCCTTAGCATTCTTAGACACGTTTAAGCTCAACCTCTACCACCATGAGGTGTTTGTCTTTACCCCACGTGGTGACATGCGCACATTGGCACAAGGTGCTACCGTATTGGATTTTGCTTACATGCTCCACACTGAGTTAGGCGAGCATTGCATCGGAGCCAATGTCAATCGTACCACCCGCACTATCGGCTATATACTCCAGAGCGGCGATCAAGTGGAGATTCTGACCTCTGACAAGCAAAAGCCAGAACCCGAATGGCTGAACATCGTGGTGAGTGCCAAAGCAAAAGATAATTTGAAGAAATACTTCCGCAAACAAGATAGCAACAACGAACAAGGACAACATACCGACAGTACAACAGCCAAAGTGGTTAACTTGTATATCAAAGGTAGCGACACGATGGGCGTGATGATGCGTATCCTACAAGTGATGAGCGATGAGTTTCGCATCAACTTCAGCGACCTGCATGTTACCTCCGATGGCAATAACTTCACCTGCGAGGTGGAAGCAAAACTTTTTGACTTGGACAAACTGGGTAAAATGTGCCTTAAACTGCGCAAGATTGGTGGCATCAACACCGTAAACGTCACTAAAGTTGATGGCAAAGACATGCAATGCGAATGTGGCATGGAAAAATTAGAACAATAACAACAAATAAACAAACATAACAATGAAAAAATTATTTAGTTTAGCTGTAAGTTTATTTTTCGCAGCAATGGTTATGGGACAAAGTCCTGTAATCACTTTCGACAAAACGACACACGATTTTGGTAAGATTAACGAAGCTGATGGTCGTGTGACTACCGTTTTCACTTTCGTTAACGAGGGAACCACCCCATTAGTACTGAGCAATGTACGTGCAAGTTGCGGTTGTACAACTCCTAAATGGACACGTGAGCCTATTGAGCCAGGACAAAGTGGTGATATTACCGTGACCTACAATCCTTCAGGTCGTCCCGGTCGTTTCCAAAAAACCGTAACTGTTACTAGCAATGCCACTGAGGCTACCACCAAACTATATATCAAAGGTGAAGTGATTCCTAAGACTGCTCCTAATCCATATGTAGTAAAAATGGGTGCATTGAGCCTCAAACGTCGCAGCGTAAGTTTTGGTAGCGTAGTACAAGGTAGCACACCCAAAACGTTGGAGATTGAATATACCAACCAAGGCAATGAGACCATCAACTTAGATTTGCTTATCCGCGAACAAGATGCACACTTCAAACCAGAATTAACAGTTAAGACACTTGCTCCAAAAGAAGTGGGTAAAATTCTCATTACCCTTGCAGCAGATGAAAGCCCATTGCTTGGTCCTATCAACACCAAAATGTATGTCGTAATCAATGGTAAACGCGATATGTCTGAGAAATTTGCTATCGGATTAAATGCAAATATCCGCGAAGATTTCTCTAAACTGACCGTTGAGGAACGCCAACAAGCACCTATCGTGGAGATTGAGAAAGAAGTGAATTTAGGAACTATCAAATTGGGCAAAAAGATTTCCGTAAAACTCCCTATTGCAAACGTAGGCGGTGGCAATCCATTGTATATCCGTCGTATTATCTTGGATGACCCAATGGTAAGCGTTGTAGCACCCAAAAGTGCCATCAAAGCAGGTCGTAAAGGAGATATAAAACTCGAACTTAATGCTACGGACACAAGCATCGTACCCGCAGCATACTCACGTCTTGCAACCATTATCACCAATGATCCTAATAAACCAGTATCAAACATCAAAATCACTTGGACAGTTGAATAATGGAACATCCAGAGAATAATGCCAAATATAAAGGATTAACGGTTAATGCTGGTGTGGAAAATCTGCCCAGCGTTAACCCTTATGCCACATTCCGTCGTCGAAAAGCCAATCTCACAGCCGATGAATATGTAGAAGGTATCCTTCGTGGTGATATTCGTTTGCTCAGTCAAGCAGTAACCTTGGTGGAGAGTAATCTCCCCAGCGACCAAGTGATTGCTCAGCAGGTGATTGAACGCTGTTTACCCCATGCGGGTAATGCCATCCGTTTGGGTATCACTGGTGTACCAGGTGCTGGTAAGTCCACTTTTATAGAGGCATTGGGAACCATGCTCTGCAATCAGAGTAAACATTTAGCTGTCTTGGCAATAGACCCATCTTCTGAACGCAGCAAAGGTAGTATCTTAGGCGATAAAACCCGTATGAACCACCTCTCAACTGCTGCAAACGCATTTATCCGTCCTAGCCCGTCGGCAGGCAGTCTTGGCGGGGTAGCCCGTAAGACACGCGAAACGATTGTGCTGTGCGAAGCAGCAGGATTTGATACCATTATTGTAGAAACTGTTGGTGTGGGTCAATCGGAAACAGCAGCCCATTCGATGGTAGATTTCTTCCTATTGCTGCAAGTCACTGGCACAGGCGATGAATTGCAAGGCATCAAACGTGGTATTATGGAGATGGCTGATGGTATTGCTATCAACAAATGCGATGGGTCGAACGTGGAACGAGCAGAAGCGGCAAGAGTGAGCTTCAAAAATGCTTTGGCACTATTCCCTCCTACCGAATCAGGGTGGAAACCCTATGCGCTCACATGCTCCGCAGTAGAAGGAAACGGAATAGCGGATGTATGGAATATGGTAGAAGAATATATAAGGTTCGCGCGCGAGAATGGCTACCTGGATTATCTGCGTACACAACAAGCACAATACTGGATGTATGAAACCATCAATCAAAACCTCTTAGATAGTTTCTATAAATCAGAAAAAATGGAACCTATCATCGAAACAATGAAAAAGCGCGTGCTGAATAACGAGTTAAGCAGTTTTACCGCTGCATACAATTTATTAAAAGAATATGCCGACAACAAATAAACGTTCATCTCGCACTGGAAATGCTATTGCTCGTGTAGCTGCTAACGAAATGGGAAAACTTCCACCTCAAGCCCTTGAGTTGGAAGAGTCTGTTTTGGGAGCATTGATGATAGAGAAAGATGCTTTCGCCACAGTAGCAGATTTATTGCGTCCAGAGTCATTTTATTCCGATCGACATAGCCATATCTTTGAAGCTATACGCAGTTTAGCTTCTAAAGATGCTCCAATTGATATGTTGGCTGTGATGGAAAAACTCAAGTCCAATGGTACATTGGATAAGGTGGGCGGAGTGGTCTATCTCAGTGAACTTACCCAAAAAGTTGCTTCCGCTGCCCACTTGCGCTACCATGCACAGATTGTTGCACAAAAAGCCACCCAACGTGAATTAATCTCTCTGGCATGTAAGATAGAAGAAAAAGGCTATGATGAAACGCAAGATGTGGAGGAACTTATCGCAGAAGCAGAAGGAGGCATTTTTGAAATTGCTCAACGTGCACAAAAACGCGATGTAACACAGATTGATCCAGTTATTGAAGAAGCATTTCGTCGTATGCACGAAGCTGCCAAAAACGAAGGTAATATATCGGGTGTGCCCAGTGGTTTCACAGAATTGGATAAGATTACTTCGGGATGGCAACGCTCTGACCTTATCATTATTGCAGCACGTCCAGCGATGGGTAAAACAGCATTTGTGTTGTCCATGGCAAAAAATATTGCAGTAAACTACAAAATTCCTGTAGCGATGTTTTCTCTTGAGATGTCCAACGTGCAGTTGGTTAACCGTCTTATTATGAACGTCTGCGAGATTCCAGGTGATAAAATCAAAAACGGTCATCTCTCCAGTGACGAATGGCTGAAACTCGACACGAAGATTCGAGACTTGATGGGAGCACCGATATATGTGGATGACACTCCTGGTTTGAGTGTATTTGAGTTGCGTAGTAAAGCCCGCAAATTGGTTCGCGAACGAGATGTAAAACTGATTATCATTGACTACCTACAACTCATGAACGCCAATGGAGAGCGTTTTGGTAGTCGAGAACAAGAGGTTAGTATTATCTCTCGCACCCTTAAAGGTATTGCAAAAGAATTGGATATACCCGTTATTGCCCTCAGTCAGCTGAACCGTAATGTGGAAAAACGCGATTCCAGTACAGGTAATGTAGAAGGCAAAAAGCCACAACTATCTGACCTCCGTGAATCGGGTGCTATTGAGCAAGATGCCGATATGGTATGCTTTATCCACCGACCAGAGTATTATGGCATTTATACGGATGAAAAACATGGCAAAGACTTGCGCGGCTTAGGACAGATTATCGTTGCTAAACACCGTAATGGTGCTACAAGAGATATTTGGCTGCGTTATATCAATCAATATACACGTTTCCAAAACGAAGACGATGCTTTTGAACCAATAGAGGATAAAAACACACCATCTCAAACCAATAACACCGTACAAAGCCGTATGAACCAAAACGAAGACCCAGAAGGTGCACGATTGGATGATGATCAAGATATGTTAGCATAACTAATTTGTAATTAATTATATAAGATAATGAAAAGAACAGTAATCATTGATGCGCTTCAATGCGCAGGAGAAGGACAACTCATTAATGTTAGAGGATGGGTTAGAAGTCGTCGTGGCAATAAGAATGTAAGTTTTATTGCGCTCAACGATGGCTCTACGATTAAAAACATACAGATTGTAGTTGATTTGGCAGTCTTTCCAGAGGAACAACTCAAGCCTGTTACTACGGGCTCTTGTATCTCTGCAACAGGTCATTTAGTAGCCAGCCAAGGTAGCGGTCAAGCAGTAGAGATTCAACTCACCGAATTGGAGGTGTATGGCACTGCCGACCCAGAGCAATATCCTTTGCAGAAAAAAGGATTGAGCATGGAGTATTTGCGTACTATTGCCCATTTACGCCCACGAACCAACACCTTTGGTGCTGTATTCCGTATTCGCCACAATATGGCTATAGCTATCCACAACTATTTTCATGAGCATGGATTTTTCTATTTCCACACCCCAATCATCACGGCATCAGATTGCGAGGGCGCAGGACAAATGTTCCAAGTGACTACCAAAAACCTCTATAACCTCAAAAAAGATGAGGAAGGCAAGATTGATTACTCCGATGACTTCTTCGGCAAGCAAACCAGTTTGACCGTTTCTGGTCAGTTGGAGGGTGAATTGGCAGCTATGGCATTGGGTAAGATATATACCTTTGGTCCTACTTTCCGTGCCGAGAACAGCAATACGCCACGCCACCTCGCAGAGTTCTGGATGATAGAGCCTGAGGTAGCATTCATCCAAAAAGAAGAGCTTATGGACCTCGAAGAAGACTTCATCAAATACTGTGTTCGTTGGGCATTGGAGAATTGTCAAGATGATTTACAATTCCTCAACCAATTTGTAGATAAAGGTTTGATTGCACGTTTAGAATCGGTGGTGAATACTGATTTTGTTCGTTTAACCTACACCGAGGGTATCAACATACTCCAAGAAGCCATCAAGAATGGCAAGAAATTTGAGTTCCCATGCTCATGGGGCGAAGATCTTGCATCTGAACACGAGCGCTACTTGGTAGAGGAGCATTTTGGTAAACCAGTCATTATGTCTGACTATCCAAAGGATATCAAAGCCTTCTACATGAAAATCAACGAGGACGACAAGACCGTTCAAGGTACTGACGTATTGTTCCCACAAATTGGTGAAATTATTGGTGGTAGTGTACGTGAGGAGAGTCTGGACAAACTCAACGCAGAGATTGAGCGCCGCGAAATTCCTATGAAAGATATGTGGTGGTACTTGGATACCCGACGCTTTGGTGCTGCACCTCACGCAGGATTCGGACTGGGCTTTGAGCGTCTATTGCTCTTTGTTACGGGTATGCAAAATATCCGCGACGTCATTCCTTTCCCACGCACACCAAAAACAGCAGAGTTCTAATTTCAACAATAAAAAAACAAATGAAAAAAGGTGTTTATCAAATTCTCTTAGTTTTCCTTACCTTGTTTGCGGTCAACGCGCAAGCGCAGACACGCTTGGTAGGAAGACTGATAACAGCAGAACAACAACCTATTGCAGGTGCTATTGTTACATTGGCTAATCAGAGCATTTCCACGACATCGAATGACGATGGACAGTTTTCTCTCACCTATCTTGAGGCTATGGATGAAGAACTGATTATTGAAGCATATGGATTTATGTCGGAGATTATGCTTATTCAACTGATAGATAATCAGTTGACCAATATTGGGGATATTACCCTCCAGCCAGATATTATGGTGGAGATGAAAGAAGAGGTAGTGCTTAATCTCACCGAGATGGATCTCAACGATGATGAGGGTAAGAGCCAATCAATGGCTTCGGCATCCAGCGCAAGTCAAGATGTATTTAATGCGACTATCTCCTATGCTTGGTCTAATGCACGTTATCGCGGAAGAGGATATGAGCAAATCTATGAGCAGAATTATATTGAGGGTATATCCTTCAACTCGGCTGAACGTGGACAATTCAATTTCTCTGCTATGGGTGGTTTGAATGACGCTACTCGTTACCGTGAAGTGGTAGAAGGTATTGAGGCAAATAACTTTGCTTTTGGTTCTTTGGGATTAACCACCAATTACCTGCAATCTGCCACCAACTATGCTCAAGGATGGAAAGTCGGATTAGCAGGCACCAACCGAAACTACAAAGGTGCGGCACGTGCCACATACTCCAGCGGATTAATGGAAAACGGTTGGGCATTCACCGCACAACTCGCTTGGCGATATACACCTTATATTGACATCAAAGGACAGATTGGGGAAGGTATTGCATACAATTCCTTTGGATATTTCTTGACAGCAGAAAAGCAATGGGGTAAAGACAAACGTTTATCACTCATTACTTTCGGAGCACCTACTCGTCGCGGACAATCCGCAGCAGTTACTCAAGAAACCTATAACCTCACCAATCAGTACAACAAAACGTCTTGGGGACATAACAACTACAACCCTTATTGGGGTTATCAAGATGGCAAAGTGCGCAATTCGCGTATCGTAGAGACTTACGACCCTACTGTGATTGTCAGCTATGATTGGACAATAGATGAAGAAAACTTCCTTAAAGCAGGTGTAGGATACCACTATTCCATGTACTCTAACTCTGCACTCACATTCTACAATGCTCCAGACCCTCGCCCCGATTACTATCGTAATATGCCATCTTTCCTCTTCGATGGACAGTTGGATAAAGATGGATACTATGTGCAAGAAGATATGAATGGCAATTATCTCGGTGAAGGAGGATACTACAATGGCACTTATGTAGGACCTACTGTCAATATGGACACCTACTCCACTCTCGTTGACCTCTGGACTAGTCGCGATAATACAACCACACAAATTGATTGGGATGCACTCTACGCTGCTAACTATGCGAATAACGCCAACAACCCCGCAGGTTCTGCAAGATACATTGTGGAAAGACGACACAATGATATTCAAGAAAGTATGCTCAGCCTTAATTATCGCAATACTGCCATTGATCATTTAACCACTACTGTTGGATTAGAAGCCAAAGGCAGTCAAGGTATTCACTTCAAAACGGTAGATAACCTTTTAGGAGGTAAGCAATGGATTGACGTGGACCCATTTGCTGAGCGCGATATTAAGGAGTTGGCTACCAATATTGGATTAACGCAAGCCGACATTGCTAATGTGAAGCAAAATGACCTCCGCACTCCCAATGCAGCAGTTGGCACCGATGGACGATTTGGCTATGATTACCGCATCAATATCATGAATGCTAAATTGTGGGCACAAAACGAATGGCAATGGAACATGGTAGATTTGTATTATGCGCTGCAACTATCCTATACATCCATCCAACGAACAACCAATATGCTGAATGGTCGTGCATGGTATTTAGCCCATTTGAATCCCGATTATGCACGCTACTATTTGGCAGATCAAGCAGCCAACGTTCTTCAGGCAAATGGCGACTTCTCGACATTACCTCACACGTTGAAGGGCTATACCCATCATTTTATCGACCCTGCTATTAAGGCAGGTGCTACCTACAAGATTGATGGCCGCAATCAAATCAAAATCAACGCGATAGCCGAAACAAAAGCCCCATTGGCGCGAGATGCATATATATCACCACGTGTGCATGATAGAGCTGTAGAAACCATTTATCGCCATGATAATGCCCGCTACTATGCGCAAAACTACAATAGCACATGGCTCAAAGAGTATTTTGGAGCCAGCCAGAAAATTGTTAGTGGCGACTTGACATATGCTTTCAATTATCCATTGGTACGCGGTCGTGTAACGGGCTTCTTCACACAGTTCTGGAATGGAACAGAGCTCAATGGCTATTACGATGATGAGGCACGCACGTTTGTTAATCAATCGCTTTCGGGTATCAACCGCAGACACATGGGTATCGAAGCGGCAGCGGCTGTTAAACTCGGACTATATTTCACTCTCACAGGTGTATTGAGTGTGGGTGACTATCGTTACACGAACAATGCCTATGCGGTTACCTCTGCTGAAAACGGTATGGCATTGGCGGAGAATGCACAAGGACCCATTTATGAATTGCGCGATAGTGTGCTTATCAAGGGATTGCGCGTAGCCACAGGTCCTCAACTCAATTCAAGTCTCAAACTCAGTTTCTTCCATCCTGATATGTGGTTTGCAGACCTTACTGTTAGTTACTTCGACTGGAGTTATTTGGATTATGCACCTGCACGCCGCATGAAAGGTCTTTTTACTGGTACACGTGCCGATGGTAGTGTAGTTAATGGTTGGTATGGCGATTCTTATACCAATGCCATCCAGAAGGATGATGCTGGACAAGTAATCACGGATGCCTATGGTGTACCTTCGCTGAAATATCCATACAACCTTTTGTCGAATCAAGAGATGTTGACGGATAATAATCCTTTAAATCGTTTCTTGGTGGATGTGAGTGTGGGTAAACTCATCTATTTGAAAGACCGTCAATCTATCTCTATCAACTTGACGGTTAATAATATCCTCAACAATACCCACTTCAAAACGGGTGGCTATCAACAAGCACGCTTGCCACGTCAAACACGTCAGGGTGTGGATGATAGAGAGAACTCTGTAATCAGTCCAAATGCATGGAAATTCCCTGCTAAGTACTACTATGCATGGGGAACCAATTTCTATCTTAATATTCAATATAAATTTTAATTGGTATGAAAAAGTCAATATTTAATATATCTACATGGTCTTTGCTCGTTCTTGGGTCCTTGTTCATGGTAGCATGTACCCCTGACCCTGTGGATGAAAGCAAACTCTTTCTCACAGAGCAACAAGCCACCGCACTCATTGAGCAAGGCACACTACTCACATTGCAAGAGTTTAAGGATACGTATATGACAGAGAAGGGGAACTTTATCAGCGATACTACGTTCTATCGCACTCGCGCGACGAATAATGGTATTGATTACCTTTTTGCCATCGACACCATTCCTTCTTCGTCAACACCTATCTATATCCGTGGTCGTGTTACCACCGATGATTATGCAGGCAATTTCTACAAAGCCATTTGTATTCAGCAGATTGTAGATGGTAAGCAACAGGCATTGCGTCTCTCTGTGGATGCAGGTTCAGTAGGCGGATTGTATCAGATTGGTCAAGAGATTTTGATTCGTGTGGACGGATTATCTATTGGTCGCTATGCCAACCAGCCACAACTCTGCATGGCATCATACAATAATAATATCTACGCCAACAACGCGGAGCAAAAGATTGGCTGGGCACCAGGACGTATTCCTATGGCCATTTTCAAAGCACGCACTCAATGCATTGGCAAACCCGATGTAAGTCAATTGGTGTATGATGAATATACTATTGATGAATTCACATCTGTGCTCAATTTGCAAGAAGCACGCACATGGGACGCTAAGTTGGTGCGTATCAAGGATGTGCATTATACTGGCTATTATTTCACAACCAGTGGCACTGCCAAATGTACAACAGGCAATCCTGAAGATGATACCAATGCAAATGTCTTTGCTCCTACCACAGAGAATATTGGTTATCCTCAGAGTCGTGTTATTGAGGATGAGAATGGCAACAAAACAGCGATTTCATCATCCGAATATGCTAAGTTTGCGCACTTCTATATCCCTGGTGCGGACAAAAATGGTGTAAACAATTGCAGCAAATATGTAGGCGATGTGGTAGGTATATTGGGATTCTATAGCGATAATGCGCGCTATGCTCCTGCCTACGATGATTGGTCTATCACCATCCGTTCGTTAGATGACTTGCAACTCAGAGATGATGAGGGCAATTTGTGGCCAAGAGTAGAATATACAAAATAACATTTTCATAAGAATATTAACAAAATACATTCAATATCATGAAGAAATTCTTTATTATTGCAGCATCGTTGTTAGTGACTATGAGTGCTGCGGCAGAAGTGATGAATGCCAATGATCCACGTGTTACGTATGTAGGTCGTACATTGGTAGAGGGCACAGATGTGTCTTTTGACTGGACAGCCACCTATTTTCGTATTGCATTTTCTGGTAAGTCTTTGACGATGAAAGCCAGTGAGACCAAATGGGAAAGCGATGCAGAGAAAGCAGCTACCCGTCACAACTACTACAATGTGTGGATTGACTCTCCTACAAGCGCAGAACCTCATCGTATTATTGAGGTCAATGGCAAAGACACTGTTATCGAACTCATTGATCCTGAATATCTGAAGAAGAATCGTCGTGCTGTTCACGAAGTGATTGTGCAAAAGCGTACTGAGGGTGAGCAAGGTAAAACCACTATCCATAGTTTTGCCACCGACTCCAAAGGTCAGTTCTTGCAGGCAGAACCGCTGAAAACTCGCCAATTGGAGTTTATTGGAGATAGCTATACTTGCGGTTATGGTATCGATGCGCTGAGTCGTAAAGAGCGTTTTACTCCAGAGACAGAGAACGCTTCGCGCAGTTACGCAGGTATTGTTTCGCGCTATTTCGGAGCGGACTATGTAGCCATTGCACACAGTGGCATGGGTATCGCAAGAAACTATAACTCTAAGTTCAAAGGCTGGTGGATGCCAGATCGCTACTTGCAAACCTTCGATGAGGACTCTACACAAGCTACGCGCTGGGATGCTACACAATCGGACTTCCATCCTGCCATGACTATCGTATATCTCGGTGCCAATGACTTCTCCACCTCTTTGGCTCCTAAGTACGAAGACTTCCGCAAACATTACTACCGCCTCTTTAAGTATATCAAAGCGAACTATGGCGAAGAACACCCAATCCTGTGTGTGGCTACCAAAACGCATGAATATCTTTTCAATTATGTGCGCGATTTGGTGAATAACAGCGATATGCAGAATATTCACTACTTGGGCTACTGTCCTGCTCAACACCTCCACACCGATGAGGACCTCGGTGCCGATGTGCATCCAAACTACAACGGACAACAGAAGAAGGCCTACTCTATCATTCCATACATTGCCACAATTACGGGATGGGGATTGCAGGATATGCCAGTGAAGTAGTGTTTAGTGATATGAAAAAGATTTTATTTTTGGCATTATGCCTCTTTGCTATATCTCCTCTTTGTCTCATGGCAGAGGAGATAGCTGCGACCGATAGTCGGGTAACATTTCTTGGTCGCGCCGAAGTAGAAAATGGTGCATTGCGTTTTGATTGGCCATCTACCTATTTCCGTGTGGCTTTTAAGGGTAAAGCCTTGTCTATGCGTGTGTCCGACAACAAACGCAATTTCTATGCAGTGTGGGTGGATATGCCTACCAGTGCAGAACCTACACGTATCGTGGAGGTGAAAGGCAATGACACGATTATTGATTTAGTGCTGCCAAGCGATGTAAAAAAATCCAAAATCAAAGAACATCAAGTGGTTATACAAAAGCGTACCGAGGCAGGTTGTGGCACTACCACCGTGTTTGCATTTATCACAGATGGCAAGTTTGTGCAAGCTGAACCACTGAAAGAGCGACAAATCGAGTTCATTGGCGATAGTTATACATGCGGTTATGGTGTAGATGCAGGCAGCCGTAGAGACCCCTTTACGGATGAAACAGAGAACGCTTCGCGTACCTATGCCAGCATTGTTGCACGCTATTTCAATGCGGATTATATGACAATAGCCCACTCTGGCCGCGGCATATGCCGCAATGCGGGCTCCAATATCCCATGGGAGGTGATGACCGATTTGTATCAATATACCATTGATCGCGACTCCACCACTCGCTGGTCTGTAGAGCAATCGCCATTCCGTCCTGCTATGACGGTTATTTATTTGGGTACCAATGATTTCTCATCTTCTATGGTACCCGATTACAATAAGTTCCGCAAAGGGTATATGCGCCTCTTGGGCTATGTGAAAGCCAACTATGGCGAAGACCACCCTGTGCTATGTGTCGCTTCGAAATCCAATGAATATCAGTTCCGTTATGTGCGCGATGTGGCGCGAAACTGCGGACTGAAGAATGTACACTATTTGGGTTATTGTGAACAACAACACTTGGGCACAGACGAAGATTTGGGCGCAGGATGGCACCCTAATTATAATGGACAACAGAAAATTGCCTACTCTATCATCCCTTATATCGCTACGATTACGGGTTGGGGATTGCAGGATATGCCTGTGAAGTAGTGTTTAGTATATAAAAAGTGATATGAAAAAGATTTTATTTTTGGCAGCAACGCTGCTGATGACACTCACCGTTATGGCAGAGTGTATTCCTGCAAGTGATAGTCGTGTTACCTTCGTGGGACGTACCATGGTAGAAGGCACAGATGTGTCTTTTGACTGGACTGGTGTATATTTCCGTATCGCCTTTACGGGCAAGTCGTTAACCATGCATGCTACTGATACAAAGTGGGATGCAACACCCGAAATGGCGGCTACACGACATAACTACTTCAACGTGTGGATCGATGCTCCAATGAGTGATGAACCACACCGTATCATCGAAGTAGCAAGTGCTGATACAATTATCGAACTCATTGACCCTGCGTATTTGAAGAAATCCAAACTGAAAGAACATACCGTAATTGTGCAAAAACGTACAGAAGGTGAGCAAGGCAAGATTACTATTCATGGTTTTGCTACGGACGAGAAAGGTACGTTCTTGCAGGCAGAGCCTATCCGTGAACGTCAGTTGGAATTCATTGGTGCCAGCTATGATTGCGGATATGGTGTAGATGATTCCAGTCGTTTGGCAAAATTCACACCAGAGACAGAGAATGCATCTCGCTCTTTCTGTGCAATTATCTCTCGCTATTTTGGTGCGGACTACACGGTAGTAGCGCATAGTGGTATGGGTGCATCCCGTAACTACAACTCGAAGTTCGAAGGCTGGTGGATGCCAGACCGCTATTTGCAGACATTCGACATGGATTCCACGCAAGCCAACCGTTGGAACGCGGCAGAGTCGAATATCCGTCCTGCATTGACACTTATCTACTTGGGTGGTAACGACTTCTCCGTGTCCTTACAGCCCTCTTATGAGAAGTTCCGCGATGGTTATTATCGCCTGATTCGTTATATTAAGGACAATTATGGAGAAGATCATCCTGTGTTGTGTGTATCATCTAAAGCGCATAGTACATTGTTAGATTACATGCGCGATATGGTGAAGTTCTGCCCTATGCCCAATGTGCATTTCATGGCATGTTGCCCAGCTCTGCACCTCTCCACAGACGAGGATTTAGGTGCCAGCATGCACCCGAACTACATTGGTCATCAAAAATTCTCCTATGCTTATATTCCTTATGTAGCCACGATTACGGGTTGGGGTTTGCAGGATATGCCTGTGAAGTAGTATGTAGGGTTTAGTGAACGCCGCGATGCGTTTACTGCATAGTAAAAACAAAGAGGATGTGTCAGCATTTTAGACACATCCTCTTTGTTATTCGCAAAACCACATGTCCTGCTTAAAGTAGCAATCGCTTACGGGGTGGAACACAACTCGTACCAGATTTTCGCACGAACATAGCAGTCGAACTTGGCGTAGATTTTGCGTTTGTCCGTGTGTGAATCAATGGGCGCGTCAGGCTCCGCCTTCTTGAGTTGCGCTTGCCAACGCTGCTGCCATAAAGAACGTTGCTCTGGATCATGCAAGATAGCTTTGGTCTTCGCACAAACTTCTGCCCAACGGTCTTGCTTCAGTTTTTCCGCACCTTTGGCGGGTTTCTTCTTCCAGTCGCGTGGATGCTGAACGACATACACTTCTTGTTTCATTTCTGCAATGACCCTTCCTCGATCATCACGTGCCACTTTCTTACGAAAAACGGTCTTGTCTTTTTGATTCAATTTGCCCTTTATTTTTGCTACGGGGGCAATAAATGTTACTTCTGCCATATTTTCAAATCTATTGGTTATACTATGTGATTACTATGTGATTACTATGTGATTACTATGTGATAACTATGTGATTCGTAGCACTTCCTTATACCTTCCCTCTACCAGAATTACTAGTATGGCTAATGCCACTATCCTTACCTGTGTGATGTGTATCTGCGCTTGCGATTTCTGCGATTTCTGCGAAAAGTGCGAATTTCAAAAATCGCACTTTTCGCACGTTTCGCAGTTTGCGCATTATCTTTTTAGGCTCCTTTTTTTCGATATTTGCCTTGCTCTATCCGTTGAATATCATTGGATTGTGTATATTTTGTCAGCCATCGTTTCATTGTGTCAACCGATATTCCAAGGACTTCCGCTTGCTTCACAGCGTCTTGTTTGGTGAAGTCCGTGGGAAGCATTTGGAAGAATTGGCGTTGGAGCATGTTGCCCCCAATCTCACCCATTGGAGTGGCTTTCAGTTCGGGCATCATCTGGAAGACCATCGCTGCGTGCATCAGCAACTTATGACCTATCAAAAGCATGGTCTGAAAATCCTCTTCCGAACAGACCACACGCTCTGGCAGCGGCTGGCTCATGTCCAAACGCAAGCCCGCGAGAATCATACCAATACGCTTCATGATCACAGGCATACGTTTGAGCGAAGCATCAAACAGGTCGCCAAACTCTGCGCTATAGGTGTCATATTCGCTGCGGAACATACGTTTGATAGTCTTGAGTTGGGCGTTCGTTAAATAGAAGTAACATTCGTGTTCCGCTTCCTCCATCCATAGATAGCGGTCGCCCAGTTCGGTAGCAAGGCGGTCGTAGAGCATGCTTTCGTGAGGGATATTGCCTTCCTCCTCCACATCCCACACATGGTCATCAAAGTCCATGGGGTTATTGACTACATAGCAGGCAAAGCGGGACATCAGTCCGTTCTCGCGGTTGCGGAGCAGGGGCGATACTTGGTTGGGCGTGCCTGAAAGAAGCATAGCGATACGTGGAGAGCGAATCTCAATGAACTCGTTGTTCTGGCGACGGAGTTGGCTAACGGTTTCGTGCTCAAAGATACAGCGGATAAGGTCGCCAAACTGACCATAGGCAGCGCGGAGTGTTTGCGTGAGGGTGTCCATCTCTGTAGCAAAGACAATACCGCGACCGTCATACTCGTCCATGACCTTAATGAGGGCTGAGGCAGACGAGTTGGCAGGGATATACACCTGCTTGCCGTTCTTCCCTTCGATAGCTTGCAACAGCAGACGACCGTAGTTCATGATACCTTTTCCAGAGGCTGCGGGAGCAACAATCATGGTCAGCAGTTCGGGGCTGTAGGTGTGATGAGGGCGACCGTGCAGCATACGCATAGCGGGCAGGGCGTAGGCGCAGTTGGTGAGTAAGGAGAGCAAGAGCATATCGCGCATCTCGCCAGCGGGTGCAACGGAGAGCGCTTGCTCAAGAAAGGTGGGTAACTGTCCCGCAGTCAGGTGCGGGGTGATGAGAAGGTCATGCTTCTCTAGAGTTAAGGTTTCTTTAATCATAAAAAACAGTAAGTTAAAATATTAATATATAAGTTGAATTTCTAAAAATCAAAATAGGCTTGCCGATTTTGATTTTAGAGGAGCAATGGCGGCAAACCAAACTCGTGTGCGAGTTTCTTTTTGCAAGCCCATTGCGACTGCAAAATTACTACTAACATGCCGTTTTCACCAAATGTTGCATGCATTATAGGATAAAAATCTGTGTAATTGACTATCCAACAGCGAATTGCTTTTCGCTTCTCTGCTCAAAAAATCGGATATGATTGCTTAGAAATCGGAGGTGATTTTCGTCATCCCTGCCTCTAAACGCTAAACAGTAGGCACTGTTTGCCGTTCTCTAAACTGAAAATAGCGGCTTTTTCCGCTATTTTCTTGCATATCTTCCAATTTTGTTGTACCTTTGCAGCAAAATTATATATTCTATACTACATATATGTCAAATGCATGCAGTATTATCCATCTGGTTTGCCATGGGCGGAGACAGCAGGTGCATCAGAGCAGCCATGGAAATACAACGGCAAAGAATTTGTGGAGATGCATGGCTTGGATGAGTACGACAGCAAAGCACGTTGGTATTATCCTGCTATCCGCCGTAAAACACGATGGACCCGTTGGCGGAGAAGTATTATTCAACATCACCTTACGCATGGTGTGGTGGTAATCTTGTGAATATAGTGGATCCTGATGGAAAAAGAAGTAAGATGATAAAATCAGATAATATTCTTACATTTCAAGCTGTATATTATACCCATCCTGCTGATGTAAAATCAGCACAACAAGCAATAGATTTTTGGAATAATCAAAAAGATATGCAATATACAGATATGCGGGGGAATAACTACTCTGTAATGTTTGATTTGTCATTAAAAGTTGTGGAAAATCCTCTTACAGAAGCAAGTTTGACGGGGAAAGATAGAGCAGATGGATTGACTGGTGCACATGAAGTTGGACACACTTTGATACAACCAAATGAAGATTTTTCTGAACATTCTACAAGTGGTATTATGACGGAGAATGCTAAGGATCCTCAGCATGGGGCATTTGTTAGTCAAGAAACAGTAGATGAAATTGTTGAGTCACATCAAAATAAGAATTTATGGTCAAAAATAGAATCTTTATTCCAATAATACTTTTCGTAGCTCTTTTAATAGGGATACTATATTGTATTATATCTATTCGTCTAGTTCCCCATAATTATTATATGTATACTTTGGGACGGATGGAGATAAAAAATCCCGTGTTGATAACCATTGGACAACAGAGCTATGTGTGTCCAGATAGTGCAGTAATTCGTTGTAATGAACCTGATTGGGAAAATCGTCTAGACGTTTATCCCTACATATTTGCTGTTGAAAACGAAGCTACACCTATTTATCATACGTCTTTATTCCATAAAGAACGCTTGTGGGACAGGTATTATTATCCATTTGAATATACTAACATTGATAATCATAGAATGGATATTTTAGTGGGGCAATTTTATTATGACGTAACAACCTTTGATGCTTATATGCAAGATGTCAATAGTGAACATTGGTGCGATTTCTCAATAGAATCAATTGGAGATTATGAGCCTAGTCATACATCTAATATGGTAGATGCTCCTTTTCAATATCGTATCGCAGTTAGACAACATTATACAACTTGGCAAATTATTAAGTTACGACTGCAATCAAAAAAAGGCACACCCACAAATGAAGCAAAGTAATGGCGTGACAATTGATACTAATACAGAATTACAAGAATATATTAACAAAGCAACAACTGAAGCTTTAGAAAATTATAATGATAAAAGATGAAAAAAACAATTCAAATAATATTATTAACCATGCTAATGTGGGAAGTTACTATAGCGCAAGAAGTAACTCACTTTATGGGGTATCAAATCTTTATGTCAAAACCAGCAAATTATGAAGAAGGGAATATAGGCGGGGCACTAATAAGATTAGATAGTGTAACACAATGTCATGCTTTTTATTTCCATGGTGCGATGATGGCAACACCTATTTACTTAAGGCAGATTCAACATATACAACAAGTTACATGTGTAGCACCGTTTCAAACTGATTGCGAATTATCTTCACAAACGGGTACAATGTATTATGGAAAAGCAATGGATGGAACTTATTTTGTAGAAAAACAATTTTCTAAAGAGCAACAAGGACTTCCATCGGGAATACTCTTATTTATGATTCCTCCAGATTATTATGAAGAAGTGTTACTTCGACTTATCTCATTACCAAATCTTCCATTGGAATTGTTAAACCAGAATTGTGGTGATGGTTTTGAAGCACATCACACATCCCACCAACAAAAGTAGATATTGTTAAACCTGATAATTTAAATTATTAATATGTCCGTAGAAAAGCAAAATATAATAGATTATATTTCAGAAGAAAGTGGCAAAAAAGTGCTATCTATTTCTGATCATCTTCAGTGGGGCAGTGCATCTCATCTATATATGCTACAGGAGAAAATCAATATGTATTTATCAGCCATTGAAAATGGGCAATTAACGACTTATTATCCACAGGCAACCAGTGGATTTCTAATCAATTTATATTGTAAATATGAACCTGATGAACAAGGAATAGATTTTTTATGTAAGGTAAAAGATTTCTTGAATGATTTGGGATATGACTTTAGATACACTATTTTGGCTTAGTACCAGCGCATGCAGTATTATCCATCGGGATTGCCTTGGTTAGAGGCATATAGTCCATCAGAGCAGCCATGGAAATACAATGGTAAAGAGTTTGTAAGAATTGGATATCTTTGAAAATTTAGGAGATACTCCATTGGAATAATTTTATAACTAACAATAATAGAAATATTATGATTACATTTTATACGTTTTCATGGAAAGTTGGGACTCGCTCTTTTGTGGAAGTCAAAGCGAATAATTCAATTGATTACAAATTTATAAGACCATATTTGTATACTATTTCTAAAGATAGATTACCTTCGGATGTCTCTTTTTCTGTTGTAAAAGGGAAACGTTGGACAGATATAATTTTGTTATATGAGGCTGCAACTCATAAATTTTTTTCACAAAGACTAATTGATATTTTGGAGCAATTTATAGATTTACGAAATAAGTGCTATCCTATTGATATAGCAGGAGCTCCGTTTAAATACTATACCATATATAATTTAGAGGAACTTCCTTATTATATAGATCCAACATGTACGAAAGTGGTAAATAAGCGTAGATATTTTGAAATGATTAAAGATTATCCTCATTTATTTACAGTCAAAGATAGTAATCTTCGCATATGCACTCAAGAAGTAAAGCAGGCTATTGAAAAAGCGAAATTAACCAATATTGAATTTGATGAAATCTATGGTGTAACCAAAGATGAGTGCGATGCATTAGGACTACAATTAAGGGAAAAGGACATGAGGTAATTTGAGATTATTGTGACATCAAAAAGAGGATATGTCAGCATTTTGACACATCCTCTTTTTTTTATCACCTATAGCATAGCGTTCCATATCCTATAGGCGGAACGCCGTCCCATAGCGAAGCGTCCATTAGCTCCATCGGGGCGTCCTGTAATTTTGTGGCGCAAAATTACATCATTCCTCCCATACCGCCTGCTGGCATAGCAGGAGCAGGATGCTCTTCCTTGATGTCAGTAATGACGCACTCGGTAGTGAGGAACATTCCCGCAATGCTGGCTGCATTCTCAAGGGCTACGCGGGTTACCTTAGCAGGGTCCACTACACCAGCCTCCTTGAGGTTCTCATACACATCCTTACGGGCATTGTAACCAAAATCGCCCTCGCCTGAACGCACCTTATCTACTACCACAGCACCCTCTTTGCCTGCATTAGCAACAATCTGGCGCAATGGCTCCTCAACAGCACGACGGATAATCTCAATACCTGTTTGCTCATCATCGTTCTCACCTTTGAGACCCTCCAAAGCTACCTGAGCGCGTATATATGCTACACCGCCACCTGCAACAATACCTTCTTCAATAGCCGCACGAGTAGCACTGAGCGCATCATCTACACGGTCTTTCTTCTCCTTCATCTCCACCTCAGAAGCAGCACCTACATTCAGTTGGGCAACACCACCTGCGAGTTTTGCCAAACGCTCTTGCAGTTTCTCCTTATCATAGGTAGATTTTGTGGCAGCAATCTGTGCCTTGATTTGTCCCACACGAGCAGCAATATCCTCTTTAGCACCTGCACCATTGACGATTGTTGTGTTATCCTTATTAACAGTCACGCTCTCAGCAGTACCCAACATGTCGATAGTAGCGGTTTCGAGTTTGATACCTTTCTCCTCGCTAATCACAGTGCCTCCTGTGAGAATAGCAATATCTTCGAGCATCTCTTTGCGACGATCACCAAAGCCAGGAGCCTTCACCGCACAAATCTTCAGTTGAGCACGCAAACGGTTGACAACTAAGGTAGTGAGAGCCTCGCTATCTACATCCTCTGCAATAATAAGCAGCGGACGACCACTCTGCACAGCAGGTTCGAGCACAGGCAGCAACTCCTTCAGATTACTGATTTTCTTATCATATATGAGGATATATGGGCGGTCCATCTCCACCTCCATTGTCTCTGTGTTCGTTACGAAATATGGGCTGATATAACCACGGTCGAACTGCATACCTTGTACCACATCAATAGTAGTATCCATACCTTTAGCTTCACCGATAGTAATCACACCATCTTTGCTGACCATGCGCATCGCATCAGCTATGAGTTTGCCAATAGTAGCATCGTTATTAGCAGAAACAGTAGCCACTTGTTCAATCTTATCGAAGTCGTTGCCCACCTCCTCGCTCTGCTCTTTGATGTTTGCCACAATAGCAGCCACAGCCTTGTCCATACCACGTTTGAGGTCCATGGGGTTAGCCCCTGCTGTCACATTCTTCAGACCAACAGACACAATGGCTTGTGTGAGCACAGTAGCAGTAGTAGTACCATCACCTGCTTGGTCGCCTGTTTTGCTTGCAACCTCTTTTACGAGTTGTGCACCGAGGTTCTCTGCGGCATCAGCCAGCTCAATCTCTTTGGCTACAGACACACCATCTTTGGTGATATGTGGAGCACCGAACTTCTTATCAATGATTACATTACGTCCCTTAGGACCAAGGGTAACTTTCACTGCGTTAGCCAATTGATCAACGCCACGTTTGAGGGCATCACGCGCCTCAATATTATAACTGATATTCTTTGCCATAATTCTTCTTTATTTCAAAATTGCTAATACATCACTTTGGCGCATGATGAGGTATTTCTCGCCTTCGTATTCAAGTTCGGTACCTGCATACTTGCCATACAACACTACGTCGCCCTCAGAGAGCAACATCTTTTCATCTTTTGTTCCGTCTCCTGTAGCCACTACTTCACCACGGAGCGGTTTCTCTTTTGCACTATCAGGGATAATAATGCCACCGACGGTCTTCTCTTCTGCAGCCATTGGTTTTACCAATACACGGTCTGCTAATGGTTGAATTTTACTCATAGTTATCAAATAGTTTTATAGATTTTTAGTTTTATCGATTTTTATGTTTTCTAATAATTTATCAAAGTCCGTGCCAAAGTGCAAAACAGTCATATTTTTGCCAAAATGGCAGTTTTCACCTTCACCTATCAATATTCCACCTTAAAAAACGCTGCCCCAGCAGTACGAGCCATAGCCCCATCGGTATCTTCTCTATCGCCAATAACAAGGCAATCGCACGCATTTACCTGCATATGCTCTGTCACTTTCTGCATCAACTCTGGAGCAGGCTTCAGTCCACCCAACTCAGGGGCAGAAACCACCCAATCAAAATAGTCCGCTGAAAGACCTATCGCATCCAACTTATCATTAGACCCCTGATAATCAGTTAATAGCATCACAGAAATACCCTTCTCTTTGCAAGCTGAAATAAAAGGCTTCACCCATGGTTGAACAGGATAGTGCTTTCGCAAAAGGCGAATGATAAGTGGCACATATTTGTTATTAAACCACTTTCGAGCATATTCAGCAGAATAGCAATGTCCTTTAGCTAAATGTGTAAAAAATGCATCATATAATGCCTTTTCACTGCCTTTCCATAGACCTTTGAGAGCTTTACGGGTTCTGCGCTCTGCAAGCATCATAAACGCCTCATGAGGACGATGAAAGGGCATACGGGTAATGAGCAAATGTTTGTTGTATAAAGTTCCGTCCAAATCAAAAATAATCAGTTTGGTATTGGCAGGTACATCGTGAATGGTAGGAAACATAATTAATAGATTTATCAGTTAATAATCAGCATATTACTCGTCTTCATTCAAAAAGGATTTAATACCCTCTGGTAGCGATTTATTGGGTGTAACGCCATACTGCAACAGCGATTCTAATCGGTTTGACAAATTGCCTTTGCCCTCTTTGAGTTGGCTCACACCTTTCTCAAACGTACTGCGCACCGTGTCTATCTGGCGACCTAAAAGCAGATAATTTTCCGCGAAAACACAGTACTTCTCATATATGCCTATCGCAGCCTTTCGTATTGCCTCATAGTTCTTATCTTGGCGAGTGTTCTGCCATGTGATAAGAATAAGACGGAGCACCACCATCAAGTTCGTAGGATTGATGATAAGCACGCCTTTTTGGTATGCCTTGGAACCTAAATTAGAATCGTGATTCATGGCGAGGATATAACTGCCTTCATTGGGTACGAACATCAGCACAATAGGCACTGCCTGCTCCACCAACTGGTTGTACTTTTTGCTGGCTAATTCCTCCACATGCTTCCAAATAGAGTCATAATTGGCTTTGATAGCCGCCTTGCGCTGCGCCTCATCTTCGGCACCTACATAATCAGAATACGCAGTAAGCGACACCTTGCTATCAATAATAATGCGTGTACCGTCTGCCCCTTTCACAATCACATCTGGACGCAAATTATTGCCCTCTTCATCCTTTACATTATCTTGCACAAAATATTCTTCGCCTTTTCGTAATCCACTATCTTGCAGAATATTGGTCAATATCTGCTCTCCCCAATCGCCTTGCACTTTTCCGCGATTTTTTAGGGCATCTGCCAAGGTTTGCGTCGTTTTGTCACGTTGTATATCATGCTCGATAATCGACTTAATACTTTGCTCCAACGAAGCGGTGTTCTTATCGCTGCTCTCTTTGCTTTTCGCCATCAGTTCACGCAGCAAATCCAACTCACGTTTCAAAGGTGCAACCACCTGCTCCATATGCTCCGTATTGGCTTGCTTGAGTTGTTCTGTACGTTGGCGAGTCTCCTCTTCGAACTGCGCACGCATACTCTCACGCGCGGCAAGAAGCTCTGCCTGAAAAAGGGCTTGACGCTCTGCCAACATCTTCTGATATTGCTCTTTCTCCTCCAGCAATTCCTGCTTCATATACCGCAATTCCGCAGCCGTTGTCGCCTCTTGGCGAGAGAGATTCTCTTTCTCCGCTTGCAACTGCTCACAGCGCGTAGTCAGCAGTTGATTTTGTTGCTTCTCACGTTGAATAATCGCACGCATGGCAATAGCTACAATACCACCTCCTACGATTAATGCCACACAAATAGATAAAAGTATTTCCATAATTTTTATGCTTGCATAATTTGTTTGCAAAAGTACAAAAAAAAATGCATTCCTGCAAATCTACCCCACTCTTCCTACGGAATATTCTATGCCAAACAGCCATAAATAGTTGTTATATGGTAATTTTTCACACATTTTCTTGCATATTTGCAATTTTTGTTGTACCTTTGCGCGGAAATAGGCAAGTTTAGATAGCTAACCCAAAACGATATAACGAATCAATCAAATACAATTATGGAATTTAAGTATGCCCCAATGTTTCAACTGGGTAAAGATGAAACAGATTATTATCTGCTGACCAAAGACCACGTGTCAGTTGGCGAGTTTGAAGGTAAACCTATCCTCAAAATCGAGGCAGAAGGTTTAACCAAAATGGCTAATGCTGCATTTTCGGATGTAAGTTTTATGTTGCGCCGCAGTCATAATGAGCAAGTAGCTAAGATTTTACGCGATCCAGAGGCAAGTGATAACGATAAGTATGTAGCACTCACCTTCCTCCGCAATGCCGAAGTGTCTTGCAAAGGTCAATTGCCATTGTGCCAAGATACAGGTACTGCTATCATCCATGGCGAGAAAGGACAACAAGTATGGACAGGCTATTGCGATGAAGAAGCCCTCTCAAAAGGTGTATATCTCACCTACACAGAGCGTAATCTCCGCTATTCGCAAAATGCGCCGCTGAACATGTATGACGAAGTCAATACCAAATGCAACCTGCCAGCTCAAATCGACTTGGAGGCTACAGAAGGTATGGAATACCACTTCCTCTGCGTGACCAAAGGTGGCGGTTCTGCCAACAAGACCTACCTCTATCAAGAAACCAAAGCACGTATCCAAAACCCTGGTACGCTGATTCCATTCCTCGTGGAGAAAATGAAGAGCCTTGGTACTGCCGCTTGCCCTCCATACCATATTGCCTTTGTTATCGGTGGCACCAGCGCAGAGAAAAACTTGCTGACTGTTAAATTGGCTTCTACCCACTACTATGACACCCTCCCTACTACAGGCGATGAAACAGGTCGCGCTTTCCGCGATATTGAACTAGAAGAGCAATTGCTTAAAGAGGCATACAAGATTGGCTTGGGTGCACAGTTTGGCGGCAAATACATGGCGCACGATATTCGCGTAATCCGTTTGCCACGTCACGGAGCAAGTTGCCCTATCGGACTGGGTGTGAGCTGCTCTGCAGACCGAAACATCAAATGTAAAATCAATAAGGACGGTATTTGGATTGAGAAGATGGATAACAATCCAGCATCACTCATTCCAGAGGAACTCCGCAATGCAGGCGAAGGCGATGCAGTATGCATTGACCTCAATCAACCAATGGCGGATGTATGCAAAATCCTCACCAATTACCCAATAGGCACACGCCTCAGCCTCAATGGCACAATCATTGTAGGTCGTGATATTGCCCACGCTAAGATTAAAGCACGCTTGGATGCAGGTGAACCTATGCCAGAGTACCTCAAGAACCACCCAATATACTATGCAGGACCAGCCAAAACACCTGCGGGTATGCCTTGTGGCTCTATGGGACCTACCACCGCTGGACGCATGGACCCATATGTGGATGAGTTCCAAGACCACGGAGGTAGCATGATTATGCTCGCAAAAGGTAATCGCTCTATTGATGTTACGAATGCTTGCCAAAAACATGGTGGCTTCTATCTTGGCTCTATCGGCGGACCTGCTGCTATTCTCGCACAAGAGAATATCAAATCTATTGAGTGCGTGGAATATCCAGAATTAGGCATGGAAGCTATTTGGAAAATTGAAGTAGAGAATTTCCCTGCATTCATCCTTGTAGATGACAAAGGTAATGATTTCTTCAAACAGCTCAAACCTTGTGAAGGCTGCACTATCTTGAAATAAGGTAGAAAATGGACGAAAAAAAGAAAACAGGATTGGCGCGCTGGATGCGCAAGAAGTACCGCTTTAGCGTACTAGACGAAATGACACTCACCGAATACTTGCATATTCGGTTGAGTGGCTGGTCTGCATTAGTCACAGTGGCGGTGCTTTTCTTGTTAACCTTACTACTATTCTCATTAGTAATCCTTTACACACCTATACGACACTATCTACCAGGTTATTCAGAAGATCTCCGTCAGCAATTGGTGGAAGAGAATGCACGTGTTGATTCGTTGGGTATGAGTATGGAGTTACAACGCCAGTATCTGAATGTGGTGAAGCAAGTAGTTGCGGGTGAAGTACATTCCGACACAGTACAAAGCTTAGACTCCATGCAGATTATCATGCGCGAGGAATTGTTGGAGGCCAAATCAGCAGCCACGCAAGAATTTATTGCACAATATGAAGCAAAAGAACGCGATATGTTGCAGTTCTTTGATGTGACAAATAATACGCCAATGGCATCTTTTTTTCGACCTGCAAACGGTGTGATTGTACAATCTTTTTCAGACAAAGAGAAACAGTACGGAATTGCCTTGCAGACACCCGAAAATGAAAATGTTACAGCCATTTTAGCAGGTACAGTGGTATATATCAACTACGAAATAGATAATTCGTATTCGATGGTTGTTCAACATTCATCATATATATCCGTATATCGTGCCTTGTCTAAAGTCATGCGTTCTGTGGGAGATAATGTACAAGCAGGAGAAAGCTTAGCCCTCACGGGTAAAAAGCCTTTGTGGTTTGAGCTATGGCAAAACGGTCAAGCCCTCAACCCTGAAAAAGTTATTGCTTTCTAACTTTAGTCCTTATTTACTTTTTTAGACTCCAACATGAAACAACTATCCATCTTAGGCAGCACAGGCAGCATTGGCACACAAACTTTAGACGTGGTTCGTCAGCATCCCGATGAGTTTGCAGTGTATGCCATTTCTGCATACCGCAATGTGGATTTGCTAATCCAGCAGGCCTTAGAATTTAATCCAGCTGTTGTAGCAATTGCCGATACCCAGTATTATCCGCAGCTGCGTGACGCCTTGAGCGATTTGCCCATACAAGTGCTTGCTGGCATGGATGCTATCAATGAGATGGTTTGCATGCCTGCGATTGACGTCGTGGTTGCTGCTATGGTCGGCTACGCTGGATTAAAACCAACTATGGCTGCTATACGAGCGCGAAAAACCATTGCTCTAGCCAATAAAGAAACATTGGTGGTAGCGGGAGAGATTATCTGCCGAATGGCGCAACAATACAAAGTACCTATCCTACCTATTGATAGCGAACATTCCGCAATCTTCCAATCGCTGGTGGGAGAAGATATGGCTTCTGTGGAAAAACTCTTGCTCACGGCTAGTGGAGGACCTTTCCGCACATTAACCTATGAGCAAATGCAACATGTGACTGCCCAGCAGGCGTTGAAACATCCAAATTGGGAGATGGGAGCTAAAATCACTATCGACTCTGCCAGTATGATGAATAAGGGATTTGAGGTGATTGAAGCCAAATGGCTCTTTGATATACCAGTGGATAAGATTCAAGTATTAGTTCATCCGCAATCTGTCGTCCATTCTGCAGTACAATTTGTGGATGGCAGCGTCAAAGCACAATTGGGTGCACCCGATATGCGAATGCCGATTCAGTATGCGCTCACCTACCCCAAACGTTGGCAAAGCAACGTACCACGATTAGACCTATTGGCTACCCAGCAACTTACGTTTGAAGAACCAGACATGCAGCGTTTCCCAAACTTGCAATTGGCATATGATGCCATACGTCAAGGAGGAAACATGCCTTGTACACTCAATGCAGCCAACGAAGTAGTGAATCTGGCTTTCCGACAAGGAGAATGTGGATTTATGCAAATGTCTGAGGTGATTGCAACCACAATGGCAAAAACCAATTTCATCGCAGAACCCACCTACGAAGATTACGTGCTAACAGATGCCGAAGCACGAAAAATAGCAACAAAACTTTTAATAAACTCTAAACACTAATCAACTAAACACTAAACAAACATATGCAGTGGCTACAACTTATACTCGCTCTTAGTATTCTCGTGGTGATACACGAATTAGGACATTTTTGCTTTGCACGAATTTTTAAGGTTCGTGTGGAGAAATTCTACATGTTTTTCAATCCCAAATTTTCATTAGTGCGTGCTAAGAAAATAAATGGGAAATGGCAAGTAAAGTTCTTCGCACCCAACGTGGAACCTGCTATAGTGCCCGTTTTGGATGCAATGGGTGAGGAGAAAAAAGATGACAAAGATGCAACCATCTACCGTCCGATGACAGAGGAGGAATTGGCAGCATTGCCAGAGGATGATTGGCGTCGCTATCCAGATGCTACCGAATGGGGTATCGGTTGGGTTCCTTTTGGCGGCTATTGCGCTATCGCTGGTATGGTGGATGAATCAAAGTCCGCCACCGACTTACCTTCTGAACCACAGCCATGGGAATTTCGTGCAAAGAATGTGTGGCAAAGACTTTGCATTATCATCGGTGGTATCTTGGTGAATTTTATCGCTGCATTACTCCTCTTTGGTATGGTACTTTTCCATTGGGGAAAGGACACCCTACCACTTAGCCAAATTCATACAGGACTATACTACCACAACATCTTGTTAGAGGAAGGCTTTAATCAACAAGATAAGATTCTTTCTATAGATGGTGTTGAACCGCAAGATTTGGCAGATATTTTACAAAAACTTATCTTAGAAGGCGACCGCGATGTACAAGTATTACGCGGCACAGATACACTTTCTCTAACCATGTCAGAGGATTTAGGAGTACGTTGTCTGGCATTACAAAACGATTTTGACCGCATAGAGCGCGAGAAAGCGCGTGCCGACAAATCATATCTCAAACGTAATCTGGTATTGGTGTCATACTATATGCCTTTTGTAGTAGATTCAGTTGTCCCACAATCTGCTGCTGATTTCGGAGGACTACTTCCTGGCGATAGTATCGTGGGAGTCAACGGTGCAGAACCTTTGTGTTTGATACAAGTGAAAAATGAGTTGGCTAAGTATCCATGTGATAGCGTAACACTCACGTTGTATCGCAATGGCGAGAAGATGAATACCAAACTATTTATCGGAGATCAGGCGATGTTAGGGGTACAAACGAAGAGTCTCTTGGCATATTACTCTTTACATCACACAGATTATACCTTCTTTGAAGCTATCCCTGCGGGTATTGCATATGGTTGGGAGCAATTAGTGATGTATGTAAAGCAGTTCCGTTTAGTATTCACTAAGGAAGGTGCGCAGTCATTAGGAGGGTTTGGTGCTATCAGTAATATGTTTGATGCCGTTTGGGACTGGCAATCGTTCTGGCATATGACAGCCTTCCTCAGTCTAGTTTTGGCATTTATGAATTTCTTACCTATTCCTGTTCTAGACGGAGGATATATATTATTTTTATTGTGGGAGATTATCACAGGGCGTAAACCAAGCGATAAGTTTTTAGAGATTGCAAACAACATTGGTTTTTGGATTCTACTTGCGTTACTAATCTTCGCCAATGGCAATGATATTTTTAAAGCATTCTTTTAAATTATGAGTGAATATTTTGTCCATCAATCGTCCTATGTAGATGAGGGTTGTATCATTGGGCGGGGCACCAAAATTTGGCACTTCTCGCATATCATGTCTGGTTGCCAGATAGGCGAAAATTGCAATATCGGTCAAAATGTGGTTGTTTCTCCTGGTGTAGTTCTTGGTCGCAACTGCAAGGTTCAAAACAATGTTTCCATATACACAGGTGTTCGTTGTGGCGATGATGTGTTTTTGGGTCCGAGCATGGTTTTTACCAATGTGATTAATCCACGTTCAGCTGTAATTCGTAAGGATGAATACAAACCCACTTACATCCGTCGTGGAGCTTCTGTGGGTGCTAATGCTACGATTGTTTGTGGTCATTCGTTAGGAGAATATTGCCTCATTGGTGCAGGCTCTGTAGTTACCAAAGACGTTCCTGCATTTGCATTGATGGTTGGTAATCCAGCTCGCCGTGTCGGTTGGGTATCTCGCAATGGCGAGAAACTGCAATTCAACAAAGAGGGGTTTGCCACATGCCCTGCCACAGGCGAACGCTACCAACTTGTCAACGACCTTTGTACATTAATCACAGAAGATTAAACAGCGAATCACGCTTTTCATGCTTTTCTATGTTCCTTATCCCGAATAGTATTCGGGTTCTTCTGCATTGATTACCCAAAGAGTAACATGCCTTTTGATAACTCAATTATACATAATGTGTAAATTTTACCATTAAGTATGATTTTTAATTTCAAAAATTTGTAAATGTGATTAATTTTTTGTAATTTTGCAGCGTGAAAGTGATGTTTATCATAAAAAAACACACTTTACCCTTAACTAAATTTAACTAAATTAAATATTAAAGCCTAAACTAACTTATTAATTTCAAATATACTATGAATACAAATTTCAAGTACAATCATTTGCCCGAGATGGGGCAAAATCGCCATCGTCTTCATGTGGTCGTATTGAGTGGCGCAGGGGTGAGCGCAGAGAGCGGCGTACCTACTTTTCGTACAAATGACGGTCTATGGCAGCAATACGATTGGCAACGTATGGCCAGCGTGGAAGGGTGGAATGAAGACCCTGCGGCTGTTCTCGAGTTTTATAACATGCGCCGACAGGATTTAATGGTGGTGCAGCCAAATCATGCCCATCATTTGTTAGCAGAATTGGAAAAATGGCACGATGTAAGTATCATCACACAAAACATTGACAATCTGCACGAACGAGCAGGGAGCACCAATGTGCTGCATCTACATGGTGAGATAAGCAAAGTGACTTCTTCGGTTGACAGAGATAATCCTAATTGTATTCAACAACTGCCATTGGATGTACCATTGCGCATGGGTAATAAAGCGGCAGATGGTAGCCAATTGCGACCATACGTGGTATGGTTCGGTGAGGCTGTTACAATGTTTGAACAATCTGTTTCTATCGTCAGAAAAGCCGACGTATTTATCGTAATTGGTACGTCATTGACTGTTGAACCTGCTGCAAGTTTGATTCGGTTTGCTCCTCCGCAGGCACAGAAGTACATCATTAATCCTAATTTGTCATTTAATCCATATGACGAATATATTGCCGATGAGTTTGAGTATATTCAACAAAATGCTACAATAGGTATGGAAACATTGATTGACAAATTGCAAGAACTGAAATAAAACATTACGAGACGTAAATCGGTATTTTTGCCCCAATATCAAATGAAATGATAGATTTTGAATGCATCCTTACTCTATACCTACAAATGAACTATTAATACGAATCAATTAAACACAAAAGGTTATGAAAAAAGATGCTGTTAGATTTACGATGCAAGGTGAAGATGTATTCGTACACGGTTTTACACCATTAGAGGGGCGCAAGGGGCATATGCTAACCGATGTAGTCGCTTCTTTTCGTGGTGATGGTTGGGATAATCATGAGTGGTATATCGCCAACATCAACACAGGCAGAGTGCGCCAATTATCAACCAACGGCGGAATGGTGCTGGTTGAAGATAGCGATATTGATTACAAGGCTATCTACAAACAATGCGAACATGGTGCCAAAAATGCAGAGCGCAAAGTGCTCAACTATGGTTCTTTAGGCACTTGGGACGGTTTCAAAGAGGGCTTTTGTGCCATATCCTGGACACTTTATCCTGACGGGAGATATTTTGCCGATAGTGATGGATATGGCATGGAGGACAATGATGAAGAAAACGTATATGGTATCATCAAAGAGAATCTTGATTTCGTCTTTCCCTTCCAACCTATTCAAGATCAAGATATAAGAGAACTGCTCCAACAACTTAGAAAACAACATAAACAAACATCAACATTACAAACTATGAAAACAAGAATTTTCAATCTCATCATTCTGGATGAGAGTGGCTCAATGATGAGCATCAAGAAAGAGGCTATTGACAGTGTAAATGAAACTGTGCAAACCATTCGTGCAGCACAGAAGAAACATACAGACCAAGAGCACTACGTAAGCCTTGTCACATTTAACAATGATTCAAAAACTGTGTATGAATGTGTTGGAGTTGACGAAGTGAAGGAACTGAATGCCGAGACCTATCAACCTAACTGTTGTACAGCCCTTTACGATGCAATGGGCGAATCGTTATCCGCTTTGCGAAAGAAAGTCGCGGCAGATGATAAAGTGCTTGTAACGGTGGTTACTGATGGTTGCGAAAATGCGTCAAGTGAATATTCTGGCCAAGCTATCAAGGCTTTAGTGGATGAACTAAAGCAATGTGGTTGGGTGTTTGCTTATATCGGAGCAAACCACGATGTGGAAGCTGTGGCTGCAACTATATCTATCACCAATGTGATGCAATTCCATGCAGATAGCGTCGGTACGAAGATGATGTCGCAAACAACAAATGATGCACGAACACGTATGTACGACCGTATTGCAGAAAACTGTTTCTGTGCAGCTGTAGAGAATGAAAACTTTTTTGAAAAACCCTAATCTATAACTATTCAATAATATAACGTATGAAAACAAATCAAGTAAAACTCTGGAAAAAATCCTAATCTCAGCATGGGCATTATTTGGATTAGGTGTGTTCATTTTCTTTGTATGCCTCGCATCGGCACGTATTGAAGACCGTTCGAACGACAAAAGGTGGTATTATCAGAAAGACATCAATGATTCGTTACGATTGGATGAAGATTATCCAGATGAAGAGTATGTGCGTATCTACAATATCAACACTCGCCGTTATGTCTCCCCCAAGATGCGTCGGGTCTCATTAAGTGTTAGCGAAGGCGACTCACTGACTGTCTTCTGCGATATGAAAGGCAAGCGTGGTTTTATCAATCTCAATACAGGTAAAATTGCAATAGAAGGACGTTATGACCGAGCATGGAACTTCTCCGAAGGATTGGCAGCTGTGTGCCGAGATAATCGGATTGGCTTTGTCAACACCGCAGGCGAAGAGGTTATCCCTTGCCAATTCCCAACAACACAACATACCATTACTCGTCTTGGCTATGCTTTCCATGACGGATATGGTGTGGTTACAAACTCCAAGAACGAATGTGGCTTAATCAATCAAACAGGCGAACTCGTGGTAGATACCATTTACGACTGTATTTGGGCACCATCCGCTTGTGGTGCACGCATCTTCCAAGATGAAGGTAAGTATGGTGTTATGGATATTGATGGAACCATCACTCTTCCCCTGCATCATGAGTTCATCTATTGCTATGGCGAACACTTGTTTGCAGTGGACAATGGTGTGATGAAGCGAATTGATAAATATGGTAATGTGCTCACCGATTTCTGCAGCGATTACGATTTTCAACCTATGTACCTACCAAGCGACTATGACCGAGAACATCCAACAGGTTATTTCGAGTACTATGTATATGGTCGCAAGGGTGTTATTGATAGCTATGGCAAGATTATTATCCCTGCTATATATAAAGAAATCAACCAATTAGATGATCATCTTTTCGAAGCACAAATGGGCTATGATGGTCCATGGCGAGTGCTTGAAATCAAGTGATAGAACCACAATTGTTAGGTATATACTCACTGCAATACTACATATACCATATATACTATATATACCAATTGTATTATCTTTCGCTTTCCCATGAGGGTGTGTCAAAATGCAGACGCACCCTCATTTTTTGTCCATGACTCCCAAATACCATTTGGCTACATGCTATGTTCCTTATCCCGAATGGTATTCGGGTCTTTTTTTTCAAAAAAGGCTGTTTGATTTGGTATTCCGTTAAAAAGCACTTTTGTTAAGATTCCCTACCCTTGTACCTTCCCTATTGCTCCCTTGTAAAAGACCAAGGAGAAACCAAAGACGAACCAAGGGACACCGAAAGAACTCCCAACCATCAAAAAGTGCTGTTTGTTAAGATTGCCCATGTGCTTCCACTCGCCACCCGCCATAGGCGCACAACCTCACGAAGTGACACAACCTGCGACACGCGTATTCTCGCCTATATCCTATAGCCGCTTGCGGCGTCCTATAGGCATAGCCGTCCTCTAAACAGCAGCTCTGCTGCTTGTCTCTACACCATACACTTTACACCCCACACCAGAAAAATCGCCCTAAAAAGCTATTTTTCTTGCAAGATTCAAAAAAATGTTGTACCTTTGTGCCCGAAAGTCTTGCGCCGGGGTTTAGAGGGTGGGAAGTGTCTCCTCTCGGAAAGCCAAATTATTTGACCAAACACCCCAGTCTTGGCTTTCGTTGTTTTAATAAGCAGTCCCACTTTTTTGTGGTACATAAATTATTTTGAATGTACATATCAAAATAAAAATATATAACGAAAAAACACTATGAACAATAATGCAAATACCAATAATAACAAAAAAGCAAACTTCTTGCTTCGTATTTTTCAATGGTTCAAATGTCCCCCATTCCTCATGTGTGTATTGGCTGGATATTTATTCCTGTTGTTGTATTTCATTGCTTGTGGTATTCATCGTATAATCGTCTTGGATAATCCAAGTGCTGCAATTAATTTTATGAGTTTACAATATTTAGTCGCATTTCTTTTAGGAGGAATCTGTTTAGGTCACATCGCATATGTAATAATATTATTTGCAAAAAAAATTGAGCGAGATTTATTGATGGTAAAAGAAAAGTATTGGAAATACCTACTCTTACTAGTCTTCGCAATACCTTTCGCCTTTTATGCTATTTTGTTACCGATTACTAAACCTGAAAACCTGTACAATGATTCAACGAATGTGTATTTATGCAACCAATGTGGTGATATTCAGTCTGTAAAAGATGAACCAGATCGTTTATGGTGGATTATCTACTACTACTTTATAGACCCAGGCAATCAACACTCTGCACAAGGCTTTGGGGCCAAAGCCATATCTGCTATTCTTGCAATGTCAGGAATATTCCTATTAAATGGTTTGTTAGTAACCACCTTACTCGGTATGATAGACCGTCGTAAGGATGGGTTAAAAAACGGACGAATTCGCTATTCTGAAAAAGATTTACCTACCAACAAGTTCGCTGTGGTTATTGGTGCCAATGAAATAGCATCATCCGTTATAAAGAATCTATTAAAACCGAAAACCAACGAGAATACGTTAGACTGCCTGTCTAACAAAGATAATAAATATGTAATTCTTCAAACTAGTAGTGATGTACAAAAAGTAAGAGATGTATTAGCATCTCATTTGACACCAACAGAATTGGATAAAGTGATTATCTACAATGCCCTTCGTGATTCAGAGTTGGAAATTGCTCATCTGCATTTGGAACATGCTACCGAAATTTATATCCTGGGAGAAAATACTACGATGGATGGCGGTGAAACATACCACGACGCCATGAATATGCGTTGCTTAAATCTTGTAGCAGAAAATCTAAAACATACTCAAGAAAAAGCGAAAACTACATACAAACGCAAGGTATGTCACGTTATGTTTGATTATCAAACTACCTATTCTGTATTCCAACATTCAGATATATCAAAGAGGATACATGATGTATTAAATTTCTTTCCGTTCAATCGTTATGAATCTTGGGCAAGACGGCTATTGGTAGATAATCGTGCCAAAATAAATAAAGATGAGATTTGCTATATGCCATTAGATGGATGTGAAGGTATATCGCCTTCAGACGAAAAACATGTTCATTTGGTTATTGTGGGTATGTCCAAAATGGGTATTGCATTAGGTACACAAGCACTATATTTATCACATTATCCAAATATATGTAAATTTCCTAACCAACGAACAAGGATTACATTTATTGACACCAACGCAGACAAGGAGATGGCTTTCTTCAAAAGTCGCTATGCTACCATCTTCGAATTAACTCGACATCGTTATATTGATGCGAATAAATGCAAAGTGGAACAATTAAATACTAAAGAAGAATGTGGCGAAGTATCCAATGAGAACGAATACAGATGGATTGATCCCATGAAGGATAGTGCGGGCAAATGGAAGCATCTCAGCGAAAATGGTGAAAACTTCTTAGATGTTGAAATCGAATTTATAAAAGGCGAATTGGAGTCTGATGGCGTTAGAAATTACCTAAAAAAGGTATCTAATGAGGAGTTGAACGCTAAACTAACTATTGCCATTTGCTTAACGCAAACACACCAAGCGATAGCCGCAGCACTATATATGCCAATTGAAGTGTATAATTGTAAAAATCTACAACAAATATGGGTTTATCAACGTGAAGCAGATGATATTATTTCTAATTTATCTGATAAAACTATCGAAACAATCAGCATACACTATCAAAAACTACGCCCATTTGGCATGCTGTATGGCGAATATATGGACGATGGTTCGCATTTATCAAAAGCAATATCAATCGCTATGGCGTATGATAATTTCAAAGGGACTATACAAGAATATAAAAATAGTAAGTGGCACATTTGCCCTGTTGCAAATAAATGGTCAAGTCAATTGTCTGCCGATGCAATCTACATTAAAATGCGTAGTGTATTCAATAAAGATGATTATCAAGTGTATTTACATAAATTAAACTCCGATTATTATAACATAGATGAGGCTATTGTAAACTTTTTTAATAAAAAATTTTCTACAGAGGAGTTTGAAAGCGAACTGGCTATATGTGAACATAATCGTTGGAATGTCGAAAAACTGATGATGGGATACATCCCTTGTGATGTGAACCAATTTAATAATTTTAAGGAACTAATAAATTTAGGTTCTTATGCAGAACATAAAAAGAAAAAAGATGACTTAAAAAAAACTGATAAAAAAATTCATTTAGATATCTGTGCGATTGATCAACAGAAGAAACCTTTAATAGAAGTAGATTCAAAAGCACTACAATATGATGTTAAAATTAATAATGTTTTGCCTAGAATAGCACTTGACATAGATGCATACAATAATCAATTGCTGCAAAAAATGCAGATACAATGCCTAATATCTATGATCAACAAAATTCAACAACAATCACAATAATCCTATCATGAATGACCAACAAATCATAGAACATCTCATTGCTCACGACGAGCGGATAACGCAGCAGTTCTTTTTTAAGGACTGTCGTCCGCTATTTAAAAGTATTATTCATGCTATTTTTCATGATAGATTAGAGTATGATGAGTTGGTAAATGAATTGTATCTATATCTGATGCAAAATGATGCATACAAACTCCGCCAGTTCGAAGGGCGAAGTTCTATTTATCAGTGGCTCAAAACCACTGCTATTCGCTTTTTCCTCGAAAAACGGGATGAAATGATAGAAAATGACTCTCAAGAACATCTTTTACAACAAGTGGCTACTACACATATTGTTGAGGTAGAGCAACGCTTCTCCTCAAAGTTAGATGTAGAAAACTTATTGGCTCATTTGCCTAATAGACGATATGCTTATGTCATACAGAGATTAGTCATTGAGGATGCAAAACCTCAAGAAGTTGCAAATGAATTAGGTATAACAGTAGATAACCTATATAATATAAAAAAACGTGCTATAGCAGCCATTACGACTATTGCACTCAAAAAAGTAGAAGCACATGAAAGATAAATCCAATAAATATACTATATCCGATGAGCTTCTTGCAGCATTCTTGGATGGCAATGTCTCTGCTGCGGAGTGCCGACAAGTGCTTGAAGCGATAAACTCTGATACGCAATTGCGAGAACTATTGCAAATATCGCTTATCGTGGATGCTGAGATGGGATTACAATCCACCAGAGATAACTATCTACCAATGGCTGCTTTGGCTGCGGAGTATGGCGAAGAAAATATTTGTTGTTTAGAGTGTGAGAAATATGTGATGGATAGGTTTGGTATCACGTATGATGAGCAAAAATTAATTGAAAATGCCCTTCGTAATGGTTGGCAAAAAGAGCACGGAACAGCATTGCACAACGTAGGACGACATCTAGAACAGGCAGGTTTAGTCGTTTCTCGACAATATGAATGCAAAATAGATGATATAGTAGAATCTTTAGCCCAAGGAGGATTAGTAATAGTGGCTGTAGATAGCGGTGAATTGATGAGTAATACGCATCTAGAGACTTTAGAGGATGCATATATAGGCTCGCTACCCGACCATACAGTAGTTGTTGTGAGTTGCAACATTGAGGAAGACTTAATCACCATTTCCGATCCTAATTCTCCGAACCAACAAGATAGCTATAGTTTATCACAATTTGCCAATGCTTGGGCAGATTCTAAAAACTATTTAGTAACAATTAAAAACAATAATGATATGAAAAACTACCAACCAAAACCGATTGATGTATCGGATGTAATCTTAGAAGAAGATGTAACTGAGCTCCGCGAAGCTATTGCCGAAAATGCACATGATATTTGGGCTATTGAGCGTATGCAAGAGGGCTGGAGCTATGGACCAGAACGCAATGATGAGTTAAAGCAAAATCCATGTATGGTGCCTTATTCTAAACTGCCAGAGTCAGAGAAGGAATACGACCGTAAGATGGCTATGCAAACCATCAAACTAATGAAGAAACTCGGATATGATTTGGTTAAGCACAGAGATACTGATTTGTACGAGCAATTACTAAGACGTATACGCTTTTCTACCCAAACATTCCTTTGTCCTGCTTGTAGTAAAAAAGGAATAAAAACTCCGATATATAAACATCAAGCATTTTGTGATGTTTGCGGTCATAACTTATCTGATGTGGATTGGACTATCTACGATGAATTTTAAATGCTAAAAATATAGTATGAAATACGATGTTTTTGTAAGTTACAGAAGAACCGATGCCTTTACGGCGAACTTAGTGGCAGAAAAACTGAAAGCACTGGGTTATGCTGTGTTCTTTGATGTAGAAACACTGCGCGGTGGCGTCTTCAATGAACAATTATATGAGGTCATCCGAAATTGCAATGACGTTGTCTTAGTTCTGCCACCCAATGGATTAGATAGGTGTGTTTCAGAAGAAGATTGGATAAGAAAAGAAATCTGCTATGCAATGGAGTGCCAAAAGAATATTATACCAGTATTACTAACGGGATTCGAATGGCCTTCTCCTATGCCTGTAGGTATGGAACAATTAAAATTCTATCAAGCGGTTACGGCTACAAGTGCTGAATACTTTGATCTATCCATCAAGAAACTTGCTACCTATTTGAAAAGTAAACCAAGTATAAAAAGAAAACTGGTAACGAAATTGTATGTTATAGCAATATGCATTTTGACACTTGTAGCAGTCGGTTGGGGGACTTGGAAATTTATGACATTCAGTGTTTGTAATGATATAACGCATAAATTTAGTCACGATATTTCCATAATGGATTTATTGTATGAACAAACTGAGAGGCTTGAAGATGTGTGGAGTGATTATCAAAAAGAGACATTGTCAGGAAGCACGTTATATAAGCAAGAAGCCATAGATTCTTCATGTGTAAAAAGAATTTTAGATTTACGTTCTTCGGTTAAGGAATATAGTAACTTATTTTTGATGGATAGTACGTATTCTAAAATTCAAATATTGGTGTGTGCAAAATATAATATTTCAGACGCAGACCTTAAGGCTACTTTACCTCTCTTACGGTACTATATTACTGATTATGTTCGTATTTGTGATATGATGTTAAATTTTATTAAGGCATCAGGACCGACAAAGGCTAATGATTTGAACATAAGAATGAGAATTGATTTTTCTTATCCATGTTATAATGCGATATTCTACAATTATTTAGCGACATTGTCGTCTTTTCCTAAATATACAACAAAAAGTTATCAACAATATGTAAATACATGGAGTAACTTTAATACCAATGGTGGTATAAAATTGACACCTGACGAGTACAGATCTGCTGCTGACCAAGAATTTAATAAGGCGGATGCCATACTGTCAAATTATAGGACAAAAATGGAGGAAGCAAGATTAGAACAGTTAGAGAATATTTTAAACAAATAAAATAATCTTTAATTAACCACAACCATGATCTCACCTTCCGAATTTATCCATCCAGATGACGCTGCCGCGTTGCACCAATTGGAGAATATACCAGACTTTCCGGGTATGAGTTGGCCTTGTTCAATTCATACTTACTTACATAATTAGTCATATGTACACTTACGACATATTCATATCCAGTAAGAGTGAAGATTATAAATTAGCAAGGAATGTCTACACATTTCTAGTAAAGTTAGGTTATCGTGTTTTCTTAGCTGATGCAGAATTGAGAAAAAAAGGCAACTCCGAATATGGAAAAGTTATAGATATCGCATTAGAATCTTCTCGTCATTTTATTCTGGTTGCGTCTAATAGTGATTTTATTGTCTCTCCGTATGTTGAAAGCGAATGGAGAATATTTATTGAAGAAATTAGAGCAGGACGCAAAAAAGGAAATCTCCTAACAATTCTAAAAGATGTTGATATTTCAACCTTGCCTATTAGTCTTCGACGCTATCAATCATTTCCTTATTCCGATTTTTACCAAATTAAGGATTACTTGCCTGATGCCATTCACGATGACCAAGAAAATATAGATGGCCAAGAAAATGAACAAATTACCTCTGTCCTAAGGCAAAAGCCAAAAAGACAAGTGAACATCCGATGGGCGTTAGGGATTTCTATTTTGGTCATCTTATCTTTTGTAATATTCTATTCTGAAGTACTACATGTTACAGACAAGCCGACGGAGAGACATGAAAAGCTTACTAAAGTCACTCATGAAGACTTAAATAATGAATTGGAGGAGCTATCTACCAAGACAGAAGTACCAAAAGACCTGTATGTTCGTTGTCCAAATTGCAACAATGATGTAAAAGTTAAACGAACGGCTAACAACTGTCCAAGTTGCAAGTTTGATCTAACCTCAGGTATTTAGCGTGCCGAAAATTTATACACTATTACTTATTAGATTTTTTTCATTAATAAAAAATAAAATCATGGCAGATTCATATTTTCACACATGCCCATATTGCGGCACAACACTTTCAATTGCGCATTTACCTGTTGAAAAAAAGGTTGGTAGATGTCCACATTGTAAAAAACCAATTATAGTAGATAATTTTGGGAAGGAGTCTAGAAAACCAAATATTTACATCTGCCCAAAATGTAATCAAGAACATATCTATGATGGGCGTCCTCCCGTGCTTAGATGTGAAAAGTGTGGTAATACATATTTGACTTCTACACATGGCGTTGGTATGATTGAGTTAGGTGTATTATCTCGTGGTGACAACGGAGAATTACCATATAATAAGAAAAGAGATAATTATACTTATGTTATTAATAAATGGTTATCTCTTTCGAAGAAAGTTAGGGGTGGTATAATTGCAATAGTAGTTGCATGCGTAGCAACTATTGCGGGTGCATATATCCACTCATTGCCTCCCGCAATTGATACTAGTATGGCTTATGCAAATATGGATTCATTATGGACCGAATTCAGCGAAAAAAATCCATACAACATACAGTTAGAATTTATTAAGAGTTATAGCGACAATAGCAAAGTTGTCATAATTAGCGAACCATCTGATTTTGTTTTAGAAGAAGAACTGAACAATTTCTTCAAACCGTACAATTCTTATTCTAAAACATACAAACGTAGGATAGGTTTTGATGGCTGGATGAGAGATTTTGTTGTAGCATTCAATGACCTAGATGATAGAAACTATGATTCTTTCATAAAGGATTTGGCAAAATTATTGTATAAAACTGATTATAAAGCTAGCATAATTGATATATCTACTATGCTAGAGCATACACCATATTTAAACAATGATTTAAATTATAATATTACATCTGAAGAACTGAAGGAGTGGTTTATTGATAGTTCCGAAACTATAATACCTCTAGAGGGCGATGCTGGCGACTCTACAACTATTGTTTCAATACTTGATAGCAATATAGATAACGGCATGCAATTATATACTACAGCAAGTCCTGGTTTTGTTTTTTGGGCGATAGATAAATCTAAACGCCCAAACGAACTAACATATCGCATAAACGCAAGAAAGTTTTCACTTGACTCTGACCTTATTCTAGGTGCGATTTCTAAAAATAATAATGTGATAATTATAGCAAGAGAGCGCTGCGTTCCAGTAACTCAATTGCCTCCTATGAGATCTGAAACACTTTGTTTGTTGTCATATACCAATGAAGACGAGTTATCGCAGAGTTATGAGAGAAATAATATTTTTGCGGGCAAACAGATTGATTCTCTCGGTGGAAAAGATTTTGCCCCGATATTATTAAGCGATGCATTATGGCATACAGAATACGGGAGTATATTAAATGTAACAGACCAAATGCTAAAATCGTGGTCAGAAAATGGATCTATTGATTATATTGACTTCAATTACACTAAACCTGTTTATTGGGGCTTTGACAAGGGCGTAATGAATGATTTGGGTGTATCACAGTTGACTTACAATTGGAATACTGAAGGTGTTGGTTATATCGTTGAAGATAGTATTTACTCTATTTATGCATTAAATAGAACCGGTTCTCTTCCCGTTAGTTACATACCTGGAGATGCTACAATGGCTACGGAGAAGGATCCTACTTATAACGCAGAACAAAATGCATATAATTTCTTCTCATCATTATCTAACCCAGAATTAGTGAAAGTGGTTCAATATGCAGCAATGTATCAAATATTCCAAAACTTTGACATACACATGAGATATGACCACACTCCATCTTACGATAATCACAAATTTGTTGTACCAAACGAACTTGAATGTGAAGCTGCCAATATTTTAAGAAAATTAGGAAATTACACTTCAAATGATAGAGGTGCAATTGCAGCTTTTTACAATGCTTCAATTACGACTTTCACTGAAATTGGACTTCCTATTGATGATAAGTATCGTATCATTAGTAACAACAAAGATCTACCTACAGATCCATTTGCTATATTCTTAAGTATATATATTGCGGAAGACTTAGATTCAACTACTTATATGGATTTACGCAAACTCTTATACGCTCAAGATTTAATTTTACAAATTGATACATTACATGAGTACATTAGCCCCATTGTCAATGATAACATGTTTATTGAATCGTTGAGCAAAGCAATGATTGATAGAAATAAAATAAATGATGTTACATATTCTACAAAAAGTAAGGATGAAGATATAACAAAAGCGTTTTATGCAGTCTTTGAGAAACAACAATACATAAAAGCTTTTGCAGAGATCTTTAGTACTTATAATCGTAACCAAGCGAAAAACTTGATGGTTGCCACAAATGCTGGGCGAAATCGTACTTGGATAAAAACACCAACAATAGTAGAATCATGGAGTCTTGTTGATTCAATAAATCAAGAGGGAGGACATAATTTAAATTCAAAAGTAACCAGATTTCGAGTAGCGGACGATTTGAAACCAGGACAAACGCGTGAAGTTACCATAGGTAATAAAAAAATAATTGAAGTTTCTCGAACTGATAGTAAGTTACATATTATAGACCAATCTTACTTAAGAAGAGTTGGACGTTTAGAAGATCCTACAATTAAGGGTAAGGCTGTCAAAACTAGACCACAAAATATTGTGACCGACTTGGCATCCAAACGAACCCATCGGGGCTTTAATTCAACAGACCACTGCATCACAATAGGCAAAGAATCATTTACCCTGTCGGGTAAAAAATATCAACGTTTAGATGAACTTTTATGGGATTTAGGTTCCAAAAATACTCCAAATGAGGTTATTTATATTCAAATAAATACTGGAGAAGGTGCTGGTGTAACACCTTCAATGGTCATTCAATATATGGATAATTTTTACAGGGGAAACTTACATCGAGGGAACACTATGCTGCCAATTTCCAAATATGATTTTTCCCATGCTACTCAAATAAAAGATGGAGATAATATTACCTTTGTTATACCTATAAAGCCAGGTATAATGAACATGGGAGGTACATCTAGTGTCAATGTAGCTGGTTTGGGAGGAAGTTCAAATATGGGTACAAGAATGCACATAATAGATGGAACTTATTCTTTCAAAATAGTAGATAATGGAAATAAACATCAAGTCATAAATCTATTGAAACAATTTTTTAAGAATACTAAAGGCTACTTTAATGAATTTAAATTGAAAATGCTATTCAAACAAAATGGTATAGAGATTCATGAACCAACACTTAATATAAAGGGAAACAAGGTAGAACAACAAAACTTAATGATTGCTTTTTATAAAAACAAATACATATATGATATTCAATTTTCTCAAAAAGAAATTGCCTAAGAAAGTTCTCTTATTATCAGCGTTACCCTTTGATAAACAGTCATTCTATGATGCATATTATTCACATAGTAGTGATTTCATGAATTCGCTCAAAGAGGACTACAATGTTACTGGCCCCGATGCGTTATGGGATTTATACCAACCATACGCAAAACAAATGAGCAAAACATTTCGTATTGTTCAAAAATATGGCGGTGTGGTTATAACAAGTTTTACGTTAAAGGATTTGGAAAATATTGCCGAATACGATATTGTAATTATACTCGCTCATCATAGTGATATCTCAGATGAGATTGAGATAAACAACACAATGATTCGGGCACGTCAGTTTGTAGATCAGATACCTACTTCTTGTCAAATTATACTAGACATCACATCCTGTTATTCGTCACATTTCATACCATGGATTAAAGCGCGAATACCATCAAGCAAGATCATAGGCATTAATTGTCCGACATCATTAAAAACGCGTCTTGATGTTATCACATATACCATGATAATGATGGCTGAAAAGGGTATTGATAACTACATTGAAACATTTCAATTGGCATGGAACAATATTGGAATACTCCCCGATGATATTGTTGAGAAGTCCATCAAACTTGGTTCTAAATTTCAGTCTTCTATTTACGCTCCAGCCGAAGTTCGAAAAGGAGAGGATTTTATTATGTCTATTTTCTTGCATAAACCAGAGGATTGCGATGAGATTGAAATTATGGCACGAAGCATTGATCCAGATAGTGCAAGACGAAATCAGCTATTTTTAAAAACAAGGATAAAAAGAGGGGATTTAATTGAGTTCCAAGTATATTACAATGAAAATCAATATTCAGACATTGTTGTTGATGAATACAAAAAAGGAATATATTGGGATAATACTATTGAATCTGTTGATTTTATTTTTACAATTAATCCAGAGTTTAACAAAATAGCATTCATAGGAAAAATCAAACTCTTTGTGAATAAGGAATCTGTTGGTGATATGGTATTTAAAGTAAGTGTGGTAGATAATTACACCTACAATAAAAAAAACGCATGTTCAATATCTTTCGAGCCATATGAGAAGAATAAAGATATGGATGAACATCGTTCACAAATTATTGACATGCTTCATAATAAGATAAATGACCCCACATCAACACCTTCTGACATTGAAATGTGCCAGAAATGCATAACATTAATTCAAAATAAGTCAACTGAAGAAAGACACACTCCGCTTAGAGTATTTATAAGTTCTACTTCTGATATGTACCCATTTCGACAAATACTAAAAGAGCAAATAGAATCTTGTGAAATGTATGCAGATATGTACGAACGATGGGGACAGGGGGATGACTACCCTAGAGATACGTGTTGCAAACATGTTTTACAAAGTGATATATTTGTATGTATATTAGGTGCAAAATATGGATTTATTGAACCATTATGGAATAAATCTATGACAGAGATTGAGTATCGTGTTGCATCTAATGCGGGTATTCCTATGCTCATTTACATCCTTAATGACTATAAACAAGAAATGCAAAAATTAAGCGGAAACGAACTCCTTGTTGCAAACAGACAAGAAGCTTTAATTGACGAATTAAAAAACAAACGTCTTGTAGTTTTTTTTACTAATGAACTCAGTTTGCAACTACAATCCACTACCGAATTGATAACCCTAAAAAATAAATTATTATGACAAAGTTAAAAGAAGACCGATTTGACGCTTTAATGAACAAGGCAAAATCACAAGATGCAAAAGCTCAATATAAATTAGCTCAATGGTTTTATAATGGCCACTTGGTTGAAAAATCCAATGAACAAGCTGCATATTGGGCATTTAAATCACTTAACAATGGTTACCTAGAAGCTGAGAAATTATTAGATATGATAAGATATTAAACGTGAATGTATCTTTTATTCTTGTTAAGAATCACTTGCGTACTAAAATAGATTCATTATCTAAGAAAAACTAACTTTTCCCATGTCCTACCTCCCCTTCTTCTTCGCTCTCATCCCTTCCATTTTGCTACTGGGATATATCTGCTAGCGAGAGACAATAAGATTGATAAATAAGAACTAAAAATAGCCATCATAGTTGCCCAACTCTCAAAATATTGTACGTATTTGGGAAAATATTCATTAATTATAACAATGGAAGAACTACATAAACCACCCATATTTATCTCTTACAAACGCGTAGATAAGGAACGCGTCTTCGCTATCAAGAATATCATTGAACAAGCCACTGGCATGAAATGTTGGATAGACTTAGATGGTATCGAAAGCGATGCTCAATTTGTTGATGTAATCATGAATGCTATAGATGATTGTGAAGTGTTTCTTTTTATGCGTTCGGCAGAGCATAACAAGATTACGAACCATCGAACTGATTGGACCATTAGAGAAGTTAATTATGCATAGGATGCAGTAGCATTATATAGTTAGAGAGCATACGAGCCTCCTCGCCTAGTTAAAAAAGATTTTTGAATTATAAAATTCATACAAGAAAACTAAAAATGTAGAAAACATCGCAATTTTCTTGTTTTATTACATTATTTTTTGTACCTTTGCACCCACAATCTCAATATTGGAAATAGAGGATGGGAGATGCCTTGTTTTTAGATTATAATTTTTGGGAAATATATGATAAATTTTTATCGTTGAATATATATGATTAAATATAATTTGATATTAGCGAAAGATTATTTGAGATATTGTATAGTTTTAATATTGTTCAACTTTTATTCTATGGCAATAATATCATCGGATAAATATGCTATTGTTATAGGTATAGGCGAATACCCATTAGAAAGTGGTTGGTGTGAGATAAATGGCGATAAAGATATACCATTGGTCAAGGATTTTCTTCTCTATAATGGTTTTCACGAAAATCGCATCTTTATACTGAAAAATGACGAAGCAAAAGCATCTGCCATTAGAAAAACATTTGTCCAATTATTAGATGAGGTTAAATATGGAGACGTAGTTTATGTCCATTTTTCTGGGCATGGACAGCAAGTGATGGATTTAAATGGTGATGAAGACGATAATTACGATGAATCTTGGGTTGCATATGATGCTTACTCTGAATATAAAGTTGGTGTGTATGAAGGAAATAATCATATTTTGGATGATGAATTAAACTTGTGGTTGCATAATATTCGTCAAAAAATAGGTTCAACGGGAAAGATTACTGTAGTTGCCGATGCGTGTCATAGTGGAACCCTATCTGCACAAATCTTTAATATATCTCATGTGCTTACACATTCTATAGTTCAAATTGTAAGTTCGAAAAAAGACACAACTTCTTCAAGTTGCATTAGAGGCTCTGGGAGTATTTTGAGAATTCCACCAACCAAACAGATGCTATCATCACAAATAAAAGCACCAATAGATTGGAATATGATTTCAGCGTGTAAGTCATATCAATGTAATTTTGAATATAAGGGAAAAGGTTCACTCACTTGCGCATTGAGCATGCATAAAAATATATTATCAAAACAACCTTGTATATCACTAATGGATTCTATAACATCTACGATAAAAAATACATTTCTTCTTTCTCAGACTCCAGTGTTAGAGTGTTCAGAAGAAACTAGTTTGTCAACAATATTTTAAACAATTATATATATGTTAAAATTAAAGGTTATATTACTACTGATTGTATGCGTATGTAGCTCTGTAATGGGTCAAAAGTATAGTGGTTATCCTTATACTGAGTCTCAACCAGTTTCATGGTCAGGTACTGGTTGGTTGTTGAATAATGGTTATGTGGTGACTAATCATCATGTGGCGGAAAATGCTCGAACTATAACACTGAAATTTCCCAATGAATATGGGTGGGAAGAATATTCAGCAGAACCAGTGTTACTAGATGACGAAAATGATTTAGCAATTCTGCGTGTTCTAACCCCAGAGTTTGATAATAATTTAATGTCTCTTCCCTATGCTCTTAAAACCTCTCTTGCTGATGTAGGAGAATCAATTTTCGTTTTGGGTTATCCTATGACTACTACGATGGGTGATGAAATAAAACTGACAACAGGTGTTATTAGTTCGCATTCTGGTTTTCAGGGATTTTCTGCACAATATCAAATTTCAGCTCCTGTTCAACCAGGGAATAGCGGCGGCCCACTTTTTGATGAAAATGGTAATATAATAGGGGTAGTTAATGCAAAACATACAGGAGCTGAAAATGTTGGATATGCCATCAAGGCATCCTATCTCAAGGAACTAATAGATCAATTACCAAATTCCAATCAAATTATTCCGACGACCAACCATATTTCTTCTCAAAATCTTCCAGAGAAAGTGAGAAGTGTAAAAAACTTTGTTTGTTTAATTCAATGTTCAAGTGTTGGCATAGCGTCAAGTAATTCAAAATATGGAGCACCAATAATTCCTAAAAATGATAAGGTGATTGAAAATCCATATGTAGATCTGTTTTCAGATCCTAATACTCGTATTAAAAATGTGATTCTTACGGATGAGGAAACGATAATTGAATTATCATGCAATAATCTTACTGAAAATGGATACTTTGAGTCAATTAATATCAAAAGTGACACATACATCATTGTTGATAACAAACGATATACGCTTTTGCGAACAGAAGGAATTGCAATTGCACCACGTCAAACGAAATTTGATAAAGTAGGTGAAACTAAACATTTTAAATTAATTTTCCCTCAAATACCAAAATCATCAACATCTTTAAGTCTTATCGAACCTGGTGAGGGGAATTGGTTTTTTTATGGGGTATTACTTAAGGAATACTAACACTTTTAATTAGTGAAATATTTATTAATAAATTTAATTTATCAAAATGAAAAAATCATTATTTTTATCAATTATGGCACTAGGTGCTATGATGGTGGCTTGTAATAAGCCAGTAGATGCAACTGAAGAGAAAGTAGATCAAACAGAGGCTTTGTCTGCTGAAATTAGTGCTAGTCGTATCGCATACGATCTTGCCAAGTATGGTTATGAAATGAAATCAGCTTCGGCTTTGATAGAAGCTGCAAATATCCTAGCAGGCGTATCCGCTTCGGAATGGAATATCGAACCGACTTATGGTGAAACAGTTGGTGCTCTTGAAGATAAAGAGTTGTCATGTTCTTTCAAACCTGTTGATATGCTTGCTGCAGCTAAGGAATACTCATTTAATGATGAGTTATTGTTGGGGCTTATTTGTAAAGTTGAGAACAAATTACAATCACAAACCACACGTGGTATTACTACTTCTTCCGGTTTCTATACAGACAGCGATCGAGTACCTGCGGGTGATTATATACAATATAGAGCAGAATTTAGAGGACATGAAGTTGCAGAAATCGCCGTAATAGGCGATGGCGATACTGATTTAGATTTGTATGTTTACGATGAGAATAATAATTTGATTGTAAGTGATACAGATTTTGGTGATGATTGTTATGTTAGTTTTACTCCAAAATGGACAGGTACCTTTCGAATAAAAATTAAGAATTTGGGTAATGTCTATAATGAATATGTAATTCTAATAGACTAAAATTCTAATATTGATATTAAGGGCTTACCCTTTTTCTCTATATACGATAGCGGAATTTTATTTAGGAAATGCAGATATCTATTGGTATATTATTAAAATACCAGCAATGATATGATGCTTATGGAGTATGATTCAATAAAACACCGCTTGTTATTAGTGGCTTTCAATATACTCTATTAAAACTTATTTCTATCAACCTTACCGCAGTTAGGGCTGATAGAAATAAGTGCTTAATTTACTATTTTGTTCCTTTTCCTCTGATTAAGTTTTCTTTACTAGAAACTAAGGCGTAGTCGAATAATCTCAATTAGATGATAAGGCTTTGGAAATTACGGAGAGAGTGGTTGCTGAAACCATATATTATTTTTAATCTATTATTATGAGATTTCTTTTATTTACACTATTACTTTCTATTTCCATTTTTAGTTATGCAGATTCTGTTCAACAGGGCTGCGTAAAAACTCGTGGTCGTATGATTAACGGGAAACACGTTCCTGGCCAAGGACTACCAGGTTCTATTGTTTCCATTAAAGACAGGACCGCTATCGGCGTAAAAAACAGCAATGGTACTTTTTCCTTCCCAGTTACGGATAACCAGTTCCGTGTAGATTCGGTAAAGAAAAAGGATTATGTACTATTGGATGCAGATGCTGCTTCTAAGACATATACCCACGCGGCTGATACACTATTCTTTGTAATGGAAACCCCAGAGCAAATTTTGCAAGATAAGTTAGCCACAGAGCGCAGACTGCGTCGTAGCCTGCAAGCCAAATTGCAAACTCGCGAGAATGAGTTAGACTCATTGATAGCCATCCAAAAGATTTCACAAGAGGAATATCAGCAGAGTTTACAGAAATTATACGCCGAGCAAAGTGAGAATGATAAACTCATCAGTGATATGGCAGAGCGTTACTCCACTTTGGATTATGACCAAATGGATGAATTTTATCGCCAAGTAAGTTACTATATTGAGCAATGTGAGTTTGTTAAGGCAGATTCTTTGCTCAAAACTCGCGGTAATCTACATGCGCAATTAGAGGCAGCGAAACAGCAAGGACAAGCTATCCAACAAGAGGAAGAGAAGTTGCAACAAGCTAAGAAGGTGCACCAACATGATGTTGATGAGTTGGCAAAGCGTTGTTATAGCTATTTTGAAAACTTTAAGATGCAGCATCAGAATGATTCAGCTGCATATTATTTGGAGCAACGCGTACAATTAGATACAACGAATGCACAATGGTTGGATGAATTGGCTGACTTTTTGGAAGAGTATTTGGCTCAATACGAAAAGGCGTTAGAGTATTATCAACAAGCATTAGCGATTAATGAAAATATAAAAAATGATTCTAAGAAAATATTATCATTCTGCAATATTGCAAAAGTATATAAAAATATCGGTGATTATGATGCCGCTTTAGCCTATTGTGAAAAAGCCTCAACACTTTCTAAGGTTGATTCTGTTTCTCTAGAGTCTAATGCAAATGCTCGGCTATACAATGTTCTAGGTATTGTATATGATGTAATAGGGGAGTATAAAATTGCACTAGATTATCATCAAATGGCGTTATCAATTAGAATAAAAAATCAAGACCAATATCTTTCGGAAATTTCAGAATCGTATAATAATATTGCAACTATTTATGCTAGATTAGGAAACCATCTAAAATCTTTAGAGTTTTATCAAAAAGCGATTGCTATGTTGGAGGATTCACAAAAGGAAGATAATTTGTATATTGCGACATTATACAACAATATCGGTGTAATTTATTATAATTTAAGCGACTTATCTTTTTCATTAGAACATTTTCAAAAAGCCTTAAAGATAAGAATGAAAATTTTAGGATCACATCATCCGGATATAGCAACAACTTATAATAGCATGGCCTTTATTTTTCTAACTCAAGAAAATTATATAGAAGCTTTAAATTATTTTCAAAAAGCATTTGATATTAGATCGAAAGTATTCGGACTAAATCATCCTCGCGTTGCCACACTATATAATAATATAGGAGGAGTTTATGAACGACAAAAAGATTATGTCAAAGCGTTAGAGTATTTTCAACAAGCCTTGTATATAAAGCAAACAATATTAGGGCATTCTCATCCTGACATAGCCACATCATATAATAATATCGGAGGTATTTATGATGCATTAAAAAATTATGAGCAAGCATTGATATATTATAACAAAGCATTAACTATAAGAATAGATGTTTTGGGAATAAATCATCCTAGTGTAGCGAATGTTTATAATAATATTGGATTTTCACATTTTTCTCAAGGAGATAATGTACTTGCATTAGATTTTTTTCAAAAAGCATATAACATTTTTATAGCAAAATTTGGATTAAAGAGTATACAAGTTGCTGATTGCTGCACAAATATCGGAAAGGTTTACGAAGCTAATAAGGATATTGGTAATGCTAGAGAATATTATGAAAGAGCTTTTGAGATTTTAAAGGAAATATTAGGTTTAGAACATGCTAAAACAAAGATAATACAAGAAAAGTTAAGAAGTATGTTATAAAAATAGCAAATAATATTCAATGAACGCACAATACAAATACTTTGCCTTTATCAGTTATAACTCCCACGACATTGCTTGGGGAAAGCGACTTCAGCGAAAATTAGAGAGTTATAGAATGTCCGCTACACTCTGTAGCGAACATGGATGGCAACGTAAACCTATCAATCCTGTATTTTTTGCGCCATATGATATTCAACCAGGAGGATTAAGCCAAGAAATACAAGATAGATTAAATGCTTCGCGTCATTTGATTGTAATATGTTCTCCTCATTCTGCAAGATCGGAGTGGGTAGGGAGGGAAATCGAGTATTTCTATCAATTGGGACGCACCAAGAATATTCATTTCTTTATTGTGGATGGCGAACCGCATAGTGGCAATCCTGATACAGAATGTTTCAACCCTATAATAGATACTCTTGGACTACCCGAAATTCTTGGCGCCAACATCCATGAACATATATTTCGTTGGTCATGGCTGAATAAAGAACGTGCTTACGTACAATTGATTTCCAAACTATTAGGCGTGGAGTTTGATGCTATTTGGCAACGTCACAAACGTCTGTTGATAGGAAAGAGTCTTGCGTGGGTTTTCGGAATTGTGTGTACCTTGTCTGCTATGATAGGTGTTTACGTGGTGAATCAACCTGTAGATGTCAGACTAAAGTTGAACGAAGCATCTTATCTAAATACAAACTTACCTCCACTTAGAAATGCAGAAGTAGTTCTAAAACTGCAAAATGAAGAAAAAAGAGCAGTAGTGGTTTCTTTGGATTCTTTTGCTGTATTCAAGAATATTCCATCTAAGTTCTTAGATAAGAAAGTTCAAGTTCATGCTCATGCTAAAGATTATTTGGATGTGGACACGACGGTATTTCTTTCAGAAAATCACACAATAGATATTCATCGCAACCCGTCTGTGTATGGGGATGTTCACTTTCAGATATGGGACGAAGATGCCAATGGAGTAGCGCTTGTTGATGTTTCTATTTTAGGTTATAAAGACACATCAACCATTGATGGATATATTTCACTGTTTATTCCATTGGAAGAACAGCGCGACAAGTATCATGTTACATCATCTGTTCCTTTACAAGGAGATACTATTTATATGCCTTGTGGCGAAAATGATATACTAATTATTAAATAACCATGATGTCCTACCTCCCTCTCCTCTCCGCTCTCCTTCCTGCCATTGCGTTGCTATAATGATGACAAGGCATGTGATGGATTTACTTGTGTTTTGAAACAGAAATCATCAGTTTTTACTTGTGTTTTGAAACAATAAATGTCAAATTATACTTGTGTTTTGAAACAATTATTTAACAAAATATTTGCGTAATTCAAAGATTTTTAGTACCTTTGCGGCGAAAATAACAAAAAATCTATGTTTCAACGAAAAATAATACAAGATTTGCATGCTTGGGCAGCTTCCGAGCATCGAAAACCATTGGTACTGCGTGGCGCACGTCAAGTGGGAAAATCCACCCTCGTAAAAGAGTTTGGTAATGAGTATGACGTTTTCATCTCGCTCAATTTAGAGCGTCCTCAACATCATGCAATTTTTGAATCCAATAATATAGACAGTGTAGTTAAACTCATCTTCCTACAAGCAAAAAAAACGATAGATACGCAACGCAAAACACTTCTATTTATAGACGAGATCCAGAACTCGCCTAAAGCAGTAGCGTTACTCCGCTATTTTTACGAAGATTACCCATGGCTTCATGTGATTGCTGCCGGTTCTTTGTTACTCACATTGCTCAATCAGCATATCTCGTTTCCCGTAGGACGAGTGCAATATATGCACTTGCATCCGTGCTCCTTTAGCGATTTTTTGGAAGCAACGGGCAATCATCTTTTGGTAAAGGAACTGGAGAAGAAAACTGTAGATGCTGAGATGCACAATATGTTAATGGCTTTATTTTCTGAGTTTGCACTTGTCGGGGGTATGCCTGAAGCCATAGCCCGATATGCAGAAAGAGCTGATATTGTGGCAATCAAAGATGTTTATTCATCACTACTGCGCAGTTACAGCGAAGATGTGGAGAAATATGCCAAAAACGACACCATGAAAAATGTGATTCGTTTGTTGCTCAAAAAAGGATGGACATATTCCACAGAACAAATCACCTTGGGAAATTTCGCAGAG
>JAZNSW010000017.1:0-7396 GCA_045591505.1 Paludibacteraceae bacterium
ATTGAGCAGTCCGTTCTCGCATAGGCGCAGACGGTCATCTTTGGTGATTTGTCCCGTGAGTGGCAGTTTGCTGCTGTATGCACGCAGTTCGGGTGGGATAAGGTGGTCTAACCATGTGGTTTTGTAGATACCTTGTCGCCCTACCAGAACGAGCACGGTGTGGTTGACCACGTCATCCTTCATCCAACTCGCCACCATCGCCACGAGCCATTTCTTAAAGCATGTCCGCCATAGGCGGTCTGCTTCAGATCGCTCGCTTTGCGAGCTGTGGAGCGCTTTGCTGTAGTTCGTTTCGCTTGCGCTACACTGTAGTTCGCTCGCATTGCTCGCTGTAGATTGGCGATGAAAGTCTGCTGCTCTATCAACCTTAAAGCATGTCCGCCATAGGCGGTCTGCTTCAGATCGCTCGCTTTGCGAGCTGTAGAGCGCTTTGCTGTAGTTCGTTTCGCTTGCGCTACACTGTAGTTCGCTCGCATTGCTCGCTGTAGGTTGGCGATGAAAGTCGTCTGCCGCTCTCCCAACTACAGGCACTTGTGCCGCTCTCCCAACTACAGGCACTTGTGCCGCTCTATCAACTACAGGCACTTCGTGCCGCTCTATCGCGCTATTGCGCACACGCACTTGCTGCGCGACGAGGTCTATCCAATCGGGTTGGTCGGGGGTGTAGGGGCGCAGTGCGTTGAGCCATGCACGGAGCGGATGCACCGAAGGCACCATGTCGGACTTGAGGGCAGTCCACATCTCTGTCACGGAGATATTTACACCACTCTCCGCCACACACTGGCACACCATCGTGTTGATGTCCTTGTCCGTCAGATTCCGCCAATACCCCCTCGCCTCATCGCCTTCTCGCCCTATCGCCTCATTGCCTTCTCGCCCCATCGCCTCATTGCCTTCCAAATCCGTCACGCGGATTTGGAGCCTATCTCCCACCACATCATGGCGCAGGTTGCCGAACTGGAGGTAGTTTTCTTGCAGCCACTCGCACGCGATTTGTTGTCGCAATTCTTTTTTATCTTCTTTGCTCATAGTATTTCTAAAATTTGTTCGATTACTTTTGGCGTAATAATTTGTTGCTTCTGAATAATCAAAACGGTTGTGTTTTTCTTTTTTACGGTTAGTTTTTGTGGTTGCGCGATTAGTTCAGTGCAATCAACGCCAAAGAACTCTGCTATTGGGTCGAGAAGGTTTAGGTCAAATGGATGTTGCCCATTGAGCATTTTTCCGAGATTAGACTTATCCATGTCAATGCCTTCAGCCAATTCACTTTTGGTGATGTTTCGTTCTCGGAGCAAGTGATTTATACGCTCACAGAGTATTTGTTTTGAGTTCTTTTTCATGGTGCAAAATTACTGCTTTTTATTGATATATCGGTGGTGAAATTTACCACAAATGCAGCAGAAATAGTATGTGCTACCATTTCTGCACTTTTTCTCGTATGCGCATAAAAATCTCGCCCAGTCCATGAGGAGCTGGGCGAGGAATATAGGGGTATTTCAATTTGATAAAGCGATTATTTCACTTCTACTCCCATGACGTTGTAGGTTTTATCTATTCTTGTTAATGCGACAGGACAGATTTAATGTTGGATATACACATTACCAGAATCCAATATTTGGTTGTGGTATAGCAGCACCAAGTAATACCAGTCAGTAGGTAAATCCGAAACATCAAGTTCGATATGATTTCCTGTAGTACTCATAGTGCGCGCACGACCATAAGCTTGATGCCAGAGATCAACAGTATACAATCCTTCAGTGTTATCATACCGAATTATATCTACAGGCAGGATTGAAGTAGTGACAGGATTTGGGTATGACATTGGTCCTGCGTTTACAACCGAATAAGTATATGTCGCCTCATTGCTTGCTTCGCAACCGCAATTATTCACAACTCGTACTGTCATTTCTCCCGCTTCGGTCGGTTTCAGCGTCACATCATGCCCCGTATACACGTATTCAGATATTGAGTTCGGATAACGCACATACCATTTGATATGATCTGACTCAATATTTGTGCAGGAGGTGTCAGATAGTGTACGCTCGGTGTTGATTGGCCATAGTGAATGACTATGTGCCAACGATGGTGTCACATATTCAGGCAACTCAATTTCCTTCTCCATTTGATAGGTCCCATTTCCTCCTTTAATCGTTGCATGCAATGTTGCTGTACCTACATAAGGTTTCATTGGGAATCCAATTTCTGGGAATTGCGCAAAATTGTTTAGACCATAAGAAAATATTTGCATTGTTGTATCTTCTGGTATAATGGGCCTAATAGAAATCTGCAGTGTATCTCCTCGTTGAATAGGAATCATATGTCCTTCCGTTCCATCTAAAAAACGCAATGCGGGATACATTTGGCTCTCTGCAATATCAGTAGAATAGGTCCATTCCACAGTATCAGTATATGGAACATGATTTGAAACACAATAATCTTGTATGCCACATAGCTGCGAAGGCCCTTGAATTTGAGGATTAACAGTAAATGATAATCTGCCGTAATCTAATTGCTTGATAAAACAGATATCCACTCCGAAATCCCTACCATCCCAAGCTCTTGCACTAGGAGTCGTTGTACGAGTAAACATAGTCTTGTCACTGTGTAGACCAGGGAACGATCTATACGAAAACTGTCCTCCATACAATCCTCCATTTATAGAGGAAGGGTCAGCATTGAGCAAGTAAAACTTCATGGGTTGTTCACCATTAATACTATCGCCTTTTTCTATGCATGTTTCTAAATCTGCATGTGCATGATAGATTAACAATCCACTATTGGGTATATCACCATCAAAACCATCATTAGTCCGGTATTCTAACAAAAAATATTCTCCAGCAGTTTTTGTGTTGATACGATAAATGTGTCCTTTATTTTTCGTTGAAGAAGAAAGTACGTAAGTACGATTATAAGGATGAATTACTGTCGGTGTGTCCCATTTGAATATATAACATTTTGTATAAGGATTATGATGTGCGGGACAATACCCAGGTTCCTGATCAACACCACCATAAATATTTATTCCATTCATGTTACCACAATCCATGATATCATAATTTCCCATAGGGTATAATTTGTTGTCACTATCGTAAAAATCTGGGGCCCCTAATATATGTCCTAATTCGTGGCATATAGTACCCATAGGAGCTATAGCCCCATCAATATTTAATTCTGGAGTGATAATATAATCTCTTGCAGATGTTCCATCCATGCTAACACTCTCTTTGTGTGGCCAGATAAAAATATCGGCAGAGGAGTTCATATATCGTGATCCTGCATACACGATATGAACGCAATCAACATGTCCATCATTATCGCCATCCAATGTGGAAAAATCTACCATATCTTTTGCTTGCTTAATAGCTCGACGTACTAATCTTTTAACTTTGGTGGTTTTTTCTCCTGCTTTTCGTTGATAGTTTGTGTAACTGTATTTCACTTCAATTGGTCCAATCACTGTTGATTCAACAGTTAGTTGTCCATATGAATTTTCTTGATAATATTGTCGTACACTTCCATAGTTAGGACCAACTGCACCACTTTGCTGGTTCATTAGACTATCAAATTCAGCCTTTTCTAAACTAAAAGGGCGATCCTCAAATTCGACTAAGATTGTTAATACCTTTCTTGTTCCAGTAACAGGCTGTTGTTGATCATTGCTTGCAGCATACTGGGCATGAGGAATTAGAGTAGTATCCGATTGCTCTATCATATGAGCTTTTTGTATTTCGGAAAAAATGAAGTCTTTTACACTCCCACTAAATAGATTGAGATATTCTCGCTCCAATGGAGTGCGATCCTCTACATTGTGAGCAATTATTGTTGAAGGCTGCAATATCGTATCACCCGCAATTTGTGCATAGTAGAAGCAATGATTAGAATCGCGAACAATCACATGCCCGTCCATTGTCGAACGCCAATGGTAAAACTCATCACCTTGCAAGCGACTCCACAGAGTATCACCACTGGGCTGTACAATGCAGATAGAATCTAGATATAATGGATCGGCCTTTAAAATCAAAAGGTTAGTAACGACCAACCACAATACGAATAAACACTTTTTCATAAATCGTTTTATTTAATTTACATACTGTGTAATCCAATTATAATCTCTACCACTACTGGATGAAACTCTATGTCTCCCCGCTCATCTAATATTTGTTTCCAAGGTGTTTTCTCCTCAATGAAATTACCCTCACAATCATACAACCAGCCTGGTCCCCTTCCACTACTATATTGTATGAAAAAATCATTACTATCCTTATCAATAAAATGACAGAATACAAGTGTTGTTGGGGGATATAGATCTGCCCTCGCGGTATCAATACAAGTATTAATACGGTTTTGCATCCAAGGTGAGTTAATTAGAAAACTATCCATCTCACAAGCCGTAAGAGTAGAATCAATATACACGTGACGTCCAGGTCCGTAATGAGGCCTGTTCTTACACCCCATCCATCCTAATGCGATGAATGCACAAATAAATACAAACAATACATTTTTTTTCATAATACAATTATTTTAACTTATACAATAGGTAGATACCGTCTGTGCCATACCTATCATGGTTACACATAAAAGAAAAAATAAGATTTTGGATTTCATGATTATATCTATTTTTGATTTAATATTCTATTTTATTCTACACTAAACTCGCCTACCAATACGGTACCAGATTCGGTATAGATATACACTTCGTAATCACCCTCTTCGGGGATAGACATGGTTGTTTCACCTGTGAACTCCTCTTCTGCTACTACTTCACCTGTTTCGGGATTAATTACCTCCGCGTATGCGGACTCGTCTGTTTCCGCATCAATAGATAATTGGTCTCCATCAATAGAAGCTTGAATTTGAGTGGGATCGGGTCTTCTGCCATGATCATCTACCTTGTGGTCATCATAAGGTGTCATAACATACAGTTCATTCAAAATAATTTCCTGCTCTATGGCAAACGCAGATACATTGTACATACCTAGTATAAACAATGCGAGAATAAAGATTTTCTTCATAATATTGTTGATTTAATTTTTGTTGCAAAATTACAACAAAATTATGAAATGTACAATATTTTAAGTCGTTTGTTAACAAAATCGAATAACACTAATTCTGATTATCAATCAGTTACGCTTTGTTTTGTTAACATCATAAGAAATGCTATTATTACACGTTATTAGACAAGTTTCCTAAGAGAAGTATATAATTCAGAAGACCTTATGCCCATTTTTTTTGTTATTCTATTTTTAAACACACGAATACCATTTTTATCATAACATATATACTCTGCCATTTTTGCCATGGAAATATGTGGGTATAGAATAACAAAAACACAAAATACCTTCTCTCGATTGGATAAATCTAATTTTTCTAATGCATTTATCCATTCGTGCAAATATGGGTCAATATCCTTTTTCAGTTTATAATAATCTATCCAATTTTTTGGGGGTTGAGGATATTTTGTGCGAATCGTATTCAGACAATTATCAAAATCGAACAAAAGTTGTTGAGCGTTATATATCTCCTCTTGTTGTTTGATTTTCAGCGATAAATCATCTATTTCTTTATTCGCTGATTGCAAGCGTATTGTTGTATTTTTGCGATAAATCCATATACTTGTCATTAACAAAACACAAACAATCATTCCTATTGATAGTAGAATCCACACCCTATGCCAGAAAGTAGGATTTGCCATGTAGTTACTTATGATTGATTGCGCTTCTGTATCTTTAGAAACAATATCACGTAATTCATTTTGAGCATCCGCGCGCGCATGAGCATGCGCACTTAAGCGGTGTATATCATTCTTCTCTTTTGAATCAAGCATCAAGCAATAATATGCATTGGTTAGGTAATTTGGATTATTCGATTCTTTAACAATCAACTTAGCAAAAGGAAGGGCTTCTGCTAATGCTTCCATATCAAGATGTATTTGCATTATTTTCAAATAACTAAAACACCTTTCTGTTTCGCTTTGCCAATAATCTAATCCTTGATTAAAATACACCAACGCAGAATCATATTGTTGCTGTGCATAGAAGTAAAGTCCGCGTGTTTCATAATAGCGTGCTTGATAAGCACTATCTAATGAATATGATAGAGCCTTTTGTAATAAACAATCCGAAGCCTTAAATTGTTGAAGATTAATATGACAATCACTTCTTGAAAGTAATGTTTGCGCATAATACCAGTCATTACCACTTTCTTTGAAACTTTCGCTTGCACGTTCGTAGAAGAACAGTGCTAAACTATCATTATTGTTTTGTGCGCAGATATATCCTATACACGAGTTTACGCGCCCACGATAGATAGGGTCATCAATCTGCAAACGGTCGGCTTCGATATAGCAATCAGCAGCTTCGGCAATCTGATTAGATAGGCTATAATTTCGCCCCATATAATAATACGCTTTGCCCAGTGTATTGCTCATCAACACTCTACCAAATGGATTATCCAAACTGCGTATAGCTTTGCTCAATGCAATAGTGTCGTCATAAATCATATGCTCCTTCTGGTCAATGCTATCCGCCCATGCAATCACCTCCTTTGCCTCCTGCCATCCGCACGCACTAAGTCCACACATTGCACCGCACACCAACCCCCACACACAGACCATTCTGCATGCTTGACCGAGTAGATATGCAAGCGACTTTTTCATTTCGCCTGCAAAGATACAACAAAATTGGGAGATATGCAAATATAATCAGCGATTGAGCCATTTTTGGTCAGCGGGCAAAAATGAGGTGCGCCTGCTGCTATTCCGCTCTCAACGGCTTCTGCTCGTGTAAATGGGTCTAATTATTTAACTTCTACTCCCATAACGTTGTAGGTCTTTCCGTCGCGAATTATTAGCAACTGTCCATCACGGAATATCTTTTCACCATTTGCATTGGGTGATTGGATATTATCCACAGCAGTATTTTCGCCTATAATCAAAAACTCTTTCCAGTACGGATCGGCTTTGTAATCCTCCACTACTTCATCTGGCACATATACTGGGATTTTGCGATTTACCTCATAGAAAGTTTTGGAGTGAATAGTCGGAGGAACCAACGCTTTTACATGCATTTTTTGTAGCTTACCACAGAGAGCAAAACCATTGTCAGCAACCTCTTGTACGCTACTTGGCAAAGTAATCTCTGTGAGGTAAGTACATCCATAGAACGCAGCATGACCAATCTCGGTAACGCCTTCTGGTATAGTGATATTCGTTAACTCATGGCAGTTGTAAAATGCCCAATCGCCTATCATAGTGAGAGCACCATCCTCCGCAAAAATAACCGATGAAAGCATGCGGCAATTCTCAAACGCACGACCTTCAATCTCCACGACAGAGGCAGGAATAGTGATAGAGAGTAATTTAACACATTCTGCCACACCCATATATGGTATGTGTGTG
>JAZNSW010000018.1:0-50538 GCA_045591505.1 Paludibacteraceae bacterium
AATGGATATACAATCGTACTGCATATAGAAACCTGCAAGAAGCGCAAATAGAGATAGCTCATATTATAGATCTATACAACAATGTACGTCCTCATCGAAGCATTGATATGTGTACGCCGATGAGTGTTTATCTACAGGATGCTAGTCGTACACCACAAGCAGCATGGGATGAACACAATTGGGCAAGAGCTGCCCCTCCCTCTCTCTGCCACGCGTGGCAGAGAGAGGGAGGTAATACTATCATTTAATAAAATAACAAACATCCATTTGTATATATCAGGAAAATGTATTACCTTTGCACCCGAATCGCCAAACAACAACCTATTAAGGAAATTTATCAACTCTTTTAGGATACCTAACAACCTTTTTAGGAAAACTATCAAAAAGTGACGATTCTTAAGAAACCTTTCCAGAAATAGTGTAAACCTTTTTCAGTTTTAATCAGATATTAATCAAAGGTTGCTGAATCACATAGTAATCACATAGTAATCACATAGTAATCTCATAGTGAAAGCATGGTGAAGATTGCTTATGAACCCGTCAAGAACCCGTTATGAACCCGTAATTGACAAGGTGAAGGGTGAGAGGTGAAGGGTAAGGTGAGAGGTGAAAAAATGTAGCCTATGGCAACAAAAGTAAACTTTTCTTGCACATATACATTTTTTTTTGTACCTTTGCAGCGAAATGATATATCGCAATGAATTGGGATTTTCTAATAAAGGATAAAGATTCACTTAGTGTTAGTACAGACACACGTCATCTGCCCGCAGGCTGCGTGTTCTTTGCATTGCATGGTGAGCGTTTTGATGGCAATCAGTTTGCCCAACAAGCCCTCGAAAGCGGTGCTTCGTTGTCTGTCATCGACAACCCTGAATACGCTCTGCCAGAGGGTACGTTATTGGTTCCTAACACCTTACTCGCTCTGCAAGACCTTGCACGCGCTTGGCGACGTGAACTCGGACTGCCTATCATCGGCATCACAGGTACCAACGGCAAGACAACCACCAAAGAACTATTGGCAACCGTTTTATCTACCAAATATAATCTCCACTACACGCAAGGGAATCTCAATAACCAGATTGGTGTGCCCCTTACCTTATTACAAATCACGCGCGCACATGAGATGGCGATTGTGGAGATGGGCGCATCACATCCAGGGGATATAAAAGAGTTGGTGGACATTGCCGAACCTAACTGCGGACTAATCACCAACGTTGGTCGTGCGCACTTGGAGGGCTTTGGCTCGTTTGAAGGCGTACAACAAACCAAGAAAGAGTTGTATGATTATCTGCGTGAGCATCAGGGATTTATCTTTCGCAATACGGATAATCCATACCTTGCACAGATGGCAGGCGACTTGAAGACCGTGGCATATACAACGGGGATAATGCCCTCTGGCACAAATCTTGTGGGAGAATATAATGCAGAGAATGTGTCGGCAGCGATATGCGTAGGAGAGTATTTTGGCATCTCTCGCGAAACAGCATTGGAAGCAATTCGCCAATACGTGCCAACCAACAACCGTTCGCAAGCTATGCAAACGGCTAACAACCAACTGATTGTAGATGCATACAATGCCAATCCAACATCCATGCAGGCAGCCATCAATGCCTTCAAAGGCGACACATACATCCTTGGTGCCATGCGTGAATTGGGCGAGTATTCGCACCTCGAACATCAGAATATAGTGAACATGTTGGCGGAACGCAAGGCAACAAATGTCTTTTTGGTGGGCGAGGAATATATGCAAACTACATCGCCATATCCCGTCTTTGAGAATGTAGATTGTTTGCATAAATATCTGCAAGATAACCCTTTGAAAGGTAAAAAGATATTGCTCAAAGGCTCTCGTAGTACTCATATGGAAAAATTATTAGATATACTATAAGACTATGACAGAAAATTCAACGAAGAAAAATACTACTAAGATTGTACTTATTTCTCTTGTGGCAGCTCTTGCGGTAGTGTCTCTATTGCTCGTATGGATGAATCTTCAACAAAAAACGGAGATGAAAGAGATGGTGGAGATTATGGAGTTTGAAAAAGAACAGTTGGAGGATGAATACGAGGAATTGGCTATTCAGTTTGATGGCTATCAATCGCAAGATATTCACAATGACTCCTTGGTGCAATTGTTGGCAAAAGAACAACAACGTGTACAAGATTTACGTGAGGAGTTGCGCATCACAAAAGTAACCAATGCCCGTCGTATAGCGGAATTGAAGAAAGAGCTGGCTACAGTTCGTCAAGTGATGGTGAGTTATGTTCATCAAATTGATTCGCTGGATCGCACAAACAAACGTTTGGTGAAAGAAAATCAAGAAGTGAAACAACAATACCAAGAAGTGGCTCGTCAAGCACAACAATTAGAAGAAGAGCGCACCCAATTGGCAGAAGTGGTTAGCCGTGCTTCTATGTTGGAAATCAGTAGTTTTCAGATGACTCCTCTCAATAAACGTGATCGCAAGACTACTGTATATTCCCAAATCCTTAAACTGCAATTTGACTACACAATAGCCCGCAATATCACCAATACTCCAGGCTTGAAGACACTATACTTGCGTATCACTCGTCCCGATGGAGAGGTGATGCAGAAGAATGTGCATGATGTGTTCGCTTTTGAGAACAGCGAGATTGCCTATTCCGTGAGCAAAGACTTTGAATATGAGGGAGAAGAAGTGTCTGGAGCAATGTATTGGCAAGTAGAAGAGATATTGCAAATAGGTGTGTATAATGCAGATTTCTTTGTGGATGGTGAGTTGATTGGTAGTTTCCCCTTTGAAATTAATCAATAAATCCAACAAAATGTGAAAATTGTTTGGTGGTTTGAAAAAAAAGTAGTACCTTTGCAGCCGCTTTGCAAAAAAAGCAGATAAATGTGACATCGTTTGGATTGTAACATCATGCGAGGTCATTATTGTTTAACTAATAAAAATCAAATTACAATGTATTTGACATCTGAGAAAAAAGCAGAACTCTTTGCTAAGTATGGCAATGATGCTAAGAACACTGGTTCTGCAGAGAGCCAAATCGCTCTGTTCACTTTCCGTATCAACCACCTCACCGAGCACCTCAAGAAGAACCACAAGGACTTCGGTACAGAGCGCGCGTTGACCATGTTGGTAGGTAAGCGTCGTCGTTTGCTTGACTACTTGAAAGCAAAAGACATTGAGCGTTATCGCGCTATCATCAAAGAGTTGGGTATCCGTAAGTAATCCCAAACAAAACAAAGGTGTGCCTTATGGTGCACCTTTTTTGTACTTATATCTTGTTTCCCTTATAATCCACACCTATCATGAAACGATTTCTTCTCTCCATTTTATGCTATACAGTATGTGCATTATGTATTGCGCAAGGGCATCATGAGTTTGCAATGAAAGATCCTTCTCGGAATTATGTTCGATTGCTATTTGCTGGCGATGCTATGCAACATTCTCCCCAATTCTTATGGGCATGGAATGCCAAAGAAAAGAAGTACGATTATGAACCTAACTTCCGCTATTTGCGTCCATACTTAGCAGAGGCAGATATAAATATCGTGAACTTCGAAACAACGTTGTCAGGTAAACCATATAGTGGTTATCCTAGGTTCCGCACTCCCGATGCTTTCTTCGAAGAATTGGTTGATGCTGGTTTTCAGGTGTTTTCAGTAGCTAACAATCATATTCTTGATGGTGATAAGAAAGGTATGCATCGCACATTGAAAAAACTTTCACCTTATCCGACTATTGGAGCCTATAAAGATACAGCGCAACGTGCCGAACAATATCCGCTTATTTTTCATATAGCTGGCATGAAAATCGCATTATTTAATGTCACTTATGGTACAAACCAATTGATACCCGTATGGCCAAACTGTGTCAACTATCTTGAGACAGAACAATTAGAATTGGATTTGAAAAAGAGCCTGAAAGATAGCACGATAGACTTACGCATTATGTATATCCATTGGGGCACTGAATATGAACTCAAACATAATGCATTTCAAGGTGGAGTAGGACAATGGTTGGCCGATTGGGGCATCGATGTGATAATCGGCGGGCATCCTCATGTGGTGCAAGATTATGAGGTGTTAACCGCTTCGGATGGTAGAAGGGTTCCTGTGATGTATTCTCTAGGCAATTTAGTTAGTAATCAACGTTGGGAAGACTCAAACGGAGGAATCTTAACCACCGTGGATATTGATTGTGAAACACATAAAGTGGTGAATATTGATTATATACCGTTTTATGTGCATAAAGGAAAGTTAGCAGGTGAACGACGCAATTACTATTGTATTCCAACCTATGACTATCTTGAAGGCAAACTACCTATTAGCTTGCCTAATGATAGTTTGGAGCAAGATTTACGTTTGTTCCATACTAACGTAACGAATCGAATACCATCTACTGAGTTGTAGGAGTGCTATTGTTTCTTCTTCGCTAATTTGATTACTTCTTGGGCTATGCGTATGGCAGAGTCGGGTAAAGCAAGCGTGAGAATGTTTTTGCGCAAAAGTTGTAGTCGTTGTTCATCAGCAATGAGTGAAAGTGCAGTTGCTACCATTTGCTCCTTAGCATCCTTGTCCTTAACCAATACTGCTGCATCCTTGCGAACTAACGCCATAGCATTGTGGGTTTGATGATCCTCTGCTACGTTAGGCGAAGGTACTAAAATAGCAGGTTTTCCTAATAAACATAACTCTGAAATCGATGACGCTCCCGCACGAGAAATAACTAAATCTGCTAATGCATACGCCAATGGCATTTGACTGATAAAGTCGGTGCAGATGATAGGGCAATTGGCAATTGGCAATTGGCAATTGGCGAGAGCCGCTTTGCAGTCTGCAATATAGTTTTTGCCTGTTTGCCAAATCACTTGAATATCGCTTTGAGCCAACTCCTGTAGATGCGCAATCATGCTTTGATTAATCGTACCCGCACCTAAACTGCCACCAATGATGAGCAATGTTTTTTTCTGCGTAGAGAATTGTACATCAAATGTTTCATTGAAATATTTAATAGCCTCCTCTCGTGAAGCATTCTTTAGATTTTGTCGGACAGGGTTTCCTGTGAGAATAATTTTCTCTTTAGGGAAGAAACGTTCCATACCTTCGTATGCCACACAAATTCTCTTAGCATCGTCTTTTAGAAGTTTGTTGGTAACTCCTGCAAAACCATTCTGCTCTTGCAGCAGAATAGGCACTCCCATTTTAGCCGCGACCTTCATTGCCGCACCGCTGGCATACCCTCCGACACCCACTCCTACATCAGGACGGAAATCACGTATAATCTTTCGCGCTTGGCACATCGAGCGTAGCAAATCTATCACCACTCGCACATTACGCCATAGATGTTTACGATCAAATCCCTTCACAGGTAAACCGACAATCTCATAACCTGCCTGTGGAACTCGCTCCATCTCCATACGACCTAATGCTCCAATGAACAAAATTTCGCAAGTGGGATCTAATTCGCGCAATGCGTTTGCTATACTTATCGCAGGGAATATATGTCCTCCCGTGCCGCCTCCAGAGATAAGATACTTCATATTGTTTTGTCGTTTAGTTAATCAAATTCAATGTCAGGCACTTCCTCTAAGCTTTCCTCTTTCACGGCTTGCTGCTCAGCCCTTCGCAAAGTCTGTTCTCGAGAAACACTCATGATAATACCAAAATACAGACTGGTAATCAGCACACTAGTTCCACCTCGACTAATCATTGGCAATGGTTGCCCTGTAACAGGGCCAATACCCACAGAAACCATCATACTAACCAATGCTTGGCAGGTGAGCATGAGTGCTAATCCCATGACCATGAGCATAGATGAGTAATCGCTATAGCGACTACTAGTGAAGCACGCACGGAAAAGAATAGCCAAATAGAGGAAAATGAGGATAACCGCTCCAAAAAGTCCCCACTCTTCAACAATTATGGCAAAAATATAGTCCGAAAATGCTTGTGGAAGAATATCCTTTTGTTCGCTATTGCCAGGTAAAACGCCGAATGGTGAAGCTCCACCGCGCGCAATGGCAATTTTAGCATGTGAACGCTGATAGTTGTCATCGTTAATAATAAATTCAGCATCAGGGTTCTGATTCTCGTCAATCATGTCATTGATACGATTGACTTGCGTAATTAGACGATCGAAAGGCTCATCAATTGTTTTCCCTTTATCAATAAAGCAGCGGTCAACGATAAAATACGTGGAAACGAGAATTGTTCCGATAATGAGAATGAGTGTACCCCAATATTTGACATGAATACGCGCTAAATAAGCAAGGAGAATAATAATCCCTCCCAATAACACCGCAGTGGATAAGTTACCCAAGAAAATAATAACACACAAAATGAGTGTCATCGTGATAACAATAAAGAAATATTTCTTTTCATCTTGCTTGTTCGTGATTTTACTAAATAAATTGCTGGCTACGATGATAAGCGATAGTTTTACCAATTCTGAAGGCTGAAAAACAACTCCAGCAATCTTCAACCAGCGAGTGGCTCCATTAATCTCGACTCCCAAGGGCGTGAAAGTGAGCAATAAAAAGATAAATGATATAGCTAATAGTATATAACCAAATAAAGCAGTGATAATCCTGCTCGGAAAAAATTGTATAATAAAAGCCAGAGCTAATCCTATTAGAATAAATGCAAATTGCGAGCCAATAGGCGTAAGTACACTATTGCCCTCTTTGAAGGCTAATGCACTACTGGCAGAGAAAAGTGCAATGATGGCTACAATAATTAACAAGAAGAACAGTACCCAATACGTGCGGTCAACGTATTTCATCTGTTCGCGGATATATGTCTTAAATCTATTCATATCGTTAAAGGTTTCGTACTTGCTTCATAAATTGTTGTCCACGATCTTCATAGCTGTTGAAGAGGTCAAAACTTGCACAACAAGGAGACAACAAGACTGTATCTCCTGAATGAGCATGCGTATATGCTTGTTGTACAGCGTCTTGTATATTGTGTGTGTCTATGTAAATATGTTGCTGGTCACTTGAGGCATGCTGCACATTTACATAGCCTAATGTCTCAAAATGCTGAATCAGTTTTTGATTATTTGCTCCCATAAAAACCAACGTGTGACATTTCTTTAGGACCAGATCGTTGATTTCGTTGTAGTCGTTTCCCTTGTCTTTACCTCCCAAAATGAGGACGGTGGGAGTAGTCATGCTATCGAGCGCATACCAACACGAGTTTACGTTGGTGGCTTTGGAATCATTTATGTACTTTACACCACGAACAGTAGTTACATATTGCAACCGATGGTCAACGCCTATAAACTGCTGCAGACTCTCGCGAATGACATCATTGTGAATGTTCAAAATCTGCGCTGCCAAACTGGCTGCCATCGAATTGTAATGATTGTGCTTTCCCTTTAGATGCATTTCGCCAAGGGGCAAGGATAAAGGCGCAATATCGGCTTTGGCATTGACAATAAGATGGTTGCCATCTGTGTAGGCCACATTCTGCTGATTGCTACCAAAAGGATAAAGTGTCGCTTGCGGTTGTATGCGTTGAATCTCTCTATTAATAATTGGATCTTCGCTCCAATAAATAAATGCGTCACTCGCTGTTTGATTGCGAGTAATGCGGAACTTGGCATCCACATAATTTTGGAATTGATGGTCATATCGGTCCAGATGATCTGGCGTGATATTCAGTAAAATAGCAATATCTGCCTTGAAATCGTAGCAATTATCCAACTGGAAGGAAGAAAGTTCAATCACGTAATAGTCATGATCCTCTTGTGCCACTTGTAGTGCCAATGAGTTACCAATATTCCCTGCCAATCCTACATCTAATCCCGCTTTATGAAGCATTTCAAAAAGTAGAGTAGTTGTGGTGGTTTTGCCATTTGAACCTGTGATACAAATCATTTTGCCATGGGTGTACCGCGCTGCAAATTCTATCTCAGAGATGATAGGTGTTGATTGCGCGATGAGTTGCTTCACAAGAGGGGTGTTTGTGGGAATACCTGGCGACTTGATTACCTCATCTGCATCTAAAATGCGCTCAAAAGTATGCTGGTTTGCCTCCCATGGTATATGGTGCTGATCCAGCAATGCTTGGTAAACAGGCGAGATGGCACCAATATCGCTCACAAAAACCTCAAAACCTTTGGTTTTTGCGAGAATAGCAGCACCTGTGCCCGATTCTCCTGCACCTAAAATAACAATTTTTTTCATAGTTGGTTATCGTATTTTTAATGTTAATATGGTCAATGCAGCCAATATAAGGGTGATAATGCAAAAACGCAGTACAATTTTAGTTTCGTGTTGCAAGGGGCCCCTTCCTTTGAAAATTACTTTGCACGTAGGGTCGTTTCGCAACACTTGGTCCATAGATGTGCGGAAATGGTCATGGAGTGGAGTACGCTTCCAAATACGCAAATGTTTGCCTTTGCGTTTCGCAATTTTATATACTTGTGTTTGTAGTATGACACTTAAACTTTCCATTAAAAAAACACCGCAGAGAATGGGGAGAAGCAATTCTTTGTGAATAATAACTGCGCATACACCGATAATGCCACCAATCGTAAGACTACCTGTGTCACCCATAAACACTTGTGCAGGAAAACCATTCCACCAAAGAAAACCAACCAATGCACCCACAAAAGAAGCTAAGAAGACTACTAACTCCTCGCTACGCGGGATGTACATGACATCAAAATAATCGGCAAAAATTACATTGCCACTCACATAGGATAGTACCAAGAGCGCAACACCAATAATCGCAGAATTGCCTGCACACATGCCATCCATACCATCATTGAGGTTTGCCCCGTTGCTTACTGCTGCTACAACGAAAATCGTCAAAATAACAAAGAAAATCCACCCCGCTTTGTATTTATTGGTGTCGCCCAACCATGAGAACATCTCGGCATAGTTGAAATTATGATTTTTAACAAACGGAATCGTTGTACGAGTGGATTTTACTTCGGGGGTTTTCTCTACTACTTCAATATTATTCTCAATATAGGTGGTTACTTTTTCGTTCATCACCACGGTTGGGCTATAACGAAGGGTGAGGCCTACTATCAAACCCAACAAAATTTGTCCAGCAATTTTAATCCACCCATTTAATCCGTCTTTATTCTTGCGGAATGTCTTGATATAATCATCAGCAAAACCAATAATGCCTAAGATGATGGTAGTGAGCAACATCAGTTGCATGTAGATGTTGTTCAACTTTCCCAGCAGTAGGCATGGAATCAGCATGGCAGCAATAATCACCACTCCACCCATTGTAGGTACGCCCTTTTTGGCAGTATTGAATGGGTCTATCTTCTCATCGCGTTGAGTTTCTGAGATGTTTTTGCGTTTGAGCAGGTTGATAAACCATTTTCCTAACCAAATGCTGATGCATAATGCTAATACACCTGCAATGATAGCGCGAAAGGAGATGTAAGTCATTAGGCGCGCGCCTGGAAAATCGCTAAAGTATGTGAACAATTGATACAACATATTATTGTTTCTTTATAGTAGTTATTTTCATTAGTTGTTTGCGCATGCTTTCACAATCTCATGGTCATCAAGATGGTATTTGATCCCCTTAATAATTTGGTAATCCTCATGTCCTTTACCTGCCACAAGAATTACATCGCCTTGACGTGCGATTGTGCATGCAGTTTTGATGGCAGAGGCACGATCTTCGATGATAAGGGTGCGTTGTAACTCCTCATTTGTAAGTCCTGCTGCCATATCTTGCAGAATATCTTTGGGTTCTTCATCGCGCGGGTTATCGGATGTCATGATGAGTAAACTGCTCTGATTAAATGCACTACGCGCCATGATAGGACGTTTGCCTTTATCGCGATTTCCTCCGCAACCAATCACTGTAATCACTTGTGGATTTGTGGATTGCTGATTGCTTCTTGCTTCTAAAATCTCATGAATCGTATGGAGCACGTTCTCAATTGCATCTGGTGTGTGTGCATAATCAATGATGGCTGTCCAACCTTTTGTAGAGTGAATAGCCTCAAATCTACCATTAACGGGGGACAAACTACTCAGTATGCGCAATACTTCCATTGCATCTACTCCCAATGCCACACCGCATCCGTAAATGAGTAGCAGATTGCTCACATTAAAACGACCTACTAATGGTACAAAGACTTCTGTGTTCAGTGCTCCGTAAGTACTTTGAATACGCAGCAACATACCTTCAAAACCCTCTTCTAAGATTTTTCCACGAAAATCTGCCATGCTGCGGGTAGAGTAGGTATATACTTTAGCTTTGCAGTTCTGCGTCATCACCAATCCATTCTTATCATCTTGATTAGTAATGGCAAAGGCATTGCTGGGTAACTGATCAAACAGCTGTTTCTTCGTATCTCGATAATGATCAAATGTTTTATGGTAATCAAGATGGTCGCGCGTGAGATTGGTGAATAATGCTCCCGCAAATTGCAGCCCTGCTATACGTTTTTGTGCAATGGCATGACTACTTACCTCCATGAATGCGTAGGTACAACCTGCCTCCACCATTTGTGCTAACAATGCATTGAGCGACAGCGCATCGGGGGTCGTGTGGGTAGAAGGAACGGATTGATTATCAATGTAGTTGACTACAGTAGAGAGCAATCCTACTTTATTCCCCAAAGATTGGAAGAGTTGGTAAAGCAATGTGGCTGTAGTAGTTTTTCCATTGGTGCCTGTCACGCCCACCAACTTGAGATGGCGACTGGGATAGCCATACCAAGCATGAGCCATTTTGCCCAATGCTTCAGCACTATCTTTCACTAAAATATAGGTGACATCTGCTGATTGAGCAGGCAGATAATCGGGATTATCAAGCACGATAGCATTTGCCCCTCGTTCAACGCAAGAAGCGATAAACGTATGCCCATCTACTGCGGTACCGTGTTGTGCAACAAAAACGTTACCTGCTTCCACGCAACGCGAGTCTGACTGTATGCCAGTTATGTCCAAGTCTGTGCTACCGATGAGTTGCAATACAGAAATTTCTTGTAGTAAATCGTGGAGTTTCATCATGCTGTATTATTTTTTAGGTCTGAAAACCAATTGATTATCTTCAATCACATATTCGTTGCTATATGCCATTGTTTTTTCTGCAATATTTCGAACAACGCTTCCGCAGTCCATGCCAGCATCATAGTAACCTCTATTGCGAGGTGCGTGAATCACACAAATGCAGGTATATTGTGGGTCATCTTCTGGAAAATATCCAACAAATGACATGCGGTGTTTATTACTGTGATACCTTCCGTTTTCAAATATTTGTGCTGTGCCCGTTTTACCTGCAATAGGTACAATAGCACTTTGTGCTTTGTATTTTGCAATGTGTCCTTGCCATTTATATACACTTGCTGTACCCAAATCATTATCCCAAACCACATCGTGCAAGCATAGACGAATGTCGTTAAGGGTAGCTTTGCTACACATATTGTTGCGTATCACTTGGCTTTCAAATTCGGATAGTATCTCATTGTTTTTCACCACTTTGGTAGCAAGTACAGGGCTAATTAGTTTGCCATTGTTGGCAATTCCGTTGTATAGCATTGCCATTTGCAATGGACTCAGTTCAACGGAGTAACCATATGCCATTTTTGAAATAGTAACCGTGTCATTAGGTACAATAATTTTTGCTTGTTCAGCTCCTGGAATAATGTAGTCTATACTATCGCAAAGACCCATACGCTCTAATTTGCGGATAAATTTCTTCGCGCTACCTTCGTAGCTGGAGGTTACTATTTTCGCCAAAGCGATGTTACTACTAACTGCCAAAGCTTGACGAATACTATAGGTGGTGTCGCTGGGGTGAGCATCTTTGTGAAATGAACCATAGTACTCCCAACCTTTTTTCTTTACTTCAAAACTATCTGTCATGTGCACTCTGCCTTCATCCAATGTTGCCATCAGTGCCAGTGTTTTGAAGGTAGAACCTGGTTCCATTCGGGTGACTGCGTGATTAGCACGCTCGTAGTATTGACCGTCATTACCCAAATCAAGATTGCACATAGCTTTAATTTCTCCTGTACTTACTTCCATGAGTACTACGCAACCCCAATCGGCTTGATTGATATGCAGTTGTTTGCGGAGGTTGCTTTCGCAAATATCCATCAGATTTGCATCTAAGGTTGTATGTACATCGGCTCCATCTTGTGCCTCCACAATGGGAACATATTCCCAACTACCTGCCACCATTTGTTTTTGGCTTGTACCTTTTACGCCACTAAGTTCTTTATCAAAGCGTTTCTCCAACCCTGAGTTGCCTTTTCCATTCTCGCCATAGATATTTCCTATAGTGCGGCTTCCCAAACTCCCAAAAGGTTTAGAACGTCTATTAATATCGGTGAAATACACTCCACTTTTGTAAACTCCTCTACGCACCAAAGGTAACTGTTGCAATTCTTTGCGTTGAGGGTAGGTGATACGTTTGCTACTCAGAAGGATGTCGCGTTCACTATTTTTCTTACCGCGATAAGCGGTCATGATTTTTTGCTTGTATTCAGCGGCAGATTTATCGCCAATAATACGACTAAACCCTTCTGCCAACGAATCAATGTATTGATAAAAGAGTGCACCCTCATCTAAATGAAGTGCCTCTACACGTGTGTCCATGTGGATGTAATACAAAGGTATGCTGCTGGCAAGCAGACGCTCTTGACAGTCATAGATATTGCCGCGTATCGCAGGAATGTCGCGGGTGATTTTTGTTCGGCTTTTTTGGCTCGCTTTCTCCCATTTATCTTTCTCCACGGTTTGAATATATCCTATTCGAAAGAGCACAACAACGAACGCCAAAGTAATTACTATAAATACGATAGCGAATCGAACAACTGTCTTTCTTACATTTTCGCTCATAGTTTTTTTCGGTTTTTGAAGGATTATTCAATGCGTGTAGGTGCAGTTTTGCTTTCTTTCACTTTGCTTCCTCTTTCGCTAAGCGATTGGGAGATAGCGGATTGGCGGGTAGATGATACTAGTTCTGCGTTGAGAGTTGTTTGTATATAGTGAGCATCTTGCAATTCTTTTTGTAGCGTGCTCAACTTATGTTGTTGCATCTGCCCTAGATAGTCGCAGTAGATATACAAGAATATCAAACTAGCGATCAGTACCACGATTTGCAATTGTTCCTTGAACCAGCCTTTCTTCAGAAACTCGCCGCTCAAGATTTCTCGGATTAAATCTCTTAGTGCCATAAAACAAATATTTTTTCATAGTTAATAATCTTCTTTCTTTTCGGCGATGCGCAGTTTGGCACTGCGTGCGCGTGGATTGCGTTCTACTTCTTCTGCGTTGGCGGTCAATCCTTTCTCAATCACTTTGAATGGACTAAGAATGTTACCGTAGAAGTCTTTTTCAATCTTACCCTCCAGATTACCAGAACGTAAAAAGTTTTTCACAATGCGGTCTTCTAATGAGTGGTAGGTGAGAATCGCAATACGTCCTCCTGGACGGAGCAAGTCGCGTGCTGCGAGCAGCATTTCGCGCAATGCACCCAATTCATCATTCACTTCGATGCGTAGGGCTTGGAATAGTTTAGCTAATTCTTTCTTTGCTCCTGTAGGTATGTCTAATTCAGTACCATTTTGTGCTGTTGGGGGAACAAATGAGTTGCCTAATATAATCGCCACAAGGTCTTCTGTGCGTTCGATATTCTTTTTGTTGCGCGCTTGCACGATGCGTTTAGCGATTTGGCGCGAGTTGTTCATCTCACCATATATATATAGTACGCGCGCGAGGTCCTCTTCGCTGTAGGTATTTAATAAATCTGCGGCGGTGCGTCCTCCTGTTTGGTTCATGCGCATGTCCAATGGGGCTGAGTAGCGAAAACTAAATCCGCGTTCAGGGCAGTCAAAATGGTGAAACGACACCCCTAAGTCACCTAATAGACCATCAATCTGCTTCACGCCATAGTAATCCATAAAATTGCGGAGATAGCGGAAGTTGCTATGCACAAACTGCCAGTTTTCTGATTGCTCGAAAATTGAGCCTTCCGACTGCATTGCATTCCGATATGCATCCAAATCTTGATCAAAGGAATACAACTTGCCTTTTCCTCCCCTCCCTTCTGGAGTGCTATTAGGGAGGGGATGGGAGCAAATTTCTTCTAAGATTGCGCGCGAGTGACCGCCGCCACCGAAGGTTACATCAACATACACGCCATTAGGCTGAATCTGCATCCCATTGATTGTTTCATGCAATAATGCGGGTATGTGATAAATTAATTTCATAGTAAGGTTTAGTTTATTGTTTAGGCTGGGATTTCATTCGATTGCGTATGCGTTCTGCCAAATCTTTTTGGCTCATTTGTTTCTCGTTGAATGCGCTTGGAGTCCATATAGCAAAACGATCTAACATACCTACAAATAGGATGTCTTGTTCTGCGTTTATCATTTCCAAGTTCTTCTTTTGAAGCAATACACGTCCTTGACTATCCATATCTAATATTTCGGCTTCGGACATAAATTGCATTAATATCAGTTGATCTTCGGGATTCCACTCATCCAATGCGTCGCGTAATTGGTTCACTTTGGTATTCCATACATGTTCGGGATAGAAGATAATACATTCATTATCTGTATCGCGACGCATAATGATATGCGACGAACCCATTTCGGCAAGTATCTTACGATAGGAGGCAGGGATAAAAACTCTGCCTTTGCCATCTAAACGAGCTTCAATATGTCCAATAAATGTATTCATATAATCTAACTTCTAACAGCTGTAGTGAGCTCAATTTTCACCTCTTTAGCGGTCTTTTTTCAAATTCCGCTGCAAAGTTACAAAAAATATTTGATATTTCCCCACTTTTCCCCACAAAAAATTTTTCAAAATGTTTTTTAGTATATTATGAGAAAAGTTATCAACAACTTAATCTGTAGATAATCAGTAACATATGTTACTTATTGTTTTTGGTGGGGAAAAGTGGGTGAATTTTCCTATTATTTTACTTCATTCCTCTCTATCCGCTCCCCTTGCCTTCCCCTTGCCTTCCTCTTACCTATCCCCTTGCCCTCCTTTCCTTTTGCCTATCCGCTATTAAACAATCCAAGTACCTGTTTTAACCATGTCAATAATTAGTGATTAATTAGTGATTAATTAGTGATTGATTAGTGATTAATTAGTGATTGATTAGTGATTATGCTACCTTCACCGTAGGATACAGCAGTTATTAGTACAAAAAAATCCCCCTATGCCAAGCATAGAGGGATAATTTAGTAGGTGCAAAATCGTATTACTTTTGTGCAATTGCTATTTTCTTGCGTGGAGTCATCTTTGTGATGTTCAATGCTTTGTGTTGTTTTGCCAATTTTGGAGCAATGCCGTCAGGGGTATCAATACCAGTGAGTGACATGCCTAAACATCCATTGTTCACAAAGAAGTAATCATTTTCATCCGCAGTGTTGAATGCTACAGCAATAAGACCGATTACCTCTGAGCTCCCATCGATGCTGATTGTGCCATCTCCATTATATGCCAAAATCAAGTCTTTTGTGCTTGTATAACCTTCACTATCCATAGTATAGATAACCACTTCGTATTCAAGACCTGTCTCTTCATCTGTGATATTGGCAGCATTTTGTGCTGGAATATGCATCATATGGCTCTTATCGTTGAATAAACCAAAGAGTGGATCCATGGTTGGAATGCCTTCAATAGTGTAGTATTGACCATCCTCATCTTCAGCGGAAGTGATATTTACTGTTTCTTCAATGGCTGCACCAGTAGCGTCAATTGCTGTCAAAGCAAACGTGCCTTCATAATCTGATACTTCAGCCTCAATTGCCTCTACGGCTGTAGCCTCAAGGTATGCCTCTTTGGTGAGGTAGAGAGAGAGGTTTGCATATGCATATGGCACACCTGCTTCACCGACTACCATAGCACCGTCTGGGAAAGTAACGGATACACCTTCCTTGTAAACGCCTGTGCCGCCTTGATATAGAGCACCAAACACAGAACCATAACCAAAGTCGCAACCGATTTCATAGTAGTTGAATGTCACAACGCCATTAGGATCAATGTAGAACATCAAATCTTCTGCACCAGTGTTGTAGAAATAATAGATAAATGCATCGTAGATACCATCAGCATCAGCTACTGCATCTTCGCCTGCTGGCACTTTTGCATATGGAGCACTCACGTTAATTTTTGAACTTCCATCTGGCAGAGTAGCAATCTTATAATCTACATACCATGCTGTAACAGGTACTGATGAATAACCTGCTGGTACAAGCAAGTCGTGGTAAATACCTACACCAGCCTCCCACTTGATTGGAGTGATAGCTAATTGGCAAATAGCGTTTTCTGCGCCTGCAGCATATGGATTTACTACGGTAGGATCTAATTGCAACACGAGTTGATAAGTAACGCCTGCTGCCATAGAATCCAATCCAACTACCAATGTATCTGTACCTACACCTGCTGCAAAACTGAATGTCGCAGGAACGTTGAATACATCTTGGTCATTTTGATTAACTAGCAGATTCAGGGTTAACGCCTCTGTAGAGTCTGCGCGTTGAATAACAATAGGGTATTCTGTTACGTTTGCCTCTGGATCTACCTCAACACCAGTCATATCTGGAGTTTGGAAATATACTGCTTGTGGGTTCTCTGGAGCATCTACTAGTGGCTCAGGAGTAAATGTTTGTTCGCAGGAAGAGAACAACACACCTACGGTTGCAACCGCTAAAAATATTTTATTAAGTTTCATAATCTGTTTCCTTTCTATTAATCAGTTACACCATCTGTAAGTCCTGCTCCATCGCCTTGCTCTGGCAACTCGCCACCTTCGTTTTGCGTACAACCGCGGTTGTTTGTCAACTCGCCTTGAACGAAACGGAGCAACATCCATGGATCGCCATATTGTACGTTAAAGCGGTATGGCTCAGCTACGTTAGAGTTCTCATCACCTTCGTGATAGCGAACAACGTTCTTTTTAAGACGCATGATGTCTGACATGGCAAAACCTTCGCCCCACAACTCAATACGACGTTGCAACCATACCTCGTCTTCGAAGGTCATGCAGGTTTGTTTCCATGATGGGTCACGTTGATCCATCAGTTTCTTGAGAGCTGCCTCACCTGCTGCGGTATTGCCTGCTTTGTATGCTGCCTCTGCTTTGATGAGCAACATCTCTTCGGCACGCATCATACACCAGTCGCCATCGTTATATGCGCCACCGCAACCAGACTTACCCATGAACTTCACATTGGTGTATTGTGGCATAGGTTGTTTAACGTCTGCGATAGTAGCAGCTGGAATATCTTTGCCTTCGTAGGTGATAGCGTTTGCTTCATCCACCCATTTCAGGCCCTCCAAATATGGGCTATAAAGGTTCTCATCCAACCACCATGCACGACGAACGTCAGTCTCAGAAATCTTGTTCCACAACAGATTGTTGATAGAACGATAGATGCCTGCATAAGCCACATAGCCATTTGCTGAGAATGAACCCAACTGACTTGGCCATGTTGCCAGAGATGCATAACCGCTTGATTCTGTCAACTCCATAGGGAGAAGCAATGCCCACATCCAGTTGTGGTCGCTGGCATTACAGAACATTGGATTAGCCTCTACTTCGCTCAATGTATATGGCTCATAACCGACTAATGCAGAATCTGCATCTTCGGCGGCCTCTGCCCACATCTCCATGTTCAAGTATGCACGTGCACGCAAACCGTAAGCCACTTGTTGGTCGATAATACCCTTATTCTCACGCTCATAACCGTTCAAGTCCTCAATTGCATCCGACAAATCTTGGAGGATATTCTCATAAAGTACTTCAAGAGTAACACGTGGATTGTTGCTGGCATCTTGACCAGGAATAATCATTGGCACAGACTCTTTATCTTTATTGTCCACATAATTGAATTGGAAATATGGTGCCAAACTCAAATATGCAAATGCACGCAAGGCTTTCGCTTGACCACGACTGGCCATCAATTTAGCATTGTCGGTGTCATCTGGTACCATGGTAATTACCTCATTGGTCGCATAGATAAGTTTATAGAACAAACCAAGACGCAATGTTGGGTTCGCATAAGAAGGGTTACGGTCAGACCATTCTTGTGCAACGGAGAACCAATCGTAACCGCTCACGATATTGGTCATATCGGCTGAGTTGAGGTCTTGACCCAACGCGCAAGCTACATAGCCGCAGTCGTCAGCACGGTTAGAAGAACCAAAATAACCAAGAGGTTGTTTGATTACTTGGTACATACCCGACACTGCTGAGTTTACTCGTTCAGGATTAGCCTCTACAGTCGCTTGAATATAATCATCATCTTGTGTACCGCCTTCATAGTGGGTGGTGAGCATATTGTCGCAAGAAGCGAAAAGCACAGCACCCAAAGCGATAGCTATATATTGATACGTTTTCATACGAGTATTTTTTATAATTAGGTTTAACATATTAGAATGAAATGCTGATACCACCTGAGAATGTGCGTGTCATGCTATATACAAAGTTACCTGTGCTGGTAGAAATACCTACACCGTAAGATGTAGCGTTTTGGATTTGACGTGGGTCATAACCTTGACGTGCGCTGCAAAGTGCCAAATTATCACCTTGGAAGAATACACGTGCTTTAGCAACACCAATCTTGTTGGTCCACTTGCTTGGCAATGTATAGCCTACTGTCACATTGTTAAGACTCAAGTAGTTGCTTGATACCAACCAGCGTGAGCTAGTTTGTTGATCATAGCTATCGCTTGCGCAAAGACGGGGTACATCGGTTTGGGTGTTCTCAGGAGTCCATGCATTGAGAATATCAACTGACCAGATATGTCCTGGTTTATCACCTGCATGCATCATCTCTTGATAGGTACCGTCGTATGCTTTACCACCAAATTGATATGCAAATTGTACACCAAGGTCAACACCATATAAGTTCAAACTTGTACCAAAACCACCATAGCATTTCACGGAAATATCGCCCAAGTCACCTGCTAAATCTTGTGAGTAAGTAGCAGTTGTACCTTTTGAATGGTCTGCTGGGTCAAGATAGTAAAGTGCTTTACCTGTCTCAGCATCCACACCTGCATACTCTGGCATATACGCTTGATGAAGTGAACCGCCTTCTTTCAATATGTAGGAAGAACCTGCATACCAACGTGTTCCATCATCTTTGAGATATGAATCAGGCAAACGAAGCACCTTGCCATCTACATAGGTGATATTACCATAAATGCTCCATTCAATATTTTTAGTGCTTACAAGTACTGCTTCAACATCAAACTCAATACCTTGGTTTTGTACTTTACCCACGTTCATAGGCATACGCAATGAACCGTAACCTGATGATGGTGGCATGCTTACATAGAAGAGCATATCGTCGTTTTGACGGTTGAAGTATTCCAACGTACCATTCAAGCGGTTGCCAAAGAAACCGAAGTCAACACCCACGTTAGCCATCATCTGGCTCTCCCATTTCAAGTCTGGATTACCAAGTTGTGACAATACTTTGGAGAACTCGCCTGTCTCAGAGTTATAGGAGATGCTATACAAGTTGCGGTGTACGTAGTAGTTACCCAATTGGTCATTACCTTGTGTACCCCAGCTGGCTTTGAGCTTCAACTCATTTATCCATTCCACATCTGCCAACCAACTCTCGCGGTTAATCAGCCATGCTGCACCCACAGAACCAAATGCACCCCAACGATTTGCTTTTGCGAAACGAGAAGAAGCATCATAACGGAATGTTCCTGTGAGGAAATAGCGATTCATCAAATCGTATTGTACACGTGCGAACGCACCTGCAGTGCTATAGTTGTGGGTATATGATGAGGTGTTTGCACTAGTTGGTGCTACTCCATATGCGTTGCCCAATTCTGCTACGAATGGATTAAAGAGGTGGTCGTTGCTTGCAGAAAGTACTTGTTCTTTCAAATTATAAGCCTCCCAACCAGCGATAACTTCGATATTGTGGAAGTCTGCAAATGCAGTCTTGTAACTAACGGTGTATTGTTGGTTGATAGCGAAGAAACGCTCAGAAGCTACACCTACAGCACCTCCTACAGAAGTAGAACCATAGAACGGGTTGCTCAAACTATTGCTGTAGCGACCCAAATACTCTGGTGTGATATTCGCGCTAATGTTCAAACCCTCAATTGGGGTGATGGTTGCGTACAACGAACCTGTGAAGTAATCAGAAACTTCTTTGTTGGTGTCAATAAGCAAGTTAATCGCATTATTGCCTTGTGGTGCACTACCTGGACGAACCGCATTGGTGTTGGTACCAGAGTCATATACTTGATAACCATTACCATCTACTTTGATACTCTTATCGGTATTACGTACATAGAAAGGATAGATAGGAGCCATGGCATTAGCTGCATAGAATACGTTGCCAGTTGAGCCCCAATCATCTTCAGTGCTATAGCCAGGATCTTCCATGTCTGCATGAGCATAAGTAGCAGATGCACCAACCTTTAACCACTTTTTCACTTGGCTATCTACTTTGGTACGAGCTGTAAAACGCTCAAAACCAGAACCATTAATCAAACCAGGGTCGTTCAAATAACCAGCAGAGATGTAATAATTGGTTGTGCTATTGCCACCAGAGATATTAACGTTGTACTCTTGACGTAAGTTGCCAGTATTCATAATCTCATCTTCCCAATTGTCTGGAGTATAGTAATACTCGCCATCGCTATAACCCAATGTGGCATTAGGATTAATGCGGAAATTAGTACCAATCAGTTTCTCTCCTTCTGGAACGGTAAATACTTGATAACCTACACCTGTTTGAGTGAACAGTGTCTTGTCTGCGTAGGCATAAGAACTTGCTATAGATTGTCCATTGTAGAATTGCGAATTGTAAAGGGCTTTGTATGCCAACTCATAGTGAGTGCCTGGATCATTAATTGTGGCATAGTTAGGTACACCACGTTGGCTATTACCCCATTTGGCATCTACGTTAACAGTCATTTTATTTTGTGCTTTACCGCTTTTGGTTGTGATAAGCACAACACCATTTGCACCACGTGCACCATAGATGGCAGTGGCACTTGCGTCTTTGAGTACAGTCATCGACTCAATATCATAGGAGGATATGAGGTTAATGTTATCCACATCAACTGGAGCACCATCTACTACATAGAGAGGAGTAGTACCACCGCTTAAACTACCTACACCGCGAACGCGGATAGTGGCTGCGGTACCTGGTTGACCTGAACCATTAACAACTTGCACACCAGCCACTTTTCCTTGCAACGCGTTCGTTACGTTGGCAGCTGCTTGTTGCGTGAGTTCATCTGTTTCTACAGCTTTCGCTGAACCTACGAATTGAGCGCGAGTAGTTGTACCATAAGCTACAACCATCACTTCGTCCAAGTGAGAAGTAGATTCTGCCAAAAGAATGGTTATTCCATCTTTTGCATCCACCTCTTGGGTCTCAAATCCAATGTAGGAAATTACTAACTTTGCGCCTTCTGCGCAGGATAAGGTAAAGTCTCCGTCTAAGCTTGTAATGGAACCTGTGGAGGTACCCTGAACTACAACAGAAGCTCCAATAATTGGCTCTCCTGTTGAGGCATCAACTACTTTACCACTAACGGTTTGGGCTTGTGCCCAAACACCGCTGATGCACACCGTGCATACAGCCAGTAGAAGCAACAATCTCTTCATACTTTGATAAATTGGTTAAATTGTTTAAATTGTTAATAAATATGTTTGTACCTTAACATGAAAAAATGCAACATAAAACGGTTGATTTTATGTTACAAATACATGTTCTTCAGCATAAATACGGTGCAAAGGTACAGATTTTTTTTGGAATATACAAATAAAATAGGAAAAAAATGAAGAATTGTAAATACTTTCTGTCCTTTCGTTATTTTACACCTTATATTATTCGCGCGCACGCATGCGCGCGAGCCGTTGAACGCTCAATACTAATACAGAAGAATTTATAAAGTTATAACCGACGTATATAATCCTGTTGATATACGAAATCTCAATAGGCACTATTTAATAGTTTTTTTGTAAAAAAATGTAAATTTCCTTGCGTATATGAAAAAAAAGTAGTAACTTTGCGCGCATTTTGTTCGCATGAGCAGGGAATTGTACAAGAATTTATGAGAAACACAATGGGTTGTTGTCTCATATTCTTGCATTAATTTTCTTATTATAAGCAACATATGATTAATTAGTAAGTTTTAAATAAATAACATAATGAGAAGATTTTACTGTTTGTTAGTTACTTTGGCCTTTGCTGTTTGTGGATTTGCGCAAACAAAGGTTACAGGTACAGTATTAGAAGACACGGGTGTCGGTGCTATCGGTGCGAGTGTCGTTGCAGAAGGAACAACAGTAGGTACTGTCACTGATTTCGATGGTTTCTTTGAATTGACAGTTCCTGCGGGAGTTAAAAATCTTGTAATCTCCTATGTGGGATACAAAACAGTTACACTTCCTGTTAAACCAGAAGTGAAAGTGACGCTTGAGAGTGATACTGAGCAGCTCGAAGAGGTCGTTGTTACTGGTATGGTGAAGCAAGACAAACGCTTGTTTACTGGTGCAGCTACCAAGTTGGAGGCAGATGAGACGATGCTTTCTGGTGTGGCTGATGTCAGCCGCAGCTTGGAAGGTCGTGCAGCTGGTGTGAGTGTACAAAACGTGAGTGGTACTTTTGGTACGGCTCCTAAGATCCGTGTGCGTGGTGCTACATCTATTTATGGTGCTAGCAAGCCATTGTGGGTTGTGGACGGTGTCATTTTGGAAGATGCTGTAGAATTGAGTGCAGATGACTTGTCTTCAGGTGATGCTACTACCTTGATTGCGAGTGCGATATCTGGTATCAACTCTGAGGATATTGAGAGTTTCCAAATTTTGAAGGATGGTTCTGCTACCTCTATCTATGGTGCACGCGCGATGGCGGGTGTGATTGTTGTAACCACCAAGAAAGGTAAAGCAGGTCAATCGAAACTCAACTATACTGGTGAGGTGACCTATCGTATGGTTCCTTCATACGATGATTACAATATCTGTAACTCGCAAGAGCAAATGGGTATCTACCAAGAGTTTGAGCGCAAAGGTTGGCTTGAATATTCTTCGCTCCACGCAGCAAAGAACTCGGGTGTGTATGGTCGTATGTATGCCTTGATTGATGCGGCTAAAGACGGAGGTAATGGTTTGGCAAATACCCCTGAAGCTAAGAATGCGTATTTGCGTGCTGCTGAGTTCCGTAATACCGACTGGTTCGCAGAATTGTTCAACCAAACAGTGATGCACAACCACTCTGTATCTTTCTCTACAGGTAGTGAGCGTGCTCGTGTGTATGCTTCATTGTCAGCTATGCAAGATCCAGGATGGTACAAAGCTAGTGAGGTGGCTCGTTTTACGGGAATGATGAATGCAAGTTATGATGTATTACCTGCTACAAGCAAGCAAAAACTGTCCGTGGGTATTGCTACTATGGGTAGTTACCGTAAGCAACAAGCGCCTGGTACTATCTCTGCAAGCACAGACCCTATCAATGGTACAGTGAGTCGTGAGTTTGATATCAACCCATTCTCCTATGCAATGAATACATCACGTGCGATGGATCCAGAAGAGACATATCGCCGTAACTATTGTGATTTCAATATCAACGACGAGTTAGATAATAACTACATTGATATTAAGGTAACTGACCTCAAGTTCCAAGGTGATATTAACTGGAAACCTGTTCGTGGTTTGGAAATTGCTGCGTTGGCTGCTATTCGCCACTATTCAAGTAGCCAAGAGCATAATATTATGGATGAGAGTAACCAAGCGCGTGCTTATCGTGCGGGTATCGATCCAGAGGACGCTACAATTCGCGACTCCAACCCATATCTCTATTCTGATCCAGACAATCCATTGGCATTGCCTGAGACTGTATTGCCAAAGGGTGGTATCTATGACTTTACCGAATATTCATTGACTTCGATGGACCTCCGTGCTACTGTTACTTACAATGCGGACTTAGGTAGAAATGGAGATCATATTCTCAACTTGTTTGCAGGTTCAGAGTTGAACTCTACTGACCGTCAACAAAAATGGTTCCGTGGTTGGGGTTATCAATACAACAATGGTGGTATTCCTTTTGTTGATTATCGCCTCTTCAAGCAAAGCCAAGAAGAAGGTACAGACTATTATTCTAATAGTTTCCAATACCTGCGCAACCTTGCTTACTTCGGAATGGCAACTTATTCATACAAAGGACGTTATACTATCAACGGAACGCTCCGCTACGAAGGATCTAATATGTTAGGTAAGAGCCGTCAAGCTCGTTGGTTGCCTACATGGAACGTGTCTGGTTCATGGAATGCTCATGAGGAGAATTGGTGGGCACCTACCTTCGGAAAAGCATGGTCTTACGCAAGTTTGAAGGCTAGTTACTCATTGACCGCTGACCGTGGTCCTGCTACCAACTCATTAGCAGTCTTCACCTCTTTCACCCCATGGCGTCCAAGTACATCTGCAAATGAGTCTGCTATTATCCTTGCGGCATTGGAAAACTCTGAGCTGACCTACGAGAAGAAACACGAGTTGAACATTGGTCTTGCTCTTGGTTTTGTGGACAACCGTGTTAACGTAGAGTTTGACTGGTATCGCCGTAACAACTTCGACCTCATTGGTTATACCCAAACTATGGGTGTGGGTGGTGTAACCACCAAGTTGGCGAACGATGCTACTATGGAGTCAACAGGTTGTGAGTTCACTATATCTACTGTAAATATTAAGAACAAAGATTTCAAGTGGACTACCGACTGGATCTTCGGTTGGGCTGAGAATACCATCACCAAACTGGATTCGCGTTCACAAGTGTATTCACTCGTAAATGGGGTGGGTCGTACCGAAGGTCGTCCAATTGGTGCTCTCTATAGTATTCCATTTGCTGGACTGACTGAGGAAGGTCTTCCTACCTTCTATATCGATGCAGAGCATACACAAATAGCAGGTCCTGGTAACTATGCGGACATCTACTTCCAAGAATACGAAAATATAGATTATTTGAAGTACGAGGGTACTATTGATCCTAAGATTACTGGTTCGTTTGGTAACACATTCTCTTGGAAAGGTTTGAAACTCAACGTGTTCTTTACCTATAGCTTCGGTAACGTACTCCGTTTGGATAACCTTTGTCCAGTATATAGTAGCGACTATAGCGACCTTACAGCGAGCATGAAAGAAATGAAGAACCGTTGGATGATTCCTGGTGATGAAAAGATTACTACTATTCCATCCATACCTACCGTTCGCCAAATGCGTGAGATTGATGCACTCAACAACGCATATTCTGCATACAACTACTCTACCGAGCGTGTAGCAAAAGGTGACTTTATTCGTTTGAAAGAGTTGTCTTTGGCATACGATTTGCCTAAGAAGTATTTAGAGGGTCAAAATGCAGTATCAAGCTTTGGTGTGAAACTGAGTGCAACCAACTTGTGGTTGGCATACGCTGACAAGAAGTTGAACGGACGTGACCCTGAGTATTATAACACAGGTGGTGTGTCTTCTCCTGTTCCACGCCAATTCACCTTGACAGTTAAGTTAGGATTCTAATAGATTTAGTGGACAAATTATAGAAAGGAATATGAAAATGAAAAAGAATTTATTATACGTAACAGCCGCTTTGGTACTTGCACTGTCCAGTTGTGATTTCTTGGATCAGGAGCCAGATTTGCGTGCTACGATTAACACACAAGAAAAAGTTCGCCTTCTGTTGGTGAGTGCATACTCAGAAGCTAACAGCGCTCCCCTCTGTGAGTATTCATCCGACCAAGTAGTTGACAACAACGTGCCAGACCCAAAGACGGGTCAAGCCAATGCGGTGAATCCATTGGATGAGATGTACAACGATATTTTCGCATGGAGACCTGTTAAGCAATCAAGCAACGACTCTCCAAAACTGATTTGGGACGCTCACTACACCGCAATTGCAACTGCTAACTCGGCGCTTGAGGCAATCAAAAAACTCGAAGCTCAAGGTGTCAATATGGATGCAGAGAAAGGTGAGGCATTGCTCTCTCGTGCTTACCACCACTTCTTGCTGGCTGGTGTGTTCTGCCAAGCGTGGAAGAACGTGGAAGATAGCAAAAAAGATCTCGGCCTTACTTATATGATGCAACCAGAAACCAAGGTGGCTCCTGTGTACTCACGCGGTCCAGAATTAGAAGTTGGTTTGGATCTCAATGGCGATACTGCTTGGATAGGTGGTTCGTTGTATCACACCTTTATGAATATCCAAAAAGACCTTGAGGCTGGCTTGAAACTCGTTTCAGATGAATACTATAGTGTGCCTCGTTACCACTTCAACGTGAAAGCTGCACATGCCTTTGCTGCACGTTTCTACCTTTACAAACGCGAATGGGCTAAGGTGGTTGAGCATGCAGATTATGTATTGACTACTACAGATGAGACTACATTGGCAATGCTCTTTGATGCAGAAACTAACCGTGACCAAAGTAATATTGAGTTAGCATTCAAACATTATATTGATGTGAACGCTCCATCAAACTTGTTGCTTTGCGCTACCTATTCATCTTCAGCTTATGCGCACTTCCCAGCATATGGTCGCTATCAGGTAAATGGTGATGCTCAGAACTTCTCAACACATGGAGCAGGTCCTTGCTGGAGTGGACAATTCCCTGGTGTTGGTTTTTGGAGTGCTGATCAGAAATTGGGTGGTTTTGTAGCAAAAGATTATTACGACTTTGAATATACCGACAAAGTGGCTGGCTATGGTTACGTTCGTATGGTCAACCGTGCATTTACTACAAACGAAACACTCCTTTGCCGTGCTGAGGCAAAAGCATATCTCAACGATTTCATCGGTTCAGCCAATGACTTCCGTCTGTGGTGCCAAAGCTATAATGTGAATGGTCGTATGGCAATGTTAGCTGATAGCACAGTGAATTTGAATGCTGAAATTATTACGAAATTCTATACAGAGAAGGCAGGTACTAAATTTGCACCAGTATTACACAACCAAGATATGGCAGCAGATTGGGTAATTACTCCAGAGCAAATGCCATTTGTGCACTGTGCATTGCACTTCCGCCGTATTGAGGGCTTGCATGATGGTCTCCGTTGGCACGATTTGAAACGCTATGGTATTGAGATAGAGCACGTACAAGGCAAAGATGCTCCTCGTAAATTGGTTTGGAACGATGACCGCCGTGCTATCCAATTGCCACAAGAGGTAATTGTAGCAGGTATGACCGCTAACCCACGTGAGGTAATGGGTGATAATTTGGATGGTAGCATGACAACCTCTCCATCTCTTAGTCCAAATGATGTATATACCCCATCAACTCCTACTTATACAAGTGCTGCTTCTTTGCCAAGTAGTAGTAATGTGAAATTGGTAGAGGATGAGGAATAAATAAATGATTAACTACTAAATTTATAATAGTTATGAAAAGTTTATATAAAATTTTTGCAGTTGCTTGCCTTGTAATGGGCTTCGCTGCATGTGAAGGAGATCAATTCACAGAAACGATCTTCATAGATCCTGTAATTGATACCACTACCTATACTTATCAATTTGATAAATGGTTGGATAAATACTATACCGAGCCATACAACGTAGAGTTCCTCTATAAGTTGGATGACAACGCTACTGACCCTAACTACAACGTAGTACCTGTTAGTATCGGAATGGCAGACACATTGGCACACTTGGCTCTCTATTTGTGGTACGATGTTTATGACTCTGTTGTAAATCCGGACTTCTTAAAAACCTATGGACCAAAGATGATTCAGCTTATTGGCTCTTCTATGATAGACCCTGTACAAGGTACTGAGAAATTAGGTTATGCTGAGGGTGGTATTAAGGTTACTATCTTGAAGGTGAATAAAATGCAACTCAACAATATTGATAACCTCAATGAGTACATCTTTAAGACTATGCACCACGAGTTCGCTCACATTCTGCACCAACAAAAGAAGTATCCTACAGAGTTTGCCCAAATTACCCCTGCGAACTATGACCCTATCAAATGGCAAGAGCGCACAAATAAAGAGGCTTGGCAGTTGGGTTGTGTAACCAACTACGGAAGTAGTGAGGCCAACGAGGACTTTGTAGAGGTGATTGCGAACTATATTGTGAAGTCAGATGCATGGTGGGATAATATGCTCAAGGAGGCTGGCGAAGAAGGTGCTGCTATCATCAACCAGAAATGGGATATTTGCAACACTTGGTTGGAAGAGAAATGGGAGATTGATCTTGACGCTCTTCGCGATGAGGTGCAAAAACGTCAGCAGAATATGGATTTGGATATGATTATGAACCTTGAGTTCTTAAATGGTAAATAAGTTTTTCACAACGCATAAATATAAGATAAAGATATGAAAGCAAAATATTTAGTAATACTTGGCTTGTTGGCTGCCACTTTTGCAGCATGTAGTCGCGATGAGGAAAGCTTATTTGATAAGCCAGCTGCACAGCGTGCACAAGAGGCTATTGATAATGCGTTTGATGTACTCACCTCTAATAAGGCGGGTTGGGAAATGGCATATTTCCCTAACTTAGAAGCCGATGCAAAGGGTTATAATATGGTGTTGAAGTTCAATAAGAATGGTAATGTGAGCGTAACTGCAAAGAATTCAGCTACGACTATGAATAAAATCATGACCGATTCAGCCAGCACATGGGCAGTGAAGAGCGATTACGGACCAATTCTTACTTTTGATACTTATAATGATATCTTCCACGCATTTTCAGATCCACAAGATAATGGTGCTGGTCTGTTGGGTGACTATGAGTTCTTGATTTTAGAAGCTACTCCAGAGTTAGTACTCTTGAAAGGTAAAAAGCATAGCGCATACACCGTAATGCGTCCTATGAAGAATGCTAATCTTGAAGACTATTTTGCAGCATGCGAGAAGATGCAGAGCAAACTCTTTGGTAACAACAATGTCGTAACGCTGACCCAAGGTGATGAGAAAATGTATCTATATAAAGGTGCTGAAGGTCAGTTCCAAAGTGCTGCATACGGTTCTCCACTCGTAGCAGAAGAAGCTACCTATCACCCATTATGCGCTACAGAGGATGGTATCATCGTATCTATGGGCTTTGGTGAGGATGTACACGACCATATTTTCTACTATGATAGCATTAAAGGTGAGCTCAAGAGTGAACAAGGCGCCGTAATGAATGCAGGTAACTTGAATGTCTTGTTTGGTGCTTATTTCACCGATAATGCTTTCGGCTGGTCTGTTGACCCTACCAATATGGATGCAGCAAACGAATTGCTTACTGCCATCAATACTGCAATGAATAATACATCTGCTAAGATGAAAGTGTTGGGTTATGGCTACAAGCAATCCTTGAACATGTACGAAGGTGGTTATTTCTTGCTTGTGAACTTTACTTACAAACAAGGCAAGAAAAACCAAGAGAAGAAACTCGTTTGGACTATTGATTTGACAGCAGACGAAAATGGTATCACTGTAGCAAACGCAGTTCCTTATGACAAGAATACCGAAACATTCCTTGGTCAAATCCCTGTTGCGCAATCAGTAGCAGACGCTATGTTAGGTTCCTTCAAAGCCGTTCATTCAGAAACGAATCTCTTTAATGGCGCAGCTGGCATGTACTTAGAAGGCACTACAAAATTGGCAATCAAGGGTGCTAACAACATTAAAATGTAATTTTATTAGTCTTTAATAAAATAATTTCAATCAACGGGGACTTCGGTCCCCAAAGTCTAACAATTAAAATTTTTAAGTTATGAAAAAGATTTCTCTTTTTGTTGCATTGGCAGTAGCAGGTTTGGCTACAGCTCAAGTTCAAATGACTCCAGAAAATCTTGACATTCGTAAAGCTACTGTTCAAGCAGTTGAGAACAATTCCGAGATTACTATGGAAGCGTTTTCTGCAAAACAACCAGCAGCTGCAGCTGATTATGCTGCACACGACTACTATCATGCAGAGGGTATGTTGCATAGCTGCTACACTCCACAATTCTATGGTTTGACAATGCCATTGATCATGTTGCCTTTCACCGATCAAGTAGTGTGGGAGAATTACTATGGTCCTACAAACTGGTATTCACAAGCTACAGATGAGTTGTTGGCAGAGAACAGCGAGACTCTCGTTTATACCGCATGGCAAGATTATGGTTTGGGTGGTATGTACTATTTGATGTACACTGGTGATCATACTTTGACCCAAGGTGACCAAACCTACAACATCAAAGGTTATTACTATGCTGAGTCTAAAGGTATTGGTGGTTCCGCATTTACTGTAGGTTACACCCCAATCACCATTTCTACAGGTGAGAATATTCCTATGACTCTTGCTGGTATGCAAACAGCTTTGATGGATAACGAGTCAGGTTCTGACTTCTATCAAGTATCTTCTGGTTCAACCAATAGCCCTTATGCTCACGGTACCGCTCTTTACGCTGATGCAGATCACACTATCCGCATTGACACCATGGGTTCTATCGTTCGCAACGTTAGCCCAATGAAGATTTCTGCTGTTAATATCCCTATCTACAACTCTAATAGCAAAGACATCACTGGTATGTTGCCAGAGGGTGCTGCTGTAAAAGTTGAGATTTTTGCTGCTGACCTTACTCAAGGTCTTATCTACACCGACTCTTTGCTTGCTGAGACTACTTTCTCTGCTGCTGATTATGTAGATGTTTATGGTACTTATGGTACAGTAATTGCTAAATTCTGGGAAAATGATCCATTTGGTGGTGTAATGGAGGTTCCTGTAATGGTAGAGGGTGACTTCTATATCCAATTGACCAACTACAATGAGTCTGGTTGCGATTTCGGTGTATTCTCTGACTTCTATACTCCTGGTGGTACAACTATCTTTACAGTTAATGGTAACTATACAACTCTCTTCAAACAAGGTTCTAACCTCGCTATCAGCTACGATGCTTACTGGCCAGTAATTGCTAATGACACTACAGTTAACACAATGAACGTGCCTGTAGAAGGTGGTATTGCACACTATGGTGACAATGCTAACGATAACGCAATGCTTCTCTACACCAACGTTGCTGATGTAGATAATGCATGGATTATCGATGCTCCAGAGTGGATTGGCGTTGGTATGGATACAACTTATTTGACCTCTAATGGTGCTGTCTTCATGATGTATCAAGCAGAGGCTCTTCCTGCTGGTCAAGAGTATCGTCAAGGTGTTGTAACTATTGATGCAGACGGTTTTGTTTTCGAGGTAACTATCAACCAAGGTGATGTACCTGCAGGTGTTGAGGATTTCGTTTCCCCAATCATCAACGATAACAAACGTTACAACCTCCTCGGTGTTGAAGTTGACGAGAACTACAAGGGTGTAGTTATTATGAACGGTAAGAAGTTCATCCAATAATTTTCCCTACGAATTATCCCCAATCATACGATAAAAGGATAAAATAATTAAAACGCGACTCTCTATGGGTCGCGTTTTTTTGTGCGATGAACACCAATATGAATAATGTACCACTTGACAAAAGTGTGTATATACGCAAAAAAAGCTAATAGAATAATGAAAAATTGCTAATTTGTTTCCCAATATTTGGTCAATTCATAAAAATATAGTACCTTTGTAGTCGAAAAAAGTGTGTGTATACACAAATAATGCGAATAGATATGAATGTTGAACGTCCCATTTATCTACAAAGTTTGATTAATCGTATGCACAATGGCATGATTAAGATTGTCACTGGCATGCGTCGTTGTGGCAAATCCTATTTGCTAAACAACTTATTTACTAATCATTTGTTGAATACTGGTGTTGCGCCAGATCATGTTATTAGTATTGATTTAGAAGACATCCTTAATAAACCATTGCGTGAACCAATGGCGATTATTGATTATATCTATCAACATACAGTGGACAATCAATTTCATTATTTGATTATTGATGAGGTTCAGTTGCTCTCCGAGTTTGAGGATGTACTCAATACACTTTTGAAAAAACAAATATATGATGTGTATGTTACTGGTAGCAACGCTCGTTTTCTGTCAAAAGATGTGATTACTACTTTTCGAGGACGAGGTGATGAGGTTCGCATACATCCATTAAACTTTGCTGAGTACTTCTCTGTACAGCCAGTATCGCCGCTTATTGAGCCAATACTTAATGATTATTTGAGACTCGGTGGATTGCCTCAAACTGTTAGCATGCAGGATGAAATACAAAAACGTGAATATCTGCTCCAACTCTTCAAAAATACTTATCTTCTTGATATCAAAGAAAGATATGATATAAAAAATGATGATGATTTAGAAGAGCTCATTGATGTAATAGCCAGCTCTATTGGCGGATTAACTAATCCTAATAAGATTGCTAATACTTTTATGAGTATCAAGAAAAGTAGCATTTCGCGCGATACTATTAAACTCTATTTGGATTATATGCAAGAAGCATTTATGATAGAGAAGGCTGTACGTTATGACATCAAAGGACGAAAATATATAGATACCCCTGCTAAATATTATTTTGAAGATTTAGGACTCCGTAATGCCCGAATAAATTTCCGTCAAACCGAACCTACTCATTTGATGGAGAACCTTATATATAACGAATTGCGTATTCGTGGATATTCTGTAGATGTTGGTCAATTGACTTATTATACGAAGAATGAAGCAGGTAAGAGTGCACGAAGTGTTTTAGAGGTAGATTTTGTATGTAACAAGGCAGATGAACGCATTTATATACAATCTGCCTATGCGATGCCAACTCCAGAAAAACAAGAGCAAGAACTTAAGTCGCTTAAACTTATTAATGATAGTTTCCAAAAAGTGGTTATAGCAGGAGGTATGCAACCTACATATCGTAATAATGATGGGATATTGATACTAAATATATATGATTTCTTGTTAAACAAAGTGACTATATAAATCGAAGATGAAAGGATAAATCAAACAAAACGCGACTCTATATGGGTCGCGTTTTTTTGTGCGATGAACACCAATATGAATAATGTACCACTTGACAAAAGTGTGTATATACGCAAAAAAAGCTAATACTTACAATTCCCATGGAAATAGGTGTTCTACTCCATTATTGTTTGGGAAGCGTACATCGTCTAACGTTATAATCACTTTGCGAAATTGATCCTTGATATTCAAAAGTGGAGCATATTCACGCATAGCTGTTTGTTCATCACCTGCCATCTGCCAAGATACTTGTATGTATAGCTTTTGATCTTCGCGCAATGCCACAAAGTCAACTTCTAATTGACCTTGAACCCCTACATATACCTGCCAACCTTGACGGCGTAGTTCAAGATAAACTGCATTTTCTAATAATCCTCCTAAACCATAGGAAAAACCACGATATAAATAATTATAGTATGCAAGGTCATTGCTATAGTACTTGCAATTTCCAGATAAAAGTTCCTTACCCGCAATGCTATAGCGATCAGCACGGTGTATCAAAAATGCTTTGCACAGATAGGATAAGTAGGATGAAACTGTTTCGTAATTCGTTTTCCTTCCTTGTGATTTGAAATAGTTAACTATATTCGATGCTGAAAATAATCTGCCAGAGTTGTTAACTACATAACGAAATAATTCGTCAAGTAATAATGCATCTTTAACCTTATATCTCTGCACAATATCGCGCAGCATTACCGTATCTTTGATTGCAGATACGTAGTGGTGGCATACTTCTTCAGTCTGCAAATGAAACAATTCTGGCAACATGCCCTTTTGCAAGAACTGAAGATAATTCTCACGATTGACTTCTAAATTTTGTTGCTGCGTATATTCATGAAAACTATAGGGGAGTATCTCAAACTCAACATAGCGTCCTGACAATAACGAAGCTAATTCACCTGATAACATGTCAGAGTTGGAACCTGTGATGAATATTTCTTTAGGCTCTACGAAATCTTGTGAATGTGAGTTAACAAACTGCTCCCAACCCTTGATTTGCTGTATTTCATCTAAGAATAAATATGTCTTACCAGTAGGTTGCAATGTATCTTGATATTCTTGATACAATGTTTGCAAATCATTAGCCGTTTTTAAGTTGGCATATTCCAAATATTCAGTGTTTACATATAAGATGTTTTGGGCAGGAACTCCATCATCAAGCAGCTGTTTGGCTAATTGTCTTAATACGAAACTCTTGCCCGCACGGCGTTGACCTACCAATACTTTGACGAGATTATTACCCGTTGCAGCATGTATCTTTTCTGTGTATTTAGTACGCAGAAAACCTAATTCAGGGATGTTATTATCCCAAAAATTGTATTTACGAACTTGATCTATCATATCCTTTTCTCCATTTTACGGTGCAAAGGTAATGTTTTTTTTTCAAATATACAAGAAAATAATGAGAAAATGTGCTTGTTTTTCAAATAGACTTGAAAATTATGTATTTTACAGTGTGTTTTTCAAATACATTTGAAAATAGTTTACACCCTCCTCGGTGTTGAGGTAGATGAGAACTACAAGGGTATCGTTATCAAGAACGGTAAGAAGTTCATCCATAATCTCTCCCTATGAGATAAAATAAAGAACGCGACTCTTTATGGGTCGCGTTTTTATTTGTATATGTTTTGCATCTTAGTGGGTTCTGTGTAGGTAACGAATAGTGCGGTTATTGTCTGGTTATTGTGTGGTTATTGTGTGGTGCGAGTAGGGAAATTTATATTAAAACTCCGCGGAAAGTGCCAAAAAAAACGCATTTCCGCGGAGTTTTGTGTGTTTAGTCATACAACAACGTGTATATCTTTTCGGGGGCGAAGACCTCGTTGGCGACTTCTTGGAGTTGGGCGGGTGTGATAGTTTGTATGCGGGCGAAAGTGTCTTGCCATGCAGGGGCATGGTGGTGATAAAGCATTTGCTTTGCCATAGCGAGGGCATTGTTCTCTTGATTCTCAGCAGAAATAGCCATCTGACCCTCCAACTGGCGTAAGGCTCGTTGGAGTTGAGAGGAAGTGAGAGCGGTGTCACGCAGTTGCTTGAGTTCTTTATGACAGAGTTCGAGACATTGGTCTTTGTGTTGTGGCTCACATGCTAAATAGATATTCCAATAACCTGTGTCACTCAATGGTACTGCTTGCGAATCAATATTATATACCAAACCGTATTTTTCGCGTAGGCTCAGATACAAACGACTAGACATACTACCTCCTCCCAAAATATTGTTCAGCAAATACATAGTTAGCTGCTTGGGATGACCGATAGGGTAGGCATGAGAACCAAGCATTACATGCGTTTGGTGAGTATGGCGGCGGTAGGTGCGGGTGAGGGACGCTTCGCTAATGGACGCCGCTGGAGCGGCTATGGGGTATTGGACGCCCTGCGGGCTATTGGACGCTTCGCTATAGGTGATTGGCGATTGGCTATGGGACGCTTCGCTATTGGCTATGGGATATTGGCTATTGGATAGAAGTTCGCGTGTGGCGGCGGAGATGACTTGTTGGGTAGTGACATTGCCGAGGACAAAGAGCACCATGCGTTCAGGGCGATAATGCTGCTTCATCCAGTCAAGTGCAATCGTTGGGGACTTAGAGATGTATTTGAGTGTCTTTTTAGTGCCTAAAATAGGCATTGCCAATGAACTACCCTCAAAAACCATATTCTCAAAGTCATCATAAATTAGTTCACTAGGTGAATCGTTGTAACTCTCAATCTCATCCAGAATAACAGCTACTTCTTTATCGGTGTCCTTTTTATGGAAAGTGGGGCGAAGAATCATATCTGCCAACAAATGCAGGGTGGTACGAAAATGTTGGCGCAGTGTGGCTGCATAAAAAGTGGTCTCTTCTTTTGTAGTATATGCATTTATTTCTCCTCCAATGCCTTCAATATGATTGATGATTTGTCGAGCAGTGTAATGTTCTGTTCCCTTGAAAACGCAATGCTCAATATAATGTGCCATTCCATTCTCTTTTGGCAACTCGTGTCGTGTGCCAGCACCAATCATTAAACCAACATATACGACGGGTGAATGGGTTTTTCGGTGTACAATTTGCACCCCATTAGGTAAATTATGATAAAAAGTGTCACTCATTTTTTAATAAAAGCAAAGTTTTTGCTATTTTTCTTGCGTATGTGTAATATTTTTACTAATTTTGCAGCCGATTTCTGCGGCATTGGCGGAATTGGTAGACGCGCTAGACTTAGGATCTAGTTTCGAGAGGAGTGAAGGTTCGAGTCCTTTATGCCGCACTTCGGGTCAAATGACCCGATTTTTTGTATAAACAGTTACAATATAATAATTATTAACAAATAATTTGAGTCAATGCGTAAGAATTTAATTTTATTTAGTTTATTGTTCGTTGCCTTTTCAATGAACAGTTGTTTTGATAATTTAGAATCACATTCTACCCCACTAATGATGTTTGGAAATGTGTTTGTTAATCCCGTATTTCAAAATGATACCCTAATAAGTGCAAAGGACACTTTATCTGAGACCTTTGATGAGTCCTTGGGTATATCATATTTAGATACTATGCAATTGGGCGACACCGTAATGTTTATGGCATTGTTTACATCCGATCAAAATAATCTGGTGGAGATAAGCACTGCAATCGACACTACTCGTAATAGAATTTGGTTTGGTGTGGATATGGAAAATGAGCATACGAAAAAAGCTTTAGCCGAAGGCTCTAAGCCCGAAAAAGGGTATCTCCTTTTCAACCCAATGTATAATACCGTTACATTCCCAATATATATATCACCCATGGAAGTAGGTTCGCATGTGGTGAAGATTGCAGTAATGAGTGATTCTAAGTATTCTACAAACGGAGCAACAATAGTATTACCCGTTAAATAACTTATTGACTAATCGTTTTAGCTTCTTGCCAAAGAGCTTCCATCTCATCAAGGGTCATGTCATTTAGACTTAGGCCCTTGTTTTTTGCCTGCTGCTCAATATAGTTGAAACGTTTGATAAACTTAGCATTGGTCTTTTCTAGCGCATTGTCAGGGCGAATCTTATATAAACGTGCTGCATTAACCATAGCAAACAGCAAATCGCCATACTCTTCAGCAGCTTTCTCCTCATCCATTTGTGCCACTTCAGCCTCAAACTCAGCAATCTCTTCCTTCACTTTGTCCCACACATCTTCGCGCTTTTCCCAATCAAAACCTACATTGGCAACTTTATCTTGGATACGATAAGCTTTCACTAACGCAGGTAGTGCTTCTGGAATACCGCCTAATACTGTTTTATTACCGCCTTTCTCTTTGAGTTTTACTTGTTCCCACATTTCGCATACCTCTTTTGCGTTATTAGCAGCGTACTCTCCATATACATGAGGGTGACGGAATATGAGTTTATCGCAAATCTTATTGCATACATCCGCCATGTCAAATGCTCCTGTTTCGCTACCAATCTTGGCATAGAAAACTACATGCAGCAATACATCTCCCAATTCTTTAGCGATTTCATTCATATCTTTTTGAATAAGGGCTGATGCTAATTCGTAAGTCTCTTCGATGGTGTTTTGACGCAAACTTTCAAATGTTTGTTTTCTGTCCCATGGACATTTTTCTCGGAGTTCATCCATGACCGTCAACAGACGGTCAAAAGCTTTTAGTTGTTCTTCTCTTGTATGCATAGTGTATTGTTGTTTAGTATTGTATTGCCTTGGTTATCCATTTGGGCGTATGTGAACTGCTGCCAACAATCACCCAAAATCATGATTCGGCTATCTCTACTGAGCATTAAATCCAATTCAATATGCCTATGCCCAAAGATATAAAAATCATGATGATTTTCCTTCTGCTCTTGTTCTTTGGCATATAATACCAATTCTTCTTTATCTTCCCCCTTGTACGGACATGGGTTTGCCAACTCTTTCAAACGGCTTTTTTTAGCCCATTCATAGCCAAAAGCATTTCCCCATGCAGGTGGTAGTAGTCGAAAGAAGAATTGTAGGATTGGATTGTGGAAAATAGCCCGTAAGAAAATAAAACTGCGAATTTTCTTCTGAATCTTTTTGGGTAGTTGTTGCACATAATTCTCAGGAACTAAGCCGTCGCCATGTGCTAAATACACTTTTTTCCCTTGGATAGTAGTAGAAAGGGGAGTGCGATAAACGGTAACTCCTGTATACTGTGAGAGCCAGCCAAAGGTCCATAAATCATGGTTGCCAATGAAGAAGTGAATCTTTATCCCTTTATCAGTCAGTGATTTGAGTGTGAGTAGAAATGGGTCATACGTTTGTTTACTTTTGTCTTTCCAAAAATATTCACACCAAAAATCGAAGATGTCCCCCAATAAATAGATGGCAGTGGCATCTTCTGCCATACTTGTTAGCATAGCAATAAGGGTACGCTGATGTGCTTCGGGATTTGCAATAGCCCTTGAACCTAAATGTGCATCGCTTAGAAAGTACACCATATTTTAACTCACTTTGCTGTTAATTTATAGAAATCCCAATTCTAATTTGGCTTCTTCGGACATCATATCCTTGTTCCATTCGGGCTCAAAGACGATATTCACATTCACCGTGTTGATGCCATCAATAGACCCAACCTTCTGTTTGACGTCTTCCACGAGGAAATCTGCTGCTGGGCAGTTTGGAGCAGTTAGAGTCATGTCAATTGTACATTCTCCGTTATTGGGCAGGTCTATGCGATAGATTAAGCCCAAATCATATATGTTAACAGGTATTTCAGGGTCATAAACCGTTTTAATCATGCGTAATACCTGTTCTTCTAATTCTAAAAACTCGTTCATGGGTGTATTATATACAATAAGTTACTTATAGAGGAATCGTTTAATACTCTTTTTTGGGGTTTTCTCAAAAGGCTCTTGTTTTACTTCAATATCATGTACGCGTGAGTATGATGGTAGCAAGTCGTTGAGTTTCTTGAGATTCTCTTTCATCATTCGCTCTACTTCTGCTATGGAGAATCCTTTTGTAGTTTCCTCATCGGGGAATACTAAACCAATCAATTTACCTTCGCGCTCTACTACCACCGATTCTGCAACACCTGTTTGGTTATTGAGTTTATCTTCGATTTCTTCGGGATAGATGTTTTGTCCCGAAGCACCTAAAAACATGCTCTTGATGCGTCCACGAATAAAAATGTTATTTTTATTATCCATATATCCTAAATCACCAGTACGCAACCAGCCATCTTCTGTAAACGCTGCTTTGGTGGCTTCTTCGTTTTTGTAGTAACCCATCATTACATTTTCTCCTCGTACCAGAATCTCTCCTTCGCCCTTCTCGTTTGGATTATCAATCTTAGCTTCCATGCCTGGCACAGGCGCACCGCAACTGCGGCGTTTGAAATATTTGGGAGGCAAACCACTCACGAGAGGTCCACATTCGGTCATACCAAAGCCAATAGTTAGTGGGAAGTTTACGTCTAACAAGCATTTCTCTACGATAGGATTCATGGCTGCGCCACCGCACAAGAAATAACGAACTTGTCCGCCGAATGCTTTAACCAAAGATTTACGCACGTGATTTCGGATGAAATTCATCACTAATGGGGTGTACCAGCAAATTTTGAGTACAGTTTTGCTCAATAGTGGATCAAGTTTCTTCTTATGAATTTTCTCAATTACCAAAGGTACTGTAGCCACAAGATATGGCTTGACATCTGCCATTGCTTTGAGCAATATACTTGGGGTAGGGGCTTTGGTGAGGTAATAAATGGTTGAACCTGCGCTGAAAGGGTATAGAAAATCTGCCAATTGACCAAACATATGTGCCAATGGCAACATAGAAACTACGCGTTGTCCTGGTTCTACAGGCAAGATATGCAATCCATTTTCAGTATTGTTGCTCAGCGAGCGATGGCTGACCATCACCCCTTTCGGTGAACCTGTACTACCCGATGTATAATTAATCAGTGCCAATGAATCCAAATCAATCTCTCCATCTCGTACAAGTGAGAAGAAAGTATTTTCGGTGAGTGTAGAAGGTTCGCTCATCACATGTTCTACGTGTCCTTTGTAGGGCTCTGATAGATGAATGAATGAGAAATCATCCATAGACATAATGGCCTCTAAATTTGGCAATTGCTGCTTTTGCAGTTCGCGCCATACGTAGGGCCCTACGATGAGCATTTTTGAGTCAGAGTGCGAAAGTAATCGTGCCAAATCTTCAGCTTTAAAGTCTTGAAGAAGAGTTACAGCTACGGCTTTATAGGACATGATTGCCATATAACTTACCACCCAATTGGAGCAGTTACGGCTTGCAATAGCAATCTTATCACCAGGTTGAATGCCCAAAAGGCGAAAAAGTTTATGCAATCGTTGTACTTGTTGTGCTACTTCGCCATGTGTGTATTGCGTTTTTTCTCCGTAATCAACAAAGGCTACATCGCGCCAACGGTTGTGGATCACTTGATCCATATAATGCAAAAAATGATGTTTCATATGAATGTGGAATAAATAATGTTGTGTTAAGAATGAATAATTTGCTCTTTAGTCACTTCCTCTCCCACCAGTTCGGTAGGGCAATAGGGTACTTGTTCTGGAGCATGAGCTGCGTCAAATGTGAAATAGGTGCACGTACACTCTACCAATATCTCCCCTTTTGCACTACGGATTTCGCCGTCAACGATGGCAACATTACGTCGCATCTCGCGCAGGCGCGCACGCATTTCAATATATTCTTGACGTATAGCCACGGGTTTGCGAAAGCGTGTTTCCATCTTTGCTGTTACACCCGATGCTTTTAGTTTATGGAAGACGACCCAGCCACACACTTCATCCAACAACACCGATTGGACGCCTCCATGTAAGGTGTTTTCCCACGATTGATAGCGTGCCGAGGGATGCCATATGCAAACCACATCTTCGCCTTCTTCGTAAAAGCGCATCTTCAGTCCTACTGGATTGGTAGGACAACAACCAAAACATTGGTAGCCTTCAGCTTCTAACCATGGGTTTTTAATTAATCGCATATCTTTATTGTTTAGTGAGTTCCGCCCAAAGACTCTGAAAAATTACACAATTGGGTTCCTCTTTGAGGTATTGCTCGCATTGTTGTTTGGCATCTTCCGCCCTATTCAATTTTGCCAAACACTGTACGATAGTCATCTGCACCGCCCGCACATTCCACAACTCTTTTGCTTCTGGCATTTGGCGATATATGCTATCGGCTTGTTGGTAGTATGCCAATGCATCTTTTTTATTGCCAAATGGACTATAAAACTCCACATTCCCCTGCATAGAGAGCACAAACGGGTTGTTGGAATCTAATTTCATCGCACGTTTGATATTATCAAATATACCATTGCTATATTTTAATAAGTGTGATTTGTCCAACGATAGTTTGTAGCTATATAATCCTGATAGATAGGCATGATATTCTGCATCAGGAATCTTCCCCTTGCTGGCGAGTAAATGGTCTTCGTACTGTTTTAGGAATTCTTTCGCGTTACTCACGTCATGCGAAAGAACGTATGCAGCAAACCCATATTCATAATTCAGCAATTGCTTCTGCTCCTCATCATTTAGTTCTTCCCATTTAGCAGAAGCGATATACTGTTGCCATATAGTCATATCTCGCTTGAGATAGGCTTGATACAACTGATGGTTCGTGTATTGCGCTTGGCAGATACACGAAGCCATCAGTATGGATAGTATCAAAGTGATTTTTTTCATTTATCGTTTTGCTCCAACATGAGTGTGCGAGTTGGTTGGTCGCATACTTCGCTTGGACCGTAGTATTGGATTGGTCCTGGGTAGATATAACTCATGTTTGGATCTGCCCAATCTGCACGATGAGCTGCAAAATACTTAAATGGAGCACCATTCAAATCAACCAATGCTTTTTGGATAACAGGTTTCATTGCACCATGACGACGTTCCATGTTCATCATCATTGTTACAGGTACGCCACCTGCAACCCATTCGCTTGCAGGCTTGGTGAGGTTTTTCACGAGTGACATATAGCCTGTTTTGCCTGCTGCGATAAGATGAGCGGCGGTGTTACCAAGACTGTAGCAATAGTCTGCATCAAAGTTGCTTGGAATAGCGCAACGACCTTCATAACCAAAGAAGTGGTTGAGTGCAGAGAATTTACCTGTGTAGGTGCCTGCTGCTTTCAGTTGAGCAAGGCGTTTGCCTACCATCTCAATGAGAAGTTTCTCTGTCTCAATTTGACTAACCATTACGTTTCCGTGTGGGTCACGGTCGAGGGTCAGCTGTTTTGCAATACCTTTTGGCAAGCTGCGATATAGGTCGCAAGATGCAGGGCTGAGCATAGATTTTACATATTCGCGTTTTGCGTCATCGCCTTCAAGGGAAGCAAACAACTCTTCGTTTTTAGCGAGCATATCGTTCAACTCTTGAATCAACACACGCATAGCTGGGATAAACTCAATCAATCCTTCTGGAATAAGGATTGTACCAAAGTTAAGACCTGCTTTAGCGCGATCTACGATTACTTCTACGATTTGCTCTACCACATCGTTGAGGGTCATTTCTTTGGCTTCAATCTCCTCTGAGATGAGGCATACGTTAGGTTGGGCTTGCAATGCGCACTCAAGGGCGATATGGCTTGCGCTACGACCCATGAGACGGATGAAGTGCCAATATTTCTTAGCTGAGTTTGCATCGCGTTGGATGTTACCTATCAATTCTGCAAAGGTTTTGCAAGCGGTGTCAAATCCGAATGACGTCTCAATCATTTCGTTCTTGAGGTCGCCATCAATTGTTTTTGGGCAACCGATTACTTGAATACCGCATTGTTTTTGGATATAATACTCTGCTAATACGCATGCGTTGGTATTTGAATCATCACCACCGATGATAACAATTGCTTTGATACCCAACTCGTTGCATACTTTGATACCGTTATCAAATTGCCATGTCTCTTCCAATTTGGTGCGACCTGAACCGATGATGTCAAAACCACCTGTGTTACGATATTCATCGATGACAGGGGCTGTCAATTCTGCATATTTGCCATCTACTAAGCCGCTTGGGCCGCCAAGGAAACCATAGAGTTTGTTTTCTGGATTGATACGTTTGAGTGCATCAAAAAGACCACAAATCACGTTGTGTCCACCAGGAGCTTGTCCACCTGAGAGAATCACACCTACGTTAAAGGGGGCTGTCGCTGGAGCTGCGCCCTCTTGTGGAACGAGTTCGATAACTGGCATTCCATAAGTGTTAGGGAAGAGTTTCTCAATCTCTGCTTGATCGGCAACAGATTGCGTTTTCGCGCCTTCTTTGAGGCTTACATTGCCTTGCAATGCTGCAGGCATCTTGGGTTGATACGCTGCGCGTGCCACTTGAAGTGGTGATTTTGTCATTGTCATAATTTTAGTATTTATTGGAGTTAATAATTCCTATTGTTTACATGCGATGAATATATTGAATAGTACACAATAATCCAAACTCGCTGCAAAGATACAAAAAAAAAATGGAATGACCTATTATTTTTAAAAAAAAGTGTTTTAGACCTATCTATCTCTGCCATTTTGTCAGTTTGAGTTGGCGATTTGATACCCATAATTGCCCTTTGGTATAACTTTTGTATTCACTATGCAAAAAACGTATGATATATATTTAGTATGAAAACCGAAAACCTACAACGTTTCGCAATCAATCTTTGCGAACGTGCCCAACAGGGCAAACTCGACCCTGTAATTGGTCGTGATGATGAAATCCGTCGTGTTCTGCAAATCCTATCACGTCGTACAAAGAATAACCCAATTTTGATTGGAGAGCCTGGTGTGGGGAAGACTGCTATTGTAGAAGGATTAGCGCACCGTATTATTCGTGGCGATGTGCCAGAGAACCTCAAGAAAAAACAAATCTATTCCTTAGATATGGGAGCTCTTATTGCTGGGGCGAAGTATCAAGGTGAGTTTGAAGAGCGACTCAAGGGGGTTATTGCTGATGTAACTGAGGCTGCGGGGGAGATTATTCTTTTTATTGATGAAATACACACCCTCGTAGGCGCAGGAAAAACGAGTGGTGCTATGGATGCGGCTAATATTCTCAAGCCTGCCCTTGCGCGTGGAGACTTGCGTGCGGTGGGGGCTACAACATTGGATGAATATCAGAAGTATTTCGAGACGGATAAGGCACTTGAGCGTCGTTTTCAGATGGTTATGGTAGATGAACCCGATGAGGCGGCTACGATTTCTATCCTACGTGGATTAAAAGAGCGTTACGAAACACACCACAAAGTGCGTATTAAGGATGATGCGTTGATTGCAGCAGTTTCCTTGTCTGTGCGCTATATCACTGACCGTTTTTTGCCAGATAAAGCTATTGATTTGGTGGATGAAGCTGCGGCTAAACTGCGATTGGAAGTAGATTCTAAACCTGAAGAGTTGGATAATCTCAATCGCCAGATAATGCAATTGCAGATTGAGCGAGAGGCGATTAAGCGAGAACGTGATAAAGCAAAATTGGAGGCCATAGAAGTGCAGTTAGAAACGCTGCAAACTGAGGCTAAAGAGATGAATGCTCGTTGGGAGCAAGAAAAGGGGTATATAGCCACTATTCAAAATGAGAAAGCCAATATTGAGCAGATGAAGCATGCTGCTGAGATTGCAGAGCGAGAAGGTAATTACGAAAAGGTAGCCACCATCCGTTATGGCAAGATCCAGCAGGCGGAGGCTAATATTCGTGCTGCCCAAGAGGCTTTGCACGCTATGCAAGGCGATCTTCTCATCAAAGAGGAGGTGGATGAAGATGACATCGCAGAGGTAGTGGCGCGTTGGACGGGTATCCCTGTAACTAAGATGATGCAGTCCGAACGAGATAAACTCCTCCACCTCGAAGAGGAGCTTCACAAACGTGTAATTGGTCAAGATGAAGCTATTCAGGCGGTTAGCGATGCTATACGTCGCAGTAGAGCGGGATTACAAGACCCTAAACGTCCTATTGGTTCATTTATCTTTTTAGGTACTACGGGGGTGGGTAAAACGGAGCTTGCTAAGGCATTAGCTGAATATCTTTTTGATGATGAGAATATGATGACCCGTATTGATATGTCTGAGTATCAAGAGAAGTTTGCTGCCACTCGCCTCATTGGTGCGCCTCCTGGATATGTGGGATATGACGAAGGTGGTCAACTTACTGAAGCCATTCGCCGCAAACCGTATAGTGTGGTGCTCTTTGATGAGATTGAGAAAGCGCACCCTGATGTGTTCAATGTATTGTTGCAGGTACTTGACGATGGTCGTTTGACCGACAACAAGGGGCGCACTGTCAACTTCAAGAATACGCTCATCATCTTCACATCCAATTTGGGTAGCCAACTCATTCGCGAGGCAATGGAACGCGAAGCCAATATCGCGGAGCCACTTTCGCGAAGCCAATTACGCGAAGCCACTACACAACAAGTCATGGACTTGCTCCGCCAAACGATTCGCCCTGAGTTTCTCAATCGTATTGATGAAACGATTATGTTCACACCGCTCAATGAGTCGCAGATTCGTGATATAGTTAGTTTGCAAATAGATAGTGTGCATAAGATGTTGATGCAGAGTGGGGTGGACCTACGTATTACGGATGATGCAATAGATTATATTGCCAAAGAAGGCTATGATCCGCAGTTTGGTGCGCGTCCTGTGAAACGTGCTTTGCAACGACTGGTGCTCAATGAACTCAGCAAAGCCATTATTGCGGGCAAGGTAAATCAATCTAAGCCAGTGATTGTTGAGCTCCGTGAAGGCGAGTTACGTTTTAAGAATGAGTAATCACCCTATTGTCTGCCACTGTGTTGCCACTTAGTTGCCACCTATCTTTATCGTGACCTCATCGGAAGCTCATCGGAACCTCATCGGAACCTCATCGTGACCTCATCGTGACCTCATCGTGACCATACCGAAACATCACCGTAACATCGCTATGACATCACCGTGACATAATCACTGATTATCTATAAAAGAAGAAGGCCGCCAAATGGCGACCTTCTTTATTTATGGTATTATTACCAGATGGTTTAATTACCAACCTGGGTTTTGACCAATTTGTGGGTTCAAAGCTGCTTGACCAGATGGGATAGGAGCGAGGTAGTGTTTGTCCTCGAATTTACGGTGAACACCAGTAGTGTTGCACTCGATATAACCATGATCACCTTCTGTCAATTTCACGCTGTTGAGGTCAACTGGCCAACCTTTCTCAATCCAAGCACCCTTAGTTTGATCTGGATAATTCTCGGTATCGAGTTTATCCAATTGGTGCCAACGGATGAGTGACCAGTAGCGGTCGTTGATATCAAACATCAACTCTATGCGACGCTCACGACGAACCTCCCAAATCAAATCGCTAACGCCCATGTTATTAGCTGGGTCATTTTGCAATTTGAGCTCTGGCATGCCAGCACGTGTACGCAACATATTTACATACTTCTTAGCACCTGCCTCGTCACCTAACTCTGCGCAAGCCTCAGCTTGGTTCAAAATGATCTCTGCCAACCAGAATACAGGAGCGTCAGTTTCGTTACCATTGGTAGCTTGACGATATTTAGCCAAAGTAACAGGCTCGTCGAACTTCAAAATACCATAACCAGTAGAGGTGGTATTCTCAGCAGCACCGTCTTGACCTGGCATACCCTCATAACGAACTCGACCATTACCTACATATGCCAAGTAGCCATCAATTTGTTGTCCAAGACGTGGGTCACGTGCTGCTACGAGATCATAGATAACTGGCTTACTAGCATCGTAACCGTCGGTACCAAGCACACCCTTATCATCACCGGTTGGAAGAGAACCGTCTTTCATCAAGTATGCGTTGAAAGCAGCCTTGTTCAAACCAGGAGTTTGAGTAGAACCACAGCAGTAGTCTTGGTTAGCGTGATAGAGCACACCAAGAACGTATTTCTTGTACATAATCATCTCTGTGTTGCCTGCAAGGTCAAGAGAGTTGTAATTTGCACGATAACCATCTGCACCATCAGTCAAAACAAACATAGGGTTATTGATAAGTGCCAAAGAAGCGTTTTGTGCCTCTTTCAAGAATTTCTCAGCACGTGCATTGTCTTTTTGGTGATATTTTGCATAAGTACCCTCGAACAAGCATACGCGAGATTTGATAGCATTAGCTACGTGTACGTTGTAAGCGGTACGAGAACTTGCGTTCTTATCACCCATGTTAGCAATTGCATAGTTGAGATCTTCCAATACGTTATCCATTACGGTGTTACGGTTGTGACGTGGACCATAAAGAATATCGTTATCTTCAGTAGTTAACTCTTTGTCAACCCAGTAGCAATCACCGAACTTACGTACCAAGCAGAAATGTTGCCATGCACGATAGAGGTGAGCCAAAGATTTGTAGTAGTTCTTGCTTGCTGCTGGCATATCAATCTCATCAATGTGCTTGAGCAAAATGTTTGCACGACGAATTTCTTGGTAGCATGCATTCCAGGTTCCGTCAGATGCAGAAACTGCAATAAAGTTCCAACCAGAAAGACCAGTTACAGCTTGGTTGTCGTTCAAAGTTGTCCAATATCCGAATTCGCTTGAGCCACCAGTTCCGTAAGCAGTCCACTCATTGTAAAAATAATTGGTGTACATCTCTACGTTAGTCTCGCTGGTGAAGAAGTTATCCTCGGTGAAATTATCCAGTGGGTTAGGGTTCAACAAGTCGCAACTTGTGAAGAGAACCATACCAGCCATCAAACTTAAAATTATCTTTTTCATAATTGTATTCAATTTAGTTAATAGTTAATAATTAATAATTAATATTTATTCATCTGTTTCCTAAACATTAATTATAGTGTTACTTGCAAACCGAATGAATACGAACGCATGAGAGGCTCTACACGACCATATGTACCGTTGCCGAAGCTACCAGTACCACGACCAGTACTTACCTCAGGATCGAAACCGTATTGTGCGGTGTGATTTACGAGGTCAGCGAGGTTGTTGAATGAAGCGTAGATACGTACTTTCTCAATTGTAGCTTTACGAGTCCACTTTTGTGGCAAGGTGTAACCAACGGTGAGGTTCTTCAAACGAAGATAAGCCATGTTGATCAAATACTTATCTTGTGGATAGAAGTTGTTGCGACCTGCATCGATAATGTTTGCACCTGGAACACCTTGACCAGCGTTACCTGGGAAGAGGCGTGGGTAACGAGCATTTTGATCAATGCTGTTGTTGTCAATCATCTCTTGGTTTACATAATCCATTTGCCATGCGTAGATAGCGTCCGCACCACGAGTCAAAGGCATAACGAATGCAGATGGGCTCCACATATCACGTTTACCTACACCTTGGAAGAACAAATCAATGTCAAAGCCTTTCCACTCAGCACCGAGACGGAATGAATATTGCCAACGTGGAGTAGAGTTACCAATCTTAACGAGGTCACCGTGGTTGTCTTTGGTACCAGGAGCAAGACCCTCTGGGTTGTTAACTGCGTCGTCTGCTGCATAACCCCAATCGATTACGCCGTCACCGTTTTGGTCAACGAACTTGATATCACCAGGACCATAAACGAATGCTTTGTCTTTTTGGAGACCAGTTTGGTCTGCTACACCTTCAGCGTATGAACCGTCAGCATTGAAGTCATCTGCTGTGAAGTAGCGATCAGTCTCAAAGCCCCAGATTTCACCATACTCTTTACCAGTATATTTGGTGTTGATAAGATCGTTAGAATCCCATTGAGTAATAGTAGCTTTATAGTCAGCGAGGTTGAAGTTTGCGTGAACGGTCAAATCATCAGCATCGCGGAAGGTGTGACGCCAGTCAATGTTGAACTCCCAACCGCGTGTGCGGAGAGAACCAGCATTCTCATAAGCTGCGCTTGCACCAAGAACTGAAGGCAACTCTTGACCTGGAGCCAACATACCAGTTGTTGTACGTTGATACCAGTCGAAGTTTACGTTCAACTCATTGTCGAGGAAACCGAGGTCAATACCTACGTTGGTAGTTGCGATTGTCTCCCATGTAAGAGTTGGGTCAACCATCTTTGGAGTTCCAAAGTAGTCATATTTCAAACTACCTGTACCCAACCAGCTCACACCGTTAGTAGTCTTAGCCATGGTCTTGATGAACATGTTGCTACCAATTTCTTGGTTACCGATAGTACCGTAAGATGCACGGAGTTTCAAGTTGCTAACATACTCTTTAGCCTCTGCGAAGTAAGCTTCCTCGCTGATACGATAGCCAAGAGAACCTGATGGGAAGAATGCCCATTGTGTGTGTGATGGGAACTTGCTTGAACCGTCATAACGACCGCTCAACTCTACGAGGTAGATACCCTTATAGTCATAGTTGATACGAGCGAAGACACCAGCAGAACCGCTGCGGCTGTGGCTGTGGCTGTAGCTGTAATCCTCAGACAAAAGTTTCAACTCTGGCAAGTTAGGATCTTGCATACCATGACGCTCGTAGTAGAGGTACTCATACTCGCTCTTATCGATGTTTGCACCAACCATTACGTTGAGGTTGTTGCCACTCCAAGAACCATTGTAGTTGAAGAACATGTTTGCTACGTGGTTGTAGTAGTGAGTGTTCTCTGTCTCAATGAAGGTAGAACTATTGATTGCACCGTGTTGGAAATCCTCACCGAAGAGAGACCATGTGTTAACGAGATCCTCGTCATAACCAACGCCTTTATAGCGACCTGCACGATAAGTAAAGGTGTAGTCACCATTGAAGGTCAAGCCCTTAGCAAGGTTCAATTTGATGAAACCACCAGCACGTACATTCATACGTTTTTGCCATGTGTCGTTGCCAATACCGTCAGGACCAGCAGCTGCTTTACGGAAACCGATCATGTTACGACCATCGTATTGGTTGCCCTCAGCATCCTCGAAATAACCATAAGGACCGAAGAAAGAACCCCAACGCCATACATATTGGTATGAACCCTGGCCGCGTACATAAGGATAGGTGTAGATACGGTGTTGCAAGTTGAAGCGAGCACCTACTTCTAACCAGTTGTTAACCTTGGTAGAAAGGTTTACAGTTGCGTTGAACTTATCCATCTTATCAGGATTGAAGTTCATCAAACCTTGTTGGTGGTTGTAGCCGAGAGACATGTAGTAGTTGGTCTTACCGCTGTTACCAGAAACAGAGAGGTTGTGTTGTTGGCTTGGGGTAGCATTGTTAAACATAATGCCAGCTACGTCCCAGTCAGCATAGAAACCGTGCTCATCCCAGTCCAAACCGTATTCCATTTTGCGATATGGAGACTTGCCGTTCTTCCAACCTTGAGTTGCAGCATATTCTGCCCATCTCTTTGCACCTTCCTCAAATTCTGGAGAGTCGAGGTACATACCGAAGAGCTCAGATGCCAAACCAGCGCGTTTGTTAGCCTCTGTCAAAGCAGTTGCTTGCTCCCATACTGTTGGGTAGTCAGGAAGAGCAGTTGCGCGGCTCCATGCAAAGTTATTGTTGTAAGTTACGCTAACTTTCTCTGCAGTTTTAGCAGTTTTGGTGGTAACCAATACAACACCGAAAGCAGCACGAGTACCATAGATAGCGGTTGAAGAAGCATCCTTCAATACGCTGATAGACTCGATGTCGTTAGCGTTGAGATAACCGAGGTTCTCTACTGGAACACCATCTACAATGTAGAGAGGAGTAGATACACCGCTGTTTGACAAAGTACCGATACCACGGATAACTACGGTAGGATCTGCATCCAAGTCACCCGTTGCGTTGGTGATTGTCAAACCTGGCACAGCACCTTGCAATGCTTTTGCCACATCAGACTCGGTTTTTGATTCCAA
>JAZNSW010000019.1:0-1600 GCA_045591505.1 Paludibacteraceae bacterium
ATCACCATCAACGCGCCGCCTACTCTGCCAATCTTACCACGGAAGCCAAAGAGCAACGGGAAAGCTGCCGCAGCAATCATAACGGCATAGTCCACAATCGTGATATCCGCAGATACCAAAGGCATGACTTGTGAGCTAAGACCCAAGATCAGCAAGATATTGAAAATATTCGAGCCCACAATATTGCCCAATGCCAGTTGGGTATTCTTCTTGCATGCTGCCACTACCGAAGCAGCCAACTCTGGCAACGAAGTACCGCAAGCAACCAATGTGAGCGAGATTATAGCATCATCAACGCCCCAAGATTTAGCAATAGCCACTGCATCATCTACAAACATATCGCAGCTCACAATTAATATGCCCAACCCCACAACAACTTTCATAACCGCTTTCCAAACAGGCATCAAACATTGCATCTCCTTGTCATTTGCCCCTTCCGTTAGAGGGGGAATGGGGGTAGACTCTCTTTTGTCGCGAGCTATAGAATACCACATATACCCCGCAAAAATTAACAATAATACGATACCATCTATACGGCTTATCGTGGCAGGTGTGCCATTGAAGAAATTAAGCGCCAATAAGGTCAGCAAGACCGAAACACCAATACACAATGGTATCTCAAAGGTCATATTTTTCTTGTCTATTGCGATTGGGAAGAGCAATGCCGTCAAACCCAAGATACCCAACACATTAAATATATTGGAGCCCACCACATTGCCAATCGCCACATCGGCATTGCCTTTCAGCGCGCCAAAGAAACTGACCACCAACTCAGGCACACTGGTACCAATGCCCACGATAACAGCACCAATCACAAAATCCGATACATGAAAGCGTTTAGCGATAGCTACGCTACCATTTAGCAGCAAATCAGCACCAAACACGATGCCTACTAAAGTCACAATCAAAATAATATATTCCATAATTAATAAGTTTTAGTACGCTCATTTTATTCGCTGTAGATCACTTCGTTGTAGATCGTTCGCAATGCTCACTATAGTTCGCTCATTGCATTCGCTGTAGTCTACAAGCGCTAGCGCCAATCTATAATCCGAAAGGCAATCTACCATCCAATCAACAATTCTCGTGCAAAAGTAGCGCAATATTATTACACAAGTATGAAGATTTTGTTAAGAAATTATTAATTTGTGCAACAATAATTGGACATGTGCAATTTTTTTTGTACCTTTGCAGCATTAAATAGATTTGTAGTGAGAGACTTGCGCTATATATTGCTCGTATTGATAATCGGACTATGTGCTTCTGTGTATATGTCCGACCTTTCTGCTCAAGATACAGCATCATGCCCATCAGCGAGTGCAAGCGCGGTGTCTTCCGTATTAAATGATATATCAGAGGACTACGCCAAACGTCTTCAACAACAATACGATTGGACCGATGCACTCACCTCGTACCAAATCGGTACGCGTAGCGAAGATAATCGCTTGCGCACTCGCCGTCAGGAGCGTATTTCTACATCATGGCAACTGCGTACCAACACGCAGCAATTGTGTGCAGCATTGCGCTACCATGCAAATAGTATTTCTCACAATATCAAACGTATAGTGGCACTATCACGAATGACGCCACTTAGTTTACC